>MHBK01000045.1 GCA_001804865.1 Lentisphaerae bacterium GWF2_57_35
ACTCGCCGGTCACATTTTTCCTTCTCACAATGCCCCGCAGTCGCAGACTGCGGGGCATTGTGAGAAATGCGGGCTAGTCCCTCGCTGCCCTATTTCTTCCCATAGTTCTCGTCGTACTTCTGATGATGGCCCGATTCCATAGCCAGACCACGAATTTCTTCTGGAGACGGAGCCACCCGGCTCCGTTTTTCGTCCGGCCGGAGCGAGGTCGCTCCGGCTCCAAAGAAAACAACCACCTACCGCAATGGAACCCCATGTCCAGTTTACTGGCATGGGGTGGCTGTCGCTTGGCCCTTCGACCCGCTCAGGCCAGGGCGCACAGGGCAAAACGGGGGCGCGTCAGCTTGGTTCAGTGGCAAGGCGGCGCAGGCCGGGCAGGACTTTTGTCCGCCCGGCCTGCGCCAACGCAGCCAATGGACCAAGATGGCGCGCCCCCGTTTTGCCCCATGCAGCCCGGCCTGAGCGGGTCGAAGGGCCAAGCGGGACTTGCGCTGGAGCGCTAATCCCCCCTCAAGTTCCCACATGAAGGATCAGAGGGGCGACCTCCGGATTTGATAGCATCGCAACGGTTCTTCGGCCGCGCTGTTCGTGAACATCCTGAACCAGCCGGTCTGAACCACATTGGACCCTACGCGGATGAAGGCTTGTTGGCCGGCCAAATTCGTCGTTGCCCAAATATCATACGAGGCATTCGTTACGCCCTGCCACGTCAAGGCCACAAGCCCATCCGAGAGCTGAAGCCCGCGCAGCAGCAGCGGATAAGACCAATTGAAGGTGGCGAGGCCGTTGGTTTGCGCAAGGAGCCAGGCGTAATAAGCGCCATCGGATGGGGCCAGCCAGAGCGGGTCGTTCGGCTCGACTTGATCGCCGACTTTCGCGTCGGCGTCCACCATGCGCACGATGGGCGCCCCTCCCAAGCCGGCTTGCACCCAATAATACAAGCCGCTCACGGCATTGAAGCGATACCAAACCGCCGAGCCGCTTTCCGTAAAAGTGTTGGTTTGGGTTTGTCCGTCCGCCAGCCACGCTGCATTAGTCGGGTACGGCGCGGGATAATCCAGCCGCATGCCGTTAAGGCAGGACAGGTCCGGCTCCTGCGTCGGATCGGCCAGGAACTCCCGGATGACTTGCCGCGGACATTCTCCGCCTTGCAGCACGCCATGTCCGACCGTCGGAAACAGCGCCAGAAAGCTGTTGGGCAACTGCGAGGCGACTTCCGAGGCCCAGTTCGTGCCGCATTGCGGGTCAAAGAACCCGTTAACGCACAGCGTCGCCACGGCGCTGGTCAGTTGCTGCGTAAACGTCGCCTCCGCGGCGCCGCCGTCCCGAATCTGCATGGCCGGAGACAGGTCGTTCGCAACGAAGTAATTCGCATACGTCCGCAGAGGTTCCCACAGCGTGCTATTGGCGTTGGTGGCCTGCTCCAACGAATCGAACGGCAGGAAGTCGTGATGAAGAACCAGACCGTTCATGTTAGCCGTATAACCGTTGTCCATCATTTCGGAATTCTTGTTCGGGAACGAAAGCAATTCCAGCAACGCCTGATATTCGCCACGAGTAGCGCGCCAGACGATATTGGGAATCCGCTCGCGGCAGCCCAGATCGGAAAACAGCAACTGATATTGAACATATTCGATAAACATTCGGCCCGTGAACGGGATCATCTGACCGTTGATATAAACCGGCGCGGGAGCGGCCTCCAGTTCCGACGCGAGCGCACGGAAGCTGGCCATAAAATTCGGATAAAATTCCGATGCAACAGGATCGGAGGCGACCTCGTGAAACAACGATTCCAAGGCATTGCTCTGGACAGTCCCCACGCCCCGATACGGCGGCATATTCGGCGCGAGAATTCCGTCGAGAACGACAGAACGCATCCAGGGCGGATTGAGTTGCATCAGGGTTTCGGCCAGCATGGTCCCATAGGAAAGGCCCCAAAGGTTGATGGGGCCCAAGCCCAGGGCCGCATGCACATCTTCCAAATCGCGGGCGGATTCCACGGTGTGAACGGCATACGGGTCGCCCAGCTCGAGAAACTTCACGCGATACAACAGGTCGAGCAGGCTCTCGTCGGTGCGCGACGCCAAAGAAGGCTGAGAGAAGCCCACGCCGCGCTGATCGATCATGTAGATGTCGTAGTCGCTGAAGTACGTTTTGAAGTAATACTGATACGTACTGAAAATGCTCCAATTGCCCGGGCCGCCGCTAACGAAGACGATCGGCTGCGCCGGCGGATTCGTCGAATCCATCCTGGCCACGGCCAGCTTCAGCAAGTTGCCGGGCTGGTTGGTGCGATTCTCCGGCACAAATACATAACCTAATTCCGTACGAGGGAACAGATTCGATCGGGCCGCGAAAGCCGTCGGCCATTGGCTCGGTGAAAGCGCCTGATAAAAAGGAACGGCATTGGTGCGAAGGGCCAGCGTATACGGTCCGGCGTTTGTTCCATTGCGTACAATGGCCGCCAGAAAAGGCTGGGCATTGGTTTCTTCGAAATGAAACGCATGCGCGCGGCCCGAGGTCCCCAAGGGAACGCAGTTTGTGTCGTATAAATAACCGATGACCTCTGCCTCGGTCGTCAAGTCAACCGTATGAGCCGTTCCGGTGGAGGCCGGAACATAGAACCAGTCCGTCTCATCGCCGGAAACGACCCCATTGGTTGAAGAGCTGGGAGCCAACGAGGGGATGGAACCGAACGAGCGAAATCGCATACCCATCCAAATTAGATTTTCTTCTCCGTTGGTCGACACCACCCGGAGAGCGGTTCCTCGGTTGCGGCCCAAGCCCAGCGCAAAACCCAGGGCCTCATTGGTCGTGCCGATCGCATATTTCGAGCCTTCCGCCATGGGATCGAGCAGCAAGACGCCATCCTTCACGCTCAGATCCAACATGGGGTTGCTGTTTTCGTCGGGCGCCAGCCAGCCGATGTCATTGGGCTGCATATCCACCGCCCACCAGCGACCGAGCCGATTCGACCAGGCCGCGCTCACCGGCGTTATGACGCCGGGATTCTCGCCATACAAAGATACATTCGTCATGCCGGCTTCAAAATATTTCATCACGGCCACCACCCTTCCGGCGACTTGTGTGAACAGGAGTTGCTGATGAACCGAACTACTCAGCGTAAACCAGCCGTCAGAGCGATAGACCAGATTGGTTTCGACAGGCCGCGACGAGGCCGCGTTCAACGTCCAATGCAAGCCTGTGGCATTGGTGACGAACCGGTCATAGCCCGAGCCGGTCACAAAAGTTCCCGCGGCAAACGCCAGCACCTGGGTGGGGGCCGGTGTTTCGGCCGATACCGAGGGCGGGCCATAACTGGGCGGCGCGATGCCGGTTTTGGCTTCATAAGCCCACTTCAGCGTGCTGTCGACCATTTCAGAATTTACCCCTCCCCCTTCGGAACTGCCCCAGGAAATGAAACACCCCAGCCCCGCATCCTGCGCCACGCGCAGCAAGCTGCGGAAGTAGGTGGTCGACCCGTCATGCCAAAGCGTCCGCCCCATGTACCTCAACGGCGGATGATTCAAGGCAAACGCAATCCCGGGCGTTATCGCACTGATATAGTCGTCCAGAGGAATGCCGGCATTCTGCGGCGTCATCATGACTTGCAGGGTCTCGTTGGATATCACCCGTCCGTTGTCGCCCAGGCCGCCGGCCAGCAGGGTTCGGATGTAGCAAGCCATGTCGGCCGGTGTGGATAGAATGGCGCCGGCAAAAAGGGCTTCGCAATATTCGTCCGCATGAAGTTCGCCGCCGTTATAAGGCCGGGCAATGTGCTCTTCGATATACTCCGTGTCGCGTACCAGCGAGGAATTAGTCATGCCCATGCGGAAAAAGAGATTAGTTCGCGCATAATCCTCCGCCGACAGGCCGGAGACTTGTTCAATGATTAGGCTGAGCACATATAAGCCGCTGTTGTTGTACGACCAAAAAGTGTTGGTAGGCATGAGCGTATAATCGCCCGCCAGATAATGGGTCATCCAGGCGGAAAGATCCCGGTTGCGACGCATGTCGAACATGCCGTTGAAAATATCGCCGGGCATGCCGGAATGATGCGTCAAAATCGTACGTGGCGTAATGATGTTTCCAGGGAAGCGTTGATTAATCGAGAACGAGGGCAGCGCGTCGGTCAGGGGGGCGTCGAGATCCAGCAGCCCCTGCTCCGCCAACTGCATCGCCGCAACTCCGCCAAACGTCTTCGAGCAGGAACCGATCATGAAAACCGTGCCGTCATTCGCGGGGATGCCGTGCTCCTTGTCGGCCAGACCGTAACCGGTCTGAACCACAGTCTGCGCGCCATCCACCAACGCGAAACCACAACCGCCCATGTCGAGTTCATCCATCCGATTGCTGATCAGCGCCGAGACCTGCGCAATGACGCCGGTATAGTTGTAGGCGCGCAGGCGATATGTGACGCTGTTGGTGGCGGTCACAGCCAGATACAGCGTATCGCCCGTCTCCGCCTGCCAGGACAGGGCGCCGGTCTCGTTGGCAATGGGCATGACCAAGCCCGCCGATTCACTGTAGAGCCACAAATCGACCTGCATCACGCCGGAGGTATCCGCGACCGTGAAGAACCACTGCACCCCGGGCTCGACTTCGAGGCGACGCCAATCGGTGTTATGAAATGCCAGCGCGCCAACCTCGTTGCTGAACGGCGTCAACGCTGGCATATCCGCTACATTGATCGCCCGATAACCGCCATAGACTAGCTCCTCATGGCCGTTGGTCATGATCACGCGCAGCCCACTGTCGCCGCGATGATCCAAGGCCACTGAAAAAGCCGTATCGTCGTCCGCCTGAAGCAGCGGAACCGTGTCGCCTCCTTGCGTAAGGGTCAGGACGCCGTCCGCTTCGCAAAGCTCCATCGTCGGCCCATACCAATTGAGGCCCTGGTCCAGCAGGCTATTGTAAAGCCAGCGCTGGCCCAGACGGTTGAGCCACGCCTCCGACAGCGGCTTCGGCGAGAACTTTGTTCCGATCAAGTTGCGAGCCTGGCCGTCATACATCAACTCCGCTTTTGCCGAGCCGTCGTTTCCGTGAAACAGCATGAGCGTATAGTTGGTCGTTCCCCAGGCAACGTTCGTGAAAGTCCAATACGCATCCGGTACGCCCGCCTTCCTGTACACGCCATCAACCAGCGACAACCGGCTCGTAGTGGGCGCGGCGGACTCCAGCCGGTAAGCCCAATCGAGGAAATTGGAATGGGTCATATCGATGCGCGACAGCCATTTATTCCCGGCATAGTGTCCCGCAATTTGCGCCGGATCGGTCAGGCTGGTTGCGGCGGGCAACGGCGGGAAGGAATTCGTCAGGCCGGTCTTTTCAAGGACGGCCTGGCGCAGGCACTCGCGCACCATCTTGTATTTGCTTACATGCCCGCTGTTCAACATCACGATGACGCCCAATTGCTGATCCGGCAGCAGCTCGCACAGCGCTCCAAAGCTGCCTGTGTCCCCATCTTTTATCCACGTACGCCCCGCATAAAGCATGGACGGATCGGCCACCGAGTCCCAACCCAGGCCCGGCTGGAAATAACTGTCCAGATCCAAGACTGACGGGGACGCTTTGGCCATCTGATTTGTGATGGTATCCGCGGATAGCGTGCGTTGCCCCGTAAGGCCGACCCCCTCGCCCAGCAGCATGGACATAAACAGGGCCATGTCCTCCACCGTCGTAAACGCGCCCCCGGTGGCCGGCATGTTGAACGCGACCGTCGGTTGCGGTTGACCGCTTATATAGCCTGTCGCCAGATTTTCCAGGATCGGCAAAAACGAGGTGTGCCGCATGTTCAACGGCTGGAACAGCTCGTTTTGAATCTGATGGATCAAATTGGTATTCTGCGCCCGCGCCGCGATCTCCCCCGCCAGCACAAAGCCGCTGTTGCAGTAGGGCCCGATCTGCCCCGGGGCGGTCATCGGATAATCGTCCTTGAAATAATCGAGCAGCCAGGAGGTATATCCATCCCAATAGACAAAACCCTGGCAGCCGTTGTAGATGTCGCCCGGCAGGCCGGAATGATGATTCAGCATCAACCGCGTCGTAATCCCCGTAATGCCGCCGTTGAAGCGCGGCTGCATGGCGAACTCGGACAGATAATTGGTGATCGAAACATCCAGGTTGACCCGGCCCGCCTCGACTTGCTTCATCAGCAGCGCCGTCGTCAGCGTCTTGCTGATCGAACCCAGCATGTACACCGTTTCGGACGACGCCGGCGTGCCGTCATCCACATTGGCCAGCCCAAAGCCCCGGGCCCACGCCACGCCATTCGATTCCACCAGCGCGATGCTCGCCGCGGGAATGCCGTACTGCGCCATGAAATTCGTGATGACCGCGCCCGCCTGCACCATCGTGTTCGTGTAGCGGGGCGATTCGATGTCCGAATAATGCAGCGCCCGCTTCGCCTGCCGCAGACCGCTTTCGATCAAGTAAGCCGTCGACATATCCTCCGAGTTGTCCACCAGGGCATAGGCCGTGCGCCGGTAGGGGTCGTAGTTAAAGCGCGTGAAGTAGCCCCAGGTAGCTCCGTTATGCCCGTAGCCCAACGCCGGAGAGTAACTCATGCCCATGCCATACGCCGTCTTCGCCGCCCGCGACTGAGGCGTGACCGTCAGCATCTCCGCCAGCGAGTTGGAGGAAAGCACGCTGCCGCCATACAAGGCCCTGCCCCACTTGCATAAGTCGTCCAACGACGACACCATGCCCCCGCACCCGACATCCCACGACTGGCCGAGGTCGGTCACGTCGGCAAAAGTACCGCCTATTGGAATGTATCCCCACGCGTGATCGCCCGGAATGAATTGCAGCCAGCCGTTCGACGCCTGGGGCACAAACGAATTCGTCAGCCCCAACGGATCGAGCAATCGGTTCTCCACAAACTGCGCGTACGTCCAATCGTTCGTGTTCAATTCTTCAATCAGCAAATGCAGAATGTAGAAGCCTGTATCGCAATATCTGTATTGCTCCCCCGGCGCGAAATGATTCGGCAGGCTCCGGACCACCGCGAAAATCTGCGTCGCCGGGAAATAGGTCTCGGGATGCTCCATGTAAATCCGATCGAAGTAATTCGTGTCGTTGTTGTGATCCGGCAAGCCGCTGGTGTGCGTCAGCAACTGCCGTACCGTAATCACGTTGTTGCTCGGAATGTCGTACTGCGGCAGGTAATGCGCCACCGTCCGATCGAAATCGATCAAGCCCGCTTCCTTCAAAAGAAAAACGGACGCCGCCGTAAACGTCTTGCTGCAACTGGCGATGCGAAACCGGTCGGAAGGCTTCAGGGGAACCGGCGGCTCCAGTTGCGCCACGCCAGCGGCCACAGCTCCCGTCCCCAACATCGGATCGTCCACCCGCAATCCGATCCCCACCCCGGTCCGGTCCGCCGCCCCCTCCGCAATGGCCTGCATGTTCGTTGTGATAGACAAGTCCGCCCAATCGGCGCCCACCCCATTCGCCATCAGCGCCAGCAGTAGAAAAAGTTTTCCAATGGTTGGAAAATTCGAACGGCATTTTTCCAATGATTGGAAAATGGGGCGGTGTTTTTTCCAAGGATTGGAAAACCGGCGAGGACAAGCGAAATGAATCATCGTTGATGCGCTCCTAAGAAAATTAAGCTGCGGGTCCATTATACCCGTGGAACAGCAAAAAAGAAAAACGATCGATTCCTGGATCTAAAAGTCCTACCCAGTTCTCCGTTTATCACGGCGACGTTACATTTTCTATAAACTGCTCGGGCAATATCCATCGAAGCGCTCCGTGATAGACGGGCCAGTTGGTGGTTGTGGGGGCGTAGGGCGTGCGGCCGCCGGTATATTCGGCCGAGTAATAGCCGTAGCCGGCGCTGCCGGCGACGGCCATGTTGTTCCAGGCGGTCAGCAAGCTGGAGGGCGAGAGATCGGCAAGGTCATAACCCTGGCTTTCACTGTAGCGCAGATCCCAAACAGCGGAGCCGGTGCGGCCCTTCCAGGCGTTGTAGTCGAGGCTGTAGGAATATTCCCGCCGGAGCGCCAGGGTCGCGCGATCGTACGTGAACACGCTGAAGGCCGGATTGTTGCCGTGATTGAACAACAGTCCGTTGGCAATCTGCGCAGCGGCCACGGCATTCGAGGTGGAGGGGTCGTTGATCAAGGCCCAATTCCGCAGGTGACTGTGTCCGCAGAATATTCCGGCAACCGTGTTGGAGTAGCGGGCAACGATCTCGCAGAAGGGTTGAAGATAGTCGGCATGCCAGTCGGTGCAGACCGTGTGCGTATCGCCGGTGCGCCAATGACTCCAGGTGTCGTAGGCGTTGACCCCGGGCGGGATGTGGAACAACAGCCAGGCGGGCTTGCCCTGTGCATCGCAGTCGGCCAGGCGCTCCTGCAGGTAGGCCAGTTGGTTGCTTCCCTCGGCCATGCCGCGAGGATAATTGGCGGACACATAAAGCGACTGCAAAGCGATGACGTTTCCTGTCCCAAACGGAGCGGTGTAGTTTCCGGCATTCGTGAAGGTGGCGGTGAAGTCGGAGTAGTTCATGAGGCCGCCAAGACCTGCGTCATACAGCGAGGCGGCGGTATCGGCATAGAAGGCATCGCCCACCGTGATGTCGTAATCGGCGAGATAGGTGTCGTTGTTGCCCATGCAGAAATAGACGGGGGCGCCAGGCCAGGTCTGGTTGATCTTCAGCAAGGAGTAGCCGATCGTTTTTATCAGCAATTGCTTCCAATGAGCGGGATCGGAATCGCCCGTGACTTGCTGATAATACAGGCCGAAATCGTAATACGGGAAATCGCCGCCCATGAGGATGCCGTCGGGTTGAGGGCACGCCGCCCAAGCATTCGTGAGCGCAGAGTTGAAGAGCATGGGCGTAGTGACGGATTGGCCCGTGGCGTCTTTTGTAAAGTAGCCGTTGGTGGCGGCGGCCAGAAGGTCGTCCCATTCGGAGATCGCGCTCGTCCGCAACGATTCCGTGATGGCGGCATTGGCGAACGGGCTCATATGAAAGTCCGAAAGCATGATGACGCGTCCCAGCCGGTTGGCCGGGGCAGAGGCATCGCGCAGGCGATAAAACAAAGCGCCGTCCGGCGAGGCCGGCTGGTTATGCAAACCGAGCAAGCCTGTGGCGGCGATGTTAGTGATCGAAGGGACAAAGGCATCCGCTGTCGTCAGCCTTTCGGCAGATTCGATGCCGAACGTGGAATTGGAAGCGCCCTGCCAGACGATTTCTGAAGCGTTGCCTGCTTTCCGCATTTCGCGGACCAGCAAAGGAATGTTGAAGGCCACGTGAAACGAGCCGGTTTGTACGCCGTCCACATCCGGCTGAACCTCGAGCGTCAGGGGCCCGCGCCCAGAAGCAACGGTAAGCCCGCCGTTGCCGCGCAGTTCGTCGAGCAACACGTTTCCGTCCCCATGAAGGCGCAGCAAAAAGTTGGACGGCGCGCCGGACAGCGCTAATTCGTAAAACACATTGGAAACGCCGCCCACGGGCGCCGCCGGCGCTGCCGGATTAATTTCATACCATTCGGAGAATCCGGCCCGCGCGATGGAACCGGTAAGCGACATGGTCGCCGGCAGGCTTTCCGGCGCAGGCCCAAAAACGTACCCGGCATAAAGCACATAGTCCTGTCCGCCGTCCGACAAAATCTGCAAAGACGAATCGCCGCGATTGTTCAGCCCGACAAGAAACGCGAGCTGATCGTTCTGCGGGTCCAGCGCGCGATTGGCGCCGTAGCCGCCGGTGAGCACATGCAACACGCCGTTGCTTTGGCGCAACGTCAGCCACGGCTCCCCGCCGACACGGGCCATGTAATCGCACACCGGAATGTTCCGCGCCACCCAGGTCTTCCCCAGCCGATTGCTCCACGCCGCGCTGAGGGGCGGAGGATCGTAGCGCGTGGCCAGGATGGTCGGCAGGATCGCCGCCCCCTGGGCCGTTTTCTTCAGCACCACGTCCTGCCCATGAATATTGGTGAAGCACACGATGGAAGCAGGCGAGTCATCCGTCATGAACCAGCCGTTGGTGCGCAGGACCAGGTTGCTGACCTCCAGACCATTTTCCGGCACATTCATGCGATAGGTCAGCGTCCCCTCATTCGCCTCCACCACGTCATAGCCGATGGCCCCGACGTAAATGCCCGCCAACGCATCCAGCTCAACCTGGCTGACGGTTTGGGCGGCGGTGGGAAAGGCCACGGCATTGGTTGGCCAAGGGATGCCGGTTTTATCGTATAAGGCGCGTTGCAGGATAAAGGGCGCGCCGCTGACGGGAATATCGCAACTAGAGCTGGTCATGATGGCCACGCCCAATTTGTGATCCAGCAGCAGCTCCATCATGGCCGAATACGCCATGGTGCCGCCGGTCTTAAAACACAAGCGCCCGGCATAATCGAGCCGCGGGTCCCGCACCGTATCCCACCCCAGGCCGGTCTTCAGCCAGAGCCAGGCGTCGTAGAGCGAGTTGGAGGACTGGTCGGTCACCATCGCCTGAAACAACTCGTTCGACAAGATCGGCGCCCCTCCCCTGAACAAAGCGCTCATGAACAAAGCCAGATCGGTCGGCCGGCTGTACATGCTGCCGGTGCCGTAAATACTGATGAACTCCTCGGGTTCGCGCTGCCCGGCCACATAGGGAACCGCCAAAGAATCGACGATCGCCGGCTTGTCCTTAAGGTACGAGGTGGCCTCCATGCCCAGCGCCTCAAAGATCCGGCTGTCGACCAGTTCGGTAAACGGGCGAAAATCGCCTTGCGATTGCGCGGCGGCTTCGATCACAGCCTCCGCCAGCACAAAGCCGACGTTGCAGTAGGAATAAACCGTATCCGGCTCGAAAATCGGATACGTCTGCGCCAGATCGTTGGTGATGTTGGCATAGCCGTTGTCCATCGGGCGGGTGACGAAGCCGCCGCGCAACAAATCGCCCGGCAGACCGGAATGATGGCTCAGCACGTCGCGCAGGGTGATGGGACGCGCCGAGGGATAACGCAGCTTCCAACTCAGCGACGGCAAGATGTTCGTCAACGGCTCATCCAAATTCAGCAGGTCCTCCCCGACATATTGCAGGACAGCCGCGGCGGTGAACGCCTTGGAGACCGACCCGATGTGGAAAACGGTGGACGTCGTCGCCGGCAAGCCCGCCTCCGCGTCCGCCAGGCCAAAGCCTTGCGCCCAAACCACGGTTTGATCGTCGAGCAACGCCACCGAACAGCCGGTCACCTGTTGTTCGGCCATGGCGTTGGTAATGTAGGCGGTTGCCTGGGCGATGGTATTGGAATATCGAGGGTCCACGATATCCCCTTTCGCAGCAGCGACCATCGACAGACACGCCACCGCAATAAATGGGCAGACAACGGCATTAAACGACATACTTCGGAATGCTCCTGGGTTCGTCCGTCAAGATTCTGAAAAGCGACGTTGGTATGGATACCCAGAAAGCCGTCTGCATGTTCATTGAAAATTAATGCAGCGAGAAAATAGGCTTGAGCCTGCATAAAGGATTGCTAGCATTCGCGCCTATGGAAACACATCGGGGGAATTCCGGGGACATGAAATCGACGCCATGTGACGAACCAGCTATTCAACGTGAAACTCAAGGCGACAGACCGCCGCGAATACCCTTGTCGTCTTGGACCGAATGGAAGGAACGTTGCGCAGCCGCGCTTTGCTCGGCGGGGGCGCGCGAACAGCTTGAGACGTTTGTGGCAGCTCATTTCAACCGGCAGACGCGACGGTACCTGCGCCGAACTAACGCAAAAGGGCATTGCTCGTCCATTCCCGCCATGGAGTGCATGCATCGGCTGGAAACCTCTATGGTCATCAACCGAAATGGCCACGGCAAGGCCTACAAGGATTGGCTTTTCGCCCGGGCTCATGGCGACCGAGCCCATGAGGCCTTGGAAAGCGGCACGGTACTGCTCGTCAGGGACGTGGTCAGGGATTATCTCCGCCGCGAGCATTCGCCCGTCTTCATGATTTCGCTGAACGATGCGGCAACGCCAAATGCCAACGGCCTGACGATCGAAGATTTGCTTCCCTGCGACTCGGACCCTTCAGCGGAAGCCTCCATGCGGGAACTGGAACAGTTGGCGGAGCGGCACGCACAACGATGGGCTGGCGAACTTGGTCACCGGGAACGGGTCGCCTTGCTGGCGCGTGAAATGGGCCTGTCGCTGGCCCATCCCGAGGTCGAGCGAACCGCCGGATGTCGAAAGAGCGTTCTGAACGATGCGCATCGAAAACTTTGCGAGCGCGTCGCGACCGACTTGAAGAAAAAGCATGAGAACGAGGATCGCCAGGCGCTGCAAATCCTCACGATCCGGGCGCTCGAAGCCTTGTCCACACTGATCGCAGGCCAGGCCCGTCTGGATCCGGCCTACCAAACTCTCCGAGCCGTAGTGGAGGAACGATGAATAAGCTGCCCCCCATCCCATCGAACTTCAATCCTGATGGGCAACAACGCAAGCTGAGCGAGTGGATGGCCGAGTGGCATGCCGATCGGTTGCTGGCAGACGCTGACAACCAGACGCCCCCAGTGTCTCATCAACCGCCAACGGGCGCTTCATGGCCCGAAACAAGCCCGATTCCCGGAAGTATCTTGTTGCTGTGCCCGACCGAGCCCCTCTTGTCCGCTCGACCACGCTACATTGCCATTCTGAATATCGGCCCTGACGGACAGCTGCTCGTTGCCCCTTTCAGCCGATTCAGCCAACCCGCCATACCGGGTGAATTGAATCTCGGGGGCGAGGCCCTGCTGACACGCGTTCTCTGCATATGGAATACGCGCCGGGTCGCCACACTGCCGCCAGCATGGACCGCAGGGATGATGGCGGAATCGGAACGAGCGAAAGCCATGACGATCTACGCCAACCTGATCGAAAAGACACCCATTCCTCTTTCCCTCAAGGAACAAACCGGCCCGGCGCTGCAGCATCCCCTCGATCCGCGATGGGCTTATCTCGACGACGAGCGCCAATGGATTGAGCTCTCTCTGGCGAAAGAGCGCATCCACACGCAAAGCAGCTACGAACAGATATCTGCTCCGACCCCTCTTCCCAAAGCCGCAGAATCACGAGCTGAATATCGCACATCAAACGACAACGCCAAGCCGGAGTAAGAGAGTCCAAAGTCCAAGGAGTCCAAGGTCCAAAGCCTGAAAACATTCACTCTTTCTCTTCCGACTTTGGACCTTGGACTTTGGACTTCTTAAACCTTGGACTTTGGACTCCTTGGACCTTGGACTTTGGACTCTTTTCTTTACTTTCCCTCACTTTTCTCCGGAAAACTCTTCTGCTCGTTTCTTTATTACTATGGCCCCGGCGGATGAGCATCGTCGGGAATACTCAAAGGCATGACATAAACAGCACTTAAGGAGAGACATCATGGGCTCGGTTAATAGCGTGTTTTTAATGGGCAATCTGACCTTCAATCCGGTTTTGAGACACACGCCATCGGGGACCTCCGTCGCCGATTTGCGGATGGCCATTTCTGAAAACTACCGTGACAAGGAAGGGAAGGAGGTGAAATCGACCTGTTTCACGGATGTGGTGGCCTGGGGACGACAAGCGGAGACCTGTGCGGAATTTCTGACCAAGGGTTCGGCCGTGTTGGTGGAGGGGCGATTGCAATTCGATCAGTGGGATACGCCGGAGGGAGCCAAACGATCCAAACTCAGGGTAAAAGCTCATCGAGTTCAGTTCCTTGGCGGCAAGTGGAATTCAAACCATGCAGAAGATTCATCGGATAAGGACGCCAAAGAAAACTTTGACCAAATGGATCTTTGAATCGCCGGATTGTTAAGCCGGCCTCTGTGGCGAGACGCGCGTCGGGTCTGGCCGCGAATCGCAGCCCAAAAATGCCTGCGACCCTTTTCTTGAAGCATGATGTAAGGGCTGGAAAACATGATGAGTTTTAATCGAAAGCTGCAATGAAAAACAAAATTCAAAAGGATGAGAATGACCGGAAATCTCGTTCTGATATTGAGGACCTTCTTCGAACCATGAAGGGGGTGGATGTTCGGGCCTTCCGCTTGAAAATTGACGACCACGAGGTGAAATGCTACGCGGTCGTCGAACGCAAAATACTGGAGAATCTTGCGACATCCCTGATAGATGGAAAGATGAAATTAAACAAAAAGAAGACAACATGAGAGACGAACAAAACTCAACCTTTGCAACGGCCGATGCGGCCGAACGCATCGAACAACGCAAACCCGGAAAACGAGAGCAGGAACATAGAGGGCGACTCGCTTTTTACCACGCCAATTCTCAAGGCACGGGTACGGCGATTCAATTCGAATTGCGTATGAACCGCCCGGGTGAAGATCGCTATGACTGCATCTTCATGGAGATGGCGAAGCAAAAAAGCCTCGTGACGACGTCCAATGACCAAAGAAAACCGGCCACATTTGACTGGAGCAACAAAGTAACAGTAAAACTGGATTTCTCCGACATTTGCGCCATGCTGCTGGTCTTGGAAGGCCGCAGGGAAAAGATCAGCGATAGCCGGTCGGGGTTGTATCATGAAGCAGCTGGCTCAAGCACCATCATCAGCCTGGATAAAAGTACGAAGCAAAGCGGTTGCTATCTTGGCATATCAAAGAAAGCGAAGGGCGGAGACAGCATCTTTAAGGGACAAATTCTTTTAGATGACGCCGAATCGTTGGGACTAAAATCTGTGCTTCAATCCAGCCTCTTCTTCATCGCTTTCCATAAAAACTTGAATGAAATGTGAAGTCCATGAATGCGCGTTTGTCGCTTGGGTGGAAACAGCAAGGCTTGCTAAATACAGCCGGAATGGGTGATGGTTCTAATATCGCTTCCGCGAGCCTGGGGACGTCATTAGGGGGTGTCATACTTTTCTGACCATCCCATCCGCCTAATGATCCGAAGGTTTTTCAATGAACACATCACACACTTCCGGCTTTCACCAAAAAAGTACGCGCAAAAAGATGAAAATCAATGCGTCAAAATAGAAAAGAGTCTCAGGACCATTTGGAGGCGTAAGGAGCATATATAAAATAATGGCCGGAATTGGTAATGCGTATCCGCACCGCTACGGACCGCTTTCAGACTCACATCAGGTAGGATCATTTATACCGATCCATTCCTATATGATCTGTCAGCCTAATCGAACGCATTGCTCAATCCCGGCTCAATTTCAACGTACGCGCCATACGAGAAAAATCAATAAACAGGCAGAAAAAAGGCATTCATTCATCTCTTTCCCTATGAATAGGAACCGATATTTTTCAAAAAAAGACGAACGAATAAATGGCGCCGCATTAAACAAACCAGCTGCAAGGCATCACGCAGACCGAATTGATTCGGATTCTTATCTTCGTATGGGAGCTCTTTGTAGAGACACAGGGCCGCCTACATAGCCTTCGCCGTGATCTTCGATGGTGTAGGAAATGATCCGTGTGGTAGGATTCTTGAAGGTGTCTGAAGAATGTGAAACACCATATTTGATTAAATACGTATGACCCGCTTTGGCATCCAAGGGAAGAATTTTGCAATGCTTTTCATCTACTTTTCTGATCCAACTGGCTAACAGCAAGTCGGCTAACCAACTATTCATTCGGCCCATCGGTCGATCGTCAAAAAATCTTACGAGTAGTTCATGAGTACCGGGAAGAACGGTAATCTCTGTGGGTCGGCCCCGTAAAGTTCGTTCATCAACCTTCACGATAGCAATGGAATCAGCGAAGTCTTTCGCGACGGAAACCATCGGGATTTCGGCAAAGATTCTTGCGATTTCCTGATCGGACTTTTGCTCTCCTTCATAGGCCTGCACGCATTTCGGAGTTGAGCATCCACTTTGGACAACGACTAAAAAAAGACAACCGCATAAAACAAGACATCCTCTAAGCATAAACAGCATCCTCTTCTATTAGACTCCTTCAAGAAGCATCTCTTGTGGGCGGAACTATATACAAGAGAACGTACTTGTCTGCCAAGAGAAAGCCACGAGAATTCGAACCAGGATGAGGAGACGCCCGTAACCAAAAACAAATACCGACAGGAAACCCATATCCGATTCAGCGGCACAACGGCTGTAATAGGCTCTTTACAACAAAATCCGGCGCGGGAACAAGCCGGGGCCAGAAGCCTGTCTCTTATACACAAAATTTTCCAAGAGAGTCGTCATACAAACGAGTCATCATTCCTTATCCGTGGGACGCTTTGCCATCCGTGGGGCCACTCTTTCAGGAGAAGAAGGAGCCCCACGGATGGCAAAGCGGTCCCACGGATCGTCAAGTCTGAGCCTTAAGGGTCATGCAGCCGCTCCGAAGTGGACCTGAAGGTGGCTCGGCTTCCCCTGCCCGCAACGCTTCGCGTTGCGATGCGCAGGCGGGCGAAGACGGGCTCTTCGGCTTTCTGAGGCCGCATTGCGCCCTTCTCCATCAATAGGAGATCAATAGCGATGAAGGGACGACTCTTCTGAACACTCTTTAATCCGTGGGACCGCTTTGCCATCCGTGGGGCAATTCTTATCGGGAGGAGTCCCGCCCCGTGCGGCGATCCGGCGCTGGGCAAGCGGTCGCTCGATCCATAGCGGCCGGAGGGCTTAATGCAAAGAGTGACGTGAAATCCTTTTGAAAAAGACAGGGATCATGGGCAACGAATAGGATAAGCAACAAATGAAAGACGCGGATGGAATGGCTCTTTATTCGTTGCTTATCTTATTCGTTGCCAAATCCGAAAAGATCTCAAAGTTTTTGGAGGGTTCCGCTCTGTCGGAACTCTCTTCTTCCGGTCGCGACGGAGCGCGCCTCTCCAAAACAGAAGTATTCTTGTAGCTATAACCCTTTGCGACGATTTTCCTTGGCCAGCTCTACATGAAGGAAAATCACACCCATTCCCGGTCCGCTTCCCTTACCCAAGGACGAGCTTATCGGAGTAACGATCGGTATCGGCGATGAGAAATTCATCGCTAAGGTTCAGGCAATTTTTAGGGCAGACTTCGGTGCACTGCCCGCAATTGATGCATTGGGAAACGAAGATGCGAACTTTTTTGGTCTGGGGAACCAATTCAATAGCGCGGGCCGGACAGACCTTGATGCAAAGACTGCAGCCAATGCAGGTGCCGCGGTTATAAACCATTTTGCCGCGCATGTTCGGCGGCACGGGAACCGGCGGATTCATGGTCGCCTTGCCTTCGCCCACGGCTTTGAGATAGCCGGTAATGGTGGGAGGAAGCTGCGGCGCCGGAAACGGGTTGGTAGCCGGCTTTTTCAGCAACTGACCCAACAATTCGGGAATCATCGGAAAACTCATACGTCACCTCAACGAATAAAAGAATCGACCATGACCAAAATCAGTCCAACCAACGAAAGGGCGCCGAGGTACTTCCAGTAAACGTCGACGACCTGCGTAATCCGGAATCGGGCCATGGCGATGCGGATCAGCGAAACGGAGAAAAACATGATTACGAAGATCTTCACCAGAAAAAAAGCGCCATCAACCAAGCGCGCCGGCAGGGCGCTCATGGCAAGATAGCTGGAAAGATTGTAGGGGAAAAACAAGGCCACGACCACGGCGGTCAGTACGATGGCTTTTACGCCCAGCGACAGATAAAACAGGGCCAAATTTCGCCCGGAATATTCCACCAGCAAACCGCCGGCCAATTCGGTTTCCGCCTCGGGAGTATCGAACGGAATTTTGCCCAATTCACCGGGCGTAACCAAAATCATCGTCACAAGCAGCAACAAACAGCCGACAAACCCCAGCGGCCCTACCTGCGACCAAATAGGCGTGGCGGCGACCGTGGCCAACGAGAACGGGTTATCCAAGCCCAACTGCGCATACTTCCACGCAAACGCGATGATCGTCGTCGCCAGGGGCAATTCATAGGAAATCATGGTGACCATTTCGCGTTGTGCGCCAATGGTCGCATAGGGCGAGCCTGAGGCCAACCCGCCGACAACCATGGCCAAAGCCGGGATCACCAGCAGGTATACGATCAGAATCAAGTCGCCATAGCCACGGAAAATCGGGGCAAAGGAGCCCAACGGGATATAAAGCATGATGGAAATGGAGGACGCCAAGGCGACCAAGGGCGCCGCATTGAACAACCAGGGAATCGCATTGGCCGGAACAATGTTCTGCTTGGTCATCAGCTTGGCCATGTCGATGAAGGGCTGGCGAAGCGGAGGCCCGATACGAGCTTGCATGCGGGCAACCAGCACCCGATCGATGCCCATATAAAACAGCCCGGCAACGATTCCGAAAAGAGCCATCGCTCCCGTGCCGACCACCACCATGATCAAATTGCCGATGTTCATAAGTCGTTTCCTAAATCAGATCCCACCTTTGTCTTAGGTAGGGCGGCCACTCCGCTGGCCGCCTCTTCAAGGCGCGAGTGCCCGCCTGCAACGCTATGCGCAGCATTGCGGGCAGGGAGTCGCGTCCCTATCCCAGTTGCAACTGCCGGGTTTTCTCCACGGACAGACGATGCAGCTCTTCCTTGGTCCACACTTGCGCGCCTTGATCCCCCACAATGGTCACGCGATCCGTGCAGGAAATGCAGGGATCGATTGAAGCAACAATGATGGGGATGTCGGCTACTTGTTCGCCTTCCAGCATGGGGACCCACGACATGTAATTGCTGTAAGACGAAGCCTTGACCTTCCACGCCACAGGACTTTCCTGCTTGCCCATACGGACGTAATGCATCACTTCGCCGCGCGGCGCTTCGTGCCGACCCACCGCTTCGCCTTCGGCTTTCTTCAGTTGCGCGAGCAATAAAGCCATCTTCGGCACGGCCAGTATAGGCCCGTCGGGCATTTGCGCCAGGCACTGGCGGATAATGCCGATCGATTGCTTCACTTCTAGTAAACGAACAATAATCCGGTCGTATACGTCGCCGCGGATCTCGCCTGTAAGCTGATCGGGCGTAACGGGCTGAAGTTCAAGATCGGCATAAGCCGCATAGGGATGGTCCACCCGAACATCCTTGCGTACGCCGGACGCACGAGCCGTGGGCCCGACGGGACAAAGTTTCAAGGCCTCTTCCGGCGTCAGCACGCCACAGTCGCGGCAACGCATCTGGATGGTCGTGTCGTCCAGGAAAATGGACGCGAGCTTTCCGTAGACGCCTTCGAAAAATTTGAGCGATTCCTCGATCTTGGGAACCATGTCCGGGGTAATGTCGCGCCGCACGCCGCCAATTTGGATGATCGCGTAATGCACGCGATTGCCGGTCAGATATTCCAGCAGGTCCATGACGTTTTCACGCACGCGCCACGCCAGGTAAAATGCAGAATCGAAGCCCAACTCATGGGCGGCCACGCCAGCCCAGAGCAAGTGAGAATGAATGCGTTCGAGCTCGCCGACGATCGTCCGAATGTAATGAGCCCGGTTCGACACCTGAATCTGGGCGACTTGCTCAATGGCGCGGCAAAACGAGAGGGAATGAGTAATGCCGCAAATCCCACAGATGCGTTCGGCCAGATAGACGATCTGCACACAGTTGCGCCGCAGCCCCATCCATTCGATGCCGCGATGCGCCTTGCCGGGAGCGAAATCCGCTTTGCGGATCCGTTCGCCTTCAAGTTCGAAGGTGAACATGACCGGCTCTTTGAGGGCCGGATGCGCCGGACCAATCTGAGTCGTGTACGGCGCGGTTTTTTTGATTTCCAACGTCTTCATAAAATTTCCTGCCTGCCATTTCAAACGCGAAGGAATCGCGCTTATCTTTTCCCCGCCGTGGATAGGTCGGCCACTCCGCGGGACGCTGCGCTCAGGGAGTCGCGTCCACCTATTCCTTCTTCTCTTCTTCCGTAGCGCCGGCGCCCTCTGGCGGCTTCAAGTTCTCGCGACCGGTCGTCCAAAGTTCCTTGACCATGTCGGACGGGATGCCCGTGGCGTCTTTGCGCCAAGGATAAACGCCTTCCGGAAAATCGTCGGGAAGGAACATACGCCGGCCATCGGGAATATTCTCCACGCGAATGCCCATCATTTCCTGTTTTTCACGTTCGCTGACCAAAGCTCCGGGAATCAGATCCGTGATGGTCGGAATGGACAAATCGGTCTTGGGCAGCGACACAGCCAACGTTACCATGATTTCACTATGCGGGACGCCGTAATACACGAATAAATGATACAATAATTCCACCTCTTCGCCCAGGTCCGTGCAGGAAATCACGCCCAAATGAGGGAAATGGATTTCAATCAGCCGCTTAAGAGCCGGGCGAAGCGCCTTGCGGTCGAGGCGAATCCAGACTTGGCGACTTTTGTTGCCTTTGACGCCTTCTGCCCACTCCGTGCAGCGGGCTTCCTTGAACGCATCGCCGGCGGCTTCCTTCAATACGTCGACTATTTCCTGGGGCGCCAGCATCTTCATGAAACTTTCTCCGCTTGCTCCAACTTGGCCAGCGCTGTAACGACGCCGTGAATGATGGCCTCCGGGCGCGGAGGACAGCCGGGAACATACACATCCACCGGAATGATTTGATCGACCGGACCCGCCAGGTTGTACGAATCGTAAAAAGTGCCGCCGGAAATTCCGCATACGCCCACGCACACCACGATCTTGGGATCCGGCATCTGTTCATACACGAGTTTCAGCCGGGGCGCCATCTTGCGGGTCACGGGGCCCGTGATCAGCAATAAATCCGCATGTCGCGGCGAGCCGACGAGCTTGAGCCCGAACCGCTCGACATCATAGCGCGGCGTCACGGCCGCGACCATCTCGATTTCACAGCCGTTGCACGATCCCGAATTAAACAGGAACGTCCACAGCGATTTGCCTAATGTTTGCGAAAGCCTCATATCACCAGTCCTATAACAAGCACGGCGGCCAGAACTCCGAGGAACCAGACCAGATAATCCCCCAGCATGCCGGTGTGCAGGGGAACCAGCCGCTCGTAGTAGGCCTTCATCGATTCGAGGAAGCCCCAATAAAGATTCGAAGCCGGAATATGGCCACCGCCGTGGGCCGGCTCCTCGTTACCGGAGATAAACGGCTTGGTCTGGGCGGAATTCTTACGATAGTCCTTGCGGCCCAAGGCCCGAATGGCCAGCGCCACGACCAGCGCAATAAGCAAAGCCGCCAGCCAAAGCGCCGGATTCCACGAGCCGAAACCGGTATGCATTGTCCAGGCCACATCCATGTCAATGACCTCCTAAAATCGCCGAGATATAAGCGCCGCGATCCACGAGGGCAGTCACGGCCGGAGTAATCATGCCATCGATGAACGTCTGGGGGAATAACCCGAAGAGCATGACCACGACGGCCAGCAGCGCCATCCCGAAGATCATGGCAGCCGGCACTTCGCGGGCGGCGGCAAACTCTTCGCGGCGGGGTCCCATGAAGATCGAATGAAACACCTTCACGAAAGACGCCAGCGTCAGGATGCTGACGACCATCGCGACGATCGACAGGAACGGGCTGAAGCGGAAGACGGATTCGTAAATCATCAATTTCGAGGCAAACCCGTTGAACGGCGGAATGCCGGCAATCGCCAGCGCGCCAATCATGAAGAAGACCATCGTCCAAGGCATCGTGTGGCCCAGGCCGCCCAGCTTGTTCAGGTTGCGCGTGCCGGTGCGGTAAAATATGGCGCCGGCGGTCAGGAACAAGAGGCCCTTGTACATGGCATGATTGATGATGTGGAAGATGCCGCCAGCCATCGCCGTGAGGCCGTATGCATTAAGCGCGGAGCGATTGCCGAGCACGGCGAGACCCACCCCCACCCCCAACAGCATGTAGCCGGTTTGCGAAACCGCGTGATAGGCCATCAGCCGCTTTACGTCTTTTTGCGGAATCGCCATCGTCACGCCGACGAACATCGAGAGGACGCCGAGGATGATGACGAACCATCCGAAGGTCGCGTAGTTGAATTGGACCAAATGTCCATACAGCGAGAAGAGCACACGGAACAAGCCGTAGAGGCTCGCCTGGCTGGAAACGACCAGCAGCGCGGTGATGGACGACGGCGCCGTCGCGTACGTATCCGGGGTCCAGAAGTGCATTGGCACGGCGCCGCACTTCATCGCCAGGGGCACGATCAGCAGCGCCAGCGCGATTTTATCGAGCGTGGTAAATTGCAGGCGCGAGGCCAGGGTCGCAAGGTTCAAGGCATTGTACTGGGCGAACAACAGGCCGATGGCGATCAACACGCACAGCGCGCCGAGCGTGCTGAGCAGGGCGTATTTGAGGCCGGCCTCGACCGCCACGCCCTTGTCCACCCGGTAGGCCACCAAGGCGGCGCCAGCCAGCGAACTGATTTCGAGGAACACAAAGAAATTGAACAAGTCGCCCGTGGCAACCATGCCCATGATGCCGACCACGAGCAGAAACAAGAGGGCGTAAAAGCCGTCCTGGCCCGAGCATTCAGATTCGCTGACGAGCGAATACATCGTGATGGCAAAGGCGGAAATGGACGCAATGACGATCATCAACGCGCTGAACGCATCCACCTCGAAGATGATGCGGATGGGAATGCCGCCCGAATCCATGGGAAGCACCTGCCCGACGGCGGCCGCACCGAACACATAGAGCACGGTTCCGGTCGTAAAAACCTTCCAGGCCAGCGCCAAGCCGATGGCCGACGTGGCGGAGATTCCCAGCGCCACCCAGAGCATGCGAAGCGTCCGATTCACGCCCCCGATCAGCGGAGTGAGAAAGGCCGTCAGCAAAGGCACTGCAATCAGCAACGCCGGCAAATGTTGAGCTATGGAGGAAATGGTCATCCCTTTAATTTCCTGATCTTGCGCACATCTACGGTGCCGTATTTCTTATAGATGATCATGGCAAACGAGAGCATCATGGCGCTGGTTGCCACACCGATAACGATCGAAGTCAGCGTCAGGGCCTGCACGGTCGGCAGGACCATGTGGGTCGACGGCGCGTTCGTAAAAATCGGGGCGATCCCGCCTTCCCGGTAACCCGTGGCGACCAGAAACAAATTCACCGCCGATTCCAGAATGGTCACGCCCATCAGGATCTTGACGATATTGCGTTTGAACACCATCGCTGAAAGCCCCATCATGGCGATCAGCACCACGGCGATCAGCGGGAAGTTGATAAGAATTTTGCTGAGCATCTATTCCTTCTCCTTCACGCCGGAAATCATGTAGAGCAAAATGATCGAGAGACCGCCGAGCACTTCGATACCCACGGCGATGTTCATCAACGGCAGCAGTCCTGCCGTATTCAAATCGCCGGGATTGGGTCCCCAGGCCACCGGTTGTCCAAAGATCGACCCGGCCTGCGCCAGCCAATTGGCAAAAAACGGATGCCCCAAAAACAACCCGCTCAAGCCGGCCGCCAGGAACATGAACAGCCCGATCGATTCGCACAGCTTCAAGGCATTTTTGCGGATGCGCTGGGAGATGTCTTCATAGGCGCGAGCCACGATCAACAACGCCGCCCCGGTGGCGATCACCGCCCCGCCCTGAAACCCTCCGCCCGGCGTCAAATGCCCATGCGCCACCACATAAAACCCGAAGATCAGGCAGAACGGATAGAAAATGTCGGCCGTCGAGCGGACGATTTTAGTCATTTTCATATTCTTCTCCCTTCCGGAGCTTCCGGAACATGATCCCTACGCCCAATACGGCGGTAAACAGCACCGTCGCCTCGCCCAACGTATCGAAACCGCGGTAATCGAAGACCACCGTAGTGACGATGTTGTTGGCGCCGCACTGCTCTTGGCCGTGGCGGATGAAATAGTCGTCCATGTCGGTCACCGCAGGATTTCCGAAGGACAAGTCGGATGCCAGATAAATGAACCCGCCCAGGAGAATCAACAAAATCGCGCTGATAAAGGCCGTTCGCATGCTATTCGTTCTCCTCGAAGCGCTTGGTGCCGCGGATGGCGATGATGAAAATGGCGGTGGTCAATCCGGCGCCGATCCCGGCTTCCGCAATGGCGACATCGGGCGCTTGCAGGAGATAGAATTCGATCGACAGCAGCAAGCTGAAGGCCGCCAGTGCAATGGCCGCAGAGAGCAAGTCCTTGAAATAGACCGCCAACCCCGCGCTGACGATCAAACCGAGCAAAATCAGGATATGAATAGCCAAAAGGATCATTTCGACGTCTCCTTCAAGCGATCCACCACGGAAGGATTCGGGCCATGACCGCGCTTGTGGGCGGCCCGGGCGATCGCATGGGCTCCGGTGGCGTTCGTGACGGCCAGTACGATCACAGCAATAATGGTGTGGAAGACCAGCGCGGCGTATTGGCCGTCGGTCGTCGAAAAGAACTGGCTAACGCCATACAACATCACGGCCAGCGAGGTGAAGATGGAGCCGAAGGTCGTCGCCTTTGTATCGGCGTGCAGGCGCGTATAGACATCCGGAAAACGAAGGATGCCGATGACGCCCAAGGCATTGAAAAACAGGCCGATCAGCAAGGCCGCCCAAATCAAAACGTTCAGGATCACAGTTCGCCTCCGAGATACTTCGAGATGTAGAGCGTCCCGACAAACGAAAGGAGTGCGTAGATAATGGCCACGTCGATGAAAATGATCTGCTTGAAAACCACGCCCAACACGATCATGGCAGCCACGACCAGCGTATTGATGGCATCCAGCGCCACCACGCGGTCGGCAGAGGTAGGCCCCTTAAAAAGCCGGATCATCGCCAGCAACATCAGAGCCACCATGACTAATACGCTAAAGATCCAAATGGTCATTATTCAGCAATTCTCCGTATCCAAGCCGGACAGTTGAATATCGAGAAGACCTCGCGGGCTTCCAACGACTCACGAGCTTCCGTGCCCTCGGGGATGTTGATCATGTGCACGAATAAATCGTTGGTCTCTTCGTCGATGCCTACGGTCAGCGTGCCGGGCGTCAACGTAATCGAATTGGCGAGCATCAGCGTGCCCAGATCGGTCTTCATGCCGGATTTAACCCGGACAATGCCCGGGCGAATGCGTCCGGTAATGACGCGATAGGCCACATCCACGTTGGCTTTGGCCATTTCGATGAAAAAAGGTCCGATGACATAAAGCACTGCTGTGATCCAACGCAACGGATTGAGCGGGGCCGACTGACGCTGGCTGCAAAAAAACTTGCGAGCCGCAAACCCGGTGATAAGACCCAGCACCGCCCCTGCCATGATTTCCTGTGACGACCAAAGGCGCAGCACCGAGCCCGAGCCCGCCGTCAGCAGCAAGTAGACAACAAACGAAAAAATAGATGTTACAAAAAACGAAATCATGTTCGACATTCAATCGCAACCAAGTCGCTTACCCCATCAAAACAACCGCTTTTGGCGGCACAACAAAATAGGCCGCTGACTTTACTGTGTGATTTAAATTTATCAAGCGATTTTTTCGAAGAAATCGTTCACATTCTAACATCACGCCAAGCAACCACCTCTTCTTTTGCGTCTTCTGCGCTTTTTTGCGGCCCCCGCTCACAAAGAATGGAAAGAGGTTCCGACGGAGCGGAACCCTCCAGGAGAGAAGAAGCGGGTTCTTGCTGTTTGGAGGGGCGCGCTCTGTCGCGACCGGACGAGAATGAGGGGCCGATGGGGGGTCATAAACAGAAGGACTTGACATGGCCTTGTTCTGATTCTGCCACTACCATCTCGCTCAGATAGGATCGGAAGCCAACATCATGGAAACAGGCGAAACCCACCATCTTGTCTCCTCGTAATGCGACCAAAGCATGTTGGCCGGCAGATTGCATGGCTTGAAGCAAAGAGATTTTCGATGCACGCCGGATACTCTTTGCGGCCTTTGCCCGACTTTGCTTGACGGACTTTGCGCTAAAGATCTTCGCTGTATTTTCGCTTTCCTGATTTTTCGCGCCTTTTGGCGTGTTTAGCGGGTCCATTCTTTTGAGGAAACCGGCGTGGGGGCACGCCGGCTCCAAAGAGCGATGCGTGAGCGGGTCTCGCGGCGGGCAGCTCGACAGAAGGGCGGGGTTCTGATAACAATCGAACTTTGTGGACGGAAGAAATATCATGAACGGAACAGAATTGCGTCAGAAGTTGAAGAAAGCCTCGCGGATTGTCGTGAAGGTCGGAAGCCGGGTTTTGGTTCAGCGCACGGGGCGGCCGGATTTGCGCCGCATCAAAACGTTGGTCCGGGATTTGGCGGCTTTGCAGGAGCGAGGTCATGAGGTGGTCTTGGTTTCCTCGGGGGCGATTGGCACCGGGGTTCATACCTTGGGCATGAGCACCCGCCCTACTACCTTGCCGGAGCTGCAAATGGCCGCAGCGGTCGGGCAGACCCGGCTGATGACGCTATACGACCAGCTTTTTTCGAAGCACGGCTGCAAAATTGGGCAGGTTTTACTGACGCATGCCGATCTGAACGACCGGCGCCGCCACTTGAATGCCCGCAATACGATGCAGGCTTTGCTGCGAAACGGGATTATTCCCATCGTCAACGAAAACGACGTGGTGGCGGTGGACGAGATCAAATTCGGCGACAACGATTTATTGGCGTCCCTGGTGGCGCTGCTGATCGAGGCCGATCTGCTGATTTTATTGACCACGGTCGACGGCTTCCGAATGCCGGCGGGAGCAGGCCGTACGCGCCGCGTGAGCTTTTTGGAACAGGTCACCGACGATGTCCTCGGGTTTGCGGTGGGCAAAGGCAGCAACCTATCGACCGGCGGCATGTCGAGCAAGCTGCAAGCAGCGGGGACCGTGGCCCGAATGGGGGCGTCGGTAGTGATCGCCAACGGCCGCAAGGACGGCATTCTAACCCAGGTGGTCGCCGGCCAGGACACGGGAACGCTGCTGGCCAATGTGTCGGCCTCGACGGAACCATCCCTTAACGGACGCAAACGCTGGATCGCTTTCTTTCACAAGGCCCAAGGCTCGCTGACGGTCGACAACGGCGCGCGCGACGCGATTATAGGGAAAGGCAAAAGCCTTCTGCCGATCGGCATCCGGGAGGTGGAAGGCGATTTCGAGGCGGGCGCGGTCGTGACGCTCAAAACCCTGGATGGGCTTTCCTTTGCCCGGGGTTTGACCGATTACGCCGCCAGCGACATCCGGCAGATCAAGGGACGAAAAACCTCCGAAATTGAAGCCTTGCTGGGCAGTCGGGATTATGATGAAGTGATCCACCGCGACAATTTGGTGGTCACTGGAATCGAAAACGGGAGTTGAGAACCATGAGCCTTCACGACGATATGCTGAAAATGGGAGATCAGGCGGTAGCTGCCGCCCGGTTGCTCAACCAACTTTCCTCGCGCCGAAAAAATGCCATCCTCCAGGCCATGAGCGATGAACTCGAAGCTCGCCGGGAAGTCATCAAGGCCGCCAACGCCCTCGACATGGAAGCCGGCAGGCAGGCCGGACTTTCCGACGCCCTGCTGGACCGGCTGCAATTGACGGACGCCCGCATCGATGCAATGGCCAAGGGCGTACGGGATATTGTCGGGCTCAAGGACCCGGTGGGCATCAAGATCAGCCGCTGGATACGCCCCAACGGGCTGGTGATCCAGAAAGTTCGCGTACCGATCGGCGTCATCGCCATCATTTATGAATCGCGTCCGAACGTCACCTCCGACGCCGCGGCGCTTTGCTTCAAAACTTCGAACGCCGTGATTTTGCGCGGCGGGTCCGAGGCCATGCATTCCAACCGGGCCATTGCGGAGGCCTTGCAGGCAGGCGGCGAAGCGAAGGGACTTCCCCCCTACTCCATTCAATTGATCGCCACCACGGATCGCGAAGCCGTCCGGGAACTGGTGCAACTGGAAGGCAAGGTAGACCTGGCGATTCCGCGCGGCGGCGAGGGCTTGATCCGCACCGTCACCGACATGGCTCGAGTGCCCGTAATCAAGCATTACAAAGGAAACTGCCACGTCTATGTCGACGAAAGCGCCAACCTCGAGATGGCTTTGAAGATCGTCGAAAACGCCAAATGCCAGCGCCCGGGCGTCTGCAATGCGATGGAAACCTTGCTGGTCCATGAAAAGATCGCGCCGATTTTCCTGCCGGCTATCGCGGCAAAACTGACGGCAAAGGGCGTCGAACTGCGGGGCGACGAGCTTTCGCGGCAATATGTACCGTCCATGAAGGCGGCCACCGAGGAAGATTGGTACACCGAATATCTGGACCTGATCCTGGCCGTGAAAGTGGTGTCGGATACGCAGGCGGCCATCGACCACATCAACAAATATGGTTCGCATCACTCGGATGCCATCGTGGCCGAATTGGAAGCGCCGCAAAAACTTTTCAGCCAACAAGTGGATTCTGCGGCCGTCTACGTCAATGCCTCGACGCGTTTCACCGACGGCGCAGAATTCGGCATGGGCGCCGAAATCGGCATCAGCACCGACAAGATCCACGCGCGCGGTCCCATGGCCTTGGAGGAACTCACCACCTACAAATACGTCGTGCTGGGCACGGGCCAGGTGAGATCCTAAGCAGGGTTGTTTTGGCAGGCTTAGGACGGAGAACGCGAAAGGCGGCGGAGGGCTGCTTAGTCCCTTTTTTCCATCATCAGGGTATAGCGGCCGGTGCTCACATAACGGTCCTGGCATAGGAGCGTATAGACGCCGCTTTTTGGCAACTTCACTTTCATCAGAACAACCCGATGAGGAGGGCGGCACTCCGCCACGGCTATGCAAGCGGCCTCCGAATCGTACAATTGCATGAAAGGATTGAGCGGGGGATCGATCTCGTCCATGCGAATCGTTACATGGGCGCCCTCTTCGCCCATGAAAACGACGGCATCGAAATCGCCGGGTTGCTCGATACTTCCTGTTTTTTTGTCCCAGGGATCCAAGAGGCCGCGTTCCGGCTCGATCGAGGCGGCTTGTCCGGAAATTCTGATCATGGACAGCGAATAGCTGCCGACGGCATTCTTCCGGTCCCGGCAAACCACGCGAAAGACGCCCGACGTGGTCGCGACCAAGTTAAACTGAGCGGCTCGATAATGGCAACAGTCGCTGTCCGCATACGCGTTCTGCTCTCCGCCAGGCGCATAGATCTGCATGAAGGGCCCGAGCACCTCGTCAAGTCTTGTCATCTGGATCTTAATCCGATCGCCCTTCATGGCCGAGAACGTATAGCTGTTGGATGAGTGCGTCGTCTTAAAAGCACCCAGGACCGGCGTACCAGAAATAAGCTCGCCGGAAAATGCAGAGGAACTCACGAAGAAACAAACCATGAAACCGAAAATTCTGCGTATGTTTTTTATTCCCATGATCGGCACCCGACAGCGTATCAAAGAAACCCTTGAAAGCAATCCTGCAACCAGATTTTTTAACCAGCATCGGGATGGCATTTCCTGTGCTAACATCGGCTAGAAGAGGCGTTTTTTCAAGAGAGGCAGGCAGCATGACTGATCATAAGCAACGGTTGTTGGGCTTGGGCATGGCGGCTGGCGTTTGTTGTTTATCCATGAATGCGGCTTGCAACCAACGAACGGAAAGTCTCGATTTGGCCGGCGTCTACACACAACCGCAATCGTCCATTTGCCTGGTATTGAATGGTCCAAAGCGAACGCTGCTCATGACGGAAGGGACGGAAGTCCTGTCCTATGGAACCTATTTCGTGAAATGGAAGCACCTCTATTGCACCAGGAACCAAAAGCAGATCGTCATCGGAAAAGTGCGGGGCGACCGGATTGAAACGGACGCAGGCCTCTTCATCAAAAAGAGCATTTGAGCAGTTTATTTACTTTTTCCGGATTATTGCTTGAAATGGTTTCATAACCGGCTATAACTATCGCCTGCAATTCTTTTGGGGACATAGCTCAATTGGTTAGAGCGCCGCCCTGTCACGGCGGAGGTTGCGGGTTCGAGCCCCGTTGTCCCCGCCAGAGTCATTTTCAATTTGCGATTTGCAATTTCCAATTTTCCGACGAAGACATTTTCGAAGGCTGTTTTCTGCATGCTGGAGCCGGCGTGCCCTCACGCCGGTCTGTTTCATGTTTCCACTTTTATTCCAGCACGTGGACGAGCAAGCCGGAACGAAGTTTGGGTTCGAACCACGTGCTTTTGGGCGGCATGACGGCTCCGGCATCGGCAATGGCCATGAGCTGATCGATGGTGGTCGGATACATGGAAAAGGCCACGGCTGAGCGGCCCTCGTCAACTCGCTTCTTGAGTTCGTCCGTACCCCGAATGCCTCCGACAAATTCGATGCGTTTGTTGGAACGCGGATCGTCGATGCCCAGCAACGGCGCGAGCACGCGATCCTGCAATACGCTGACGTCCAGCGCGGCCACGGGATTGGCGTCCGCCTCCGGCGTCCAACTCAACCCATACCATTTTCCTTCGAGATACATGCTGACCTGCGTCGGACGCATCGGGCGCGGCGCGGCATTTTCCGCGACGGCAAATCGTTCGCGAACGGCGCCCAGGAATTGCGCGGCGCTCAGGCCGTTCAGATCGCGCACACAGCGGTTGTACGGCAATATCTGGAGCTGCGTGGCCGGGAAAAGAACGGCGAGGAACCAGTTGTATTCCTCCTCCCCCGTGTGTCGGGGATTGGCGGCTCGCCGTTCGATGGCGACGCGTGCGGCCGAGGCGGCGCGATGATGCCCATCCGCGATATAGGCCTCCGGAACCGCGGCAAATTGCCGGACCAACTCCGCCGAATCCGGGACGGGCCAGATGGAATGACGAATCCCATCGACCGCGGTAAAATCGAAAAGCGGCGCCGACTGCTGCACGTTTCGAATCAATTCGTCGATACGGGCTTGGTCTTTATAGGCCAGGAAAACCGGCCCCAGATTGGCATTCACCAGGGAGGTGTAGCGCGTGCGGTCGTCTTCCGCATTCTTGCGGGTCTTCTCGTGCTTCTTGACGATGTCGCGCTCGTAATCTTCCACATGGCAAACCACGACCACCCCCGTCTGGCTGTGCGTGCCCATGACGAGCCGGTAAACATAGAGCGCGGGACGGCTATCCTTAACCAAATAACCCTGGTCCTGAAAAGTTTTGAAATTCTTTTGCGCCTGACGATAGACCTCGTCGGCATACAGGTCCGTCCCCACCGGCAAATCGATCTCGGCGCGATTGACGTGCAGAAAACAGGAAGGCTGGCCGGCCGCCATCGCCCGGGCTTCTTCCGTATCGACCACATCGTACGGCGGACTGGCCACTTGGGCTGCCAAATTCACCGGCGGACGCCACGCTATGAAAGGTTTAATGCGCATGAGATAATATACCTAAGAATCAATAAACGACCAGCCCAAGGAAAAGAACGGCCGCGCCAACGAGACAGCGAACCATACCCCAAGCCCGGCACCGCTCAACCGTTGGATTCACCCATTCGACGGCTTGCCGGAATCGATAAGGACTGAGCACCAGGGCAATGCCCACGACCACCCACGCGTAGGCCATGACCGTCATCGCCAACCGCCAGGTCGACGGGTGCCAGCGGGCGGCCGCCAGCACCGGATTGGCCGCCAGCAGCAGCAGGCCGCCCAGCGCGCGCGGCGCCAGCAGTTCGTCCATGAAAACGGCGATCAGAAGAAACGCCAGCGGCGCCGCCACATAAAGGGCAGGCTTTACAAACTCAAAACGGCCCAGGCTCGCATGCAGAACGATCCAGGCCACCCAAAAAAGATCCAGCGCCGTAAGCGTCCAAGCCGGGATCTTGCTCCGCGGAAAAGCCTTCGCCGTTTGCAGAAATTTTCCGGGTGCAAAGATCGCCGGCAGGTTGACCAGCAGAATAAAGCATCCGACCGCACTTGCTATTTGAGCCAATGAAAACATCCGTCACCTCGTTTTAATCAGCCCGCATTATTCCTTTCCCAAACGGCAGTGCAAGCTCAATATCCACTTTTGACCAGGGCTGCATTCGTTGATTTGGAGGAACTACGCTTGCCGCAGCCCGCGGGCGTCGGCGAGCGGCGTCCCCCGCAAAGTGAAGAATGGGGGTCGGAGGTCAGCCGAGGTAGCGGCGGATTTCGAGCAATAGATGGCGGTACACCTCGTTCTCGGGAAGCAGCCGCGTGATGATTTCGATGTCCTCAATGGCCTTGTCGAAGTGCCCCGAGAGAAACGCCGTCACGCCGCGCAAGCCGCGAAAGGACAGATTGGACGGGAGCTTCCGGACGGCGGCGCCGAGATCCTGGGCGGCCTCGGCCCGCTTGTTCAAATACCAGGCGGCCAGACCGCGCGCGGCAAAGGCTTCGGCATCCTCCGGCGCCGACGTCAAAAACGTCGTGAACGCCGCATAGGCTTCGAGGTGCTTGTGTTCTTGCAGCAGGCAGAGCCCGATATTGAAACGCGCCGACAGATTGCGGGGATCCGTGGAAGCGAGCGTATCGTAGGCGATGCGCGCATTTTCGTAGCGGCCGGTCTGGTACAGGGCGTGCGCCAACAGCGCGACGGCCGCCTGGTTTTTCCAATGGCTATCCACGATCTTCGAAAAGAAAACGGACGCCTCGGAATACTGCCGAAGGAGAAAATGAGCCAAGCCGGCATTGAACAGTAGAAATGGATTTTTCGGCAACTGCTGGATGCCCTTGCAAAGCAGCTCGAAGGCAATCTGTACGCCGCCCTCCGCCAGGAGCGCCGCCGCACAATTGTTGATGGCCAGGGGATCGCGCGGAAGGCAGGCCTGGGCCTTTCCAAAGGCCCGGCAGGCATCGGAAAACTGGTTGCGATCCAGCAGCTCCAAGGCCGTGGACATCCATGCCCAACCGATTTCCGGCATGTGGGAGTTTTTACCCACCGAGGCGTGCTCGATGGCCAAGACCACGTTGGTGGAGGCCGGAATGGCGCGGATCATCCGTATTTTACGGCCATTGGCGAACCAGCGATCCCAAAGAGAGCGACGACGGCGGGGGACGGGCCCGAACTCCTCCAGCGAAGCAAACAGCGGCGCCTTGTCGGCTTCCTGCAGGCGCGGCGTGAAGCTCTGGAAATCCCAGGGCGATAAATGCGAGTCCTTTTCCAGAAGCGGCCGGGGCGCCGCGGTCGCCGAAGGTTCGGGCGTTGCCGACGCGGTGGAAGCGGAATATTCCGTCAGAAACTTCGACAGCAGCACGGAGAGTTCCGAATCCTTGTGGCCGGCCAGCAGCGGATCGATCTTGGGCGCGGGAGGCGCTTCTTTCGGCGGCTCTTCGGGCGCGTCAGACTCCGCCAGCTCGAGCGACAGTTTTTCGATCCAGCGGCCGGTCGTGCACTTCCGGCTGATTTCCTTCAAGGCCTGGGAGGGCTGGCTGTTCGGAAATTCGAGGGTCACCGGCCTCATGCGCAAGCAGCTCTGCTGAACGCAGGCGTCCGCCGGAATCGCCCCCAGGAAATCCACCTCCAAGCTGAGGAACGTGCGGCAGATATTCTGTAAATTCTGTCCGAGGTTCATCGCTTCGCCGCGGTTCATGTTGATGATCAGCCCCGGCCGGAACCGGCGGCAGATATCCCGCAGCAGACGGCCCGCCTCGGCATCGAGCGTATCGATCGTCTTGGCCAGCACGTCGATGGTCGGGGCTTCGCCGGGACTTATCTTAAACGTGTCGATGGCCGATAGAACGGACGGCATTTTCTTGAAGCGCTGGCCGAAGATCCTGAACAACACGTTCTTCAAAAATTCGTAGGCGTTGAGCACGGCCGTGGGTTCCGAAACGGTAACGACGATGCCCGATTCGGTCATGGAAAAGAAATCGACCACATTATAACTCGTCCCGGCGCCCAGATCGAGCAGCACGACGTCGGCGCGCAGGCGGTGAATCGCCCGAAGAATTCTCATTTTCTGCTGATAGCTCAAGTTGGCGATGCCGGGGATAAAGCCATTGCCTGAGACCAGCTTGAGGCGGGGAATGCCGGTATCGACGGCATAATCCAGCAGCTCGTTGGAACGCGGGGCATAAATGAAGTCGCCGATGCCCCGATCGGTGGTTTTGATGCCGAACAGGGTATGCAGGTTGGCGGCGCCCAGATCGAGATCGATCAACACGGTCTCCTTGCCCGTGCCGGCAATGGCTGTCGCGAGGCCCGACGTGACAAAGCTTTTGCCCACGCCGCCTTTGCCGCCGCCTACGGCGAGTATATGCGTTGATGAATCGGCTGCCATCGTCATCCTAAATCGGACATAACCAGTTACATCTTAAAAGGATTTGCATCGCAATCCTTCTTGAAGGGGATGAATTTGGCGTCAGGGCGCCTTTTTCAGCATTAATCCGCACCATTCTCCATCCCCATCCCGAACCACTTCTAGCAGGCCGCAGGCCAGGAAGGCTTCGACCACCCCGTCCGCTTCGGGTTCGCGCATGCCGCTCAAGATGATGAATCGCCCGGTGGCGCGAGCCAATTCGGCGGCATGTTCGCTCAGCAGGGAAGAATACAGATTGGCGCAAACCACCTCATGGACGCCGTCGAGCCGGTCCCGCGTGATGTCGAAGGGCTGCAACCGGATGCGGTCCTGCACGCCGTTGAGCCCGATATTTTCGGCGGCTTGCGCCAGCGCCTGTTCGTCGTAGTCCACGCCGGCCACCTGGGGACAGCCCAACCGCGCGGCGGCAATCGCAAGGATGCCGCTGCCCGTGCCAACATCCAGAAAAGAGGCCGGGACGGTGTCGGCGAAAACCCGGTCGACCGCTTCCAGGCAGAAGCGCGTGGTAAAATGATCCCCCGTCCCAAAGCTGAGCCCGGGATTGATGAGAACCGAGACCCGTTCCTCTCCGGCGACCGGCGGCTCCCAGACCGGGCAAACCAGCAGGCGGCGCCCGATCGGACGCCGATGAAAATGCCGCCGCCAGAAGGCCTGCCAATCCTTGGCCTTGCAAGCCTTGATCACCGAGGCGCGAATGCCGAATTGCCGCCCCAAGACCTGTTCGGCCAGGCGAGCCTCCACATCGGAGGAAAAATAGAGGTCGAACCAAACCCGCGAATCTCCCGGGCGGAGAAGCTGGACCGGTTCCACCCCGAGGTTGTCCCGGATGGATTCCTCCAGCGCCTCGATGGCCAACCCGTCGGTTTCCAACGTCAAAATCGTTCCGTCGTCTGGTGCAGATGTGTTCATATTAATCGAATATTAGAAACAGTTCCTTCGGCAAATTGACCGGTCTCCATCGCGGCGCGCCCATCGTTCCGAGCAAATGAAATTCCAGCAGCTTTGTAACGGGAAAGGTCATTACCCGCAGGACCGAGGCGATCGGCCCCCCCCGCAGCAACTGAACTTGCACTTTGAAATCCAGCGATTCGTCAAAGAAGTACTGCCCCTCCGCCCGCAGGCTGAGGACCGTTCCTTCCAGCCGCATGTCGTCCGTGATCGCCCGTCCATTCGCGATGTCGAACGTCGTCGCCAATTCCGTTTGCGAAAAAGAGCCGAAACCGGGATAGATGTACGAAAGCAATCGCGACAGCCCGCCGAGCACCCTCAATTCGAACAAGTGCCCCTCCCGGATCGACAAGGAACCGCTTCCGAGCGCCGTCTTCCCCCGCCCCTCGCCGATAAACCCGGAGACCGTCCCCACCCCCGAGAGAGAACCCTTGTGCTTTTCCGGATTCTTCTCGTGGGACAAGGCCTTGATCAGGCTCGAGAAGGAAAGGTCTTCGCCGTGAGCCGTCACTTCGTACCGCATGTTCGTGTCGGCCCCAACCGGAAAAAACGAACCATAGCCGCCGAGGCGCCCGCCATAAACCGCCGCCGTCAAGTTGGTCAGTTCCATACGGCGGCCTACCATCTGAAAATCGAAGGAGATCCGATCCGGCAGGCACCACTTGATGCCCAGGCCTTGCGCGTCGACGTGCGCCCGAATATCCGTCCGGCTGAAAACCCCGTAATCGATTTTTCCCGTCGCGGCAATCCGGGTCGGGCCTTCCACGCGGAACATCCGGACAAATTCCATGGGTACGGGCCCGATCATTTGCGCCACGGCCTTGGGATCGACCGTGCTGGTCACCGCCAACGCCACCGCCTGATCGTCGAAATACTGAATCGCCTTGCCGTCGATGCGGCCTTCCGGCCGCAACACCGTCCCCCCGTCCAGGGTCATCACGCCGTTGGAGATGACGACCGGCGAGCGAAAAGAAGTCACGGCCGCTCCGTTACAAGTAAAGTTCGAAGCCCAGGCCGAACCCTGGGCGGAAAACGCCGGCATATGGCCCACCTGCCCGCTGAAATCGAATTCGCCTGCCGGAGGCTGCGACGGGAAGCCAAACCACTGGATGATCTCCGCCTGCCGGGCCTCGAACAAAGGCGTCAGGATGTTCGGATCGAAGCTGAGCCGGGCATGACCCGAATAGGTCAGATCCTCCAGATCGAACACGCCGCGGCCCTGCACCGGCCCCTGCTGCACGCCCTGACCCAGAACCGCCTCCGCATTCTGCACCGTCACCAGCCGGCACTCGCGCCGAAACGCCACGAAAGCCTTCTCCACCCACACGCCGCGCAACTCGGCCCGCTCCATGGAAACCCAGCCGGACACGTGCTCCAAGGCCTCGTCCAGCGGCGCCGGCCCCACCCAAAACTCGAAGTTCAGGGGATTCTCGATCACGATCCCTTTCCGCAGCAACTGGTCGTTCCAAGCCAGGGGAAAAATCTTGAGCCACTGCGCCGGCGGCAGATTGCTGAAAAAGCGGGCGCGCACGATGCGGGTCGACAGGTCGTACGCAGCGGACACCACCGCCTGGCGCGAGCCCTGCCACAGTTTCATCGTCGGCACGGAAAGCTTCGAGCCGCGCAAGTCGGCCTGACAGACCCATCCGTCAAGTCGAACGCCGCGCGCCTCCGTAACGGCGCCCGTTATGCTCAACCGCGCGTGGGTCTCGTTCATTTGAAGCGGGTCGATGTAAAAATCCACCGAGGCCTGCGCCGGCGGTTCCATACGAACGGCATTGAGTTGCTCCACCATCCGGGGAAGCCACTCCGGCCTTCTGGCCATGAGGCGCTGCAGGGTCACCACCGGGTTTTCCAACGGCTGATTCACTTCCCGAACGGCGGCCGCTACAAACCCCTGCCCCCTCACATGAATGCCCAGGAAGTCCGCTGCGAGACGGTCCACCCGGATGCCTTCCGCATGGATCCGTACCCGGGCGTCGATATGCTCCAGCGCCAGATTCCGGCATGCGGTCCGCTCCCGCAACGAGCCGTCGGCGCACAAACGAAGAGAACCATCCTTAATCCGCAACTTGACGGGCGCCGGCCTATTGCGCAGGTAATCGATCCAACGAAGGCTGCCGGAAATCGCCCGGGCCTCCAGCAGCGGCACGGTCGACTCGGCCGTCTCGTAAAGCCGTACGCCGGTCGCCGTAATGCCCTTCATGATGTCGAATTTCAGGGCATCGAGCTCGATAAAGTATCCGTGCGCTCGAAGATCGCTCAGCCAGCGCTGGGTCAGCTTTGGCGGAAAGCCGACCAGATTCAGGTAACAAATCAGGGAGAGCAGCAGCAGCAACAGAAGCCCGGCCAGTCGAAGCGTCCAACGGCAGCACCGCAAAGGAAACTTCACCAGGCATAAACCAAGCCAACACGGAAAGCGCCGGCCAGACGCTTCAGGGCTTGTCGTCTGTTTGGGGTTCGACTTCAATCGATACCTTCCGAGTCGCTTCGGGAACCGGATACAAGTCCCGCATCAATCGGGCTGAGGCATCCGGATCCATCGTGAAGACCACATCCTGTCCCTTGATCATGGCATAGCGCCCCCCCGTGGGAGTCGAGGTCCCGATCGCCAATGACTTGCCCAAGCCGGTCTTGCCCTTCAAATTCAGGGTAATGACGGAGGCCTGGCCGTTCAATCCATACCGCAAAAGATCCGGAGGATCGACTTCGACAAAATCGACCGTCAGCAAGCGATTAAAGACCATCAACAGGTCCTTGACGGCCTCTTCGTCGACCGGCCCGGCCGCGGGCAACACCGGTTGATACCGACCGGCGGCATCCTTTTCGATCGCCTGTTCCAGGCCTTGGCGCTGGCTGCGAATGCCGGTCACATCGTCGGAGTCGAGACTCAGCACCACTCGATCGCGATAGTACAGCGGATTCAAGGGCAACAGCGTCAAGACCTTGTCGGATACGTCATAGAGAAGCCCTTCGCCGGACACCCGGACGGAACGAAGCCCCGAAGGCAGGACATTGCTGCTGACGGTCACTACCGTGGCCGCGGCATTGGTTCTGGCGTCCGCCGGCAGATTTCCCCGGCAGAAAAGCTGATAGGTGCGGGCCGGCGGATCGAAACCCGATCCGGCTGTCTCCGCCGTCGCGGGATCTTCGAATGCTTCGATACGAATGCCCGCCCACTGCACCATCAAATTTTTCACCAACTGATCGTCCGCCTTCCACACCCGGGGTTCCACGACAAACCAGCCCTCATCCTGTTTGTATTCCAGTTCCAGGAATTGTTCGCGCTCCTCGATGCGCAGCCGTCCGATGTCGCCGGAGGAAAGTCCGATCAATCGACGATCCCGCAAATCGTCCGGCTTGAGATTGAGCATGCCGATCAGGCCGGCCGGCACGGTATATACGCTTTTTTCAGATTGCAGTTTGGCATAAACCAAACCCGGATCTTTCTCTGTCGGATTGCCGATTTGCAGGGCCTGTTCTTCATCGCGGCCCCCGCCGCCCAGCACGACGGTCATCGCATTGCCGTCCAAGCCGAACGGCGCAAAATCCGCCACGGAATCGCTGACAAAGCCCACCACGCGCAAATTCAGCAGCCGTTCGAGCAGACTGCGCAGCATATGACGATCCGCCCGGCCCGCCAGCGGTTGTTGCAGCGTCCAATGGCCCTGCTCGCTTCGAGCCAACTGAATGAACCCGGCCGGCCCCCGAAGGTCGACGCGGCGAATCCGGTCCATCGTCCCCCGAAACAACGTACGATCGCGCAGGGTCTCCAGGTTGGTGGGAATGAAAGCCAGCAGGTTCGTGGATACGGTCAGAATCTCCGGACGACTTTCCTCCTTGAGATAAACCGAGTCGCTCAACGGCGTACTGCGCCCGACCAGAAAAGTTTGCCGTCGGGTGGAATCGCCCAGGACCATCCGGACGCGAGGAGCGCTCAAACCAAAATCCGCCGGCGTCAAGCCCCGGGCGTCGATGTCGGCGGCGGTGATCATCTCGCCGCGCGGCAGCCGGGCAAATTGGTCCAATATACGGTCGATTTCCCCCTGATCGGCCCGCACCTGCACCGGTTGCTGGATCTGCCACTCGTCGTTCTTCAGCACGCACTCCAGTAAAAAGATTCCGGCCTCGATCCGCAAATACGACACGCGCCCCGGCTCGATGCGAAACGCCTGGCGGGCCTGCTCCTCCCGACGCCGCGTGGATTCCGTCTTACGTTCGACAAAAACGATGAAACCCGCCAGCAAGCTGACGGCAACCATGAGAAACAAGGTGAGCCGGAATTTCATGCGCGTTAAAACCTCCGTTGGATCCAGACGAGGAAGCCCAGGAAAGCGACCCCGGCGGGAATGCCGGCCACCACCATCCAGAACAGGCCTTGCAGTTGCGCGTCATTCATGACCAGGCGGCTCTGCTCGATCGGCCGCGGCGCAATGCCCATCATCTGTTCGCGCTGCAACAGCCAGTTGAGCGAACTCATGAACAAATCCGCGTTGCCGCCCACCCAACCGCCGTTGGAAATAAAATCCGAGTCGCCGAACACCACCAGGCGCGTCGGTGCGATCTGGACGTCGAAACCGGGCACGGGACCTTTTTCCACGGCCACGGCGACGGGCACGGGCCCCGGCTGGTCGGTCTCCGCATCGAATTTCATGGGATTCTGGTCCATGTTCATTTCCGCCCAGCCCGAGTCGGAAGAGGCCGCCAGCGCCACCGCATGCGGCTTGTCGGCCGGGTTGACCGATTCCTCGGTTTCCGCGGCTGGCGCGACGGAACGGGGCAGATAGAAAACGGTCGTCACATGGCGCAAGCGCTGCACGATCGGATGTTCGCCATAGGCCGTGACGAAGAGTTCGCGGCCGCTGAGCGTCCGGGCGCCGTCCACCACGACATCCTGGCCCAATTGAACCCGCCATTCGCTCAAAAGCGCTTCGAGCCCGGTCTGCGTCATGGCGTCCAACAGCACCATCATCCGCCCTTTTCGCTGCAAGTAAGCGCGGATCAAATCGATTTCGCTGCCGGCCAGCATCTTGGCCGGCCCGGCCACAATCAATGCATCGCAATCGTCGGGCACTGCTTTTTGTTCGCCCAGCACCAGCTTGCGAATTTCCACGTTGTCGCCCCGGATCTCCTGGGCCAGACGCGAATAGCCGTCCACCCGGTCGAAGTTCTCGACGTCCCGCTCCCCATGACCCTGTAAAAAGTAGACGACCGGCCGGCGGCCCTGCGTAATATCCTGGATGGCCGACGAAAAAACCTGTTCTCCGCGAAACGCCGTCTTTACCGGCGATTGCCCATAACGCAGGGGCGCGTAATCGATATCCGACACCTCGTCGACCTGCACATATTTGCTGCGCCCGTCGGCGTCGAAGACCACCACATTCACCTGATCGATCTTGTATTTGCGCGCCAGCTCTTCGGTCCGGGCGATGTCCCGGTCGGGGTCCACCCGCTCAAGGAGTATCCGCGGCGAGGCCGCCGCATATTCCTTCAGCAGGTTGTCGATGTCCGCGTAATTATCCTGACCCGGCTGGATCAGAAGAATCACGCTGACGTCGTTCGTCAAACCCGACAGCAGGTTGGCCGACTTTTCCGACAGCGAATAATACCGGCTCCGACTCCAATCGAAGCGGCGGTAGTGCCGGAACGAAAGATAATTGAGCATCAGGACCAGCATCGCGGCCAGCGCCACGACAAACACCGCGTTCAGGCCCATGACGGTCCGTACGGGAGCCACCCGCCCGGCGCGCCGCTTTTTATTGAACAACGAAAAACTCATACGCTTCAAAATTCCCTTATCGCCACTTCTGCGATTCCACCGCTTTCACCGTGACAAACAGCATAAAAAAAGTCCCCGTCAGATACAGCACGATCGGCCGCGTATCCACCGCGCCGCGCGACAGGTCCAGCATGTGCGTCACCGACGACGCATACATGCCCAGCACCTGCACCGCCGGATTGCGCGAGACATACGGCATAAAGCCCACGAAAAAAGCCAGCCCCAGCACCGCAAAGCACATCATCGCCGACACAATCTGGTTGCGCGTCAACGACGAGCAAAACAGCCCCACCGACAAATAGAACGCGCCGATCAGAAACGCCCCCAGATACCCGCCCATCATCGGCCCGAAATCGATCGGCGCCGACTCCGAGCTGAATTCGCGCAACAGGTAGGCATAGGCAACGGTCGGAATCCACATTGCCACAAAGAAGCTCAACGCCCCCGCATACTTCGCCAAAACCACCTCCGCATCCGTCAGCGGAGCCGTCATCAGCGACTCCATCGTACCGGTGCGCTTCTCGTCCGCCAGCAGCCGCATGGTCAGCAACGGCACGACCACCAGCAGCGCGAGCCAGAAAAATACCGATCCGAACAGCTCCTTCATGACCGTGACGCCGCCCTCTCCCTGCACCAAGATCGAGGCCAGCAGCCAGAAGCTGAAACCCATCACCACCAAAAAGAAAATCGTCACCACATAAGCGATGGGCGAAAGAAAATACGCCGCCAATTCGCGGCGCCATAATGGCAAAAAGCATCTCATGGAAGAACCTCCTCCGGTTCGCCCCGCGTCAGGGCCACAAAGATTTCCTCCAGGCTCTTCTTTCCGATCCGCAACTCGCGCAATTCCCAGTTATGCCGGACCGCCAGCTCGAAAATTTGAATCCGCAGGTCCGCGTCCTTCTCGCAGTCGATCGTGAAGCACACCCACGAATCCAGTTCGTACGCCGCCACCCGCTGAACGCGAGGCAGGGTGCGAATTTTTTCGTACATCTCCTCCCGCGGGCCGCGCATTTCCGCAACAATCTGCGAGCCGCTTTGAAGGAGCGACTTCAAATTTTCCGGCGAGTCCGACGCGACAATCCGGCCTTCGTTAAGGATCAGCACGCGCTGGCAGGTCATTTCCACTTCCGACAGGATGTGCGTCGACAGCAAAATCGTGTGGCGTTGGGCCAGATCCTTGATCAGCGCCCGTACCTGCCGGATCTGGTTCGGATCCAACCCGATCGTCGGCTCGTCCAGAATCAGCAACTCCGGATCGTGCACCAGGCTGTCCGCCAACCCCACCCGCTGGCGATATCCTTTCGACAATTGCCCGATCAGGCGCCGGCCCACATCCTTCAAGCCGCACAGCTCCTTGACCTCGTGCACGCGCTTCCGGATCAGAGAGCCCTCGACTCCTTTGATCCGCGCGCGGAACCTCAAATACTCGTCTACCCGCATCTCCGGATACAACGGCACATTCTCCGGCATGTAGCCGATGCGCCGACGAACCTCCAGCGAGTCCGACAGAACGTTGCGGCCCGTCACCAAAATCGAACCGCTGGTCGCCGGCAGATAACACGCCAGCATGCGCATTGTGGTGGATTTTCCGGCGCCGTTCGGCCCCAGAAACCCCACAATCTCGCCTCGTCCGACCTCAAACGAGACATCGTTCACCGCCGTACAACCGGCAAAACGCTTTGTCAGGTGCGATACTTTGATCATGCCATTCCCATATTCTCGAATCCTCAGAGATTGGAGTGCTGGAGCATGGGAGTGCGGAATAAGGCATCGGGCCTCATCGCACTCCAGAACTCCATCGCTCCATTTTCTTCACCGGACGGTCAAAACCTTCACCGCGCTCCGGGCGCGAATATCGGCGGACGTCTCGTCCAGACTTACCACCACCGCTTCGACGACATCCTCCGCTTTCGCCGCGGCGAGAATCGCCGTCAGATCCTCCAACCGATCCACATTCGCGCCGTTCAGGTGCGTGACCGCTTCTCCGGCCTTCAAGCCGGCACGAGCGGCGGGACTCTCCGGCGCAACCGCTTCGATCGTCAGCCCCTCGCCCGTTACCGGCCTGTGCAGCGCAAACTGCAATCCCAGTTTCTCCAGGGCCAGCCGCGCGCCGACCGCCGCCGAAAGGCCCAGCACCGTCGTCTGAGCCTGGCGCTCCCACCCGTCCCGACGAATCAAGAGGGGGATCGTATCATTCGCCTTCACCAGAAGCAACGCCCGGTGAAAATCGAACACAGAACTCACCTTTTCGCCGTTGACCGCCAAAAGCAAATCGTTTGTCGTCACCGTCGCCCGATCGGTCTCTGCACGCGACACCACAAGTCCCTCGGGCCGAACCTCCACATCGAATCCCAGCGACACATTTCCCAGCAGCCGCGGCGAGAGCCATGCAGTCAGCAGATTCTTTACCCGTACCGACGGAACGGCAAACCCAATATTCTGCCCCTCCTCGTACGTCGCCACATTGATCCCCACAATCTGCGCGTCAATATTCAACAAGGGCCCGCCCGAACTTCCCGGATTGATCGCCGCGTCCGTCTGCAAAATGTCGTTGAACAAGACCCGCCCCTCATACCGCGCCTCCCGATTGCACGCGGAGAGAATGCCCGCCGTCGCCGTCTGTCCCAGCCCGAACGGATTCCCCAGCGCAATCGTCGTCTCGCCCAACAGATAATCGTCGCCCGCCAGTTCCAGCCACGGCAACGGCGCACCCGCCTCCACCTTCAACAGCGCCAGATCGCTGGCCTCGTCGCCCGCCACAAACTGCGCCGGGTAGGAGCGCCCATCGGCAAACGTGACCCGAATGCTCGAAGCCCGCTCCGTCACATGAAAATTCGTCAGAAGATAGCCCGCCGGATGAATCGTCACCCCCGAACCCAACGCATGCTGCACCCGATTCGACGCCCCCAACAGCGGCGCCGTCCCCCAGAATCGATCCAAAAGCCGGTCGAACAACGCCCCGCGCGCCTGCCGATGCGCTTCCTCGTATTGAACGATCACCCGCCGTTCCGTGCCGATATTCGCCACACACGGCAACGCCCGCCCCACCGCCTCCACCAACGGCGTCCGCCGGACGGATTCCGCCTCGGCCGGCCCCAGGACCAACCCAACGCCCAATAAAAGAAAAGCCCATGTATTTGGTTTCATGCGCCCCGATTGTTAATGAGATTCGGCCCCCTCCACAACCTCTTTTTCCGATCGCCCCCGCCCCCATCGACAACGACGCCCAAAAACCGCCCCTTTTGCCCCTTGCCTGCAACATAAAAGGAAAGACGAAGAACTCATTGCCGGGCCGACTACTGCCGCATCCGCGCACCGGAATACGACAAGTGGGTTCTTCGTCAAGGGCGAGAGGCTATCATTGCAGGTAATCCATGCGGCCTACTCTATCAGCATGTGATCGTTGTCTATTGTATAACGATCCTGGCTCGAAATGGGATCGGAAAGAGTATAAGGCAGAACGGGATAGCCCCAGGGGCCTTGCGGCGCCGGTTCAGGCACATTATTCGTAAATGCATAGGTTTTCAGATAAAGGGTGAAATCGGTTTGCCCGGGCGAGAACGTCACTTTTCTAATAAAACGCCAGGTTTCGATATTGGAATCCGCGTCGATTGAACTTTTATTGCATTTGATAAATTGCCAGACCGGATAGCCGGTTGAAGTGGGAAGCCCATACGCCAGCACAACGCTTTTAATTTGACTATCTCCCGACGCAAGGGCCGGAAGGGCCGCGCTGCTTTTTTGAGTCAGTATTTGACCTTCCAAGTTCCCCTCTTCAGACAGACCGGCCCACAATAAAGCGATGCCGTCGCCGACTATTCCATTCGGATAGTTGCCGCCAACAGAAAGACCATAGGGCCGTTGGCTCGACAAAGGCTGCTCATACGTTATGGAAAACGTCCCGGTCACTGTATAGGCAATGCGGAAGAAAAACCTGCTGCTTACAGGCAATTCGCCGTAGTACGTCGTATATGGGTGGCAATCGCCGACAGGAGAAAGCTGCAAAAAAGGCAACGCATTTTGAAGAATGGGCGGCATGATAAAAAGCTCTTGATCGTATTCGGGCATATTCAGTACGCGAGCCATCACCTCCACAACGTCTTTCTGGGGTAAGGCAGACTGATTCGGCATGATTTTTGCGTACACAAGCTTCACTTCACCCGCAGCAAAAAGGTCGCCGGTTAAAACCGCGAAAAAAAACAGTATGACATTCAATAATGAGTTGTGACGCATTGCTTTCATTTTTTCTCCTTGTAGGGGTTCGAATGAGAACAGTCGCAGCAGAAGAAGATTTCGTCGGAAAAAAACGCGCTAAACCCGTTTTATGTTCCACTGTAAAATTCTTGTATCGCTTAAAGACGTACGATATCGTTTTATTGACGATTGGCGTTACCTTGGCCGTCGGAGGCAGTTCCTGAACGCATTCTGGCTTGTACGTGCTGTTCAGTAGTTTTTCGTTACAAGGGGGGATCTATCTCATGGGGCGTTTACTCAACGGAGACATTCTGAATGTGGCCGCATCTTCTTTATGGGCTCTTTGGATGCCTTTTGCCATTTGTACCGAAGCCTTTGCCCAATCAGACGCGCTCCTTTTCTCGGAAAACTTCGAATCGGGCGCCCTAATCAGTAATTGGAGCACTTACTCCACCGGCCAAGGCCAAATCGAACTCTCCACGAATTTCTCTCCCTGCCAAGGGAACCGGCATTTGGCGATGGACGATATGCAGAGCGACGAGATTTTTTCGCTCAACGAGCTGGTGTTGACACTCGATCTTTCCGGCTCTTCCAATCTCTGGCTCAGCTTCCATTATCGCAACTTGCATGACGAGACCCATGCCATGCCTGAAGTATTTTCCGGGCACTGCAATGCCGACGGAGCCGCCGCCAGCAGCGATGGAGGCCTGACCTGGCATCGCTTGGCCGATTTCCATCAAACCGGTTCCGATCTTTACCAATTCTTCGACCAAAGACTCGACGGATTGCATCCTGACTTGCATCCCGTCGCCAACTTCATGATCAAGTTCCAGCAATATGACGATGCCCCGGCCGATGAAGACGGCCTGGCTTTAGACGACATCCGCGTACGAATGGCCCAGCCGCTTCCTGCGGCGGATCTCGCGATGAATTTGCAAGCGTCCGCCGCTTCTGTCGCGGTCTCCAATTATTTGCATTACACGATTCGGGTCTGGAACAATGGCCCCGCAGACGCCGGCGGCATAACCATTACCAATTCGCTCTCCGAAAATATCGAGTTTTTAAGCGCCTCCCCGGGCGGCAGCTACCAAGAAGAACTCCATCAGATCGTCTTTCAAATCCCGTCTCTGGCCAAGTTTGCCGCCACGGAGGTTTCGTTTCTGGTCAGACCTTGGACAAGTGGAACGGCCTTCGTGACCTCCAAGGCGTCCGGCGCGGGAACGGATCTGACGGCGACGAATAATGAGGCCATCGCAATCGTCAACATCTTCAGCCCAACCGACCCTGCCGTCGACTTAGCCTTGCAGATGACGGTCCTTGAAGAGACGGAAGATAATTTTACGCTGGGTCTGGCGGTTATACCCGGCTCATCCGTTACCTGTCAGGTGGCGGTTGTCCGCATGGATGCCGAGGAAACGGTCGCGTCCAATGTCATGCTCCGGCTCCTCCTGCCGCCTGAGTCCACCGCCCTATCCTATCCGCCGGGAACCAAACTCTGCGGGCGAGAGCTGCTATGCCCCTTGGGCGATTTGGCCAGCCTGAGCTCCACCAATGCCTCCGTTATCTTCTCCGTCAGCCAAAGAGGATCGAATTTCATAACGGGTTGGGTCTATTGCGACAGTCCGGAGTCCGCTCCCGCGAATAATGGCGGCGCCAACTCGGTCTTTGTATCGCCTTCCATTCGGTGGGAACAGGTTTTAGGCAGCGTTGTCGATGGGGAGTACTTGTCGGCCGCCTACATTGGAAACGGAGGGAGCGAATTCAAGCTTTTGGACTACGATTCCGATGGCGATTTGGATCTCTTCTCGCCTGGCCAGCTATGGGAAAACAAAGGAACTCGCCATGCTCCCATGTGGACAAAGCCTAAGAACTTTGGGCTGCCTTTCCAAGGAGACTATGGCGATCTGGATGGGGATGGAGAACTGGAAGCCGTTTGGTGCACACATTCATCCTCAGAACCCTTCACTACTGATTTATGGCTTACCGACTACGTGTTCAGCAATTCAATCCCTACAGGGTCTTCATCCAATCAGCTTGTAGACTCTTTTTTTACTTCCTGTTGGCGAAATCCCCCTGTTCTGTGCGACATCGACGGCGATGGGCTTCAAGATCTGTTCATTGACGTCAATACCTATACGGAATCCTACGAATACACAAACAGCATTTGGTTTTACCACAACACGGGCACGGTTCACGAAGCCCAATGGGCGCCGCCGGACACTCAATATTTGGCATCTTGCGAACACGATTACGTGCGGTTACAGTTCTGGGATGTCGGCAACGACGGCGATTACGACCTGATGGTTTTACCCATAGACGCGAATGACTACCACACCAACATCTATTTCTACGAAAACATCGGCTCCAGGACAACGCCCGTCTGGGCAACGCCCACCCAGATGGAGCATGACGTTGGCTGTGAATTTAAATTTTGGGCCATGCCGGCATTCGGCGACATGGACGCCGATGGGGACATCGACATGTTTGCCATGCCCGATCTGCATGGCTGGGTCTACGGTTCCGCCCTTGAGTATTATGAGAATCGCGCGACAAACGGCATAGCGCAATGGGTCAAGACAGGAAAGCGATTATGGTTCGATGTAGGCAACCATTCGGCTCCCGCCCTCGGCGATGTGGATGGAGACGGCGATCTCGATCTTTTTGTCGGACGCTACGACTGGACCAGTTCTGTGCCTGGAGATCTCTTGTTCTACCGTAATGAGGGAAGCCCTTCCTGTCCGGCGTGGCAGTTCGAACCCGAAAAAAGCTTCTATCGCCTTGCCGAAGCGTCCTACCCCAAACCGGCCTTCTGCGATATGGACGGCGACGGGCTTCAGGATCTGTTTGTCGGCACGGATAACCAGCTATTGTGCTTTAAGAATACCGGCACCGTGCAGGAAGCGTATTGGGCGGCCCCATTTGCCTATGAAAGCTTGGATTGCACTAACGCCCCCAGCCCCGCCTTCTGCGACATCAATGGCGATGGCTTGCAGGATTTGTTTGTGACAAAAACTACGGTTGTTTCAATGGGGCCTGGCTGGACTCGCTGGGTTGAGTTGCAGTGCTACATCAATACCGGCACTTTAACAGAAGCCCAGTGGAGGTTCGCTCCGGAAATGTCTTTCTCCGATACCTACTGGTATCTCGACGGCGTCGCTTTTTCGGATGCCGATGGAGATGGCGACCAAGATATGCTCATTTCCATGGGAATAGCATTTATGGGGTCCCCCAACTCAAGATGCTTGTTCTTGTATGAAAATTTAGGATCGCCAACTAATGCAGTTTGGGCAAAGGATATACGGAATAGATTGCTGATATATAACGATAAAGGCGATGGTTTTACGGGCATAAGCATTGGCGATCTGGACGCGGACGGCGATCTGGACTGGTTACTGGGCAACTGGGAAGGAGGGCTTCGTTTCTGCCGCAATACAACGCCGAAGCTTCAGATCTCGCCCTCCGATCGAACGCTGGAACCGGGAGAGGGCTGCGACTTCGACGCGACAGGCGCTTCCGGCCCGTTGGAGTGGTCCTTCATCCGCAGTACCAGCGGCGGCACTCTTCAGACCAACAGCGGTCTCTACATGGCCGGGCCCACCAATGGACTGGATATGGTCCAAGCTACGGCAACCAACGGATTGATAGGCCGCGCTTTCATCAACGTGATGGGCTCCAATACGCTCCAGAGTTCCGACTGCGCCATATTGATCGCCGGACGCAATACAACCTATTCGTTCGATCCGGTGTGGCGGGCCACCGACTACCTGGCCAACTCCGCCTATAACACGCTGCGTTACTTCGGTTATTCCAAGGCCTCGATTCGTTATCTAAGCCCAGTGAGCCAGCAAGACGTCGACGGCAACGGGCTCTTCGACGATATCGATTTGGAGAGCGCCCTGGCCCATGTTTCGCAGACGTTCACCAACTGGGCCAACGGCAGCTCCAACCTCTTTCTCTACCTGGTCGATCATGGAGGAGTCGATGAGGGCATTGGCTACATGCGTTTGAGCCCCGAAGAGGTCTTGAGCGCAACCAGCCTGGCCGTCTGGTTGAACGATCTGCAAAATACGTACGGCACACGCGTGAGCGTGGTGATGGACTTTTGCAATGCCGGCCGTTTCTTGCCTGCGTTGGCCTGGACCGGCTCCGCCTCCCGCGTTGTCATTGCCGCCTCGGCGGCCCATGAACCAACCTACTTTGTCGCGGGCGGCTTGGTCAGCTTCTCCGAAACCTTCTTCAATGCTTTGTTGCAGGGCCTCAACTTGAACAGCGCCTTTCGCCTGGCCCGCGATGCCGTCAGCGGCTATCAACAGGCTTGCCTGGACGATAATGGCGATGGGGTGTTCGACAAGGATGTCGACGGCGCGCAAGCGGCCGCTTCTACGCTTAAAACCTCCGCATCCATCCATCGCGACATCCCTCAGATTGCCGACAGTTCTCCCAATCAAGAATTGAACGGTGCCGCTTCGGTCGCCCTCTGGGTCTCCGGAGTCTCGGGCGCCTATCCCATCGATGCGGTCTGGGCCATGGTCGTACCGCCCGGCTATAACCCCGACCCAACCAACCCGATCGTCGACCTGCCCGAAGTGCCGCTCTACTACAACACGCTCTCCAGCCGCTACGAAGTCTGCTATGACGGCTTCAGCCAGCCGGGAACGTATCAAGTGATCTACTACGCCCGCGATGTGTTGGGCAGCATGTCCTTGCCCAAGTACGGAAGCCTCCATCAGAACGGCCTCTCGGAGTTGGCCATCCTGGTCGCCGGCGGCCCCACCAACTCGCCCGGCTGGCCGGCGATCGACGCGGCGAGCCGGTGCGCGTATCACACCCTGTTGGCCCGTCGTTTCAGCGACGAGAGCCTGTCCTTTCTTAGCGCAGCCCCTTATCGAGACTTCAATGCCGACGGAACCAATGACGTCGACGGCTCTGTTTCAAGGGCCGCCTTGAGCCTCGCGATCACTAACGGGGCGGCCGGGGCGGACAAGCTGACGGTTTACCTCACCGGCGTAGGAACCAACGGGACGCTCCAAATGGAGGACGCAGAGCATCTGACGTCCGCCGAACTCGACGGGTGGCTCGATATCTTTCAAACCAACGGCAGCCCCGTCACCGTCGTCATGGATTTTGCCGGATGCGGAAGCTTCGTCACGAACATGAGCGCCCCGCCAGGCGCCGAACGCATCCTGATAGCCGGCAGCGGTATCGACGAGCCCTCCGTCCACTATGCCGATCTGGGCTTCAGCCAGATTTTCCTAAGCTATCTGTTCAACGGCGCAAATATTCGCGATGCCTTCCGGCAGGCCCGCGACGGCCTCTTCAACTTGACGCACGGCTTGCAAGATCCGCTGCTCGACGACAACGACAACGGGACGCCCAACGAAAAGACGGAAGGCGAACGGGCTCGAACCCGCTACATCGGCGCGGCCTTCGTCACCGGCGCCGATACGCCCGTCATCGGCTCGATCACGCCCGACGCCGTGCTGGCCTCCGACAACGAGCTGCTGTTGTGGGCCGACGAAATCGTCGATGCCGACGGCCTTTCCGCCGTCTGGTGCGTCATCACCCCGCCCGACTACGAGGGCAACGAAACCCTGATTTCCGTGGATTTGGCCTGGAACGAAACCACCAGCCGCTATGAAGCCGAATACAGCGGTTTCAGTTCCCCTGGCGTCTACGCGTGCAGCTTCTTTGCCATGGACGCCCTCGGCGAGATCTCCAGCCCACGCCAATGCGAAGTCCTAAGCGCGGATGCCTATGAACCCGACAACCATCCGGCTCAGGCCGGCTTCTTCGATCGAAGCGGCTACCAGCACCACAATTTCCATCAAGCCTATGACGAAGATTGGGTCTTCTTCTATGCCCCCACCGGCTATCCTTTCGAGATCCGCACCGTCCAGCTCGGAACCAACGTCGACACGGTTCTGGAACTCTACCGCCAGAACCCCGACCGTTCGCTCACGCTGATGGCTCAGCGCGACAGCCAGGGCGCCGGACGCGGCCAAGGCGAGTATCTTTTGCTCGAGAGCCCCACCAACGCCTTCTATTATGTGAGGGCGAGTCCTTACGATCGGCTCGGAGTCGGCTCTCGCTCCGAATACGACCTGCAAATCGGCATCCCCTCCGCCGGCATCGGCCGCAATCTTATCGTCATCGCCGTGGATCGAGTCTTCGCCCGCCCCCTGCCATCCGGCGCCTGGGCCCGGCTCGATGAAGCAACCGCTTATTTCGGCGAGTCCATGAGCCTGGAATTTACCGGTCTTTCCGCCGGAACGCATGCGTTGGATGTGCCCTCGCCGGACGGCTATCGTCCCATGGAAGATCCCAAGACCCCCGGCCAAGTTCAAAACGCCGCATCCAGTTACGGAAATCCCCGCTCGATCCGGATGTCCGTCGATTCGGCCTGGAACTACGCCTGCTTCTGTTTTGAGCCTTATATCCAAATTCAAGGCCTGGTGCGCGACGGATGGAGCCGGCAACGTCTTAACGGTTTGCATCTGAGCTTTACTCCGTTGTCCGGACCGCCGGCCGCCTGGCCCGACAACGTGCATGACGGGTACCCCAACGAGGCTGACTACAAGAGCCTTTGGATAACCGAAGACGGCCGGTTTCCCACGAATGTCCTGTTGCCTCCAGTCGATTGGTCGCTCTCTTTGCATCTGGATGGCTACAGCAATCGTTTGTTCTCAGCCTTAATCACCAACACGGACGCCGGCCGCCTGATCGACTTGGGCGAACTGAGCCTGCCGCCGCTGGACCAAAATGCCAATTCCCTGCCGGACCGTTGGGAAGCCATTGCCTTCGGCTCCATGACCAATGCCGCCGCCGACGACGATTCAGATGCCGACGGCATGGACAACTGGAGCGAATACCTGACCGGCACCGATCCGGACAATGTCGACAGCCTCTTTAAATTCGACCGCCTCGCGTCCACCACCTCCGATTTTCAATGCGTCACCCTATCCTGGCAGGCAACGCCCGGCCATGCCTATCGGATCATGGGCTCGGACCATCTTGCATCCAACTCCTGGAGTCTTCTGGCCGGCCCCTGGACCAATCAAACCCAAACCTTCATGTCCTGGTCCGACACCAACGAGCCGGCCGCCTGCCGATCCTTCCGCGTGGAAGAATCAAGACCATAAAAAAACATTTTAATGGAGAGAATATATGCCCAAGCTCGTCATATCCCTTGGAATCGGAATAGTCGCCGGAATCATCGATGTGATCCCCATGTTCGTTCAAAAACTCGACAAATACTCGATTATTTCCGCCTTTATTCACTGGATCGTTTTAGGCTTCGTTATTTCCTATATTCAGATTCCCGTCGCCTCCTGGCTCAAGGGTATTCTTATCGCAGAGATGGCCGCATTGCCGATTGCCGTGCTGGTACTCAAATCCGACCCACAAAGCGTAATCCCCATACTGCTCATGTCGGCTGTTTTGGGTGCTCTGGTAGGCCTCTTAACCGCCAAATTTGCCGCATAACACGCGAAGCGGATTCCCGAGGCAGCCTTCTTGCCTTTACCCTCAGAGTGCCTTAGGTTGAAGTAAGATTGCTGACATAAAGGAAGATAGCCATGAAAACAGCCTTGTTTGTTTTTCTGCTAATTCTGATTTCTGGAATCGCAAGCCTTGGAGAACCGAGCAAGCAGCAGGAGGCCGCCACGACGGAAATTCAGGCCATGTTCAGTCAGACTGCCTCGGCTTTCAATCGGCGCGATATGGCCGGCATTGCCCAATGGGCTTCGCCGGATACCGTTATTATTCTTTTAAACGGCAAAAAAATGGGCATCCGGGAATGGCAAGCCAAGGTAGATCCCTGGTTAAGAAAAGCCAGGAATTTGCATACTTTTTATAAACTCGAATCCGTGGAAGCCGGCGGCCAAAAAGCGGAATGCATCTACACGCAACGCCACGAGTTCGTAATGCCCGATGCACAAGGACGAACTCACACGTATCTGGCCGAAAGCCGCTGGAAAGCTACAATCGTCAAGTCCGCCGATGGCTGGAAGATCTCACAGACGCAGGAACTGGGAAACCGCACCCTGTCCGACGGCCAACCCATTCCGCCCTCTCAAGTGCCCAAGCTGGGCGAATTATTGGATTAAGCGAACCTTATCTTTTTGGGTATGATAGACAGCACATGACCAGGACTTGTACGGTGGAAGGAACGACCAACCTTTCGTCGCCGTGGGTGACCCTGGAGTATCCCGGTGGAACGAACCCCGCCCGCAAATCTCTGGTGGCACGACCCCTCCGCACCGGCCGCCACGTACTACCGAATCCGCGCGGGAACGGAATTGATTACCGCCGCTTGATCACGCGCGTATCGCAAATCATGTCGTGCAACCCGCGCTTTTCCGAATCAAAACCGGCCATGATGTATCCGATGAACAGGATCATTTCGCTGAGAATCTTCGCGAAATAACGGCCTGTGGCTCTTCCATAGGCAAGCGGTGCGCCGTCGGATCTCACCACCCTCACCCCCACCGCCATCTTGCCCAGCGTAGCGCCATATTTGGACACCATGACGATTTCATAACAAGCGCCAACCACCAGTTGGATCAGGTTCAACCCGAGTTGAAGCATAATCGGGGTCTCCGCGCCGGAAAAAATGGACGCCCAGGAAAACGAAAACGAAAAGGCATAGAACGGAACGATCAGGATAAGTCCATCCACGAAGGTCGCACAAAACCGAATCCAGAAGCCGGCAAACTCCATATCCTCGGGCCGCACGGCGTTTTCAGCCTGCGCCGCGGACGGCGCAGCCGCCATTTCCGCCGGCGGCATTACGGAAGGGCTGAACGAAGCATAAGGCTTCCATTCGGGCAGGCCCTCGTGCCAAACCAACGTGTCAGCTTGTACAATGCCTCGCTGAAACAGTTGCTGAAAATCCTCTTCGTTAAACGGCCCCTTCGGCGTTTGTTCGTCGGCGTAATACCAGTTCACAAATGCTCTCCTTGTTTCGATGGCTGCGCTGCCCCCTGTCCCACAGTTGAATACCCAGTAATGTCCACGATGAATATATCCGGCTGGCAGTATATCCGAACAGGCGGATTCGCGGCGCCCACTCCGCTGGCCACGAACAAATGGGTTCCATGGACCACAAAATGCCCATGATCGAAACGTCTTCCATAAAGAGAGGGAATCACCACGGGTCCCAGCCAGGGAATTCGAGCTTGCCCTGCATGGTAATGCCCGGAGAAAACGCCGTGAACAGACGCGCGACTCAAGCGATAGATGTTGTCCGGCGTATGAGAAAGCACAAGATGCAGCCCCTGCCCCTTCGTATCCGGAAAATCCGCCGGCCGCTCTCCCCAGGGATAATCCCAACCCGTCAGGAGTATTTCATGCCCCTCCAAATCGAGCCGGAGGGTCTCGTTGCGCAACAGCGTCACGCCCGCGTTGCGAATAACCGAACGAACTTTGTCGGCGCCCGCCCAGTAATCGTGATTCCCCAGCACCGCAAAAGTCGATCGTCGGGCTACAGGCCGCAAAACCTGCTCCAGTTCGGGCAAGGCTTCGGCCTTGGTTACAAAATCCCCCGTCATAAATGCATAGTCCGCCTGCGCATCTTCAGCCACAGACAGCACATTGCGGAAATACTCCGCCGGGACCTTCGGATTTACATGAAGATCGCTGAGGTGGACGATACGAAATGCTGGCCCCTGCCAGGAAGGCAAGGAAATCTCATATCGATGAACCACTGCATCGGTGGTCGTGAAGGGCCGAAACAAGCCCACTTGATGTGGAATACTGTCGACGGGAGGACTGCCTTTGCATTGTCGACGTATCCATAGCCTCCGGCATTCGCCCATCAGACACAATAGTATAATCCCCGCCGGAACCCCCATCCAGCCGGCGGCGGGCAACACCCAGCCCGCCCAGGCAAGACCACCGGGAATCACAACAAAAAGCAGGAGAACAAGCGGCGTCTTGTACCGGCTGTCGCGCATCAGAATGGCGTACCGGTTAAGGATAAACAAAAAAACACATAAACCCGCCAAACCCGAAAGCAACACCGATATGATCGATTCCATCCGCATTTTTGTACATGCCTCAAAATTGTTACGCATAAGCTACTGCGGAATAGCGAACGGCGTCAATGAGCCAAACAACCGAAACAGCATCCGCGCATACGAATAAGAATCCACGTCCTTACGGACGCGGCTACGTAGCCGCCGGCGTAAGCCGGTGGTTTCTTTCCAGTGCCAGACGTTGAGGAGGGGCCGTGTCAAGATGCCTCGTTGACTTCAACTAATTTATAGTTAATATAGCCGCCGAATCCCAAAACCGACAGGGGTACAAAAAAGGAAAGGATACCATGAAGAAGCTTTGTTGGATGGCTATCGTAGTTGCAGCGACGACGTTAAGTTCCTGGGCGGCGCAAGATCATTCGCTGACCAACGCAAGTTTTGAAAGCGGGAACTTCGACGGCTGGCAAATGTTTGGCAAACATTGGCGTACCAGCGCCAATATGGCCAACGAAAAATACACCGATGCGCACAGCGGGACCATGGGCGCCGTGAACGACGTCATGCCCGTCGACACCGATATGATGCAAGACGAATGGCGGGGCTTGTTCCAATCGGTCCGAGCCAAAGCAGGCAAGGAATACATCGCCGGGGCCTGGATTAAATCCATGAACACCAGCTCCACCGAATCCTATGTCGAACTCCAATTTCTCGACAAGGCCGGCCAGGTAATAAAATTCGTGCAATCGGATTTTGTCACGTCAGACCAGGACTTCACCTGGGTCGTCACGCCTCCCACCGAGGCGCCGCAAGGAACCGAAAGCGCCAATGTCCGCGGCATCGTGCATATGATCGGTCCCGTGACCAACGACCCGGCTTACCACATCTTCGACGATTTCGAGTTCAAGCGCCCAGAAAAATGACGAATCATCCTCCAGGGGGAGGAAGCGTGTTAAGCCGTAAGTCCGCGGCTCCACGCATCGAGATAACGGGATATTTTGGAATGAACCCTGGCCCGCGCTTCGCGCCGGGCCAGGCCTCCGGTCAGCAAGTTGTCGTATTCCGTTTCGGCATGCCGAATGTGGGCAATGACCGCCAGACGTACAGCGTCCTCGCTGAGCGCCTTTGCGGCGGCGCTGCGCCCCACGCGACCGCTATACTTCCGGCAGGCATGCTCGGCAATGAGCCGTTCGCGCCCTTCGGGGCAACAAGGGAAAAGCTCCCGCACGCGGACGGTAAATTGCGCGATATAGGTCTGGTCGAGTTCGGCCCTCCGAAGTTCCGCCTGCGCCCGGCGCACGTCGCGGACTTGCGCATCGCCCTCGCACTCCCGCTCCGCACGCTCCAACGCCTCGTCTTCGACCAGCACCCCCTGCCGTTCGTAGCGCTTGCGGGCCCGGCTCCATTTCACGACCACCACGGATAACGACGAATATTTCCGCGAACGCCGCGTCAGGGCCGTATCGCCGGACGGCAGATAAACCAAATGGTCGTAGTCGGCGCAACTCAGGCAGACCGCTTTGCGATCTTCTTTCAGTGAAATCCAGGCATGGTTTCCCAACTTCGCGCCACATTCGTCGCAGGCGGACTCCTGCGTAGTGATAAAGACCACCAGATCGCCTGGTTTTCCCGTGCTAAATTTGTTTTTGGGTCCTTCCTCCGACATAGAGCCTCCGTTCGTTGATTTTTTAGCGTTTCTCCGTTTTGTGGAGCAACTCTATTTACGGGCCATCGCCCACTTCTCGCCGGCAATTGAAATGCAGATATTCTCCTATCTACCTCATAATCATAATCTTAATCGTAATCCTAATCTCCTTCTGAATACTGTCGAAATAGACTTGAGCCGTTCGATGCGTCTTGACTCATAATTACAATTGCTGACTTCTCGCTGGCTTTCCAAACCCTGTAGGATTAAATATCCCCCAAGGAGAAAAGGACCATGTTGAAACTGGGGATTGTAGGGCTTCCGAATGTCGGCAAATCCACGCTGTTCAATGCGCTGACCCGCGGGCATGCCCCGGCGGAAAACTATCCGTTCACCACCATTGAACCCAATGTGGGTACCGTGACCGTGCCCGATGCGCGCATCGAGCCCCTGGCGGCGGTCCTGCACCCGGCCAAAATCGTGCCGGCGCATCTGGAATTTGTGGACATCGCGGGCCTGGTTCGCGGAGCGCATAAGGGCGAGGGTTTGGGCAATCAGTTCCTCTCGCACATCCGCGATGTGACGGCGCTGATCCATGTGGTGCGTTGCTTTCCTTCGGGCGATGTGGCGCACGTCAGCGCGGAACTCGATCCGCTCAGCGACATCGAAACCATCCACACCGAATTGATGCTCGCCGATCTGGCCTTGCTTGAAAAAAATGTGCCAAGACTGAAAAAATCGAACGACAAAAACGATCAACACAAGGCGGCTTTGCTGGAACCGTTGGCCGCGGCCCTCTCGGAGGGAAAACCGATCCGTTCGCTTCCGTTGAGCGAAGAGGCCGCCCAGGTCGCGATGGAATACGGTTTGCTGACCCAACGCCGCGAACTATATGTGGCCAACCTGGGCGAATCGCCGAGCGACCTTCAGGAACAATTGGCGCGCAAGGTCGAGGCGAAAGCCAGGGAAGAAGGCCTGGAGTGCGTGCGGGTGTTTGGGCGGATGGAAGCGGAATTGAACGACCTGTCCGAAGAGGATCGCGGGGCGTTCATGAAGGATCTTGGGATCGACGAACCGACCACCGCGCGCGTGATTCATGCGGGGTTCCATTTGTTGGGTCTGATCGTGTTTTACACGACCGAAAGCAATATACTTCAGGCTTGGCCGCTCAAATCGGGCCGGCTCGCGCCGGAGGCGGCAGGCCAAATTCATTCGGACATGCAGAAGGGATTCATCTCCGCGGATGTGGTCTCGACGGGGGATCTGGTGCGAACAGGATCGATGGCGAACGCACGTAGTCATGGGTGTCTGAGACAGGAGGGCAAGCATTATGAAGTCCGGGATGGAGATGTATGCCGGTTCCATTTCGCCTGAGTGTTTTCCTCGGGCGGCGGAGTATGCAGGACTTGGAATCTTTCAACGGCCTTTGCTTCGCGAGAAAAAACAGTTTCGCCAGATTCCGGATTTTTCGGAACGGCACTTGCAGTGCATCTGGTTCGATGCCCGATGGCGTCCGTCCATCATGCAAACGTCCTCCGGGGAAGAGGTCCGGGTGGAAGATCCGGGCATCTGGAATCTGGAGGCCGGCCCGGACTTTCTGGGCGCGGCCTTGAGGGTCGGCACGGGAAACCGCCGCATTCGCGGGGATGTGGAAATCCACGTGCATCCTTCGGACTGGAAACAGCACGGCCATGCCGAGGATCGACGGTACGCGCAGGTCAAAGCCCACGTCACTTTCTTTCCCGGCGTGCCCGAGCCGACCCTGTTCCCTCCGGGCGTCATCCATGTCGCCTTGAAAAACGAGTTGCTCTCCAATCCGCTGTTTTCCTTCGAAAACGTCGATATCACCGCTTATCCCATGTCAGCGCGCTGCACGGAACCGCCCTGCCGAAGGGTTATATCCGCCTGGACGCCGGAAGCTCGAATGCGGTTCATGGAGGCTGCCGGCGAGGAGCGGCTGCGGCGAAAAGCGGAGCGCATGGCGGCTTCGATTCGGGAAAAAGGGGTGGATCAAGCGCTCTACGAAGAAATCATGTGCGCCCTGGGATATAAAGGCAACAAACAGCCGTTCCGAATCCTAGCCGAACGGATTCCCTTTCAGCACCTGCATGCCCTCGACGCATTCAAAGCTTACGCGCTTCTGCTGGGCGTGTCGGGACTCCTGCCCGAAAACGTCGAGAAAAAGTGGGACGAGGAAACCCGGGAATTTGTCCGGGCCATCTGGGACACCTGGTGGAAAATCCGCGGCACATGGGAAAAGAAACTCCTGACGCGCAGCGATTGGCAGTTAAACGGCCTGCGACCGGCGAATCATCCGATCCGTCGTTTAATGGCGGCAGCACATCTGTTCACGGCGGAAAAGCCTTTGGCCGAACGCCTCGACGAACTCATTCACGGATCAACCGAATTGCTGGCCGAGAAAGTGGAGAAGATTTTCAGGATAGAAGCCGGCGCCTATTGGGAGCGTCGGTGGGCGCTTTCGGGCAAACCCACCCCGGAACCCGTTGCCTTGCTAGGCCCCTCCCGAATCACGGCCATCCATCTCAACGTCATACTACCCTTTGCCGCTGCGGCCGGATTGCCCATGCGGGAGCTTCTTCGTCAAATCCCAACGGAGCCGGCGAATCTCGTGATCAAGCAAACCGCCTGGAATTTGTTCGGTCCGGACCAGGCCGAATCGCTCTATCGGCAGGGCTTGCGACAACAGGGACTGACGCAGATTTTCTACGACTTTTGCATGAACGACCGTTCCCGCTGTGAGGAATGCTTCTTGCCCCAAATGCTGGAAGCCGGCAAAAAGGCATAGCCTATTCGAGCTTCACCTTTCCCGGCTCACCCGGAGGAGGCTCCTCTTTGACGGGTTTCGGCTCGAAACGATTGCAGGTGTCGGTGGCCTCCACTTCCTTTTTGTGCAAGGCGCACCACTGCATGAAGGGATTAACCACGTAATTGACGCAATGACGGCAGAGGCGTTCCGCTTCGCCTTCATGGAAAACCTTGACAGGCGCCGGACGATCCGCTTCGGTAAAAACGCGGAGAACTTCCTTTTCCTTGAAAGGAACCTCCTCCTCCCCGGCAAATTCGTGGCCGCAAGCCGCACAGGCAAAGGAATCGCCGATGCGGGTAAATCCGTCGTATTTCGGGTTGCGAATTACAAACGTATCGGCGCCACAAACGGTGCAAAGTATATCGACTGATTTCCGTTCATTCATCGTATGGCCATTTGCCAGTTATAATAAACTCTGCTTTTATACGAAAAAAAAGAAAATATGCGCAAGAAAAGGGGTATGCATAGTCTCTACCATGTATGAAAAGACAAAGCGCCATTCTGAAACGACCTTTTTCACCGGCATCACCCGAGGGCAATGGACCGGCTATATACTGCTCGGCGCCGCCATTTTTCTGTTGTTTTTCTTCGTTTATGTTCAAGCTCGGCGCTCCTTGATCAATGAAATCAGGCATCATGTCATGGGCGTCGCGGCCGCATCCGCCGCCGGACTCGATGCCCGGCTGATCCAACAAGTATGGAGTCCTGCCGACGTTTCCACACCCGCCTATCGAAGCCTCCAGGAGCGGCTGGACCGCATAGCCTTAAACACGCCGGACATCCGATACATTTACACCATGAGGCGCAGTCTGAAGGATCAAGCCTTGTCCACGGATTACGAGTATGTAGTGGACGCCAGCGCGCGCGATCGCAACAACAATCAAGAGATCGACCCGGACGAAATCTGCGAACCGCCCGGCAAGGATTACAGCGCCCAAGACCTGCCGGAACTTGTAAGGGCGTGGTACACCCCGGCCGCCGACCGATCCATCAGCGCCGATCCTCCCTATCCCGATTTGATTTCCGGCTATGCGCCCATTCGAAATCACTTGGACCAAACGGTCGCCATTGTCGGGGTCGATATCACCGCCTCCACCGTACAAGCCAAACTGCTGGCTCTTCAAAGCGCTTTGTGGGCCGTATGGCTCATCGTGACCCTGTTGATCGTGATGCTGTTGCAGCTATACTATCGGCAACAGGAGGCGCTCGAACAGATCAAGAGTCTCAGTCAGGATCTAACCGAACGCAATGAAACGCTGCGTGCGGCCAATCTCGATCTCGCCGAATCCAACGAGCGATTCACCAAGGACATTCGTCTCGCCCAATCCATGCAGCTCCGCCTCATGCCGCGCAGTTTTCCGCACCAGGATAAGATCCGCTTTGACAAGCTTTACCTGGCCGGCGACTTGCCCGGCGGAGATTTCTTCGATGTCTTTGCGTTGGACGACCGGCACTTGGCTTTGTTCATGGCCGATGTATCCGGTCACGGCATGTCGACCGCCCTGGTGTCCGGTCTGCTCAAAGCCGCCTTTTCGGCAGCGCGCGAGAAGTCCGACAGCATCCCGATTTCTTTTCATGCCGATCTATGGACTCCTGGCGCCGTCTTGGCTGCCTTAAATGAAATGCTGATCAAGGAGATTCCCGAGTATGAATTCATCACGATGATTTATGCCGTGATTCAATTGGACTCCTCGACCGTTCGTATGGCCCGGGCCGGACATCCCGCTCCCATTCATTTCTCTGCAAAAGACGGCGTCGCCCGCTTGTGGGACATCCCCGCAGGCGCTGCCTTAGGCCTGATCGCCAAAAGAGACTATCCCGCCGTGGAGTATATCGCGCAATCCGGCGACAAGATGGTTTTTTTCACGGATGGGCTTCCCGGCGCGCTCAACGAAGCCGGCGAAGCCTTTGGCGAAGAGCGCCTGCTGGACCTGGTTCAACGAAACGGCTCGCAACCCACGGATCAAATCATCGCCGCTCTGAACCAAGCCATCGAAGGCCATCGGGGCTCTTGCGCCGTCAGCGACGATTACACGCTGTTGATCGCCGAGATTTGTTGACTCGCATTTTCCAATGATTGGAAAAAGCCTGCCGCTTAGGCTTTCTTCCTGCGGCGGCGGGCGGCGAATTCCGGGGCTTCCTTCATGCAAGTGCCGAGGATGCGAAGCGATTTAAGGAAATACTTCATGCTTTCGCGGTGCAGCACGGCCGGCTCCTTGCCCACATCGCTCCAGCCTCGCGCGGACAAGTCGTTCGGTGGAATCTGGAGTTGATCCCAATTCTGAAACAAACGCCCCCAATCGCTTTGAAGGATCTCGTTGATCCGCTGCTGATGCAGGGGATACCAAAAACTGTCGTGATAGAGCACGCTGGCCATGTAGGCCCACGGAGCCAGGACTGTTTTCAACGACCATTCGATGGGCTTTTTCAACGGCCCCCAGTAAATCAGGTGCTGCATGCGGCTGGCAAAGGTCATTTTCTTGAAGGGGCCGGTGAAATGCCAATTTTGCGCGGCGGCGTCGACATCCCCAACAATTTCAATGTCCCGTGGATCGCCGCAACCAAGGCCTTGTTCGTGAGCGAGACGGACAAATTTCAAATCCCTCATGGGATCGAAACCCATCAGCTTGGCCGCCACCGCATCAATGGCCACCTGGTCGGAGGAAGCCAACAGGACGTTTTTAACGTGCGGAACCATGCAGCGCGGCCCGGGGCCGTCGCCGGCAAACGTTCCGTCCATGACGGCAAACACGCCGCGATGGATCTTCTTTTGGATCATCAGCAGATCGACCAGCGTCTCGTGAATAACCGGATGCGTCCAATGCCGCCGTTCGTTGAGCAATCCGCCAAAGGCATTCTTCATGGCGCCGGTCGTGGTCGTGAATACATGCGTCTTGACGGTAGGCAGATGAATGATGTTCTCGCCAATAAAGCGCTTGGGAATCATGAAGCCGTCGGGATAAACCTGGTTCAGGCAGAGGAATTTGTCGGCCAGACTGCCGATGGCGTCGCGAACATTGATCCAATCTTCGCCTTCGTATAAGTGAACATTCCGCAGTCCGTGCGCCTGGACGACATTCAACTGCTTGTTCTCGCGCTCGCCAAGATGGGCATCGATCACCACGGTCCGGTTGTGGCAGCCATGAATCAGGGAGGGATCATAGCCATCCCGCTTCATCGCACGGATCACCCCATCCAATTGCCAGGGGGTGGTCGAACTGCCGGGATAAAAAAAATGCCAGCTAATGTTGATCTTAAGCGCTGTATCGCAATCCTTTGAAATCACATCCTGGTAGCCGGCCAGGTTCATCAAACGATGGCAATCCTCCAGCAACGTGGCGGGGCTCGTCTTTAACAGGGCAACTTTTGATCTATTCATGCTTATAGAAATAGCGCAATAACCGCCCCAAAGCAAGGCGGTGGCTATGAGAATCACGCTTCAAAAGCTGCTCTTACGCGGTCAAGAATCGAAGCTAGACAACATTTTCATGGAATGGTATTCATATGCTCACAGAATGTACATCAAACATGTGTCCGATCTCACATAGCCAGTCGGCCATAAGGCGGAGAAACGGGCAACGAATACCGGAAGACGAGGTCTGATTGTATGAATACCTTTGAACATTCCCGTTCATTCGGAATGAATGTCCCCGGCGATGCACAGTCCCTCTCCTTGATACGATTGCTCATGACTCATCTGGCCGAGACGGCAGGCTTCGCCGAAGAAGACATTGGCAAAATCGAGATTGCCGTGGACGAGGCCTGCACGAACGTGATCGAACATGCCTATGCCGCCATTTCGCCCAAACCTTCCATCCGGCTCGAAGTCGAATCGAATGCCGAGCAGCTCAGGGTGGACATCGTCGATCAGGGACAATCGTTCGACTATAATTCGTACATCCCCCCGAAATTCCCGGATCACTGGAACGAAGGACATAAACGGGGCGTGGGCCTTTACCTGATCCGGAAATGCATGGACGACTCTTCCTATACCCGGTTGCCCGATCGAAGCAATCGGCTGCGTTTGATCAAGAAACTTTCCAAACCCGGCGATTCAAATTGAGGGAGCCACGGCTGACCATCTGCCTGACGACCAGGAATAAAGGAGCTCGACCTTGAAAAAGAACACCCTTGCATGGGCAGGCCTGCTGACCCTGCTGACGGCTATATTCGGATGCAACTACGACGACGACGATTTCGACCATAATCCGCCGCCGGGCATGGGCTGCATCATCGTGAATAACAATACCGCCAACGATATCCGGGTTTTTGTCAACGGCATCGCCACCAACAACACGGACGATGCCGACTGGGAAGCCTACGACATGAAACCGGGCGTTTATCGCGTGGTGCTGGAAGAACGACATGGCGACCGGTCGTATCGCGACGATATCGACGTCATCGAAAACCGCCGGACGATCCTCGACGTGACCACGGATGCGGTACGGCGCGATCGGTACGACGTCTATCTCTACTTCGATTAACCGCGCTCGTCTGAAAGCATACCCATGCCGATCGATGGCTCAGGCCGATCCGTTCGCTATCTCCGCATCTCCCTGACCGATGCGTGCAATCTGAGCTGCCGGTACTGCATGCCGGACCAGATCGCATTCCGGCCCGCCCGGGAATTGATGACCAACGAAGAGGTGTTGCGACTGATCCAGCAATTTGCCGCGGTGGGCTTTGAAAAAATCCGGTTTACGGGCGGCGAACCGACTTTGCGGGACAACCTGTTGGGGTTGATCCAAAGCACTCGGGAGCTTGACGGCATACGGGAGGTCGTTCTCACCACCAACGGCTTGCTGCTCAAGGAGCTGGCCCGGCCGCTCGTTCATGCGGGGCTGCAACGGGTCAACATCAACCTGAATACGCTTCAGCCCAGGGTCTACCGCCGGATCACCCGCGGCGGACGCTTCAAGGAGGCCTGGGAAGGACTGCTGGCCGCCGACCGCGAGGGACTTCAAATCAAGATCAATTCCGTCATCCTGCGCGGCTACAATGACGGCAAAGACCCGGCGGAATTGGCGCGCCTTACCTTGACTCGCCCCTGGGACGTAAGATTCATCGAAGCCATGCCTTTGGGCAGCGTCGCGAGCTTCCAACAGTCGTCCCGTGTCAGCGAATCCAAAGTGCGCCGGATGGTCGTCCAGGCGCTGGGCCCCTTAACGCCCGTTCGAGACAGCCGCTCCGGCGGCCAGGTCCGCTTGTATCGCCTCCAAGGAGCGTCCGGCCGCGTGGGATTCATCAGTTCGGTAGCGCATCCCTTCTGCGATAAATGCACCCGCGCCCGCCTGACGGCCGACGGCAAAATGCGTCTTTGCCTTCTTCAGGAGGATGAAATCGATCTGCTGACCCCTCTTCGCGAAGGCGCGACGGACAAGGCCCTGCGAGAGCTGATCCGAAAAGGGCTGAAACGCAAGCCAGCCGGTCACGATCTCGCGCATCGAAAAACCCCAAGGAATCGGGTCATGTCTGAGATCGGCGGATGATCCTGCACTGAAAAGCGCCGGGGCAAGATCGTCCCGGCGCCATGCCTTCACCGGACCGCGACGGAACTACGGGCTCATGAAGCGGGTCGGCAGCGTATAGATCAATTTGTTCGTCCAGACCCAGTCGTTGGTGTGCGTCGCAGCGATCACGATGCCGTCGTCCGGCGTGAAGCAATTATACCCCACGATGGCCCCGTTAACGCCAGACGCCTCGCGCCAGGTCATGTCGGAGGTCTTATACCAGATCCCGGCGCCGCTGACCTGTTGATTGGCCCGGTCGTATTTCAGGAGCTTATCCGAATGGCTCGGGCGCAGGCCGCCCTTGAAACCGGACTCGAGCAAGTTCATCTGGCTGGGATGGACATTCCTGGGCAGCCCGAACGAGACCAGATTATACGCGGGACTGGCCATCGTACCGCCCTTGATCAACTGCTCTTGCGTGTTGGTGGGAATGCGCCCAATAAACAAGGAGGTCTGGGCCGTTGCGTCTTCGGGAATTTCGATCACGACGCCTTCGTTCAGCGGCACCAGCATGTCGTCCGCATTTTCATCCCCGGATTGCCACTGCAAGGGCGACGACGACAACCAGATGGTCTGCGTCGCCGTTGCGATCGAACCCCGTTTGTGCCAGGAAACGCGCGTCGAGAGCAATTCGCTCTCGCCGCTGGGCAAATTATGCCCAAACACCCGAAACGCCGTGCAGGTGTCGGGAACGCCCGGGAAAGACACCCAATTGAACCCGGGTTTCAAATGAATTGCTTTGAGCGCATAGATGCCTTCGCTGGCCACCCGGCGCCATTGGTTGGTCATCCACCGGTCTTTCTGGGCCGCGCGGTAAAAGCGCATATTGTTGCCCAGCATCCGCGGCGGCGAGCGGCCCGCGTCGACATCTCCCGTGTCGCAGAGCATACAGGTCACTCCGCGTCCCGCCAACTGCCATCGATTGCTCAAGGCCGCCGAGAAATCCGACGCATCCGTGTAAATCAAGTCGTACTCGCGCCCTTCCGCGGCCGTCCAGGCGATCTCGGCCCGGCCCAGATCCGTGGTGGCCACCGCGACGCCCTGCGTCACGAAGAAGCCCGAGAGCAGCACATTGTGCGGGTCGGACATCGGGCCTTCGTTGCCGGCCGCATCGACGCCGGCAATGGCCACATTATAATCTATGCCGAAGACGAAGTTGCTCAACGTGATCGCCTCGGTCAGCCGGTTGCTCAATGCGGGATTGTCCTCGAACGTGAAATGCGGGCTGTTCGTGGTCGGAGCCGTGTTGTCGTCGGTGTAATAAATCTTGTAGGACCGCCAGGGCGAGAGCGGATCGGCGCCGACGCCCCCGCCGTTGTTCGGCCGGCTCCACGTCAGATCGATTTCGGAGGTGTCGTCGAACGAGCCGGGCGCGACGACCACATTCATGATTTGCGTGGGCGCCACGCCGTCGTACATGATGACGAAGTTGGTGTTCGGGCTCTTCAGGCGGTCGCTCAACCGGTCGTCGTCGTCGTCCACCGCAAAGAACCAATTCGTCGTGATGCCGTTGGGGGCATTGGTGTAGATGACCCCGCCGATGCTCTGCACGGAGACGGTGACGGACAGATGGTCCCAGTAGCCGGTCGAAGGCATCTGCGAGTTATGCCCGCTGATGCCGCAACTCAGGCGGATGAACTCGGTGTCGGCCGTGGCATTGGTCACGGTCATGAGGGCCTGCGTCCAGACCGCCGCGTTCACGCCCACCAGCGGCGAGCCGTTATGATCGTCGTCCCATTCGTTCTCCACGATCCACGTCCGGACCGAAATGGCGTTGAAGCCTTCCGCCTTCAGGAAGCCGGCGGCGTAGTTGTTGCCGACTCCGACCCGGCTCAAGTCGCCCTTGAACCAACCGCTGAAGGAAATGAAGGGCCGCAGCCGATTGGAGTTGTTCAGATAGATATCCTGGGAGCAGAGGGTATAGCGCGGGGAGCCATCCGCCCGCGTGCCGGCCGCGATGATATGCCGCGTGGCCAGCGTCCCCTCCTGACCGCCCGCCTCGTCGGCAAAGTTCAGATAGCCTCCATCCGAGACAAACGATCTCCAGTTATTGACGGAGTCCGGATCGGCGGGAATGCTCAATTCGTCGGAGCCCACCTCAAAGCTGGCGTTGCTGATCAGGGTGGGCAGATAATTGGTTACATACGTCGCCGCCAGCGGCTCGCCGTCGATCGTCAGCGAGGGCTCGGCCGTGTTGGTCGACACGCGATATTCCGAAATGCCCGACGCATCCAGGGACGGATCGAACGCCAGCACGAAGTGATTCACGTTGGTCCATCCATACGGCGTCATGACGATATTCGACGGCGTCGTGGGCTCGACGACATCGTCGTCAACGACCAGGAACGTGTTGGTGCTGTAAAGAATATTCGTGCTGTTCAGCGTCTGCAGCCGGTCGCTGGCGCGATCGCTGTCCTTGTCGGTGGCAGACCATACGAACGAATACAGGCCGGTCGTCACATCCGCATAGCCCACGCCGGGCGCAGCGCGCCCGACGGTCCAAATGTTGCTCGCCCCCACCCGGTCGGTATAGGTCCAGCCCACGGCCGTGTGAACCATCGCGCCCACCGCATTGATCAGGCTGTAGTTGGCCGCGAAGTATTCGCCTTCGGTGGAGAGCGCCACTTCGCTCTCGTCCGCCAGCACCATGTTGATGTTCCACAACCCGAACCGGATGTCGCTGTCGGTCATCTGCTGGCCATTCTTGATGTGCAATTCGCTGGCCGCGGGGGCGTTGGTGTCGTCGTCGATAATCCGCAGATAGCCGTACTGCTTATTGGTCGCGACCAGATAATCGCCGGCCCGATCGTTATCGGCGTCGTACAGCGTCGCCAGAATCCGCATGGGACCGGCCGCGATCAGGTCGTTAATCTCGGCTCCGCTCAGGGTCCACTTCCAGACGCTGGCGGCGCCGTCGCTCGTCGAGTCGGCGGTGCTGTCCGCAGCCGAGTAGTTGGCCACATTGTTTGCGGCGAAGCCTTCCACCGTCACGTTCATTTGCGTGGTCGCGCTCGACGCGCCCCGGGCCAGGCCGCTGTCGGGATCGTAGCCGCCGAAAAGCAAACTCAGCGAATTTGTGCCCAACTGCGAATCGAAGATCGTGAAGACCGCGTTGGTGGACGCGTCGCTGGCCTCGATATACACCTCTCCGACTTTGACGGCCAGCGGAGGCGTCGGCCCGAACATGACGTCGTCAATCTGCAAGCCGCCGCCCTGGGCCGTGCCCGCGGAGCCCATGCCGCTGGCGGCGACGACGAGCCGCGCCCAGGCCGTGCCCACCGGCGAGGTCTTGGACAGGGAGACCTGCGTCCAGACCTCTCCGGGCGGCGTGAAGGATTGGGCCGCCGAGTCGATCATCGTGAACCCCGCGTCGAAGAACTCGATCTTCACCTCGCAGACCACCGCGGTAAACACATAAAGCCCGGGCCCGCCGCCCACCCCGTTGTCGCTCCAGAACCAGGCGGAGCCGTTCCACAGCGTTCCGTCCGGCGAGGTGTTGGCCGCTTGCTGCCAGATTCCGGCATTCGTTCCCGGCGACCAGGCGTTCAAAGACATTTCATAGGCGCCGCTGCGGGCGCGCCAGTTCTCGCGCGTGGCCGTGCCCCACCAATTGCCGCTTTCGTCCGGGAAGCCGTAATCCCAGCCGTAGGCTTTATACGCGGTCCCGCCCATCAGCTCGAAGCTGGAATTTTTCAGGCGCGTGCCGCCGCAGGAGCCCACCACGGGGGCGCTCGCGTCGTCGTCGCTGACCGCCAGCCAGCCGGCCTCCAGCACGGCGGAGGCCTGGTCCAGGTTGCGGTCGTTGTCCGCGTCGTAGACCGCCAGCGTGATCTGGTTGCTCTGCACGGGAAGCACGGAGAGCAACTCGCCGACCTGGTCGTAGGTGAAGGAGGTGTACACCCAGGTGCTCGTCGGACTGAGCAGGGCGTCCTTCGTGTGCTCGTAGGGGGAACTCCAGTCGACGGAACCCCGGAAGTTCGCCGTGTTGTTGGTGATCGTCGCGCCCACGCTCATATGCGTGTTGGTGAGGGTGTGCCCGTTGACGTTGGCGGTGAAGGTCGTGCCCCGCTGCAAGCCCAGGATGTTGTCGCGGCCCAGGTCGTAGGTATGGAACCGGAACTGCAATAGGTTGGTCTCCGACACGCCGGCCAACTGGCCGTCGGTAATCTGGAAAATCTGGTTGGAGCTGACGATATTGGTTTGCGGCGTCGGCGGAATCCACAGGCTGGACGCCGCGGTCTGCAGGCTTGTCCCGCCCAGCCACACCAGCAGCGAGGCGTTGGTGTTGCGCAACGTCTGCAAGGCCGGCGCGGTCGGATCGTTGTCGCGCCAGGCGATATAGCCCAGCTGCCAATCCGTCCGGCCCAGGCTGTCGTCGGGCCGGTCCGTGTCCCGGTCCGTCACCGAAATGCTCACCCGGCTGGTCGTCTCCATCAACGCGGCAATTTGCACGTCCGAGAAGCTGGCAAACGCCCAGACGCTGGTGGCAAACAGGTTGTTGGCGTTGTCGAGCGAACTGCGGCCGGCATTATAGTTCGCATAGTTGTCCGTCACGTAATTTTCGACGCTGACGGTCATGTTCGAGCCGCCCGTCTCGCTGCTGAGGGCGCAGCCGCTCAAGTCGTAGAGGTTGAAGTGCAGTTCCACGTTCGTCGTGGCGGCATGGACCATGTGCTTGTCCGTCACGTACCAGACGCGATTGCTCTGCGAGCCGGCGCCTTGCGGAAAATCGTCGCCGACGAAGGGCGCCATCGCGCCGAACAAGTGCGCGCTGCCCGAGAGATTCGTCAGAAATTGGAAGGCAGTTCCGTACCGCGGTTCGGAAAGATCGTCGTCGAAGACCGTAAAGGACAACGGCACGTTGGTGGACTGTTCATCGCCAGGCCGATCCCAGTCGTTATCCGTAACGGAGACCGAGCCGGTATAGGATCCCAAAGCGATGGCCGCGCGATTCACCGCCGGCAGTGCGACGGCCAACGGCATGGCCGTTTGCCCCTGCCCGTTGACGGTGGGCCCTGTCGTGAAGGCTTGGTTCGTGAAAAGTTGCGACCCGTCGGGGAAGAAGATGTTCACCCGAGGCCCCAAGGGTTCGCTAATCGACAGCAGCCCATTGCCCACATCCCGCACCAAGCCGGTGATGACACAGGTCCCCTCGGCCAAGTCGCCGTCCCCTATATAGCCCAAGCCTTTGATGGGACCAACCGTTCCTTGAAAACGCACGTTATCAATGGTCCATGGCCACTCGGCCGCGGCGTCGGCTATTCCGGCAAGACGCCATGTAGAATTTCCCGTAAAAGGAGCAGAGTCGAGGGGCTTGTTCATCGTCGCCCACAAGTCGTTGGTTGCCAGGCGAACAGGAGGATTAGTATCGACGAGAAATGCTAATCCTACTCTGAATGACCATAAATCTACGATGGGAGTGTGATAGTCAAAAGAGACATTGGTTAAGTTCAGAGAGAACCCGGCATCCATCGCAAAGCGTCCCATAAAATAGGAAACTCCTCCTCCCCAATGCATCCACCCTGCCGAGGCTTGCGCTGCGCGACCGGGATTCCCGGCCACGCCAGTTAGGATGTCGGGAGCCCAGTCATGGAACCAAATCGGAGCGGGATCCAAGCGTTCCAACGCAAAGGTCGGGTTGGTCGTAAGCGTCTCGCTGCCGAAATCGTAAAACAGCAAGGTCCCCGACTTATACAAAGACGAACCGGACACATCCAGCGACGAGATAACGGGCGCGGTCGTGTCGTCATCCGCAAAACTCAGCACGCCGAACTGTTGGTTGGATAAGGCCAACTGATCGGCCGGCCGATCCGCGTCGGCATCGCGCACCGTAGCGACAATCTTGACGCTGCCCAGGGACAGCAAGGCGTTGATCTGATCCACGCTGAACGAATCGAATTCCCAAACGTTGGACGAGAGCACCGTCTTGGTTTCCTCGAAGGGACTGCTCTTGTTCGGGCAGAAATTCGCGACGTTATTCGTGCATAGGCCCTCGATGCTCAGATTCATTTCCGCTGCAGGATCGGTCGTCCCGCGCAACAACCCGCTGCGTCCTCGATTGTCTGCGTCCAGAACACCTAGTCTGATGTGTAAGGGATTGGTGGATGCCACCCTGTACAAACTTTCATCAGACAGGTAAAAGATCGTGTTGGTAAACGTCTCCGTGCCGCGAATATACATCCCATCGACCGATGTAGGCACAGAAGACGTGCCAATGCGGACATCGCACAAATCCACACTTTCCCCCACAAATGCATCGTCCCAGTAAATATAATAACCCTCAGGCCCTTCCAAGTGTGTTGGATAATCCACAGAGTAACCAAAACAAGCCCGAACACTCTTCGTACCCGGAGGGGTATATATCGAATGAGTCAACCGCCGCCATGATGTAGTCACAATGGCCGAGAGATCCACCTGGTTCGTAAGCAATTGATTGCCGTAATAGAGGTTGGTGCTGTCATAACATTCGAGTTTGAGATATGTGCACAGCCAGGAACACGGCGCCTCCTGGTTTCTCATGCTCATAATCGAAAACGTATACCATTTGCCCTCCGTTGCCGGGATGGGCCTCCAAATCGTTTCATAAGTCTCCGCTTCTGTATATATTCGCAAGCAATGCGCGCCCCCCCCAGGAGCCCCTCCTCCCTGCCATAGCACTCGACCTGTAGATGAGACCCAATTGGAACGCGTATGAACGGGATTGGTCGTATAAAAGATGTCATTTATTTCAAACGATGGATTTATCAGCAGGTTCGTCGCATAGAAAGTCGGATAATTCGAATCGTCGTCAATCACATTGAACTGCAGCCAGTCGTTGAGCTGGAAGGCCCGGTCGAACGAGACTTGGTGCGCCAACCCATCGACCGTATCCCCGTAGACGCCGCGGTCGTTGTCGGCATCCTGTGAACTGGTCTGAATCCGCCATACGCCTACCGTACGAGCTGCGAATGGAATCTGCACGTCAAACAAAGTGGTGGTCGCATACAACGATCCGTTGCCGGACAGGCTGTGAATATTCTCCGGCGAGACGAGCACGTCGGTCAATAAGTCCTCGCCGGCAGGGTTCACCAGGTCCCAGTTCAGATTGACGTTGCCGCCCGCACTGCTGTCCGCATTGGTGGCGTCGGCCACCTGATTGGTGAGAAACACGCCCGAGGGATCGAACGTCTGGTATACGATGTCAAGCCCGTCCGTCAGCGCATCGTCGTAGATGGTATTGGTATAGGTCTGGCCGGCGACGTAATTGGAGCCGGCATATATCAGCCAGGACCTGGGGCCGTTGGTGTCGTCGTCGACGACCTGCATCCGGCCGAATTGCCGGTTGACCATCCAGGCTTCATCGCCGGGCCGGTCCGCATCGGCGTCCGGGCCCGACACGCTGACAGGGAACTCTCCAGCCGTCAGCAACTGGTGAATCTGGCCGGTCTCGGCGCCGGGCGCCGAAAGATAAGTTGCCGTGAAATAGACATGACTAAAAACGCTGGTAGCGGACGAGCCGGTGGTGTCGGCGGAACTCAGGTCCGCGCGGTAGGTGTTGTAGAGGTTCTGAAATTCGCCCAAGCCGCCCAGGTCGTAGTTCATCCATTCGCTGGCGGCGCTGCGTTGAACGGAATTGGAGTCCCAGGCGGCGAAAACGAACTTGAACAAATCCGTCGACGCCGTCGCCGCCAGATCGCCGTCGGTGGCGACAAACAGCGCATTCGTGCCGCTGCCCGAAGTGTAGAAGCTGCGGCCGCGGTGCACGATGTCCATCGCGGCATTGGTCACCACGCGCAGGCAGGTCTGGTCGATGCTATAAGCGCCGGAACCGCCCAGGCCTTCGGCATAGATGACCCACCGGATCCAGGCCGTGTTGGCCGGCGAGGTCGCCGTCATCGACGCCAAAGTCCACGTGGCGCCGGGATCGGCAAATTGATTGGTATAGGCGGCCAGTTGATTGACTCGGGTCCCGTCGTAGAACTCGATCTTGAGGCCATGACCCGTGTCCGTCGCATTATTGTATATCATGGCAGACGCTTCGAACACCGCCCCCGCCCCGCAGTTATTGGTCGCTTCCTGCCAGAAGCCGCCGGAATCCCCGGCGCCGGCCCATGTGCCGCAAAGCGCGCCCAATTGGTTGCCCCAGTCGGTCGGCCAGTCCCTGCGAGACGCGGAGCCCCACTTGCCGCCGTGCAGAAACGGCGACTCGCCATCGAACGAAGTGCCGATCGTCTCCCAGTATTTGGGCGTCAAGGCATCGTTGATCGACTCCTCGAATCCGGGATTGCGCAAGAGGTTGCCGGGTTGAAGCGTTCCGGTTTCCGGGGGGAAAGGATCGTTATCCGTCACCTTCAACCACCCGACCATAAAGGCGCGCTCTATCTGGTCGCCCACTCGGTCGAAATCCGCGTCTCTCAAATAAATCCAGACTTCGTTGCTGACGGCCGCGAGCAGATTATCCAAGGTGGCGGAACTCATACTCGTAAATTGCCAGGCATTGGTGGCATCCAGGCCGGTTGTCGTCGAGGAGCTATACGCCGCACGGAAATCGGTCACATTGCGATCCGTCACATTCTCTATCGAGATGGAGGTGTTGGTATCCGCATCCGTGGTTCCTCGAGCCAGACCGCTATACTCGTCATAGGCGGCAAAGACGAAACGCAAGGGGGTTGCTTCCGAAATTCCTACCAACTCGGCGTCCGACAGCTCGTAGACCAGCTTCCGAGCATTCAACTGGACATTGTCAAAGATGTTGTGGCCACTGGTAGCCGCGCCCATGAGCGTACAACGAATGAAGACGGACGTGGCGCCGTTTAGCCGAGGGACGTTCGAAAAGTCGATCGTTTGAACCGACCAAGCTGTCTGGGTAGTGATCTCTTTGGGTATGGTCGTGTGGTGCGTAAAGTTGCTGCCGTCACAACTCCACGACCATTGCTGATTGGTGGCGGCGCTTTCTGTACCCTTGAGCGCATAGCTCACCACCAAGTCCCGGTGCCCGCCCATGGATATTTCGAACTGGAAGTGCTTGTAGTTAATTGTATTACCGTATAGGCCAAACGCTTCGCCCAACACGTCGCTGCCTACCCGATTGAGGGTCGTTCCATTGTACCAGGCGATCGCGTCGCACGTATACGTCATGCTGCCCACCCCGCGCGACAGCACCGTGTTCGAAGCGTTGAAATTCCAGTTGGCGATCAAGTTGGTGGCCAGGGCGTTGGTTCCGATGCGCACGTTGCCGCGGTAAATGGCCAGGAGTTCGTCGCCCATCAAAGGCCTCGCATCGTCGTCGTCCTGCACATAAAACTGCAGGGTGGTGTTGACCGACAGCGCCCGGCGGTACGGCACGGCGTCCGCGCCGTTGGGCGCGTTGAAACTGCCGCCGTCGTCGTTGAGGTTTTCCGCCGTGACGGACAGATAGAAGGTATCGTTGACGACCGCGTTGGTGATGTTGAAGGCGCTGTGTACGTAGGTCGTCACGGTGTTTGCCCCGTTGGCGCCGACGAAATTGGTGAAGAAAGCGTCATAGCCGATTTCCGTGGAGACCGAGCCGGCCTTCCGGATGGGGTCCCAATTCGGGCTGACCGGGCCGTTGCGCGAGCTGATGTTGAGCGCGCCGTTGGCGTTGGTCACCCAAATGCCATAGACGTTTTCCCAGAGCACGGCGAAGTCCAGGGGTTCCGCTGTATTGTACAACTGTCCATCCGTGATCGTAATGTCCGTTAGAGAACCTTGCGGATTATTGGCGGCGACATAATTCGTGCCCACATACAGCAGCCGCGGGATCGGCCCTTGAATCATCGCGTCGGCTTGCGCTTCGCCTTCCCGGCGCGTCACTTCATACCAGTTGGTTCCAACGCGGACCTCGTCGAAGTAGACATTGCCGATCATATTGTCGTTGTCGCTATCCACGCCGCCCTTGAGCCGAATCCCCGTGATCCGGTCGATATGGCCTTCCTCCAGCGTCGTGGTCACATCCCAATAGCCGTTCGGCTCTTCCGCAACGCACTCATTCGTGGCGTAGACATTGGCGCTCAAGCGCCGTGTGTCAAAATCGTAGCAGCCAACGAACAGGTAATCGTGGCCGGTCCCGTTGGACACTTCGTGCGCGGAATTGGTATCCGGTGTGCCGCCCATCCAACGCAAGCCCATGACGGCGGCGCCGGGGACCTTGCCGATGAAGGCCTTCTCCTGATTGTTCGACATGAGGTACAACCCGGCGTAGGCGCTGTTGGCGCCGCCGGCATGGTCGAAATTCTGCATCCAGGAGAAGTAGACCTTGCCGCTGGTGAAGTTCGTCTCGAACGCGCGCGACGCGTAGTGACCGGAGCCATTGACCGTCGCCACCAGCTTGATCTTGTGTCCCTGGGGCGTCGGACAGCTCCATTGGTTGGCCCCGAAGCTGCCGCTGTCGTAGATATGGTTGTCGTCGTTGTCGCATTGCCAGGTGTTGGCGCCCCACCCGTAGCCGCCGCCCTGCAGGTACAATCGCCCGCTCGCGCTGGGGAACCAGTCGTAAATGACCTTGCGAGGAGGGTTGCACACCCCTTCCCAACTGGTCGCAACGCGGATTTCGTCGAACTGCACATCGCCCACGGTCCCGCAGCCGCCGCTGGACCCGGCCTTGAGGCGCACGCCGTTGGCCGTGGTTAGATACCCCTCGGACAGGGTCCGGCTGACCGCCCAGGAAGGCTCGTTGGCCGGAACCTGGTTGGTGCGGTAGTAGGCGAGGGCGGAAAGTTCCCGGGTGCTGAAATTGTATTTCATGATCACCAGATACACATTGCCCGTGTCGCCGCCCGTGCCGGCGTTGGGCACCAACTCGTAATCGGCGGAGAGCGTTTGCGAGCTTTCGGCTTCCAGCCCAAACCGCGACTCCAGCGAGGCGTTCCACGGTTTGCCCACGAAGGCCTTGCTGTCGGCGTTGTTCACCAGCTCGATGCCGGCCCATTTCTGCACGCCTTTGTACTGGTAGGTCATGAGCGCGCTGACATAGAGGCTGCCCCCGCTGACCGGCGCGAAATGCCGGACGGCCGACGATTCCGTCCCTTCGTCCGGCGCGCTGACGCGCACGCGATTGGCTCGGTTGGACGGATACCAGGGCATGTTCGGGAACCCGGGCGAGGCGCTCAGATTGGTGATGCTCCACGCGCCGTTGGCCACCGACCAGGCATCGGCCCAGTTGCCCGCGCTGTTCAAGCCGGCCAGGGAAACCCCGTTGGTATAGGCGAAGGGCTCGGTTACCACGGCGTCATAGGCGTCCAACGCGACCTGGCGGGGGAGGCCCGCGGAGTAGTAGGAAGAGACCACGGTGTAGAACATGTAGTAGTGCGTCTGGCCCGGCGCCACGACATGTTCGTAATTCGCAAAGCCTGACGCTCCGGTCCAAAGCACCTCGCCGCCGCCGCAAGCATCCCCAACCCCATAGGCCTGACCCGGCGTCGGCGCCGTCAAGGGAGCGCCTGCGCGATGAACGATCATCAGGTTGGTATACGTCGAATTCGGATTCCAAGTCAAACGGGTCAACTCGTTACCGTCTCCGACCACCGACGCGGAGTTCGGTTCGGGTGGGGAGGTCAGCGTCAAAACGACCGCCGCCGTCCGCGGGCTGTTCGAAGCGGCGGCGTCCGTCACGGTAATCAGGCCCGTGTACGAACCGGCAGCCATGCCCGAAACTTGATAGGAAACCGTGTGTTGTTGTCCGGCCAGCCGACTCAGGAGACCCGTGACCGGGCTGACCGTCAGCCAGGTTGCATTCGTGGTCACGGCGTACGAAAGCGTTCCATAGCCCACATTGGTTACCGCAAAACTTGAAGTCGGGACGGCAAGCCCCAGCATGCAGCTTTGAACGATCGAGGTGGGCATTTGAATGCCCGGCCAGTCGCCGACGCCCTGCAGGGCCAACGTGTATGGGCTCATGTCGGTCACATTGTTGGTGATGTAGAGCGTGGCCGAACGCGGGCCCACCGCCGAAGGATCGAACCGCACCTGGAAGGTGGTAGTGGAAGAGATCGCCACCGAGGCGGCTGGTTGCTCCGTCACCGTGAAGTCCGCGGCGTGAGCTCCCCCCATGGCCACGGCCGCCAGCGTCAGGGCCTCGTCGCCCTGGTTCGTGACCGTGAAGGTGCGCGTCAGCGAACCGCCGAGGTCCACATGCAAAGCGCCATAATCCGTGCCGTCCGCTTCAGAGGGCGTCGCGTCGCCGCGGAAAATGCTCGCGCCGTTCGTGCCCAGCACCATGATGTCGGGGCCGGTTCCCGGAGTATAATTCAGCACCAGATTGCTGCCGTCGAGCGCCAGACTGAACGTGCCGCCGCCCCGAGGCAGGGCCCAATACGTGAGATCCAACGCCAAGTTGTCGAGGGAAGAGACGCCGCCTTGGATGAGGATCCAACTGTAGCTTTGATTGCTGTCCCAATTCGACGCCGCCGAACTGTCCGGATAAACCTTCACCGTGGCCGCGATCGAGGCCGCTCCGTCGTTGAGGATGAAGTCGCGGTCGGTCGCGTCCGTGCAATCCCCCAGCTTGAACCGGAACGCCGAGCCGTTGTTCATGGTCAGCGAAGCCGCATGCAGGCAGCCGATATCTGTTGCGCTCGCGCCCGGCCATACCGTGCCGGACGCCGTCACGGCCGCCGCCTGACCCGCGCCCATCAGCGTGCCGCCGGCGGAGACCGTCACGGGCGCCACGATGTTCGTGCCGTTTTGAATCAGCGTGCCGGCCGTGATGGTCGTGCCGCCGCTGTTGGTGCTGGTTCCGCTTAGAATTAAGATGCCCGCGTCGATCTTGCTCACCGCGCCCGTGGACAGCCAACTGAGCGAACTCTCGATCCGGACGGTCCCATTGCCGCAGCTCTCGAGGTTGAATCCATAGCCGGTAATCGTGTTGGTCAGCGTCAGCATGTCCGCCTGGGAACCGATGCGCGTATGAGCCGTCAGAGCAATCGGGCCACTAAAAAGATTGTTGCCGAAGGCGTTGACCAGCGCTCCGATGTTCCCATATCCGTCACCTCGCAAGGTCAGCGGTTCCGGCAGCGTAACCATGCCTCCGCCCATTTTCAAACTGCAGCCATTCGTGACCACGGTCCCGGATGAGGTCAATCCCAGGGCGCTGGGATGAGTAAGGGTCAGGACACCTCCCTTGATCGAGGTAATCCCCGAATAGTTATTGCTCCCCGAGAAAACAGCTTCACCAGCAGCTTCCTTCCACACCGCACCGGAACCGCTCAGAGGGCCTGCCAGGGTCCCCGGTTCTACCTGCCAAATGGAGAGGATCGAATTGTTCGTGATCCACCCCGGAAGGCCGCAGGTTCCACTGTAAAGAATGCCGGCTGAAACAATGGCGCCGCCTTCGTAAGTATTGGTTCCCAGGAACCACATCCAAGCCGTCCCTGCCTTACCCAATCCGCCATTGGTGATCGAATTTTTGATGGTTACATCTTTGGCAGCGGTTATCGTACGGAAACCGCCATGGAGATCGACCGGCCCGTTCAAGACCGTGACCCCGGGATTACTCCCGCCCAACTGGATGTTGCCATTAATCTGCACCGCCTTGTCGCAATTCAGTGCGGCCCCAGAACCCCGCGCCCGGTAGATGACGCCGTCTTCCAGGATCAAGACGCCGCCGACCGGCAAGGCAGCGGAGTCGTAGTGTCCTAAGCTGCCTTGAACAATATGAATGCTCCCTACCAGGGTGCTGTACCCGTAAATCTGCAGGTACCCCGCTCCGGTCTTGTAGATCGCGCCATCTCCATCCGTTTTGTAGGCATCGGCGATGACGGTCGCCGTTTCCATCGCAAAAGAGTTTTCCGAATTCAAATAGAGCGTGTGCCCATTCAAGTCGAACGATCCGCCATTCATATAGACCGTAACGCCGTCAACGCGAAACATGGCATTCGTGAAGAGAGAGACGTTTCCATACCAACGAGCCGCGTTGTTATTCGCAAGCCGGACGGCGCCTCGGTTCATGGTGTTTGTTCCATACACCAAAATCGACACAGGCCCCACGCCTGAATAAGCCGCGCCACTATTAAACAGCTCCAACTGGGCGTTCGTGCCAATATTTACCACATTCGGGCCATAGCCATTGGTATGGCAATAAAGGGTTCCTTCATCGACCCAAAGTCCCCCGGTATATGCACCGGGCTTCATCAGCCGCACCGGTCCCGCTCCCTGCTTCCTCAACCCGCCCGCTCCGCTGATGGGGGCTGACACGGTCAAGCTCTGCGCCGAGGCATTGCGCCACGCCTGGGTCGCGCCCAAAACTACATTGGCGCCGATCGTATGCGCAGCGCCGGCCCCCGAATCGACCACGATGCCCTGTTCGTTGATCGTCAGCGTATTGCTGCGGATGTTCAGCGCCGTATCGGCGTCGTCGTTGAACGTCAAGCCCGCCACCGTGCGATCGCCGTTAAGGTTGATGTTCGTGCCGGAAGCCAGACTCGCATAGAAAGCGGCATTCGACGAGGCGGCAGGCGTCACGTTGCCGATCCAATTCTCCGGGGTGTCCCACAACGAATTAACGCCTTCGCCGTCCCAGATCGCCTGAGCGGGCGGAGGGGGCGAAAAGACGAGCTTGAGACTTCCGGACTCTTCGATCATCGTGAACTGGCCGCCATCCAGGGACGAGGCGAAATCCGCGGTCGAGATGGAAAACTTGTTGCTGGCAAAGCCGCTGATGGAACCACTGGCGACCACCAGGGTATTCGTGTAACCAACCGTGGCGTCAAACACGGGGCTGCCCTTCAAGGCAATCACAAAATCAGAACCGTCGACGGCATTGATGGCGACGGCCCCGCCGGCATCGAGCAGATCCCAATCCGCGCCGGCCGTGCCGGTCATGGAGGAAATATCCACCTGCAAGATGCCGTTGTTCTGCAAATTGACCGCGCCCGCCGTCAGCTTGCCGGCCGTATTGGACGCCCTGCCCGCGCTGACTTGGCCGGTAATCGTCAAATTTCCCACCCGCCCCACACCGTAGAGAAACGCGCCCCCATTGACCGTGACGGCCGAACTGGCGTTTGTGCCGTTTTGGATAAGCACGCCCCCGCCGACCGTCGTGGCGCCCGTATTCGTGCTTGTGCCGGTAAAAATCTGCGTGCTTTCTCCGAGTTTCATCAATCCAACGGAGCTGACCCCGTCCGCGATGACGCCGCTGAATGTCGTCGTGCCGCTGAGAGCGCTCAGCGTCAGGGTAACGGAAGCTGCTGTCGCGTTGTTGTTCACCACCCCACCGCTGCCGCCGTAATCCGCCAACGAGGCCACCGTTTGGACGACGCCGTTCAGATCCAAGACGGCGCCGCCGGCAATCGAAACCGGAGTGTTGGTTGGAAGGCCATTAACTAATCTTAGGAACGAAATCAAAACATTGTCGATGCAGGAAGTTCTGTCCGCAACGTTGTTCGTTCCTAGAATGGTAATCGTGTGAGCACCGGCGTTGGCAAGGTATACGGTTCCCGTATACGATGACCAGGCTACGGAAGAGGGCGGCGCCCAGGCAAGGATTTCGCTTCCGTCCACCTGCAACTTCATCTGGTTTGGACCTAACCCGCCTCCACGCGAGACGGAGGAAAACGTGATGGCATATTGTCCGGGAGCGGACGACGTTACGACCTGAGAAATATTGCACGCCCGCTTGAAGAACGCTCCCTGTATCCCATCCGGTGCTGCAGGAGTATACCACGGAGACGAGTTTCTGGCGATGCCCGCCCATGCACTGCTGAATGTCCAACCATACCCGACAGGCGCCACGGTTGTATAAAACGGGCTTGCAGTCTGTGGAGGAACCTCGAAACTGCTATTCGACACCGTGACGATCCCCACTTCACCGCCCAGCCGCAAGGTGCCGGCCTGGACCAGGGTCGCCCCCTCGTAGACGTTCGCGCTCAAGAGTTCCAGCACGCCTGAGCCCTGCTTGGTCAGCGAATGCGTGCCGGAGATCACCCCGCTGACCTTAAGAGCCGCCGTCGAGTCGTTGGTCCAACTCTGGTCCGAACCTAACGACACGTCGCTGGCGATGACATGCGCGCCGTCCGCGCCGGCGGCCATCGCGATGCCTTGTCCATTGATCGTCAGCGTATTGCTGGAAATGGTCACCGCCGAGTCTGCGTTGTCGTTGAAGGTCAAGCCCGCCACAGTGCGGTCGCCATTGAGGTAGATGTTGGCGCCGGAAGCTATGCCGGTGTAAAACAAGATATTAGAGGAAGCCGGGGGAACCTCATCCCCCATCCAGTTCATAACCGTGTCCCACAAGGAGTCGGCGCCGCCGCCATCCCAGACGGCTTGCACAGTTTCAACATAAGGGGCGAAAACGATGCGGAGATTGCCTTCCGACTCGTTAACGATAAAGGTTCCGCCATCCAGCGCCGGCGTAAACTCATCGGTGTCGATCGTGAACTTGTTGGTAGCAAAGCCGCTGTTGGAGGCGCTGCTGATAATCGTGTTGGTATAGCCCACGCTGCTGTCAAACGTGGGATTGCCTTTCAAGGCGACGACAAAGTCGCTGCCGTCCGCGGCGTTGACCGCGATATCTCCGGTGGCGTCCACCAGATCCCAATCGGTTCCGGCCGTACCGGTCATGGCGGAGAGGTCGACTTGCAGGCGTCCGTTGTTTTGCAAATTCACGGCGGCCGCAACCAGATTGCCGACCGTATTGGAAGCGCTGCCCGCGCTGGCCTCTCCGGCGAGGGTGAGCGCTGCGACCTGGCCCGATCCATAAAGAAAAGCGCCGCTGTTGACGGTCACGGCCGAGTTGGCGTTGGTGCCGTTTTGAATCAGCGTGCCGGCGCTGACGGTCGTGTTGCCGCCGTGCGTGTTGGCGCCGGTGAGCGTCAGCGTACCCGTGCCCTGCTTGACCAATACCCCGCCCGCGCCGCTCATCACGCCGCCGAAGGCGGTCGAAGAATTATCCCCGCCGGCGGTCAGGGTCGAGTTGCCCATCGTGATCGATCCGTCGCCGGCGATGGAGCCGACCGTGTCGCTGCCGGCCGCCAGGTCCAACGTGGCGCCGCTGGAAACCGTCACGGCGCTGTTGTCCGAAAGACCGTTCGGGGCGGTCAGCTGAAGGAGGCCCTCGCTGATGGCGGTGGCGCCCGACCAGGTGCGCGTGGCGGACATGTTATTGAGCGTGAGCGTGCCGGGGCCGTCCTTGGTCAAGGTCGCGGCGCCCGTCGGAAGATCGCCCCAGATATCGACGGTTCCCGCGCCGCCCACGGTCAATCCGAGGCCGGCGCCGGAAATATCCGCATCGGCCCCCAGTTGCAGCGTCCCGCTGTCCGAGTTGATCCGCACGGCGCTACTCAAAGTAATGGGACCGGCAAAGGTGTTGTTCCCGCTGATGTTGCGTAGCGCGCCGCCGTTGCTCTGGCCGGCGCCGTCGAGCGTCAGCGATTCGTCGCCGGAGGGCGAGATGCCGCCGATCAACTCCAGCGCGGCGCCGCTGCGGACTTCGGTGTCGCCGTTGATCCACCCCAGGCCCCACTGATGGGCGATGCGCAAGACGCCGTTGGACACAATGGCGACGGAGTCGTAGTTGTTGAGGCCCGAGAGAATCAGCATCCCGACGCCGTCCTTGATCAAGCCGCCGTTGGAAATCTCGCCGCTGACGGTGTTGGTGTTGTCGCAACGAATCGTGCGCAGGCCGCCGCCCAGGCTGACGGCATTGGTCAGACTCAGCGCACCATTGTAAGAACTCGCCGCGCCCAACGTGATCTGGCCGTTGATCGTCATGGGCTTGCTCAGGGTGCGCCCGTCCGCTCCGTCGGACTGAATCGTCGTTCCGTCCGCCATGCTGAACGCGCCGCCGCCGCCCATCGTGCCCGTCGCGATTCGAATCGTTCCCTGGTTGAGCGTAATCCCGCCGTCCAGCGAAGGGTCCGGACGAAGCGTGAAGACCGCCGAACCGGACTTGTGCAGGGCGCCGTCCCCGGCGGTCTTCGAGCCCGTCATGGCTCCGGCCGTCATGTAAACGTCAATCGTATTGGTGACATACAGGGTATACGCGCCCGCGGCCACCGCGCCTCTTGTATCCAGGCCGCCGCCCGTCACGACGATCCGCGAGTCCGCGCCGAGCGCGATATCCCCGGGCCATACGGTCCGGGCCGTCGAGGTCTTGCGCAGGGCGCCGGCCGCTGCGTTGGTCCCCGTGCCGAAAAGGTTCAGCGTTGAGGGACGCAGGGTCTCCGCGCCGTAGTTAAGATCCAGCGTCGCATTGGTGCCCACATTCACCAGGCCGCCGGCGCCCATCGCGTTGGTGTGCCCGCCGAGTTGCACGCGCCCTTTCTCGACCCAGATGGCGCCGGTAAAAGTGTTGTCGTTGGTCAGGATGACCAAGCTGCTCTGTTTGACGGCCACGCCGCCGCCTTGATCGAGCACGCCGCCGAGGGTCAGGGTTTTGCTGTTGTCGCCCCAAACGTCCAGCCAGTTGCCGTTGTTCCAAATTGTGGCGTTGAAGGTCAGATCGCCGTTCACGGGATTGAGCTGGGAAGCCGTCTGCAGAGCGATCGGCACATTGAACGTCTGGGCCGCCGATACGTTGTTTTCGATTTTAGCGCCGGCATTATACAGGTTAATGCCATTGCCGCCGTCCATCGTGCGGGCGCCGGTGGAGTCTTCGAACAAAATCTGGTTGACGCTGTACCAACTCGTATTCAGCGTCATGGAGACTTGATTGTTGTTGTTAAAATGAACGATATGATTGCCATAGCAATCCGGACGGCCGCGCGCATTGTTCGGCTCCCAGCCGTTGTACCACCAGGGACTGGCGGGCGTGCCCATATCGCTGCATCCCTGGCTGGAATCCCAATACAAATCGGTCCAATCGCTCCGCCAATAGACGTCCACGCCCTTCGCCACGGGAAGCCCCATGAGCGCCACCCAACTTAGAAGACCCCACACGGCCAGGTTGCATTTAGTTCCCAGTCTGCGCTCACGTGAACCGGAATTTCTCCCAACGATTGAAAAAGAGTCCATATATTTTTCCAATGGTTGGAGTACGTCAGGCGGAAATCGTCTTAATCCACTTTTACGAACAGAACACACGCTCCCCCCTGCGTTATGGTGGATACGACGCCAACCTACATAACAAAGCATTAGTCGTAGAAAAATCCGGCTTCGTTACCTTGAGCAAAAAAAAGTTTGGAGAGGAACGGATTCGCATATTTGCGAAAATTGTTTTTGACGTAGAGGGCGGATTTTCCAGTTGTTAGCCCATATAGTGCATGAGCTGTGTGGAAAAGGAGAAGTCGGCTCGTAAACGCGGAAAGGGCTTTCGACGGACCGCCGCGGAACAACGGGCTTATGAAGCGGGTCGGCAGCGTATAGATCAACTGGGCAGCCCGAACGAGACCAGATTATACGCAGGACTGGCCATCGATCATACCGGGTGCATCCGGACACTGCCGCAGATTTCTGTTTCCAACCCAAAGGAACTGCTGCTTACGGACGGCTAGTTACGGTACGCGAATGCGGAAATACCCTTCAACCGCCTCCACCCCCAGCGTGACTACATTGTCCACCGGGGTGGGAGGCGCATTCGTACAGATAACTCTCCAAGCCCCCTCCAAGTCTTCGTTCCGCTCCAGATACTGCAAAACCCCCGTCCCTCCCTGCCAATAAATCAAGCCGGCACTGCTTTCCGTGCGTATCTGGCCCAGCCGCAAACAAGACGTTGCGTTGGTTGGATTCGTATCGACCCGGAATTCCTGCCAGGAGAAAAGACCGTCAGAATCGGCATCCGCTTCGACGTCCGCCTCAAAGTTCGTCAGACCGTATCTCGCCAGCCACGCTTCGGGGATGCCGTGGTTGGTCGTCAGATTTGCGGTGAAAGAGGCGCCGATCGATTTGGGCGAATCCATCCACAGTTCCAAGGGGTTCACGCTTCCCGAAACGTCGCCGGTCCACTGGACGAAGTGACAGTAGGCATCGGCCAAGGCCGCGATGGACGTCGTTACCCCGGCGGGCTGCCAGCCTGACGGCACATTCACGGCGCCCTGCGCTCCGGCGCCCGTCGCCAGCCAGAAATTGGTGGTCCACAACCACGCCAACATCGCGTCGTTGGTTACCGCCATCGTGAATTCCGTCGCAGAACCGGACGCCGGGTCGTGGCCGGTCATGACCCAGCCGCAACTGACGAACTGGGTGGCGCCGCGCGTGTCGGGCGTCGTCACGCGATGGGTCACGAGGGTCTCCTCGACCAGCAGATGGGCGCCCGTGGAAAGCTCGGACGAACCGTAACAGGACTCGACCGAAACCGTATACAATCCATAGACGCGGAAGAGGTTGGTGATCGTCGGAGCCGGGAACCAGTTCTCGTTGCCGGTCTGCGCGGCGGCGATGGAGACATAGCCGCGCTGGGTGAAGGAAAGCAAGGTCGTGTCTTCGATCGACGCGGGACCGGATTCGATGGTGTAATCGATCTTGAAGTTGGAATCGGCCGAGGCCGCCAGCCGAACCGTGTTGGTGACCACCTGGTTCCCCGGCGTGGGGAAGGCAATGGCCTGTTCGGCCCGCTGAACGATCAGAGTCGAGGCCGCCATGCCCATGCTGTCGAGCTCCGTGACGGCGCCGGTGACGACATAGACGCCGGCCTCGACAGGCACGTTCGTCTGGCCATTGTACGTGAACCCAACATTCAACCCGGAAGGATCCGTCGTTGCCGTCACATAGCGGGGATAGCGGTTATAGAGCTGGACCAGGTTGTCCAGATAGACCGTCGCACTGCTCCGATAGCGATAGGCGTTGGATTTGACCGTTTCGCCATAACCGGCGGAATACACCCGCACATCTCCCAGCCCCACGGAACCGGCAGCGGTCTGCACAACCACTTGGGTAGAACACTGGCTGATCACGCTCGCGACCGGAGCGCCGCAGAACGTCACGTTCGTAATGTCGGTCCCATTGCCCAGGTTTTCCCCGTCGATGACCACGGCCGCGCCGCCTTCGACCGGACCGTTGGTCGGATTCACGCCGAAGCGATATTGCACCCAGGCCGGCGACCATCGGGCGGAATTGGTCATGGCGATAAGGCCCGACTGGGTGAAATCGCCGCCCGCGAAGACCTGGCCGTCGGGTCCGAATTCCAAGGCTCTGACGACCGGCGATGAAAGCTTGGTCAATCCTTGTCCAAGGCCACTCCAGGACGATCCATTCCAATAGGCCACGCAAGACACCACGACTCCTCCGGCCGCATAGAAAGCGCCTCCTGCATACAACCCGTCTTTTCCGGCTGTCTTCAGTGCATAGACGGTACTGCCCATGCCTCCTCCCACGGAAGACCAAGACGTGCCGTTCCACTTGGCCAGGCGGTTCACGGTTGAACCGCCGGCGAAAGAAAAGGAACCGCCCACGTAGAGTTCGCCGCGCTGCCCCAGCGCCAACGCGTAAGCCGTGCTGCTTAAGCCCGACCCCAGATTGGTCCACGAGCTTCCGTTCCAGTAAGCCACGCGATTGGCGGCCTGGCTTCCCGCATTCGTGAAGTCCCCCGCAGCATACAGGCCGCCGTTCGTATCGAGCGCGAGGGCTAAAACCGTAGCCCCCAGGCCAGCTCCCAAATTCGTCCAGACCGCTCCATTCCAGAAGGCGACCCGATTGGCCGGCATACCGCCCGCCGTCGTGAAAGCTCCCCCGGCATAAACGTGCCCGTTGGAGTCAACCGCCAGCGCGGCGACGGAGGCGTTCATTCCACTACCCATCGCCGTCCAGGCCCCTCCCGTCCAACAGGCGATATAATCGGTCAAAAAGCCCATCCCCGTTGTGAATCCTCCCCCGGCATACAGAACACCGCCGCCGACCGAGGCAATGGCATTAAGCAAGCTGAGGCCCGGACAGGCATTCGTCCAGGACGTTCCCATCCAGCGCATCACCCCACTGCCCGAATACGATCCGGCATATAACGATCCATCCACCGGATCGATCGTGAACGAGTATACGGTGGAATTGATGCCCATCATATTGGTCCAGGCATAAGGGCCGTAGTCCGTGCGGCCGATCGTCCCGTTCGGGTTGTACGTGTAAGCGTCTTCGAGCAGCGTGTTGCCTTGAAGGACGGATTGAACGACTACGTCAACCGCCCCGGGGTCGTGACCGGGCACGCTGAATTCCACCCAATTTTCGCCGGACGCTTGAATGGCCGCGTTCTGTCCGCCGATCACTACATTGGTGATCGCGTCTCCGCCGGGCAGGACCAGATTGGTAACGATCAGGCTGTTGCCTCCGGCCTCCGGCCCGGCCGATACGCTCAAATCGAATCGCCCCCAACCGGCCAGATTCACCGTGTAGTTGGTGAAGTCGTTCAAGAGGGACACGACGGCGCTTTGAGCGCCTCCCGCCACAGGACTGAATACGACCGAGAAGGCGTCCGTTTCTCCCGGCGCAACCGTTGCGGGCCATCCGGAAATACAGAACCGCGCCGCCGCAGCGCCGCTGGTGGAAACGCCGGTCATGTGCAAATCGTTGGATTCGATGTTCGTGACGAACAGGATGCTGGTTGCGGACGAGCCCACCTGCACTTCACCGAAGTCGGTGCCCGCCGCCGGCAGGGCCGGCTCGCCGCTGGGCAGCACGATCAGGCTGTTGGTTCCCAAAACCAGGATGCGCGGTGCGTAGTAGGCGAAAGCATTAGATTTGACGGTATTCCCATAAGTCGTGGAATAGACGACGACATCCCCCAGCCCGGCCGGCCCGGCATTCGCCTGCACAACGACCTGGGTCGAACACTGGCTCAAGATCCCCGTCGCCGAAATCCCGCAAAGGGTCACGTTGGTAATGTCCGAACCACTGCCCAAATTCAGGCCCTGGATCGTCACGTTCATGCCGCCCAGGGTCATGACGGAGGCAGGATGCACCCCCAAGTTGACCACCTGCGCGCTCGCCCACTTGGCAATGCCGCTGGCCGACACAACGCCCGCTGTCCCGAAATTGCCGCCCACCAATAATTCACGATCCCCCGTCGCCAGCAGGGCGCTAACCGATCCCCCGCGGACGCCCGAGCCCAAGCCCATCCAGTTGGTCCCGTTCCACGAGGCCATGCCGGCGGCCGGAGCGGAATCCGCCGTCGTAAACGATCCTCCCGCATAAATCAATCCGTTCGGATGCTCCAACAGCGTATTCACGTAGTTGTTCATACCGACGCTCATGCCGCCCCAGGCGCTTCCCGTCCATCGGGCGGCATAACCGCTGACCGTTGTGAAAATCCCGCCTATGGCCAAGACGCCGTTCGTACCGCACATGATATCGTAGACTGTATTGTTGACGCCGCTGCCGAGGGCATGCCAGGCCGCGCCATCCCAGTAGGCTACGCGCGAGGCCGCCCCTCCGCCCGCCGAAGTAAAACTTCCCGCCGCATACAGCATGCCGTCAGATCCCCAGGCCAAAGAGTTGACCGGAGCATTCAACCCCGAACCCAGATTGGTCCACACGGTTCCATTCCACATCGCCACGCGAGTGGCCGGCATCCCGCCCGCCGTGGTGAAGCCCCCGCTCGCATACAATTCCCCGTTGGAACTCAGAGCCAGAGCCGAGGCATAGCTGTTGAGGCCCGTGCCCAGATTCGTCCACGTCGAGCCATTCCAACAGGCGATGTAATTGGCCGATTTTCCGCCGGCCGTCGTGAAGCTGCCGCCGACATAAAGCAATCCCCCGGTCGTCGCCAGCAGCGCGCTTACCGAGCCGTTCATGCCCGAGCCCACATTCGTCCAGGCTGTTCCATTCCACCGGGTGATGTGATCGACCCGTGTCCCGTCTGCATAATAAAAACCGCCGCCGGCATAGATGACGCCATCCGGGGTGCGCGCCAAAGCAACCACCGAATGAGCGCTGCCGGATACCCCAACGCCCAGGTTGGTCCACCCATAAGGCTCATAGCCGGACCAGCCGATGACGCCGGAAGGCTTGTACTCGTAGACTCGATCCAAAACGAGCTCGCTCGTTCCCTCCGTTTGCAGCACGATATCCACCCAACCGGCCTCATGCGCCGGCAAGACAATGGACAACCAGTCGTCTCCCTGCCCAACGATCGCCGCCGAAATACCGCCCACCCATACATTGGTGACGGTTGACGCCCCGCCAAGAGCCAGATTGGTCAAGGTCAACAGCCCCCCGCCGACGGCAGGCCCGGCGCGAGCGCTCAGGTCATAAACGCGACAGCTCAGGTTCAGGATGAAGTTCGTCCCTTCGCATGGGATCGTCAACCAGGCATCCCGCCGGCCCACTTGGGCGCCGGTAAATACCACGGCGATGTTGCTGCTTATGTCATGAGACATCGGCCCTTCGGGGATGCCGCCGAAGGAGAAGGAGCTTTGCCCCGGGCCCTCGACCCACGACGTTCCCATGTAAACGGTCCGGGCGGCGTCCGCCTTTAAAAGAAACCTGTTGGTCCTGGACTCGCCTTTCAGCACAAGCCCGGCATCCGTGCCAAAGTTCGTCTGGGCTGGGGCGCCATACGGCACATCCACCCCCGCCTCCGTCTCCACATACAACGCCGGAGGCCGATCCGGATTCGGGCTCGGCAGCAGATCGCCGTTGCCCATGTAGATGGCGTTGGTCATGCCGCCAGTGCCGGCGCGCGCCAGCGTACCGGTCAAGCGGACATTATCCAGGAAGAAGACATAGGGCATGTTAAAGAGCGTATGCGAGACATTGATCGAGAGTCCGTCGATCAGATTCCAGTGAGCCGCGACCTTCGGCCATGACGGCGGCGTGTTGAACTGGCTGAGACGAAAACTGAAATGCTGAAAAGCGCCGTTATTCGTATAGCTCGTCGGACGCAAAGTGACGCCGTCGAGACCCGTGCAGACAGCCAGTTCTACAGGGCAAGTAAGCCCTCCCGTGCCGTTGGTTTTCTGAATGCAGAGGTCAAAGCTGAACCAGATGTTCGAACGCAGGGCCAGGGAGGAGAAGTCTTCAGCCCGATCGAGCGCCCAATGATAGGTATGCCCGCTGTATGTGAAATAGGACCGGGTGCAAAGATATAGAAATTGCGATTGCCTCCCGTGGGTGCGAGGTTCAAGGCCGATGCCTTCGTCCCACCAGTAAGGCTTGTCGACGCTGTCCCAAAGCCAGACGAGCATCGGCGCGTCGTTGATGTAACTGGGCTTGATATTCCCGGGGACGCGATCCTCGAAGCTGTCGATCAGATCCGACGTGATCGGCTCGGCCACCAGCAGGCTTCTCCACCAGGCATTGGTGGGCATTTCGGCCGGCGTCGTAATGCTGAACATATGCATCCCCGATCCGCTTCTCGTGACCCAATTGGTCGTCAGCAGAAGATTGGTATGCACATCCAGCAGGTCCAGGACAATTCGATAACTTTGCTGCACCACATCGTCCTCCGACGGCGGCCATTGATGCTCACGATTCAGCGGACAGGGGCCTTCCTCCGGGAGATACGAGGGAACGTCCTCCCACGTGACGGGAATTTCATACGTGGTATTCGGCGCCAGTGTAAACGGCGGAGCTTCCACCTTGACGCCCCAGAACATTTCGACGGGCACTTCCGTTCGCACGTGCTCTTCGCCCATGTCCTCCAGCCAGGCGGAGATCACATAGCGCCCGCCTTCCAGGGTGGAACGATAGTCGGAGTCGTTCAGGTTCGAAGGCTGGACCGGAATCCGGGTCCACAAACTCCCCTGCCCCGGCGCCACCCAGTTGCTCTGCGAAACGCCATAGCGAATCCGCGATCCGTCCGCCCCGACCCGCTCCAAAGCCACGCGGACATTATCCCAATCCCAACTGACGGGGATATTGTATCCCACGTTCACCCCATACCAGTCGGGCGTCGGATAGACGCGCGTCGGGACGCTCCACGGTAAGTTCACGAACCAGATTTTGCCCTTGTTCGTGCTAATCAACGACTGGTCGCTTTGGGCGTCCGATGCGTAGGCATAAAGCAAAAGGAACTCGTCGCCGGCAAGGGAAACAGCCACGTCATCCCCGGCGTGATCCGTCACGATGCCGCCGCGTGTAAGATTCTCCACCCGCCGTCCGTTGAGCAGCCCGGGGGCATGCACCACCAGGTTCGTGATGAGACGATCCTTCCCGTTCATGCTCAACAGGGAGATCAAGACGCTTCCATTGGAGCAGGTGCGATAATCGGACACCACATAACGCGCAAGCGGATCGCCGGAGAGCTCGATGACCGGCTCCATCTTGAAGGTTTGCTTAAGGGCGGCATCCAGCATCATCGTACGCACATCCCACGAATGCTCCATCCTCGGCGAATCCCCGGTTGAAGACAACCCGTCCCCGAGGGCAAACGATGCAAAGGAAGCCCAGGCGTTACCGTGCGCTTTGACCGTCAAGGCCGGGATCGCAGTTTGAGAATTGGTTACCCCGGTGTGGGTGGCCAGCACCGTCGCATCGATATTGGTGATGCCATGCCAGATTTTCCACGTATGATAGGAAAAGTTGGTGTTGAGCAATCCGCAATTGGTTTCCACATTGACATAGATCCGATACACATTCGTGGGCAGGTACATGTAGCCGGTTTCGAGTCCCGGCACGGCATTGCTCACGTTCAACCCGAAGATCGAAGCCATGCAGGCATGCCAGTTGGCGTTGGAACGATAATAGCTGTCGTATTGACCGGGCAGATCGGATTCCGCCAAGACATTCACACCCTGCGCCAGCACATTAGTCTGCAAGGCTTCCAACCGATGGGGTTCCATCTGAAAATTGCGAGGCAGCAGCAGGGCTTGGGCATTGGTATAGACGCCGGCGTCAAACTGATCTTCATCGATAATGCCCAGTTGAAAGCCCATGCGCCTGAAGGCCGCCCAGGTCATGCCAAATTCCTGATTATAGCGATTGTAGCCCAGATCGGTCTCCTTGCTCCAATAGGCTAAAATGTCGTTGGGAGGGTCCATGGAATGGGGCAACAATTTTTCGATGTGCATTTCATCCATGCGGCGATAAGCGGACAGGATGTTCCAATAAGTCTCCTTCAGCAGGCGGGTCCCATGCGTCATGCCGAAGCCTCCTTCCCGCGACAGCAAGTTGCCATAGGAAAAGTATTCCGGCCGATCGTTCCAATGGAAGATATGCGCACCGATAGCCCCGGACATGATCGCCTCCCACGGCAAGCTGGCTAAAGCGAACTTCTGGCGCTCGCTGGTCTCCCAGAAAAGTGCGTCGTTGTCGGACAAGCCGCACTCCGAAAGCATCACCGGCAACCCGATCGTTTCCCGGTATTTCGTCACGCCATAATCCATGGAACGCATCTCGTTGCCGGTCAAGACCCAGGGATAATTGTTGATCGTCCAGAAATCGACGGGCGTGCCGTTGCTGGCGCAGACGGATACGATGGTCTTGGCATCTTCGCAGGTGTTGTTGTCGTCAAATCCGCTGAAAATGCCGCCCACCATCGCGTACGTCACGAGGTGATTGGTGTCCGCCGTTTTAACCGCCCCAACCCCCTCGGATAGGAACTCCGCAATGATGCGTTGCCGCCACTGCAGCACATCATAATACCCGGAACGCTGCGACTCGTGTTGATCCTGACGATTCAGGGGAAACTGGTTGGGCATGGGAATGGCGTCGAAATCGGGATAGGTCATGTCCCAGCGGCTGTTGAGTTCGCTGATGACGCCCGCATAACGGTTGCTCAGAAAGCGGTGAAACGATGGCAGGCTGTAGTTGGTGTCAAACCCGAGAAAACGATGGCTGGCATACAGGTCGGGCGGCTCCCAGAGATCGTAGAAGGCGAATTCGTTCCCGACAATCCAACCCCCAACGCATTTGAAGTCCTTATAGCGAGCGGCTATCGTCTGAACATAGGAGGCGTAGCTGGCGGCGGCTTCCGGCGAGTTGTAATTCAGCACATCGGAAATCCCCGTACTTCCAAGGTATTGATCGTAATGATACGCCATGCACGCGGGGTAGTTGGTTTTGAACCAGGAGGGCGGATACTGGTAGCCCATCAGAACAAATAACTTCATGTCCAGTTCTTCCGCGAGCGCCATCATGTAGTCGGCTTTTTCAAAATTATAGCAGCCCTCGTTGGTTTCGATCTGGCTCCAGGTCAACTCGACGCGCAGGGAGTTCACATGCATGCGCTTCATTTCGCGCAGATCGTACTCGAATTGGCTGAAAGTCTGGTTGGCATACACGGGCGGATTCCAGGATTGATAAGCCACGCCGTGCGGAATGAAATACGATTCTTTTTGAGCGTCCCAAAAGTAGCCGTCCCTTAACTCCAGACACCCGCCTCCCGCTCGCGCGAGGAGCGGCGCGCAGAAGATAAGAGTGCAAACGAGAACTCTCAGACAGAAAACCACCCGGTTTCTCATGCAAACCTCCCAGAGGACTAATACATACTAACTCAACCGTCCAAAGCCTGTTTTGAACCGAGGAAATCGTCCTTATGCTCCTCAACGAACAGAGATACACCAAATGACCACACGTTAATAGAGAACCGGACGCTGTTTTCCCCTACCACAATCTTGATTACACTTATAAGACTAGTATGCATATAGTATGCATGTCAAGACTTCTTTATCTCAGAGGGTTTGAAGGCATTTTGGTGCATGGCGGGAAGCCTCTTATTGAAGGGTTGCGACGAAGTTTAGATGACGACCAAGCCCCGAGAGTCTATCATCCGGTTATGATTAGCGTACAAGAAGCCGAAAGAATCGTCGCTCAACACAGCCCCAGCTCGCCTCCCGTCCCCTGCCCTTTGGCCAAAGCACAGGGACGAATTTTGCGCGAAGAGATTCATGCCGACCGGGATCAACCGCCTTTTCATCGGGTCATGATGGACGGCATCGCTATTTCCCCTCATGCGCGCGAAAGCGGGCAAACTTCGTTCCTCATCGAATCCACGCATGCGGCCGGGGCGCCGCCCCTTCGGTTAAACGATCCAACCGCTTGCATCCAAGTCATGACCGGAGCGACCCTTCCCGAGGGCTGCGATGGCGTGATCCCTTACGAAGACCTTTCGATCCGGGGCCAGCAGGCCGAACTGAACCCGGGGCTGGTTTTAAAGCCCATGCAGTGGGTTCACGTCCAAGGCGCCGACCGCAAAAAGAACGAACGACTGCTCGCTCCCGGCATGAGATTGCTTTCTCCGCAAATCGCCATTCTTGCCTCGACCGGCCGCACGGAAGTGCGCGTTGGAGCCATCCCGTCGATCGCCATCGTTTCAACGGGAAACGAATTGGTCGATATCGGACAGGAGCTTGAGCCCTATCAAATCCGGCCTTCGAACGCGTATGGCTTTCACGCCGCCTTGAACCGCGCGGGATTTGACCGCGTTGACCTTTCCCACGCGCGCGACGACCGCTCCGCCATCCGGCAATGCGTCGAGCAAGCGCTGAGCGCCCACGACGTGTTGATTCTGTCCGGCGGCGTATCGATGGGCAAACTCGACTTTGTGCCGGAGGTCCTGGAACAACTATCCGTGGTTCCGCTGTTTCATAAAATCCGGCAACGGCCGGGAAAACCCTTCTGGTTCGGCGTCGCCCCCGGCGGAAAACAAGTCTTTGCCTTGCCGGGAAACCCTCTCTCCAGCCTGATTTGTTTTCATCGATATGTTTTGCCCAGTCTTTTCCAATCCATGGGCGAACCGATGCGGCGTCACGAACAGGTTCTTCTCGGCGAAGGGATCGGCGCGACGGGAACATCGACCCTGTTTATTCCGGTAACCCTGAAGCAAGGAATCGAAGCCATCCCCATTTCCCATCATGGATCGGGCGACTTGTCGGCGCTCGCCGAAAGCACCGGATTCGTCGAATTGCCGGAAGGCCCTTTGCATTTTGAAAAAGGAACGGCGGTGGGGTATCATCGCTGGAACTGATATGTTATCGCACATAAGAAAAAATCGACCGGTCATGGTGAATGTCGGAAACAAAGAGGCGACCCATCGCATCGCCTGCGCCCAAGCCATTGTCCGGCTCCCGGAACCCGTTGCCCGCGCGGTCCGAAAAGGCGACATCGCCGGCCCCAAAGGCCCGATTCTGCAAACGGCCCGGCTCGCAGGCATCATGGCCGCCAAACAAACGTCCTCCTTGATCCCCTTGTGTCACCCCCTGGCGCTCGAAGATTGCCGGATCGAGATTCGCTTCCCAAAGCGCAACGAGCTTCACATCGAGTGCACCGTCGAAACCCACCATAAGACAGGCGTTGAAATGGAGGCCCTGACGGGCGCCTCGGTGGCCGCCCTGACCGTTTACGACATGTGCAAAGCCCTTTCTCACCGCATCGTCATCCGCGAGATCCGGCTTCTGAAGAAAACGGGAGGCCGGCATGACTTCAACGGATGAATCGGCGCCCCTCTACGGCTTGGTGCTGACCGGCGGCAAAAGCAGCCGGATGAAAACCGACAAGGCGGCCCTGCGCTATAATGGCCAAGCCCAATCGGCCCGCGCGTTCGAACTGCTGGCAAAGGTTTGCGCCAAAGTCTATCTATCGAATCGCGCCGACCAATCGGAGGCGCCGGGACATGCGAGCTTCCCGCAAATTCACGATCTCTTCGCGAACTTCGGTCCCGTCGGAGGAATTTTATCGGCGCTGAAAACCCATCCGGCTCACGCCTGGCTGGTAACGGCCTGCGATTTGCCGTTTCTGGATGAGGCTACGCTTCTTCAATTAATCCGGCATCGCGATCCCCGCCGCATGGCCACCGCTTTTCTCAGCGCACACGACGGCAAGCCCGAACCCTTATGCGCGATTTATGAACCGCACAGCATGGCCCGCCTGCTGGACTTTACAACCCGCGACGTGTATTGTCCCCGCAAGATGCTCATGCAGTCGGATGCGCATCTTCTCCCATTGGAAAACCCGCAAGCGCTGGATAACGTGAATTTCCCGGAAGAGTACGAACAGGCGCAACGTCGGGCGGAAAGCACAACGCCATCGGACGGCAGGAATAATGAGGTAAGAAATGGCTGAAAAGAATATTCAAGTCCGGTATTTCGCGATGATGGGCGAAAAGCGAGGCTGCCAAACGGAAAACCTGAAAACCGCCGTGCACACGCCCGAGGAGCTTTTTAACGAGCTGCGCGAGCGGCATGGCTTCAAATTTACCACCCATGTCGTCAAAGTAGCCATCAATGACCGGTTCGAAGACTGGCATACGCCCTTGAAAGAGGGCGACACGGTGGCGTTTCTCCCCCCCTTCTCAGGAGGTTGATCGTGTTGATGTTCAGCCCCCACCCTCTCGAGCTGTCCGGCCTGCACCGCGCCTTGAGCGTCAAGGAAGCGGGGGCGCTGGTTTGTTTCGAAGGCCGGGTGCGTTCCACAAGCCCGCATGGCGAAGTCGTTTCCATCGATTACGAAGCGTACGAGGAGCTCAGCGTACGCGAATTCGAGCGAATCGAACAGGAAACCCGCGCACAATTTGGCATCCTGGATATTCGATGCGTTCACCGGACCGGAACCGTTTCGTCCGGAGAACCCGCCGTCTGGGCCGGCGTACTGGCGATTCACCGGCGCGAGGCCTTCCAAGCGTGCGAGCATATCGTCAACGAATTGAAAGCTCGCCTTCCCATTTGGAAAAAAGAGATCTACGCGGATGGAAATAGTCGCTGGATCGACTATTCCCAGGGTTGAACTTCCCGGCAGAGGCGTTTATCTTCCCTGCCTTCAATGGCCCTTAACGGAGAATGATTTTTTATGAAGATTGCCATTAGCGGCGCAGGCGGATTCATTGGGAGCACCTTGACCCGCGCGCTTTCCGTCCCCGAAAACCAAGTCCTGCGCATCGTCCGAACCAACGCCGAGACCTCGGCTTCGGAATTGCGTTGGAATCCGGCCACCGGGACCATCGATCGCAAGCACATGGAAGGGATCGATGCCGTGGTCCATCTCGCCGGCGAAAACATAGTCGGACGCTGGACCCAGGATAAAAAAAACCGCATCCGGGACAGCCGGGTGCTGGGCACGCGCTTGCTGGTCGAAACCCTCGCCGGCCTGACTCATCCGCCCAAGGCATTAATCTGCGCCTCGGCAACAGGCTATTACGGCGACAGGCGGGACGAAGTTCTCACGGAGAAAAGCTCTTCCGGCCGGGGGTTTCTGGCGGAAGTTTGCTCCGAATGGGAGGAAGCCACCACCCTCGCCAGTGCCGCGGGAATCCGCGTGGTTATGCTGCGGTTTGGGCTGGTCCTGAGCGGCCGCGGAGGAGGGTTGCCCCGCATGTTGCTTCCGTTCCGGCTGGGCCTGGGAGGCCCCATTGGAGGCGGGCAACAATACGTCAGCTGGATCACCCTCGTCGATGCCGTGCACGCCACCCAATTCGCCCTGGAGCAGGAAACGCTTTCCGGCCCCGTCAATGTCGTGGCGCCCCAATCCGTGACGCAGCGCGAATTTGCCCGGACGCTCGGCAATGTGCTCTCACGACCCGCCTTCTTGCCCATTCCCGCCTTTATCGTCCGGGGTCTTCTGGGCGACATGGGGCAGGAAGTATTGCTCAACAGCGCCCGGGTAGCGCCCAACAAACTGACGGATGCCGGATTCCAATACGAACATCCGGTCATCGAGAATGCCCTGCAAGCTTGTTGCCAGCGCCCCAGCAGGACTTAGAACTTCCCCATGTCTGCACATTTTTTACAAGATCGAATCGAAAAAGCTGGTTAACCTTTTGTAGTTTGGGTATTACGTCCTCGTTGTTGTGTAATGATCGTTAACAAGGATTCCTCGTATGACCAAAAGCTGGACCGCCCTCCTCCATTTGCCGGTATGGGTGCTTATTGGAGCTTGCACCTTCATGGGTTGCGAAACACTTGAAAATGACCCGGCGGATGCGGATGCCGCGGGAACGGATCAAACCGGCGCAAAAACCGACCCCCAGACGACCACGCCGTCCAACACCACCACGCCAACAACGCCGTCCACCGCTCCGACCAACACCACCAGCTTGACCGCCGGCCGCCAAGTCTCCGGCAGCACGGCGGACAAAAGCAGAGAAAGCGACAACCGGGACAACGAAACGATGTGGATGGGCGGACCATCCAAGATGAACGTGCGCTGCCTGGCCAACGACGAAAAAACCAAGGGGATGGGCGGCGACTATTTTTGCAGCGAAGTGGTAACCGAAACGGAATCTCTGGTCATGTTCGTCAATACAGACGGAACGATCACCGCCATCGCCAACGACTTCGTCTCGCCGCGCTCGGGATTGGTTTACAAGTTCAAAGGCTATACCGCGGTCAAAAGCGCAAGCGGCTTGATCACAAAGAATCCATACACCGTCTCCAAAAGCGAACAAGCAGGCGTCTTTCGCGCGTATTGGAATACCTATCAGCGGTGAGGCGCCAGAGGTTGACGCCCGGCGATCGGATCGGTCCATCGGTCGGAAGCAACCCTCCTACTCGATCACGATATCGTCGAGATAGAACGAGAACGGCTTGCCTGTACCCGCGAACGATATGCAAAGAGGCGTGACGATCCGACTGAGATTCTTGCCGGCCAGTGGGATAGAGAAATGCCTCCAAATCTTGCTCAACCGGATGTGGCCCAAGACAGCCTGGGTGCTGTCGGAATAGAGTTTGTCTTTAAGAATGCCAAACTTGACTTCAATCCGTTCGGTTCCCGCGGCGCCCCGCGCCCAGAAACTGAGCTGACGAGCTCCATACAGATGGTAACCGCCCTCTTCCGTCCCCCAGTTGTTCGGAGGATGCTGCCAGACGATCCCCCCCCAATCTTTCGCATCGCTGAAGGTGATTTTCATGCAAACCTCGCCGCTATGCGGCAGGTCTTTCGAGACATCGTCCAGTTCGATCGCATCGAATTTGCCCATCCAACCCGAAGGCGCATACGGCGGCACGTTGGTGGAATTTTCGGCCCCATAGATGACGACAGGAACCGTGAGCATCGGGGCCGGGTTGATGTCTTCGGCCAAGACCGAGAACGACGCGACGACTGCCAGCAGACCGTACACGCCCGCAAGAATAAACCGATGGCTGGTTTTCATTATCCTGCCCCCCACGAATAACCATAAACCACTAAATCTAAAAAACAACAACCGCCGGCCACGGCCGGCGGAAAAACAGGCGCGCTCCAGTCCCCTCGAAGCGGGCTGGAGCGCGCCTTTCACCCGAAACGGGTTATTCGTACACAATATCGTCGAGATAGAACGTCACCGGATCCGGCCGCCCGGCCACGGAGAACACAAAACCCGTCATAATGCGGGACAGGTTTTTACCTTCGAGCGGAATGATGTATTGCTTCCAGGTGGGCTCCAGCTTGATCTTGCCCAAGTTGCCCTTTGCCGTATCCCAATAGGGCTTGTTCTTGGCAATAATGCCCATCTTGAATTCAACCATTTCGCCGCCCTTGTCGCCCCGAGCCCAGAAACTGAGATGCTTGGCGCCGGTCAGATCCACGCCGCCCTCTTCATCGCCCCAGTTGTTGGCGGGACTCTGCCAGACGATGCCGCCCCAGCTCTTCGGATCGCTGAAGGTAATCTTAATGCAGCTTGCGCCGCCGTGCGGATTCTCTTTCCAGCAATCGTCATATTCGAGAGCCTCGGCGCTGCCCATCCAACCGGAGGCAATAAACGCCGGCTCGCCTTCATCTTCGCAATCGCCGTACAACTTGCTGGGCAGGGTCACTTTCATGCCCACGGGACCCGCTGTAACGTCCGCAGAAGACGCTCCGCCTTCCTGAGCCAAAACCACACCCGCCATCGACATGGCGGCCAACAATGCAACACTTCCAACCAACTTGATCTTCGACATGATAGCAACCTCCTTATGATTTCACTGCACAACTGGTACCTATTGAAATTATTCCATGACTGCTGCGCCGGGCTCCTCCTTTCCCTGCCCTAACTCCCCCAGCCATACTTTCATTAGATCGTAGTAGGCTTTCTTGGTCACGCGTTGGTACGGGCTGGCGTTGCCCGTTCCTTGCCCCATGATTCCAAACCATTCTTCCTGCGCAAAGCCATCTGGAAACGGCATGGGAAACACTGCACGGGAAGTCTGCTTGGAGACCGGATCCTCAAAGTAATTCAGCGAATCCTTCCACCATTCGTCCACCCATTCAAACACAAAACCGCCGATGGAATTCCCGGCGCCGGGCTGTCCGGCGCCGTTGTAATAGATATCTTCCCAGTTTTTCAAAACATATGACGATTGAGCTTCCTCATCAGGCCCTTTTTTCGTCCAATAAGAATCGCAGCCGAATTCCGCAATCACGACCGGGCGGTTCATGTGCTGCTTGACCTTTTCCCACGTCGCGCCAAATCCATCCTCGCCAATATAGCTATTGACGCCCAGATAATCCAATTCGGGCGCAAACCGTCCATAGTACTCGACCAGCCCCGTCAGCAGATTGCCGGTGCCCACCGGATGATCCGGATCGATGGCATGAATCATTTTGGACACTTCGTTAAGAAAGCGCGCATAGGTCTCCGGATACTTCGAGCCATTGGTCCGCGTGGCGTTGACATCGCCGGAAAGCTCCATATTGTTCTCGTTGCCCAGCACCCACGCCAGCACCCACGGCTCCCCTTTCAGCTTCATGACCATGTTGCTGACGGATGCCTTCATGCTTTCGCGCTGGCGGCGAATGGTATAATCGGTGCCGGCATCCCACGTGGCGCCCGAGCCATGACAATACGCCCCGACGAAATTTCCGACAATCACCCGAATGCCTGTTTCCTTGAACATTTTTCGAAGGACCAGATAATTGAAAGAAGGCAATTCCGCATCGGTGATGTAGAGCTTTATGGTATTGCAGCCCATGTCTTTAAGCAGCTTGAAATCGCTGACCGTCGGCTCGTCTTCGTCCTGCCGGTTGTTTCGATTGACGTCCAGCCAGACTTCAAAGCAGTCCGCTTCGCCGTTGACATTCTCGTCGCCCCAGAGCCAGCTCCACTCCCACGGCACCGTGCCGACTTTGGTGGGCGAATAGTTCATGCCGCGGATGAAATAGGGCTTGCCCTCCACGACCATCCGCCACTCGCCGTTGCCATATTGCACCAACTGGACCGTGCCCGTGCCGCGCTGCTGAAGAATCTCATCCAAACTCCCGGTGAAAACCCGCTCGACATAATTAGTGTCTTGCTTCATTTGAACCGCCGGCGTCGGCGTATTGGTTACAACGACATCCGCTTCGCTGGCGAGGGCTGCATTTGCATCGTTAGTTTCTGCCGCATCCGCTTCAGGGGGTGCGCCTGCGTCCTCTTCGTTAATCGCGACCACATTCGTTTCGTTGACATGGCCGATCTCTGCTTCGCCAGTTCCAACGGCATCCGCTTCGTTGGTTGCGCCCGCGTCCGCTGTATTTATTATAACCACATTTGTTTCGGCAATCGTCGCGGTTGTCTGAATGCGCACCAGCCGGCCAGGATTCACCTTGCTCTGCAGTCCGGACTCCTCCCCCTTGGAGATCACGTCGGCGCCCATCAAGCGTATGTTCAGTTCGGGATGCTTTCTCAACAAATTGGCGATATTGTTCCAGGCCGCCTCCGCCACGCCCCATTGAAACTCCCCCCCGGCGCTCCAGCAAGCGGAATCAGGATAGAGAATCATGGCGGCCCGATAGGCCTTCAACGCATGAATGTAGTGCCCGCCTTTTTCCAAGGCTTTTCCCACAAAGAGCAACCGAACCCCCGGATCGTCGCCCGCGCCGGTCCAAATGAAATAATCCAGTTGGGGATTGCCCGTATTCACACGCCTCCACCAATCGCCCTTCAAAAGTCCGGCCTCCGACGCTTTCTTATAGTCAGGATTGTTGGTGACGCTCGTACAGGGATCGATACCCTCGCCCGACGCCAGGGCCAGCCCCTGCGCATCGAAGATCATATAGCTGAACTGGGCCGTCCCAACGTTTCGGAATTCCCCATACTTCTCGTAGTCGACAATCTCCTCGGTCCCCGGGTCGTATATTTTGAACCGGGGCTCTTCCCCCCAAAGGGTTCCAGACCAACAGGTCAGCATGGACAAGGCAAGATAACAGGAAATATTCTTCGACATGTGCGTCCTTATAGCTCTTCCAAATCGATTGATTTCAACCCCAATGCGTATCCCATACAAGACGTTAAGCAAGCCTAATCAAAACGAATGCGAAATGCACGGCAAATTATGAACATTGGCTGCTTCAACGACCGATGCTCTTCGCCAGGAAACCAGCCGCCTCTTCCATAACGCATGAAGACCCGACTCTCTTACGCTTAATGCTAGTTGTATACTAGTTGCTTTCATATAAATCAAGCGGTTTTTCCGTGAAAAAGAAAAAAGATGGGTGTTCGCAATCTTCGTACGCATACGATGCCTTTCGCCCAGGCTTGCAAGGAGCCGCGACGTCCCCGTAACGCCTCCGCAGTTCTCTTTTATCGGCAACGGACGGCGAGATCGACGAGGAGAGCGTCCACGGCCTCGAACCGCCGTCATGATGAAAAACTGGCTGAGCCAGCCTGGGGTGCATCTTGACACGGCCTCCGCGCATATGAATAAGAATCCACGTCCTTACGGACGCGGCTACGTAGCTGCCGGCGTAAGCCGGTGGTTTCTTTCCAGTGCCAGACGTTGAGGAGGGGCAGTCAAGATGCACCCCCAGCCTGTTGACACATAATACAATCTAGTATACATATGTATTGACTGCTTAGACTGGCGATTTCTGTACCGTACAAACAGGTTGAGCATCTCGTTCATTGTGTGCAAGAGCACAATTCAGCAAATTAGTCACTCGGGAGGACGGAGTGAACAAGATAAACGGACAAGAATTGCATGCCTTCAGCCAGGATTCTATATCCGCCGCGCGGAAAGGAGACCCGGAGGCTTTGGCGCAGTTGTTCGAGCATTATGACCCACTTATTCGCGCGATTCCTGCGTGGAAAAAATGGAATTTCTCCCCTATCCTGCAAGAGGATCTATGCCAAAGCATCCGCTTGCAGGTGCAGAGAATCCTTCCTCGGCTCGACGCCAACAGCTCTTTGGAATTCTTTATCAAGAGCATATGCATTCATCGTTGTATCGACGAGGTGCGCCGCCAAATCAAAACGCGGACGCTGATGACCCCGCTGATACAAGAATACGATGAAGGCCGCGAAAACCGGTCTGAAGCCATGATGAAAGCTGGAAACGATCCGAGTCCTGCGACCTTGCTGGACCTGGGAGAACGGTCGAATGCTTTGCAGCGCGCTTTGGGATCCATGGATGAATCCTGTCGAACGACCGTCACGATGTTTTATTTTGACGGCTTGTCCTATAAGGAAATTGCGTCGCGCCTGGGAATTTCCGTTATGACCGTCGGGACACGCCTCAGCAGATGCTTAAATAAGTTGCGACTGGTTCTTGCAAAGGATAAAGTATTTCAAAAAATTGAAACGTATTCCACTCAATCGACAAATTAACAACAAGTATTCCTATGAACGATCACAATATGGATAGGAGCCGGCAGGAATGGGCCTTTGTGCATCACCAGATGAGCGAGGAAGAACTCCGCGCTTTTCTGCAGGGTCTGGAGAACGACCCCCAGCTTCGGAATGAGGTGGAACAGATCCATGCCGTGGACCATCAGCTTCAACTGCTGGCCAACATCAGCCGACTTTCCAAAGAAGAACTGGAGCTAATCCGAAAAGGCTTTCTGGGCGAACAAGAGTGGCTGTCGAATCCCCTGGTGTTTGCCAAGGAACTCGAAAAAATATGGAACCGGTATGGAGCCAATCAGCTTGTCATACAGACCGAACAGGCCGGCGAGGTGGAGGTCGTCCATTTGGGGGGGACGCTCGATACGATTAATGCGGAGTCTTTCAGCAATCTTTTGCAGCCGTTATGCGATGCGGGCCGCCGTATGGTCGTGGACTGCATGGGCCTGACTTATGTGAATAGCCTGTGTTTGTCCTTGTGGAACAAATTCCACATGGATTGCGAGGCCCGGGGAGGAAAACTGGTCTTCTGCTGTCTTCCGCAGAAAATCAACCGGATCGTTTTAATGCTGGGCCTTAACGAAGTGTTAAAGATAGAGGCCACCGTCAGCGCCGCCCTGCGGATCGCGTCAGAATAATCGAGACCCATCCCTCGGAACGGCTATGGCACGCATTCCATCGCCACCAAGGTAATGTCGTCGTTCTGTTCGCACTCTCCGGCGAATCCGGAAACCTCCGCCCGCAGCAGGCCGGGCAACTCTTCCACCGGACAAGGGGCACAACGCGCCACCGCCTTCTGGAAGCGCTCGAATCCATATTCCTCTTGGTGCAGGTTAAACGCTTCCGTCACCCCATCGGTATAGAGAACGACTTTGTCGCCACACGCCATTTCAAACGTTTTCTCGGACAGGAACTCCCCGATCTCCGGGCGGATGCCCAGCACGATGCCCCCGCTGGGAATGGCCTCTACCCGCCCCGTCGCCGCGCGATAAATCAAGACATGTTCGTGCCCGGCGCCGCAGAAACGCATCAACCGCTCCTCGGGCGCCCATTCCAGATAGACGGCGCTCACGAACAAGCTGCCCCGCGTACTGCGAAACATGACGCGATTGGCCTTCGCCAGGATATCCATCAGCGCCAGGCCTTCCTGCGCATAGGACGCGATCGCCGTCTTCACCATGGCCATCGCCAGGCCCGCCCCCACGCCCTTGCCGCTGACATCGCCGATGGCCACGCCCAAATACGCGCGTCCATCCCTCGTCCGTTCGATGAAGTCGTAATAATCGCCGCCGATTTCCTTCGCCGGCTGCATCAGCCCGCAGACCTTCAACCCCTTCACCGCCGGGGTCGCTTTGGGCAACAAGCACGTCTGAATGTCGCGTCCGATTTGCAGCTCTCTCTTAATCCGGTCCTGCTCCAGCAGGTCTTTCACGAGTTGAACGTTCTCGATGGCGACCGCCGCTTGAATGCCGAAGGCCTTCATCAGCCCCATATCCCCGGCGGTAAATACGTCGTAGGACATCGCGGTGTCCAAATACAAAACCCCCAGCATTTTTTCGCGCACCAGCAGCGGCACGCACAGGGCTTGCTTGATGTGGGCGGCCGACAATTCCCGGCCGATGGCCGAATCGGAAGCCGCCTGTTCCATTTGCCCGTCGCACGACCATTGCACCGAATCGACGAGCCCCAAGCTCATGCCATATTCCTCATAACTGAACGCCCGATTCTGCAAGTCCTCTGTGAGGCCCTCCGCCACGCGCAGGCGGCAAGGCCCATCCGCCCCCTCGCGCAACAACACAAAGCCCCGTTCCGCTCCGGTCGCCTCGCGCGCAAAACACACCATCCGATTCAGCAGTTCTTCCAGATTGAACACCGATCCGATCGCCTGCATGCTGGAGAGCAACGATTCCAAATATCGTTTTTGGGTCAACACCAGGTTCGGTTCGACCACGCCCCCCTCCGGACGAAAACGATCCAGCAGGGTCTCGGCCTGCTCGCGAAAATACGGGGTTTCGCATCGCTCGAATAAATCGCGGGCCTCGAGCAGATATTCATAGGCCGCCCGATCGTCCGGCTGGCGTTCCAGTCTCAGTCCGCCCTCTTCCATCCTGATCTGCGCGAGGCGGTAGAGGTCCCGGGTCTGCTCCTCGAGATAGCGGACCCCTCTTTGCCAGAGAGCCCGGGCCCGGCCGTGCCGCCCATGAATCCAAAGCCAGGCGCCGTTCACCTGATACGCCCAACCTTGGATATAGCGGAATTTCTTGGCCAATCGCCAGGACTGCCGGCAAAACCAGCGCGCTCTTCGGCGGTATTGGAGCAGCCGTTCCGGCGTGTCGCCCGCCCGTATCGCGTTCAAATAGACCTGCGCTCCCATGGGATACGCCCAGAGCGTCCAGGTTTGCGCATCCAGGCCAGGAAAGACTTCGAAGGCTTTTTCGATATACGCCGCCGCCTCCCGATGCTCGCCCCGCAGCGAGCGCATCCACCCCAGGTGAGCCCAAGCCGAGCCCACGCTGGAATACTGCTGCGTCTCGCGAAAGACCGAAAAAAATTCTTCGCGCTGGGCAAACAATTCGTCCCACCCCTTGCCCAGGAAAGCGGCAATGTGAATCTTATCCAACAACATCCAGCCGTAGATATACCGCATCTTCATGTCCTGGGCATAGCGCAACAGCGTTTCGCATTCCTCCTCCGCCTTTCGCAACTGCCCCATGAGCAGCCGCAAGTGGCAACCCGTGGAGACGGCCACGCCGTAATACCACCAATCCCCCAGCTCCCGGACCAATCGGGCGGCCTGTTCCGCATGCTGGAGCCCCTCGACGGGGCGGTTGCCTACTTCATGAACCACGCTGTAGTAGGCATGATAGCCGGCCTCCTGCACCCGATAACCGATCTGTCGGGCCACGTTCAAGCCCCGTTCCAAGCTCCGTCGCGCAAGAGCCAAAACCGGCACGGTGCTCCACACCGTGCCGCCGCCGATGTAGAGCTCGACCAGTTCCATGCAAACGCCTTTCCGCTCCGCATAGTTGACGGCTTTAAGGAAACTCCAGAACGTCGTTTTAACATCGATGAAATAGGAGATGTAAGAAATCCGTATCAACAACCGGAGGATGGAAAGATCCCGCAAGTCCGTGCAGGGACGGGTGCACAGCAGCCAGCGAGAAAACCAGATATGAACCAACTGAACGGCAAATTCCTTCAGGGTAAAAAGCTTGACGAGAGCCGGATGGCGGGGCATGCGAACGCGCAACAAGCCCAAGCCGTAGACCGTGGCCTCCAGGCTCTCCTGCGTCGAGCCCAGCTCATGCAACGCGTCGGCTTTCTTCGAAATAATCCGAACCCGGCGCAAAACATCCCGCTCCCCTACGAGCTGCTCGCACTTCTCGAACGTATCCACCGCCTTGTCGTATTGGCCGGACAACCAGTAGGTTTCGCCCAGCGCCTCCAACGAATCCACGTATTCGGGCGCATGTCCGAGGTCTTGTTCCTCCAGCAGCGCCAAGGCGGTCTCATAGAAACGCTTGGCCATCGCATGGGAAAAGGTCTTCTTCGCCTTGAGGGCGGCTGCCAAGGAATATTTCAGCGCCTTGTCTTTAACGCCGCCGTGAAAATAATGATAGGCGAGTTCGTACACCTTCAGGTCGGTTCGCGACCGGAAGGCCGATTCCAAAAACTCGGCGGCGCGGACGTGATACCGCGTCCGTTCGTCCGGGCTTAAGCGCCCATAAAACGCTTCGCGCACCCGATCGTGAACGAACTGCATGCGTCCATGATCCACCGGGTCTCTCGTGAGCAGCCGGCTATTGATCGCTTCGTCCAAGATCGGCAACAGCTCGTCCGGCGATTTCCCGGCGCAAGCGGCCAGCTGCTGGAGGTCGACATCCTTGCCGACGATCGCGGCGCAGGAAAGAACCGACAGGGAATTTTCGGGCAGCCCGTCCATATGACGAAGAATGATGTCCATCACCTGGATGGGAATATCCGCCCGCTCCAAAAGCGCCGCGTCACACACGTAACGGCCGTCCGCCCGATGAATCACCCCCTGGTCAAACAGGATTTTCAGCGCTTCCAACACACAAAACGGATTGCCTCCGATGCGCTCCATCAAGTGGGCGGACAGGAGCCGGGAGGCGGAGTCGTTCAGATGAAACACCTGCGCCACCAGCTCGGTTACGGCCTCCCGATCCAGATCGGACAGCGCGATGTACAGACAGGACTCTTCCGCCTCCTGCTCCAGCTGGCCGGCCATTTCCCGGAGGCGGTGCTCGGCCGGCACTTCGTTGCTTCGAAACGTCGCCAAGATCGTCAAGGAGGCCTGGTTCAGTTGCGGGGCCACGCGCTCCAACAAATCAAGGGTCACATCGTCGGCCCACTGCAAGTCGTCCAAATGAATCACCACGGGCCGGGAGGGCGTGCCCAGCGCCAGCAAAAATTCGGACAGGGTGACGAGGAAACGAAGCCGTTGTTTTTCCGGCTCCAATTCCACCATCGGCGGCGGCAAGCCGACCAGCTCGCCCACGGCGGGGCAGAGGTTAAAAAGCACTTCCGCGCGTTCGCCCAAAACGGTCTTCATGCGTTGCGCATGAGCACCCCGCTCGGAATCGCCGAAGCGCTTCACCTTCTCGACATACGACTCGATCGCGGCCACAAGCGCTTTGCAGGTTGTCTGCGAGGCAAATGGTTCGCATTTGCCGGAGAGATAGAGTCCGTGCATCCCGTACACGTCTTCCCGCAATTCGTCGGCCAGCCGCGATTTCCCCCCTCCCGGGTCGCTTTCAATGAAACAGATCATTCCCTGCCCCGCGCCCAGCTTCTTCAACCGACCGCGCAGTCGGGATAATTCCTTGTCTCGTCCGACCAGCTTGGTGGAGAATGACGGGTTGCCGATTCGCTCCGACAACGCCAGCTCGAAATCCGGAGACGTTTCGCCCTCCGCCTGGCGTCGCCTGAACGTGTCCAAATCCGCGATCACGCCCATCAAACTTTGATACCGGTCCGACGGATCCTTCGCGATCATTTTGCGGACGATCTGTTCCAAAACCGGGGGGCAGTCTCCACAGAGGGCGCGAAGCGAAGGAGGATGCTGCGCGATATGCTGGTAAATCAGGGTGTTGATATCCGTCGCGCAATACGGCAAGCGTCCGCCCAGCAACTCATAAAACATGATTCCCAAGGCATAAACGTCCGAACGCGCATCGATCGGTTTGCGTAAAATACCCGTCTGCTCCGGGGCCAGGTAGCCAAAAACGTTTCGAATGGCAGGGCCGCCTTCAATCTGCGTCAAATCCAGCAGCAGGTAATTTCCAAAGTCGCGGATCAACACCTGCGGGCGCCCCGCGTCCCAGCTCGTCAGCACGCTCTCGGGGTTCAGCGATTGATGAAGCAAGCCCGCCTGATGGGCTTGATCCAAGCCTCCGGCGATCAGGCCGATCAGCTCGACCGCCGACAAGAGGCCCTGGGGCCAGGCCGCCTGTCCCTGCGACAGAGGCGTCAAGTTCTCGCCGGGGCAATCATAGATCATCGCATCCCGGTCCTGCCAGACGCCAAAGGTCCGAAGCCGCATCAGGCAGGGGTTCGCAAAATCCTGCAAGCCCTCGGCCAGCTTGCGGTATCGGAAACGAGCCTCGATGGAACGGAGGGAAACGTCTTTGCGAATGAGTTTAACAAAGACCGGCTGAAGGGTGCTCCGGTCCGTGCCGGCATACTCCTCGAAAACCATGTCGGCGCGCACGAGTTCCAGCAGCTCGTATCGGCCTTCCATTTGTTGAAACGCCACCATCCTTTACCGCCTCTCGATTTCTTACGGAATGGCATCAGAACCCTCCTTCCCTGCGCATTTAACTACATAACGACCGTCAAACGGGCCGTAAAGGAAAATATCTGCGATATTCCGGAGAGAGCGCGGGCCTTTCGCCTTCTTCGGAGAGCAAATGGAGTCCACAGGAAACCATCGTGCCGGGGAGATTCGACGCGTCGTCAGGTCGGAGGAATTCGTTGCTTGTGCATCACTGAAACACAATATCGTCCACATAAATGGTAATGGGGAATCCATTCCCCTCGAACACACAGATAAACCCGTTAACGATGCGCGAGAGATCGCGCTGTTTCAGGGGAATGGAATATTTCTTCCACTCCGTGGAAAGCTCGACTTTTCCTGAGGAAACCCGCGCCGTATCGGCATACGGAGCGTGGCTGGAAAGGCCCATCTTGAACTCGGCCCTGGTCCCCTGTTCTTGGGCTCTCACCCAAAAGGTCAGAGCGCGCGCGCCCGTCAAGTTATAGCCGCCGGAAGCTTCGCCCCAGTTGTTGGGCGGATCCTGCAAGGAAATCCCCGCCCACATATAGGACGAATAGTAGGTAATGCGCATGCAGGTTCTGCCTCGGTGTGGCTTATCTTCGCAGCACTCGTCAATTTCCAGGTCATCTATATTGCCCATCCAGCCCGAGGCATAATACGCCATGTGCTCGCAGTCGCCATAAACGACGAACGGGAACCGCACCTTGACCGGCTCCAGGATGAGGTCCGGCATCCGCGTCACGGAACGGAGAGGCAAAGACGACACAGGCCTGTCGGCATCATCCCAGTCGAGAATCTGGCCCGATGGTTCCTCATACAGCTCCTCGGAGGAGTCCGGAACGTCGGCGGACTCTGCCGGAAAGGACTCGCCCCAGGCTTCAGGATCTTTCCGCACGCCCGGGGTTCTCTTTCGGGCTATCGCCAAGGACGCCGGGTTTCGCGCTCCGTCCGCCAAAGCAGCCGGCGCGCCTTTCACCGCCCCACCCCCCGCATCCCCGGCTCGATTCGATTCCATGAGCGGCTTAATCGTCGTGATGTCCGGATGCAGGCTATCGATCAACTTCGCATCCTGCGTTTGCACGGTGCGTTTGAGCATCGGCATCACTAGCGCCGGCAAGGCGATGATGGCGGCCACAGTCAAAACGGCGCTCGCCGGGGTCTTGTAGCGCATCCAGCACAGGATGCTGCACGCAAAGGCCAGCGACAACAACAAGACGCAAAGGCCGATGGCGTCGCTCGTCAGCGCGTATACGCTTCCCAAAGCCAAAAAAACGAAGCCCAAGGCCGACAGGATCAGTCGGGAATTGAGTTTTCCCGTCGTCGGCAGCGGTTCTTCGAAAGGCGCCTTGGACGGGTTTTCCTGCGAGCCCAGGGGATAATTTTTTGGAATGCGAATTTTGCGAGTCCCCCTGTTCGGCGAAGGGGGCGCGGCCTCCGGGGCCGGCTCCTCCCCGAATTCCAGGGCTGGAGGGGGCAACGGCTCCTCCGGCAGCGATTTTTCCGGGATCACGGTTTTGTTCGCGCAGGTCGGACACTCGACGCGGCAACCGGCCGCGTCACGATGCACAACAATCTTCTGTCCGCAATGAATGCAGTAAAAAACGATATCTTGTTCGCCACCCATAGCCCCCTCCGCCTTTCCCTCGTGTTAATTGACCCGCAGGCGATAGCATCCCTCGACACCTTCAACGCCCACGGTGATTGTGTTTTCTACCGGCGTGGGTGGCGGGTTGGTCAATACAACAGTCCATTTGTCAACAAGTCCCGGACCCCATTCCAGATACTGGGTCGCATCGATGCCTCCCTGCCATTGCAGAACACGGCCTTCCGCGCCAAAGCGAAGGGCGTGCATTCGCAAACAGGACGAGGGATTTGTGGGATTCGTATCCGCCCAATACTCCTGCCAAGTAAACAATCGATCAGAATCGGCGTCGGCTTCGACATCCGCCTCAAAGTTGGTCAGGCCATATTGAGCCAGCCACGCCTCCGGCAAGCCGCGATTCGTAGTCAGGTTCGCCGTAAAAGTCGCTGCGACGGATTTAGACCCGTCCATGAGGAGCATATGCGGATTCGCATTCCCGGAAACATCGCCCGACCACGAGTCGAAATGATAGTACGCATCGGCCAGGGCGCCGAGCGAGGCGGTCGCACCTAAGGCGCGCCAACCGGAAGCCGCATCGACCGAGCCGTGCGCGCCGGCGGTGGTTTCCAGCCAGTAGTTCGTCGTCCACCACCACGTCAGGCTGGCGTGGTTGGTTACGGTCATGAAGAACCAATTGGTCGAACCAATCTGGGGTTCCTGTTCGCTCAAAGTCCAAGCGCCGCACACAAACTGGGTTGTTCCTTGCATTAAAGGCGAAGTAATCCAGTTCGTAAGAATCGTTTCCTCGGCGAGAAGGTTAATCCCCGTGGAAAGGTTCCCCACGCCGTAACAGGTGGAGACGGAAACCGTATAAAGCCCCAACACCCGGAACCGGTTCGTCACGTCCGCCGCCGGCAGCCAGTTTTCGTTGCCGTCCTGGGCCGCCGCCACATCGACATATCCGCGACCGGTGAACGACAACTCGTCGTCCTCCGCCTGCGCGGGGCCGGACTCGACCGCATAGGCCATGCGAAAGCCGGAATCGGCCGACGCGCCCAAAACGAGCTTATTGGTGATGACCTGGCTTTCGATGGAGGGGAAGGAAATCGTTTGCGACGCGCGATCCACCGTGAGCGTGGAAACAGCCCAGCCATACGCGTCCAAGTCCGTCACGCGAGCCGTCACGACATAGGCGCCGGCATCGGTCGGTACGGCGGAAGCGCCGTCGTAGGTGATGTCGAGTTCCAGGCCGGACGGGTCGGTGGTGACGCTCACAAAACGCGCCTGACCATTGTACGTCTGGTTTAAATCCTGCAAGTAGACTAAAATGCCGTTCTGATAACGATACGAGTCGGCCTTGGCCGCCTCGCCAAAGCCCGAAGAATGAACCCGCACCTCGCCCAAGCCCGGCGCGCCGGCGGCGGTTTGCACCAGGAGCTGGGTGGCGTTCTGACTGACGATCGCGGCGACGGGAACGCCGCGGATCGTGACGTTGGTAATGTCGGAGCCGTTGCCCAAGTGCGTCCCCTTGATCGTCACCTCGGCGCCGCCCGTCGCGGGACCGTTGGTCGGACTCACGCCGAAGTATCGGTCGATCCACGCCGCCCGCCAATGCGCGATGAAAAGAGCGGCCAACGGGCCGGATTGCAGGAACGATCCGCCGGCAAACACTTCCTCGTCGAGGCCCAACTCCAGCGCGAGCACATTTTGAGCGCCGCCGCCGATAAGCCCATACCCCAAATTCGTCCAAGCCGTCCCGTTCCACCGGGCGATGCCCTGCGCGTCGCCCCCTCCAGCCAGAGAGAAATTCCCGCCCGCATGGAGATTTCCGTGCCGGTCGACTTTCAGGGCGTATACCGTTGAATTGACGCCGGAACCCAGGTTGGTCCAGACGCTGCCGTTCCACATGGCCACCCGCGAAGCCGCCACGCCGCCCGCCGTCGTAAATTCCCCGCCCGCGTACAACTCGCCATGTCGTCCGACCGCCAACGCGTTAACCGTCGCGCTAAGACCGCTGCCCAAATTGGTCCAATGACTGCCGTTCCATGCGGCTACGCGTACGGCCGAGAGGCCGCCCGCGCCCGTGAACGTTCCCCCGGCATACAAGACGCCGTTGCTGTCCAAGGCCAAAGCGTTTACGGTATTGCTGACGCCGTCGCCGAGGCTTGTCCAAGAAAGGCCATCCCAGCACGCAACGCGTTTGGCCACGCCGCCGCCCGCCGTGGTAAATATGCCGCCCACATACAGAAGGCCATTGGTATCGAAGGCCATCGCATTCACGCGGTTGCCCACGCCCGACCCCAGATTGGTCCAGTTTACACCGGTCCATAGGGCCACGTAAGCGGCCGCAAAGGAGGTTGGAAATGAACTCACCGAGGTGAAATATCCTCCGACATAGACGGAATTTGACGGCCCCTGAGCCAAGGCAACGACGCGACTGCCCGCGCCGCCGCCTACGGAAGACCAGTCGCTTCCGTTCCATTGGGCTATGTATCCCGCAAGCTCTCCCCCGGCATACACCATGCCGTTTGGACTGCGGGCAAGCGCGCTTACGTATCTATCCATCCCGGCGCCCATATTGGTCCACGCGTAGGGACCGTAATCGGCGCCGCCGATGCATCCCGACGGGTTGTACGTGTACGCGTCGGACAGCACGGCATCGGCTTGCAGTTCGTATTGAACGACGATATCCACCGACCCCTCCTCGTGAGCCGGAATGGCCAATCGCACCCAATTCTCGCCGGAATCTTCGATGGCAGCGGATTGACCGCCGATCAAGACGTTGGTAATGGCGTCGCCTCCGGCGGAGGGCAGGTTGGTAATCAACAGGCTGCCGCCGCCGGTCGAGGGGCCTTCCGCCGAACTCAGCTCGTAGCGGCCGATTCCCCGCAGGTTGACGACATAGTTGGTGAAATCGTTCAGGATCGTCAAGGCGGCCGAATGGGCGCCGCCGGACAGCGGCGTGAACACCACTTCAAAGACGCCGGTTTCGCCCGGCGACACCGTCGCCGGCCAACCCGAAGCGACGAACGACCCCGCAGCCGCGCCGCTGGTCGAGGCGCCCGTAATGGCCACATCGACGGACTCGATATTTGTGACGAGGAAACGGTTTGTTGCGGAAACGCCTACCGTAACGAGGCCCCAATCGGTTCCCTCGGAAGGCGACGGGGCCTCTCCGTTGGGCAGGGGGATTCCGTTCGTCCCCAGCACGAGGATTCGCGGCAGGTAATAGGTGAAGGCGTCGGCTCTCGTGGTCATCCCGTGCGAGGCGGAGTACACCGCGACGTCGCCGCTGCCCGCGCTGTTTGCGCCCGTACGCACCACGACCTGCGTTGCACATTGGCTGACGATGCCGGTCGCCGCCGCGCCGCAAAGCGTAACGTTGGTGATGTCGGAGCCATTTCCGAGATTCGCCCCTTGGATCGTCACCAGTGTTCCCCCCAGCGTCATGCCGCAAGCAGGATTCACACCCCGATTGGTCTCCAATACGCTATACCATTTGGCTATGCGCTCCACCTGAACAACGCCGGCCGTCCGGAACGTTCCTCCCACGTAAAGTTCGTGCGCCCCGCCCGCCGCCAGAGCATAGCTATATCCAGCAAGACCCTCCGCCATGGGGTTCCATTCCGCGCCATCCCACTCCGCCACGTAATTGACCGTCTTGCCGTCCGCCATGACAAAGTACCCCCCGGCATAAACGGCGCCGTTCGGATGAGCCAGGATGGAAAAAGTCGTGTGATTCATCCCAGCGCCCATGTTGGTCCAAGCGTTGCCATCCCATCGGGCCACGCGCGCCACCGCCCTGCTGTTGATATTGGTGAAGTATCCACCCGCGAAAAGCTTCCCATCCTGTCCGCGCGAGATGGCGTTCACGGCGCTGTTCACGCTGCTGCCGATCGCACTCCAAGCTTCGCCGTCCCAACAGGCGACGCGCGAGCAAGCCACGCCGCCGGCGGTCGTAAACTGACCGCCGGCATACAGCAGGCCGTTGGAATCGAGGTGAAGCGAATAGACCTGTAGATTCACCCCGGAACCCAGATTGGTCCACATGGCGCTGTTCCACATGGCGATGCGGTTTGCCGCCTGCCCTCCGGCGTTGGTGAAAAGGCCGCCGACATAAACGTCCCCATTTGTATCTATCGCCAGAGCCAATGCGTTACCGTTCAAGCCGTCGCCCAGGGCGCTCCACGCCGTTCCATCCCAGCGGGCCACGCTCGAGGCCGAAACGACTCCCGCCGTAGCGAACGAACCGGCGGCATACAGATCGCCGTTCGGAGCGATCGCAAGGGCCTTGACCTCGCCGTTCAGGCCCCTGCCCAGATTGGTCCAGTTGTCGCCATTCCAGCACGCGACGTTGGTAGCGCGATAGTCCCCGGCCATGGTGAAAGAACCGCCGGCATATACCCACCCGTTGGTCGCCGGTGCGATGGCGTTAACCTGGCCATTCATTCCGCTTCCGAGATTAGTCCACGAATAGGGACCGTAATCGAGCCCGCCGATCTGGCCGGCCGGGCTGTAGGCATACGCGTCGGGCAGCGTCACTGTCCCTCCCGCCAAGGTCTGCAGGACCACATCCACTTGCCCTGCCTCGTGCGAAGGCAACTCCAGGGCCAGCCAGTTGTCGCCCTGTTCGAGAATCGTCGCGACGCCCCCCCCCACCAGCGCATTGGTGACCGCCGAGGCCCCGCCCAGCGCAAGATTCGTGATCGTCAGCCGATTCCCGCCCGCGGCAGGGCCTGTCGCGGCGCTGACGTCAAAGACGTTGGCGCTAAAATATACGACGAAAACTTCCGATTCGTACGGCATGGTCAACCAAGCATCGCGATGCCCCGCATGCGTCGTGGAAAGGGCGACCACGAAGTTGCTGCCCTGTCCGCCCGAAGTAAGCGTCCCGGGCAGGCCTGTAACGGCAAACGAGCCCGCGCCCGCGCCGCCGGTGGCGACGCCGCTAATCGTTACATCCGCGTCGTAATCCGCGGACAGATAAAACCGATTCGTCCAGGAGCTGCCCTTGCGTCTCCAGCCGAAGTCGGTTCCGTTCGCCAGACTGGCCGGCGCTTGGTTGGTTACCCTGGCTCCCGATTCGTTCTGGATGAACACTGTGGGAGGTCTGTCCGGATCGGGGCCGGGCCACAGGTCGCCGTTGCCGAAATAGATCCCGTTCGTCATGCCGCCCGTGCCGACCCGCACCGGCGTGCCGGTGAGGCGGACGTTGTCCAGGATGAAATGATGCTCTGTGCCTTTGTTGCTGTGAACCACGCTGATCGTAATGCCGTTGACGTGGCTCCAGTAAATTTCTCTGCCCGGATATTCCGGATTTATCGTAAAGGCGCTCAATGGATATCGGAATGTTTCAAACGCTCCGCTGCCGCTGTAAACGGACGTTACCAGTTTTTTCCCGTTCGTACCGCTGTTGGCCTCCAGTTCAATGCCGCATTTCAACCCATTGGTCTTATCGAGTTCACGAATACGGATATCGAAACTGAGCCAGATATTGGAACGCATGCTCAGGGACGAATAATCGTTCGTATGCCCAAAATCCCAATGATATGAATGCCCGCTAAACGCGAAACTCGGATCCGTTCGAAGCATATGGAAATGCGATTGCTTTCCGTGCGTACAAAATTCGTCCCCAATGCCTTCATCGTAATGATAAGGCATCTTATCGCCCCACTCATAAACCATCATCGGCAGGTCGTTGATATACCAGGGATGAATATTGCCCGGCACGCGATCTTCGAAGCTGTCGAAAAAGTCGTAGGTGACCGGTTCGGCCACCAACGTCGCCCGCCACCAAGCCTGAGTGGGCGTGTCCAGGGGGGTGCGCAGGGCGAGCGTCTGCTGTCCGGAACACTCCTTGGCAAGGGCATAGGTGGAGGCCAGTTGATTGGTCTTCTCGTCCATCAGTTCCAGAACAACCCGGTACTTTTGCAAGACATCGTCGTTATCGGAGAGCGGCCACTGCCGGGCGCGATTCAAGGGGCAGTAACCCTCCTCCGGCAGATACGAGGGAACATCCTCCCATTTCACGTCTATTTCGTATTCCATGTCAGGTTCGATGGGGTCCGGCAGGTTCAACGGCTTGACCCCCCAGAACATTTCCGCCGGTATCTGGGTGCGGGTGTACTCAACCCCCATGTCCTCGATCCAGGCGCGGAGCACATAACGCCCGCCTTCCAACGTGGAGATGTAGTAAGGATCGTCCTTGGCCGTCGCCTGCACGGGGATGCGAATCCACACGCTGCCCTGTCCCGGCGCCACCCAGTTGCTGGACGATACGCCATAACTCAACCTCGATCCATCCGGCAGGATTCGTTCCAAACCTACGCGCACATTTTTCCAATCCCAATCTGCGGGAATATCGTAGCCCACATGCGCGGAATACCACTGAGAGACGGGATACACCCGGGTGGGCGCAGAGGCCTCGCCGTTCATGAACCAGACCTTCCCCCGGTTGGGGTTGACCAGCGATTCGTCGGCCTGCCCATCCGTTTCGTAGGCATACAACAACAGGAACTCGTCGCCCGCAAGGGAAACGTTTATCGAATCGCCGGCGCTTTGAGTCACGATGCCGCCGCGCGTTAGATTCTCCACCTTCTTTCCGTTTAACAGCAGAGGAGCGGTGACGACCAGATTGGACGCCGGATGGGCCGGCCCGTTCATGTTGAGCAAGGAAATCAGCACGCTGCCGTTCGAGCAGGTCCGGTAATCCGGAAGGATGTATCGGGCATATTCGTCGCCGGAAAGCGAAATCGCCGGCTCCAATCCGCAAGTCTCATGAACCACGGCATCCACCACCATGCTGCGCACATCCCACGAATGCTCCCACCGGCCCGAGTCGAGCTCATCGACGATCTCGTCGCCCACCGCGAATGACACAAACGACGCCCAGGCGTCGCCGCCATGTTGTTTGACCGTTATGGCGGGCAGGGGCGGTTGACTATTGGTTTCCCCGGTATGCGTCGCCAGCACCGTCGCATCCAGATTGGTGATGCCATGCCAGATTTTCCAGGACTTGGTCGAGAAGTTGGTGTTCAACAGGCCCCGGTTCGTCGTTACCGTCAGAAAAACCCGGTGGTTGTCGTTATATTCCTGGCATTCCGCGCCGGACTCAAAACCCGGGCGGGCATACCGGACATCCAGGCCGAAGAGGGAGGCCATGCGCGCGCTCCATTCCGAATTGGTGCGATAATACGTGTCGAATTGACCGGGGAAGTCAGCTTCCGCCAAGAGGTGGATGCCGCGGGCCAGCACATTGGTTTCCAGCGCCGCCAGCCGTTGGGGCTCCATTTGATTGTTTCGCGGAAGAAACAACATTGGCGCATTGGTATAGGCGGCGGCATCGAACCGGGCCTCGTCGATGATCCCGAGCTGGTAACCGGCCCGCTTGAAGGCCGTCCAGATCATGGCCAACTCCTGGTTGTAGCGAATCTGGCCAAAATCCGATTCCCGCCCCCAATAGGTCAGGATGTCCGGCGCGGGCTCCGTGGATCCGGGCAGCAAGCGTCCGAGGCCCAGCTCATCCATCCGGCGGTAGGCGTCCAGCACATTCCAATACACGCTCTTGACCAGACGGCTGTCATGAATCATACCAAAACCGCCCTCGCGTTTGAGCAAATTGTCGTACGAGAAAAATGTATTGCGGTCGTTCCAATGGAATAGGTGCGCCCCCACGGCGCCCGACATGATGGCCTCCCACGGGAGACTCGCCAAAGCGCCCGCCTGCCGGTACACCGTCTCGGGGAAAAGCACGTCGTTGTCCGACAGCCCGCACTCCGAGAGCATCACCGGCAAGCCCAGCAAATCCTTGTATTTGGACACCCCGTAATCCATCGACCGCATCTCGCTGCCGGTCCATGCCCAGGGATAGTTGTTGATCGTCCAAAAATCCACCGGGGTGCCCCGCTCCGCGCACACCGACACAATCGTGGCCGCGTCTTCGCAACTGTTGTTGGCGTCGAAACCGCTAAAAATCCCACCCACCATGGCATACGTCACCAGGTGATTGGTGTCCACCGATTTGGCCGCACCCACCCCTGCCGATAAAAACTCCGCAATCTTCTGCTGGCGCCAGACAATCACATCGTTATACCCCGTCCGTTGCACCAGCTTGGGATTCGTACGGTCCGCCGGAAACGTTCTCGGCATCTCGATCTCCGTAAAATCGGCATACGCCATATCCCAGGTTGAATTGAGGATCTCAATATCGCCCTGATACCTATTGGTCAGGAAGGCTTGAAACGAGGGCAGGCTGCTATTCGTGTCGAACCCGAGAAACCGGCGGTTGGGATAAAGATTGGGCGGCTCCCACAAATCGTAAAAAGCGAATTCATTGCCGAGAATCCAGCCTCCGATACAGTTGTAGTCCTTGTAGCGTTCGCAAACCACCCGAACGTATTCGCTGTAGGCGGCCATCGCCTCCGGCTGCGTGTAGTTCAATACATCCGAAATCGCCACCTCGCCGGCGTACTGGTCGTAATGATAACCCATCCGCTCCGGATAAGTCGCCTTGAACCATGCCGGGGGATACTGGTAGCCGATCAGCAGGTACAGCTTCATATCCAGCTCTTCGGCCAGATTGATCAGAAAATCCGCGTTGTCGAAAAAATAACACCCCTCGTTGGTCTCGATCTGGCTCCAGGTGAACTCCACCCGCAGGGAGTTCACATGCATCCGCTTCATCTCCCGCACGTCGTACTCCACCTGGCTGGTGGTCTGGTTCGCATAGACCGGAGGGTTCCAGGTCTGATACGCCACCCCGTGCGGGATAAAATAGGACTCTTTCTGGGGGTCCCAAAAATATCCGTTTCGAAGTTCGAGAGCCCCGCCTCCGCCCAACGCGCAGTTCTGTTGAAGCCCCATTAAAACCGCCACGCCCCAGGCGATATGGAGGATCGTCCTTCTGGCTCTCATGCTCATACGTACACCTCTTTATCCACTCTTGCCGCCGCGCCGCCCGAGGCCCTCCGCACCCTAACTTCAAATTAAACACTTTTTTCCGCAACGTATATGGACCCGGCCATCTTAAAACTTTCCGTCCTGTTCCTTTGCAGCTTCTTTGCGCCATGAAGGCCGCTTTACGGACTCATGAAACGCGTCGGCAGCGAATACGGGAAACTGTTGGTCCAAACCCAGTCGTTGGTATTTACCGATACAATTAAAATGCCGTCGTCCGGCGAGAAGTAGTTATATCCAATGACCGGCCCATTAATGCCTGTCGCCTCGCGCCAGGTCGAATCGGTGGTCTTATACCAAAGGCCGGCGCCGGAGATTTGCTGCGTGATGCGGTTGTACTTCATCAGCTTGTCCGACTGGCTGGGCTTGGCGCCGCCCTTGAACCCCGAGGTCAGCAGGTTCATGCCGGAGGGATGCGCCATAGTCGGGACGCCGAACGACGTCAGATTGAACGAAGCATTCTTCGACGTCCCCCCCTTGATCGTTTGAGTCATGGCATTCGTCGGCACGCGGCCTATAAAGATCGCCTTTTGCGCAGGGAGGTTGGTGGGAATGTAAACCACCACGCCCTGATTCAAGGGCACCACAACGTCGTCGCCAGGATCGTTGTCCTTCTGCCATTGCGGAGGCTCGCCGGCCGCCAGCCACACGGTCTGCGTCGCGCCCGCATTCGGACCATAATTGAACCAGGAGATCTGCGTGGATCGAAAGGCGGCATCGCCGGCCGGCAGATTGTGCCCGAACACCCGGGCCACCGTGCAGGTATCCGGAATGCCCGGGAAAGACACCCAATTATTGCCGGGCTGCAAAGAGATCGTCTTGAGCACATACACTTCCTCGCTGGCGATCCGGCGAGTGCTGCCGATGGACCAGCGATCCTTCTGCGCCGCCCGGTAAAACCGCATGTTGTTCCCCAACTCCAGGGGAGGAACGCGTCCGAGGGCGACATTCCCGGTGTCGCTCAGCCGCGAGGCAAAATCTCTCTGCAAGAGATTCCACCGGTTGCTCAAACTGTCCGAGAAACCCGAGGCGTCCTGGTAGATAAGGTCATACTCGCGCGTAACGAAGCCTTGCCCGTCGGTCGCCGCCGTCCAGGAAATGTCCGCACGGCCGACGGCGTTCTCGATTTTGGCCACCCCCTGCGTTACAAAAAACCCGTTGAGCAAGACGTTGATCGGCGCGGTCATCGGTCCCTCGTTGCCGGCCGCATCGACGCCGGCAACGGCGATGTTGTAATCGATGCCAAAGGTGAAGTTGCTCAGCGTAACCGCTTCGGTCAGGCGGTTGCTCAACGCCGGGTTGTCGACCAGGGTATAACTCGGGCTGTTGGTGGTCGGCGCGCTTCCGTCATCCGTGTAATACACCTTGTAGCTCCACCAGGGCGACAACGGATCGGCGCCGTTTCCGCCGCCGTCGTTCGGTTTGCTCCAGGTCAGATCGATTTCCGAGGTGTCGTCGACCAGCCCCGGAGACGCCGCCATATTCATGACTTGCGTGGGCGCTATGCCGTCGAACATGATGACGAAGTTGGTGTTGTAGCTCTTGAGCCGGTCGTTGAGCCGGTCGTCGTCGTCGTCTACGGCAAAGAACCAGTTGGTGGTAATGCCGTTGGGCGCATTGGTGTAGATGACGCCGCCGATCGTCTGCACCGAGACCGTGGCCGACAAATTGTCCCAATAACCGGTATAGGCCAGCGCGGACGAATGACCGCTAAGGCCGCAACTGAAGCGGATAAATTCCGTGTCGGCCGAGGCATTGGTCACGGTCAGCGCCGCATGCGTCCACGTCGAGGCATTGACGCCCGCCAGCGGGGCGCCGTTATGGTCCTCGTTCCATTCGTTGGCCACGATCCAGGTCCGGTTGGAAGCGGCATTAAAACCTTCCGCCTTCAGGAAGGCCGCGCCACAATTGCCGCCGGCGCCCACATGCGACAAGTTGCCGAGGAAGTATCCGTTGAAGGCGACATACGGACGCAAGCGATTGGAATTGCTCAGGTAGACATCCTGCGAACACAACGTATATCGCGGCGCCCCGTCGGACAACGTGCCGGCGGCGATGATGTGCCGCGACGCCAGCAGGCCGTCTTCGCCGCCCTCTTCGCCGGCAAAGTTCAGCTCGGCGCCGTCCGAGGAGAACGACCGCCAGTTGTTGGTGGAGAACGGATCGTAAGGCATGCTCAACTCGTCCGAGCCCACTTCGAAACTCGCGTTGCTGATGCTGACCGGCGCCGAGCTGGTCACATACGTGGCCGGGAGCGGCTCGCCATGCACCACCAGGGTCGGCTCCGCGGCATTGGTGGAAACGCGATATTCAAAAATACCCGAAGCATCCCTGGCCGGATCGAACGCCAGGACGAAGCTATTCACATTCGTCCAACCCAAGGGCGCCAGAACGATGTTGGAGGGCGAGGTAGGAATGTCCACGTCGTCGTCGAGCACCAGAAAGACGTTCGTGCCGTTGAAGAAGTTGGTGCTGTTCAACGCCTGCATCGGGTCGCCCGGGCGGTCGTTGTCCTTGTCCATGGCCGACCAGACGATCGCATACAGTCCGGTAGTCACATCGGCGTAAGCCACGCCGGGCGCCGCGCGGCCCAGGGACCACACGTTGCTGTCGGCCAGTTTGTTCAGGTAGGTCCAGCCGATGTCCGTATGCACCATTTGACCGATCGAATTGACGAGGCTGTAGTTCGGCGCCGTGTACTCCCCCGCGGTTGTCGTGGCGACTTCGCTGTAATCCTCCAGGACCATGCCGATGTTCCACAAACCGAACCGGATATCGCCATCGTAGACCTGCACGCCATTCTTGATCGTCAAGTTTCGGGCGATCGGCGCATTGGTGTCGTCGTCGATCATCTGCAAATAACCGTAGAGCTGATTGGAAATCGCCAGCCGGTCGCCGGCCCGGTCGTCGTCCGCATCGAACACCGTCGACAAGACCTCGTTCGAGCCGGCGGCGATCATGGCGTTGATCTCGACGCCGCTCAACTCCCACTTCCAGACGCTCACGGCGCCCTCCGCGGTCGAGTCGGCGGTGCTCTCGCCGACGACATACCGATCCACATTGTCGACCGCCAGGCCGTCGACCGACACATTCATCTGCGTCGTCGCGCTGGAGGTTCCCCGGGACAGACCGCTCTTCGCATCGTAGGCGCCGAAGAGCAGGCGCAACGAGTTCGTGCCGATTTCCGAATCCAGCAGGGTAAAGACCGCATTGCTGGTGTTGTCGCTTCCCGGCACAAACGAACTGCCGATCTTGACGGCCAGCGGAGGCGTCGGCCCGAACATCACGTCGTCGAATTGCAGCGCGCCGCCCAGAGCCGAGCCGGCGGAACCCATATCCCAGGCCGCCACGACGGCCCGAGCCCATGCCGCGTCGGCGGGCGCCGCTCGCGACACCGACACTTGCGTCCACGTTTCCCCCGGCTCCGGGAACGCCTCGGACACAGAATCGAGCAAAGCGAAATCGCTGTCGAAGAATTCGATCTTGATCTCCGAAACCGTCGAGGTCCAAACGTACAGCCCGGGGCCGCCCGCGACGCCGTCGTCGCTCCAGAACCAGGCGGACAGATTCCAGATCGTGCCCTCCGGCGTCGTGTTCGCCACCTGCTGCCAGAGGCCCGCATTCGTGCCTTCCGACCAGGCATTCAAGGCCATTTCATAGGTCCCGCTTCGGGCCCGCCAGCTCTCGCGACTCGCGGTACCCCACCCGTTGCCGTTGCCGTCCGGCACGCCCGCATCCCAGGCATAGGCCTTATATACCGACGAACCCTGGATTTCGAAACTGGAATTGCGGAGGCGCGTTCCAAGGCTGGAATGGACGACCGGCTTGTTCGTGTCGTCGTCAACGACCGTGAAAACGACTTCCGATATGCCGGTGATGGAATCCGACGGACGATCCACATCGTAGTCCGTCGCGAACACCAGGGCCGTATACAGGCCCAAGGTCACTTGATCGTAAGGAATAACCGGGACGCTATCCGCCAACGGCTCGGGGACAACACCCGCTCCATCCGCAGCCGGTTGCTGGGCAAAGGATTGATCCGAAACGCATTCGACGCCTTCGGGGTTGAAAATTCCGTATCGAGGCGCAGCTTGCGTAACATAGATGCCGCTGGCATCCTGAACCCGCCCGGTGATGACCAGATCGCCGCTGCGCAGATCGCCGTCGGTAACCGGCCCGTTGTGAGAACCCAGGATCGAGAAGGTATCTATCGGGAACGCTTCCCATTCGTCCGGATCGTAAACGGTCGTCGGATTCAATACGCTGGTCTTTCTGACCAACGTAACGTCCGCCCCCGGATAGTCGGTGCTGCCGATGACGCCCACCACGTCCACGGTGGCGCCGCTGTGCAGCAGCGCCACGACGTCGTCGCCGTTGAAATTGCATTGCCCATGCGTCAGGTCCGGCACGCCGCTCCAACCGGCGGCGCTGGAATTCGCCGCCACGTACACGGCGCCCGGCGCCAGAGTCCCGGACAAGGAGAACGGATTGTCAACGCCCGTCGGCTCGGCGGCGCCGCCGTAATAAATCGCCAACGAGTAGTCGGTCATATCCACGGAAGCGTCCGTGCCGTTGAAGATTTCGATGTATTTGTTGAAGGAACTGCCTTCGATATACTCGGAAATAATCAAATTGGCGGCGCCCAGTCCCCCCGATCCGGCGCCCAGCTTGGCGCCGATGATGTTCGGCGCATATACGTCGTCGTCGATGACCTGGAACACATAATTGGTGGTCGTCGAGGTGCGGTCGCCCAGCCCCCAGCCGTCGTCGTCCGCGTCGGCCGCGTATACAATAGCCGTCCAGGAGCCCAACACCCGATCGTCAAAAGCGACCGGCACGTTGGTCCGACCGATGGACGTTGGGGTCGGAGTCCGGCCGGAGCCGTCCGCAATCAGCGGATTGGTCATGTACTCGGTTCCCGAAAGAAGCGTCAGGGGATTGAACAGTTGCAGGGTCGGATAGTTGGTTCCCAAGACGCCCTTGACGTCCTGCACCAGGCCGGTCAGGGAGAATCCGTTGGCCGCCAGCGAACCGTCCGTAACGTTGCTCCGCCCCCCGTTGAACCGGACGCTGGACAGGACGGGGCCGGTCGTATCGTCGTCGATCACCGAGAACCAGCCGACCACGTCGTTGTAGTAGGCCATGCGGTCGTTCACGCGATCGTTGTCGGCGTCGGGAACCGTCACCGTAACCCGATTGCTGACGCCGGGCGTGCAGACCAGGTTGGAGATGACGTCGCGCGTAAAGACCACATGGTCGTCGAAGGTCCAAACGTTGGTCATGACCGCATTGGGCGTATTGACCGAACTCGCGGTCTCGTCGTAGCCGGTGATGACGCCGGAGAGGACCGACCCGATGGAAAAGTTCATGTAGGCATTCGTGCCGATTCCGTCCAAAGCCCGCGACAAGCCGCTATAGGCATCCAAGGCGCCGAAGACGAATTGTATATTGTGCGCGGGATCGAGGCCGGCAAGGTAACCGTCGGTCACGGTAAAATGCACGTTGGTGGACGAACTGCTTCGCGACGTCACTATCGTGCCGTTGGTGGCCACAATAAAGTAATTGGCCGCCATGCCGACTCCCCAGGAGCTGTCGTTAAACGTCCGTTTGACGGGCGCGACCTCGTCGTCGTCCACCACCGTCAGCTCGACTCCATAGTCAATGGTGTTGGCGCGGTCAAAGGGCACGGCGTGGGTATGGCCATCGTGGTCCTGCGTATACGCGCCGCGATCGTTGTCGTAGTCCTGCATGCTCATGCGCACCTGCCAGACGCCTACGGTGTTCGCGTCGTAGGTTACCTGGCTGAGATTCTGGACCACGCCCGTCGCGTGCAAACTGCCGTTGCCGGCGGGGCTGGCCAGTTCCGTCTCGCCGAAGATCCGGTCCTGTACGACCTGCGTGCCGTCGGGCGTCACTAAATCCATATTCGGGCTGATGTTCCCCAACGCGCCGTCGGAGTTCGTCGCCGCGGCCGTTTGGTTGGTCAGGAAGACGCCGGAATAGTCCCACAAGCCCAGAGCGAGATCCAGCCCGCCAAGCATTTCCTCGTCGGTGACGGTCGCATCCGAGGTTGCGCCGTCGGTATATTCCGAGCCCGCATAGGTCAGCCACATATTCGGGCCGTTCGTATCGTCGTCGATCACCCGCAGATATCCAACTTGATGGTCGATCATCCATTCCCGATCGACTCCGCCGCGGTCGGTATCGTCGTTGGGCGCGGACAGGTAGATGCTGTCGGTATTGCCCATGAGCTGATGAATAAGCCCGGTCTCGACGCCCGGCGCCGCGAGCCAGGTCTTGGTAAAGCCGTCGGCGAAACTGAATACGCTGGTCGACCCCGCATCGGTCGCGTCGGCGCTGCTGCGAGCGCTGGAATACGTCGCATATTGATTCTGCATTTCCGCAATGCCGCCGACATCGAAGTTCAAATCTTCGGAGACCGCGCTGCGCGCCACGCCGCTGGTGGGATCGTACACGTTGAAAATGAAGTCCACGCGGTTGGTCGCGCTTACGTTCGCGAGTTGTTCGTCCGTCACTTCATAGAAGGTATTCGTGCCTGAGCCTTCGATGAGCACGCCGCTGCCGCCGATCAGCAAGTTCATCGCCGCGTTCGTCACCGGCGAGAGCCCCGCCTCGTCAAATTTCAGTGCGCCGGTCGCTCCGACATCGTCGGCGCCCATCACCCATCGCACGTAAGCGCAATTGGCCGGGGAAGTCGCCGTCACGGAAACGTACGTCCACGGCGCGCCCGGATCGGCAAAGACATTCGTGCGGGCGGTAATCAACGTGCCGGCGCCGTTGTAAAATTCGATTTGCAGAAACAGCGCGCCGGCCAACGGCGAAAAATCGCTCTGGCACCAAGCCCAGGCTTCCCAAGGCATGCCGGCGGCCCAGGCGTTGGTCACTTGCTGCCAGAAACCGCCCGTCGTATCGTCCCCTTCAGCCCACGTGCCGCGTACGGTCGCCACATACGACCCTTCGTCCGCCGGATAGCTCCCCCAGGCTTCGCGGGTGGCCGTTCCCCAGTAGCTGCCGTATTGGTTCGGATAGTCCCAATTCCAATATCGGGCCTGCAACGGACCGAAGCCCGGCTCTTCAAACCGACTATTGCGCAAGACGTTGCCGGCGCGCATAACTCCATGCGTGGGCGCGTTGGTGTCGTCGTCGCACACCCAAATAAAGCCAAACTGCGCGTTGCTCCGCCAAGCGGTATCGCCCAACCGATCGCTGTCGGCATCGGGGATATTCGCCGTTACCTTGCGCCACGACCCCGTGCTCGTATCGCTCGTATCGCCGTAGAGATTGCTCACCGCGCTTTCGTCGAGATTGACCGACCAAGTCCACAAACTGGTCGAGTTGTTCGCCTTCGTATCCATCGTACTGACCGGAAACGCCACGTAATTGGCGACGTTGTTCACGGTCAACGCCTCCACCGTGACGCTCATGTTGGTTTCGACGCCGACCGTATTGCGGGGTATGCCGCTGACCGGATCGTGTACATTAAAACTCAAACTGACCGGCGTAGCACCGGCGTTGGCCAGATCGCCGTCCGTAACGCGATAGACGACATTGCTCGTGTTCGCTCCCTCGATCAACGGAGCCGCTTGATCCCCCATCAGCACCACCAGGTTGCTGACGGACGGCGGAGCCGCATCGTCGTCGTAAACATGCAGGAACCCGAGTTGCTTGTTGGTTTCGACGAGCCAGTCAATGCCCGTGCGGTCGTCATCCATATCCGAGACCTTGCAACTGATCCGGTTGGTGCGACCGATGACGGCATTAATCTGATCCGAATCGAACGACAGAAATTCCCAGATGGAAGTCGAGGGTCCGGTCGTCAATTCCTCCGGCGTGCTGTACTCCAATTTAAAGGCCTCGTAGTTGTTGGTTATGAAATTTTCAAAGGAAAGCGTCATGGTCCGCGTCGGAATGCTATCCCCTCGCAAAACGCCGGAGCCGACGTCGGAAACGCCGATGTGCAATTGGAGCGCATTGGCAGGGCTGACCGTGGAAAGATCCTGATCGGTCATCACATAAACCGCATTCGTCCAGATTCGGTCGCCGACTGCGTAACTGCCGCCTTCGATAAACGTCCATTCCTGGTCGTATCGGGATATGTTGGTCCCCCCCAGCATAATTTTCAGCGGGTTATTGCCGGCGGCGAGATAGGCGTTGTCCCAGCGAAGCACGTTGGTTATCAACCCGCCTGCATTGCCGGAATAACCGAAGACCCCGCGAATAGCCGTTGTATTGCTGGGCGCCAGAATACTATGAGTATAAGTCTGCCAGGATGGCGTCAACGAGTCCTGAATGCGGATTTCGTTTGTGCCGATCAGCCCCGACGCGCCTCGCGCTTCCAGCTTCATATAGACATTGATGTTAGAAACCGGAATAATATCGGCGCGGCAGTCCACTTTCATAATGTAGACCAGATTTTGGGTCGCTGAAACCTGTTGCCACACGGATTCGTAGGTATGCGCAACAAGAGTGCTGCCTTCCACATGCCACCCACCCGTGGGCGTGCGAACGTGCCGGCCATACTGCGGATTGCCATCCGAGCCGGCGTCGGTATCCCAGTTGTTATACGTCCACACGTCAAACCCGACCGGGTATCCCGGAATCGGCGTTGAGAAAGCGGCGTTGGCGAACAGATTCGAGCCCACGAAATCCGGCGGCAAAACGTCCTCGTCCGTCACATAGAATGCACCCAGCGAGACATTGGATTGGCCCAGTTGATCGCTAAACCGGTCGTTGTCGGTGTCCCAATAATTAACGCTGATCCGATTGCTGGTCGCCTGATAAAGCGACTCGATAGAATCCTGACTGATGCCGTCTATTCGCCAAACGTTGGTGGCGCCGGGTTGGATCGTGTTCGCACTGCTTTCGTTGGCTTGATAAAGCGAATGATCGTTGGTGATATAATTGGCTATCGAGAGCGTCGTTATATTGGTCACAAAACCGTCAAGGGCATGAGCCAGTCCGCTATATAAGTCATAAGCCCCCAAGGACAGCCGCAAGGGCTTTGCCGCATCCACTTCGGCCAGCTGGGCATCGGTTAGGCGATAAAGGGGCTCTATGGCGTTGCCGCGACTGAGCTTGTTTGAGCCTAAATACACGTCCAGCTCGGGTGTATATTCACTGGCAAGGCAAACGGATATATTGTCATAGTAAACGTAGCCGCCGGACCAAGCGCTATTCAAGTCGAACTCCACGCGCCCGTGCGTCGCCAAAGCCGGCGCCCAGCAGTATACCCGGAATGGCTTCCACGAGGTTGTAAGGCCTTCGTTAAGCAGGTTAATAGAGGCGGTATTCGTCTCGCCCAATGGCCAGTCGAACAAACGGAATGTCATAGTTATTGTCCCACCCGCCGGGATGAGCGATTGCGAGCGGGCCCAGACCGTCGCCACCATGAGTTGGCCCCCTACGACAGGGTGCTCGACCTCAAACCCCTGGATAAAATATGTGCCCCAATCGTCGAGGATGCGCAAGCGCATCGCCATCGAATTGGTTATCCCTTCACCCGGCGCCGCGCCGGCGGCGTTAAGCCAGCTCGTTTGACGCGACCAACAGTCGTTGGTCTGCTCGAAATCGGCGTTCAACAGATAACGATTGGTGGGAGTAAAAGGTCCGTTGACCGGCGCCGCCGCGTCGTCGTCCTGCACGTAGAACTGCAGGGTGGTATTGACCGTCAGCGCCCGATGGTACTGCACGTCGTCCGCGCCGTTTGGCGCGGCGAAGCCGCCGCCGGCGGGATTCATGTTCTCTGCGCTCACCGACAAATAGAACGTGTCGTCGATCGTCGCATTGGTGATGTTGAACGCGCGATGAACATACGTCGTGACCGTCTCCGCCCCGTTGATGCCCACGAAATTCGTGAAGAACGCATCATAGCCGATCTCGGTCGAATCCTCGCCCACTTTCCGCACGGGATCCCAATTGGGACTGACGTTGCCTTCGCGCGAGCTGAGGTTGAACGTCCCGTCCGAATTGGTCATCCAAACGCCGAAGACATTGGCCCACGAGACCGCGAAATCCAGAGGATCGGACGCATTGAACAATTCGGCGTCGGTAATGGTGATGTCCGCGGACGAGCCCTGCGGGTTATCGTCCGTGTTGTAGTTGGTGCCGACATACAGGAGCTTCGGCGTGGGGCCGAGGATCATGTCGGGAGCATAGTCTTCGCCGTCCCGCCGCGCGACTTCGTACCAGTTGGTCCCCACCCGGATCTCGTCAAAGTACACATTGCCGATATTGTTGGCCGGATCGCTGTCCACCCCGCCTTTGATCCGGATGCCGTTAAGCTGGTCGATATGCCCTGCTTCCAGCGTCGTGGTTACATCCCAGTAACCGACCGGTTCCTCGGCCACGCATTCGTTCGTGGCGTAAACATTGGCGCACAATTCTCGCGTGGCAAAATCATAACGGGCCACAAACAAATAGTCATGGCCCGTGCCGTTGGAAACCTGTCGCGACGAATTGGTGTCCGACGTGCTGCCCATCCAGCGCAAACCCATCGTGTCGGCCCCGGGGACTTTGCCGATAAAGGCCAATTCTTGGTTGTTCGACATGATGTACAAGCCTGCATACGCGCTGTTGGCTCCGCCCGCGTGGTCGAAGTTCTGCATCCAGGAGAAATAGACCTTGCCGCTCGTGAAGTTCGTGCCGAACGTGCGCGTGGCATAACGCACGGATCCGTTTTCCGTCGCGACCAGCTTCACTTTGTGCGATACAGGGGGCGGACAACTCCAATAGCTCGCGGAGAAGCTGCCGCTGTCGTAGACGTGATTGTCGTTGTCATCACACTGCCAGTTATTCGCGCCCCACCCGGACCCCCCGCCCTGATTGGCCAGCCGTCCGCTCGCGTTGGCAAACCAATCGTAGATGACTTTGGGCGGCGGCGGATTCAACAAGTCCGACCAACTGGTCGCCACGCGAATTTCGTCGAAGTGAACGTCTCCGATCGCGCCGTTGCCCGCGGAAGAACCGGCCTTGATGCGCACGCCGTTGATCGAGTCCATATACCCCGCCGCAAGCGTTCGCGTCGCGTCCCACGTCCCGGGTTCCAAGCCCGGCACTTGGTTGGTGCGATAATAGGCAATACCCGACAGGGCTCGGGAGGAGAAATCGTACTTCATAATCACCAGATATACGTTGCCGGTATCTCCGTCCACTACATCGTAGGAATTGAGTTCGCGACTGCCGGAGAGGGTAACGCTGCCCTCCGCGTCCAAGCCGAACCGCGTTTCCTGCGTGCCGTCCCACGGCTTGCCTGCAAACGCCTTGCCGACGCCGTTGCTCATCAACTCGATGCCGGCCCATTTCTGCACGCCTTTGTATTGATAACTCATGATGGCGGCAACATAGATGCAGCCCACGTTCACAGGCGCGAAAAAGCGCGATGCCGCGCCCTCGTTGCCATCGCCCGGATCGGCCAACCGAACGCGATACGCCGCATTGGACGGATAGTAAGGCATACTGCGAAAACCGGGCGCGGCATGCCAGTTGGTAATGCTCCACGCCCCGCTTGCAACCGACCAGGCGTTGGTCCAACCGCTGCCCTGGTTCAAGCCGTCCAGCGACACTCCGTTGGTATAAGGAAACGGTTCGGTAATGACGCCGTTGTAAGACCCCAACGTCGCCTGGCCGTATATTCCTGTCGAGTAGTGACTGCCGATAATCGTGTAGAAGCCGTAGTAATGCGTTTGACCCGAGGCCACCTCATGATCGTAGTTCGTTCCGTTGGGATAGTCCTTCCAGATCACGGCGCCCCCGCCGCAACTGTCGCCCACATTGTAGGCCTGACAATGAGAAGGCGGCGTCGGCATCGCGCCCTCTCGATGAACGATCATGGTGCGATAGAACGAAGCATTATATGGCGTCCAGGCCAATCGCACAAGTTCGTTGCCGTCCGCCACGACCGACACGGGATTGGGATTGGCGATGCTATTCAGAGTCATCACGACCGTCACCACCTGTGGATTATTGGATGCGGTCGCATCCGCGATCGTGATGGTTCCCGTATAGCTGCCCGAATCCAGGCAACCGCGGTTAAAGGCCACCGTATGCTGCTGCCCCTCGCCGTGTTCCAGACTTCCAGACACAGGCGTGACGGTTATCCATTCGACATTGGTAGAAATGGAATACGACATCGTACCGTAGCCGACGTTGGTCACTCCAAAATTGCCATCTGAAATGGGAAATCCGAGCGTCATGCTTTTCACTATCGACGGCGGCGTCGCTTGAATCCCTGGCCAGTCGCCGATGCCTTGGATATCGAACGTATACGGATTCTTGCCGTCCACGTTGTTGGTAATGTAAATCGTAGCCGATCGAATACCGGGCAGGGAGGGATCGAACTCGACCTGGAAGGAGGTAAACGAATCCGGCATAACGGTCAACAGAGGCTGACTCGTCACCGTGAAGTCCGCCGCTCCTGCTCCGCCGATAGCAACCTCTTCCACCGTCAAATTCTGGGTGCCCCCGTTCGTAATGACGAACGTATGCATCAGCGATCCTCCGGTATCCACGTGCAAGTGGCCGAAGTCCGTCCCGTCTTCGCTCTCTGGATTGCTGTCGCCGTTGGGGATAATAGCCAGATTGATGCCTAACAACGCAATATCCGGCGCATCGCCCGCGGTGAACGTCAGGACCAAATCGCTCCCCGCCAGAGAAAGGGCAAACGCGCCGCCGCTCTTAGGCAACGTCCAGTACGTTTCATTCAAGGCAAAGTTGTCGATGGAACTGACGCCGCCTTGAATCAAGATCCAACTGTGATCCTGCGTATTGTTCCAGTTGGCGGCCAACGAACTGTCGGGATAGACCGTAACGGTGGCATTGATCGTGGCGGACCCGTCATTGAGAACGTAGTCGCGGTCGGTCGTATCCGTGCAATCGCCGATCTTTGCGCGAAGAGCGGAACCGCCGTTCATGGTCAACGACGCCACGCGCAACCGGCCGATTCCGGTTGTGGAAGGTCCGGGGCGCAACAGCCCCGAAACTGTTACGTTCGCCGCCTGGCCCGCGCCCATTAACGTTGCAAGGGCTCCTACCGTCACGGCGGAAACCGCATTGGTGCCGTTTTGAATCAGCGTGCCGGCGGTAACCGTCGTATTGCCGCTGTTGGTGCTGGTCGCCGTCAGGATCAAGGTCCCGGCGTCGATCTTGCTGATGCCGCCGGAAGTGAGCATGTCCAACGGACTGTCGATGCGCAGCGTCCCGCCGCCGCAGGCTTCCAAAGTAAATGTTGGCCCGACGATCGCGTTGGTCAACGTCAAGGTATCCGCCTGCACGCGGATGCGCGTGTTGGCCTGCAAAGTGATGGGACCGCCAAACGTGTTGTTGCCGGATACGTTGTCCAACGCGCCGCCGCCATAATACCCGTCGCCGCGCATGGTCAACGGCTCGGGATGGGTCGAAATCCCCCCTTGCAGTCTCAGCGAGTAACCGTTGGCGACCGTGGTGAAGCCGGAGGCATCTCCCAGCGCATTCGCATGCGTGATCTTCAACACGCCGTTGCTGACGATGATCGGCCCGGTAAAGAGGGCGTTGTCCCCGCTGAAAGTCACTTCTCCGTCGCCGGCTTTGGCGACAATGCCGCCGCCGCTCAAGGTTCCCGAGTATGTCCCGTCCGTGTCTTGCCGAAAGGTCAGCATGGTGTCGTTGCTGATGCTGCCTTGAAGGCTGGCGGTATGACCCTCCAGGTGGCCGGCTGAAACCACGGTGCCATCGCCATAGGAGTTCGTTCCCAACAATAACAGCTTGGAGGTAATGCCGCCGCTTTTAACGAGTCCCCCATTGGTCATATTGCCGGACAGGATGTGATCGCCGCCAGTCGCAAGGATACGAACACCCCCATTCAGATTCACGGGCCCGGTCAAGGCCAATGGACGGGTCCAGGAACTATAACCCAGCGTCACATCGCCTTCGATACTCAACGCCATGTGGTTTGTGGTCACGGTTCCGCCGCTCGTTACCGTTGACATGTAATACACTCCGTTGCTGAAGTGCATCGTGCCGCCCGCGGGGAAAGGAACTTCGCTATACTGTCTTAGATGGCCCTCCGCCACATAAATATCGCCGGTCATGCTGGCCTGCGGACGGATTAAAAGGGATCCGAAACCGCTCTTATAAATCGCGCCGTTTCCCGTTCGCTTGTAGGCATTCAGGATGGGGCAAGAGGCTTCATCTTCTTTGAGGATAAGCGTCCCATTAAGCACGTTCAGGTCCAACGTGTTGCCGCCGAGATCCAAAGGTCCGTTGGTAATGTACAGAGTACCATACGCCGCCGTCAGCCGCGAGTCGCCGTGCAGTATGATGGAAGCGGGCCAATAGATGGTACTGTTTCGGGTTTGATAAATGGCGCCGTAGTTTTCAGAAAGGCCTGCCGAATAAACCTCTACCGTTACGGAATTGAGGGCGGCAGCATTCAACTCCAGGCAGGCGTTGGTTCCAATGCTCACAGGATGGGCGCCATAAGCCGCCGCATGACCGACCCGAACCTTCCCCTCTTCTATCCACAGCCCACTATCGAACGCATTACTGGAACTAAGGAGCAGTTGCCCCGACCCTTTCTTAATCAAGCCGCCGTCCGACACACGGCTATAAAAGGTGTTGGTGTTGGGAATGGTTATGCCGCGGGCGCCGCCGGAAAGATTCACGTTACTATAAACATTAATTGCTCCGCCGTTCGCGTGACCGAGGGTGATATCGCCGTTAATCTGCACGTTGCGTCGCAGATTGCGCGCGGTGCCTGCATCCGTGCGATAGGTCGTGCCGCTGTTCAAGTACAACGTGCCGCCGCCGTAGATGTCGTTCATGCTGTGTCGTATTTCGCCCTGCGCCAACACGATGTCGCCGTGCAAACCGGCGCCGGAAGGACGCAGCAGCATATAGCCTTCGCCGGTCTTGTGCAACGCGCCGTCGCCGCCGATTTTCGTTCCGCTCAGGTAGTTGTACGTCATGGAAAACGAAGTGTCGTTGGTGATGTACAACGTATGGGCGCCGGCATCGATGTTGCCGCGGGTCTGGAACGTCCCGGCGTCGACGCGGATTTTGGAATCTTCTTCGAGCGTAATATTGCCGGGCACGGTAATCGTGCCGGTGGAGATGTTGCGGATCGCGCCGGCGGCTTCGTTGGTTCCCGTGCCATGAAGGACGAAATCGTTGTTGCCCCAGTATATTCCGTTGTTCAGTTCCAATGTCGCGTTGGTGCCGACGTAGACGTCGCCGCCGCCCATGGAATTGTAATGGCCTTCGACGCGCATCACGCCGCTGTCGACCCACAAGTTGCCATTGAAGGTATTATTAGCCGCCAGCGTGACGCGCCCCGCGCCTTGCTTGCGCAGCATATAAGCGCCGGAGACGATACCGGTGACCACCAGATCCTGGGTCGATTCGTTCGTCCAGGTCTGCCCTGCGCCCAGGGCCACGGCGGATCGGATCTTGTGCGAACCGTCCGAGCCGGAGCTGAGGGCCAACCCGGCGGCGCCGATCGTCAGGGCGTTGTTCGAAATCGTGAGATCCGCGTCGGCGCTGTCGTTAAAGCGCAAGCCTTGCACGGTCCGGGCGGAGTCCAGATTGATGCCCGTGCCGGAGGTCCAGGCGTCGGCAAAGACCACATTGGTTCCTTCGCCCGGCACGGTGTTGGCGGACCAGTTGGCGGGCGTGCTCCAACTGTTATTGGCGCCGCCGCCGACCCAGACGGGTTCGATCTGATTCAGCAGTTCCTTCCAGGTCCGGGCGATGCGCACTTCATCCCAGTAAACATCGCCCGCGTCCCCTCCATCCCAACCGCCGGCATTGAAAAGCACCCGGTTGATGCTCGTAATAAAGCCGGCACCCAGGTCGAGACTGCTCCCCCAGGACGACGGCTCCGTCAGCGGAATCGTATCGGTCTGATAATACGCCTGCATGGACAGGGTATGCGTGCTGAAATCATACTTGGCGATAATGGTATTGTCGCCCACGGTGGAGACGTTGTAACTCGACAAGGCCCGGGTTCCGCCCGTCGTCTTCTCGACGCCCGCAGCCGTTTCCCCGCCGGGCAATCCGATCATCGCCTTCTCGGTGCTGCCGTCGGATATCGACATGCCCGACCACTTGTTCGCGCCCGTCGAGCCGGGGCGGTATACGAAACCCAGGTAGAAAGCCCCCGTCGTGAAAGGCGTCAACAGGTCGCGGCGGCACCCATGATAACTCACGACGTTCGGGCCGGCGTGAAACTTGTTGCCCCAGGCGGCGGGATAATTCACGGCGGGCGTCAGGGAGCCGGCCTGGATGTCCAGCGCGCCCTCTGCCCACGTCCAGGCGCCGGACCAGTTCGTGCCCCGGCTGATCGCGGCGGTGATATCCTGGGGCGCGAAGTAGGCGAACGAATCCACCACCTCGCCCGGACGAAAAGCCGGCGTGTTTGTGTCCATGCTCCTGCCGGCATAAACGACGCCGGTGACCGCCGAGTAATAACTGAAGTTTTCCGTATAGAATGCATAGTAATAATTCGACGCCGTATTCGGAATCAGTTCGCGGTCCATCGTCGAAGAGCCGGAACCGGAAGCGTAAATCACCACGTTGCGGTCGTCGGCGCCGTACGTTTGCTTGTTCGTATAGCTCGTTCCGTTGTCCGGAGCGTCCGGCCAGTCGCCCAAGCGACGAACCACCATTACATTGTAGGAACCGGGCCTCGTCCAGTTGACGGTCATGGACTCCGGCCCCGCGTTGTTCGTGACCCAGCAGTCGATGGCCCACGGCAGATTTGTAATCGTGAAGAAGGCCTTGTAATCCGGCGTTGCAGAATCGTTGAACTGCCAATCGCCGCCCGACCAGTTGCCTTGCGCCTGAAAATACATTTCGATGTAGTACGTGCCGGGCGCGTTCGTCGACAACTTGCGGCCCAAATCCGTTGTTTCCCACTTTCGGTCCACCCCGCTGAGACTTCCGCCGCCAAGGGTCGCCTGATTCCAGCTCTCCGTGCCGTACAAGGCGTTCGTGATGCGGTAGAACATACGCGCATCGGTGACCCAGTCGCCGCTGTTCTCGTAGGTGTTGGCCTCGCCGCCATCCAGTAGGAATACGCTGCCCAGAGCGGTGGAACCGAGGTCCACGCCGTTGAAGCCCGATGACATCGGATTGCCATGATATACGTCGCTGCCGCCCCAGTTGACGATGGCATACTGCTTCCAGAAACCCGTGTCCGCATGAGAGGTGAACATCAGCCCGACGACCAATGCGCCGCTGAGCGCGGCAAGCAAAGCGTCCCTTGGTCGTCGCCTGTTGTCAGCTCGTCCGCCGGAACCGAAAGCCTTTGTATCGAGGAAATCGGCCGGCGCGTCTCTTCGCTCGCCGCATACGTTACAAATCTTGGAAACACCGACTGAAAGAAGTCCAATTCTTGGGAACAACGATGTCCTTTGTTCCAAGCGTTGGCAAAGAAATGACCGCAGAAATCTCTTCGCCTGGCTTTCGCGACGCTCTTGAAGACGATCCAGCATGTATAACATCCGCCTTGTTTTTGATCCCAACCAAGCTCGCAAATGAGAAAGAGCATCTTTACGCAAATTCTGATGTAAAGATCGCTCGAACCGTGGCATATAGAAATATATGAAGGAGTGCGCTTCAAACTGAAAAACCGAATACCATGACGGCGCGCACTTCCAACACCCCCTAATATATGAGTCGTTTGAATTGCCGATATATTCCCAAAAAAATTACACTAATTTTTGGCGCAACACGTTTTGGAGTGCATCTTGACGTTGCCCGTTATGAACTATCCGCAAGCCTCCTTCTACCCGAGAAGGCATACAAAATTCTTGTAAACGCTTGCCTCCACGCCAATCTCGCAGCGTGTAAGTTGGAGCATGAAAAAAGATCAAGAGGAATGCCCTGCAAAAAAAGGCCGTTCCATCCCCACGAGGAGGAATGGAACGGCCATCGATGCGAAACCAGGTTATTCGTAAACGATATCGTCCAGATAAAACGTCACAGGATCGGGACGACCCGCCACAGCAAAGACAAAGCCCGAGAGAACACGGGAAAGATTTTTGCCTTCGAGGGGGATTGTATACTGCTTCCAGGCGGTCTCGAGCTTGACCTTGCCCATGCCGGCCTTGCCGGTATCCCAATATGGCTTGTTCTTGGCAATGATGCCCATTTTGAACTCGACCATTTCTCCGCCCTTGTCGCCGCGAGCCCAGAACGTAAGCTGCCTGGCGCCGTTCAAATCCACGCCGCCTTCGTCGTCGCCCCAGTTGTTGGCGGGATTCTGCCAGACAATGCCGCCCCAGCTCTTCGGATCGCTGAACGCCACCTTGATGCAGCTTTCGCCGTTGTGGGGATTTTCCTTCCAGCAGTCGTCGTAT
>MHBK01000046.1:0-1509 GCA_001804865.1 Lentisphaerae bacterium GWF2_57_35
GACTCGATCGTATTCGTATCGAATCCATAGGCAAAAGAGAGGCTTTTGTTTTCCGGTTCGAAATACCATCGTCGATGGCGATAGAGCCGGACGAGCTCCGCCATTCCGCCAGATACCTTCACCGATAAGTCGGTTTCGTCCATGAGGTATTCGCCCATGACGACATATCACTCAATTGTCGAGCCGTGTCCCCGATGGCCCCGGAGGGGGTCCCCGCAACGAGGGAAAGCGCCGCACATGTGAGAAGTCTTCGACAAAAAAAAGACTTGTGCACATATGCCGGGACCCCTTAGCTCCCCTCGGCATGGCGAGAGCAGCGTCTCAGAAACAGAAGAACACGGCCAGCCTCATAATGCTACAATGCAAGGACCCCTATGCTTTCGAGGTGGGCAGTACAGACCTTAAAAACAGATCCCTTCGCCTCACTGTCTATTGTCTACGCCTGACCCTGATGGCCCTTCGAAGCGGGGCGGGTAGGACTCGCCGCCAGGCTTGCAGCGAACGGGGATTTCCCGAGGCGCGACGCCGCGCCGAGGTGGGCAGTACAGACCTGAAAAACAGATCCCTTCGTCTCACTGTCTATTGTCTACGCCTGACCCTGATGGCTGCGTCTTCAACGGCTGTTTGGCGCGGCTTGTGCTGGCGCGCGGCGGGTCCGAGCGACCAACGGGAGCGAGTCCGCAGCGGGTGGCGCAGCGCATGGCTGCAAAGTTGCCCCGCAACTTTTCGGCGATGCGCGGGGCGGGTGGACTCGCCAACCAGGCTTGGCCTGTCACGGGGATTTCCCGAGGCGCGGCTCACGCCGCGCCGGGGTGGAAAGTAAAGACCTGAAAAAACAGCTTCCTTCATCTCACTGTCTATTGTCTACGCCTGACCCCGGCGGCCTCTGACCCTGATGGCCCTTGACCCTGATGGCCCTTCTCCTATCAGCCCTTACATCCACCCAGAACGCCAGATAATTGAATTGGTTTGTAAAACACGCACATTACTAATGCGATCATTATCGAGGTCTACCGATATACCGTTTTGTGGATAACACAATGCTTCAGTATCACCTTCTTGAATTGAAACAGACTGTCCTTTAGCCAAAATGCGATTAGTACACTTTATTGTTCTTTCTCGCTCTTCACGAGGCATCTGCTTGTCATAATTTGTAAAGTATGACGGATATCCAAGCAATCGTACTACAGCCGCTCGATTAACATGCGACTTATGAAATGAGAGACCTGAAAGCTTGCCACAGAAGGGAGTAAGGATTCTGGTTGGACTTGTCTCATGATGCCGGGACAAATCAACGACAGCATCGATCTTATAAACGATACCGTCCGCATCTAAAAAAACAACCAACCCCAAAGAGGGGATGTAATATCTGTCTTTATTTTGACTACTGGTCGGCACCAAATCTCGTGTGGCATTTATTATCGCTGAACGAGACATCCCAATTTCAACAATGTTACTGATGCCAACCCCCGGAGTGATGGTCAGTCCAGAGGAATCGTTATATACGGG
>MHBK01000046.1:1626-23170 GCA_001804865.1 Lentisphaerae bacterium GWF2_57_35
CCAGATTACAGAATTGAAGGCCATAATTCTCTCATGCAATAATTGTATTCTTGAATCTGGAGATGTGACCTCTCGTCATTTGTCTATTGTCTACGCCTGACCCCGGCGGCCCCTCTGACCCCGGCGGCCCCTCTGATGGCCGTTTGACCCTGATGGCCGTTTGACCCTGATGGCCGTTGACCCTGATGGCCGTGACCCTGATGGCCGACTGATGGCCCGCTGTTGGCTTTAATTGCTACTCTGGACAGGCTCATATAATCGGAATCCACTGACAGTGCCGTCATCAATATTGATAAAAATTCCTTTATCAGGATAACACAAGGATTCTCTCCAATCTTCATATTTTGAATAAGATTTTCCTTGGTCAGAGAGCTTGTTGATATAAGCATATGTCTTTATATCGAAATCTTTCTGATTGCCCATTGGATGAAGCGGTTCCCCAAAGACACGCACAATATCTGTCCGGCAAACACTTTTTTCATTATGGAAGGATATCCCTCCTGAAATTTTGCCACAAAAGGGAGTAAGGATTCTGGTGGGACTTGTCTCATGATGCCGGGACAAGTCAACGACAGCATCTATTGTATAAACGTTATCATTTTCATCGAGAAAAACAACCAAACCCAAAGAGGGGACGCGATATCCATTCTTTTTCTGCTTTCTGATCGGCACCAAATCTCGTGTGGCATTTCTTATCGCTGAACGAGACATCCCAATTTCAACAATGTTACTGATGCCAACCCCCGGAGTGATGGTCAGTCCAGAGGAATCGTTATATACGGGTCTTGAACAACCACACATCGTTACAAAGACGCTAATGAAAAAAGCAGATTGCAGTGTATTCATAATGTGCTGTGAAATCCTGCTCATTTTGCCTTTCTTGACTCTACTCGCTTAAAAACTACTCCACCCAGAACCATTCCCAAACCTATGTATGTTTGCCCGTATATCATTAGGGCCGGTACAGCCTCGACTTTTTTTCTTGCAATAATCGATCACCATATCATCCGCAAACGGTTGGCACTCACTATCGCCCCAACTTCCTAGTTCCTTCAACGCCCCGCTTCGACGCTTAAGACAATCCCAGAAGGCGACAATGTCGTATTCACAAAGAGACAGGTAGATATATTCCTTTTTCGATGCGGATTGTGAATAGAATGATTGAAATTCACCCACCGGACCCGCAGGGCATCTGATTTTATTATCGCCTTCTGGTCTCTTGAAAATCCATTCTTCCGCATTCACATCAATACTGCCCCGAGGCCAAATCACCCAGACATGTTCAGGTCTAGCCCTAGAGCCTCTCGAACAATTGAAGTCTTTTGGATTCGCATTCCATCTTACCAGAGCAACCAAAGAATTGACTTCCAGATCACCCATAATGGCACCCCTACATACACATGTTTTTAGGCCATCAAAATCCACAGCGTTACCTGAACTATTGGCGCAAAAACGAAATAGATTTAGTTCATCATATGCGGCACCACCACCCCACCAGCCTTGCCCTGAAGCGTACTCATCAGCGGCCCCGCCATTGAGGATTTCCCCGATCGGATCTCTACTGATATACCTCCCCATGTCGGAGTCGTAATATCGATATGTGTTGTAATGCAGCCCCGATTCCTCGTCGAAGTATTGCGACGAGAATCGGAGATTATTGGCCACGGTTGAATTGGTCGAGACCGTCGCTTTGCCGAAGGATTCGAAGCTTGCGCTCCAGACGACTTCTCCGTTTTTGCCGACGAGTTTTTGCGGGGCGCCGAGGTGATCGTTGAGGTAGTAATAGTAATTGGAGGTCTCGCCGAGCGTTCGGAGGTAAAGCGTATTGTTGTTCCAAAGGGCATCGGGGGCGTAGCCGTAGGTGCGGACGACCTTTCCGGCTTGGTCGATTTCGGCGATCAGGCCCTCGTCGGCGTAGAGGTACCAGGTCGTGACGCCGCCCACCGTTTTCATGATCCGGCGTCCGAAGGGGTCGTAGGCGTACGCAGCGCTCGCCCCGCCGGCGGAATTGCTGTAGGCGGCGAGGCGGTTTTCTCCGTCCCACATGAAGTCATTGGTCGCGCCGTTGAGGACCTTTTGCGTCAGGTTGCCGTTCAAATCGTAGGCCAAAGAGATTTGGGATTGTAGATTGGTGATTTGGGTGTACTGATTGAGAGGGTTGGCGGCGTAGTCCAAAGTCCCAAGTCCAAGGTCCAACGATTGCGTGCGGTTGCCGGCGGCATCGTAGGCGAAGCGCTCTTCGCCCAGCACGGGAGAAACGGCGTTGGTGAGCTGATCGACGGGGTCGTAGGCGTAGGAGAAGTGCCCCTCTTCGGTCCCGCTGCCGACGATATTGCCGACCTGGTTTCGCTGGTAGGTTCGATCCATAAGCGCATTTTCCCCCACATCCGTTACCCGGTTGGAGACCATACCAAAGAGCGGATCGTAGGCAAAGCGCTTTGTCGTGCCGCCCGGCAGCATCACTTCTTCCGGGAAGTCGTTCCAGTACTGGCCATAGGTGAAGGCTCCTTCGCCGGGAATATCGATGCTGCTAAGGACCTTGTCCTTGTTGTAGGCGTAGCGGTTGGTCACGCCGTCGGGGCCGCAGAAGCCGATCTTTCGGCCATAGGCGTCGTACCGATACTCATAAGCCTGCGTGAACGGCCCATAGTTCACCTCCACCCGCAGCGTCCGGTTGCTGTCGTCGTAGAGATAGGCGCCTTGCGTGGCGTCGTCTTCGTAAGTGCTCAGCCGTCCATAGTCGTCGTAGGAGTAACGAACGCTCTTCTGCGCCGAGAGGGCGTTCGTGGAAAGGTAATACTCGTTGGTCGCAAGCCGTCCCAGGGCGTCGTACGCGTAGCAAGTCATCCGGCCGCCGGCGTCGACCCGCCGGACGAGTTGTCCGGCCGCGTCGTATTCATAGCGCAGGCTGCTTTCGTCCGCGTAGGTCTTCCTGACCAGCCGCCGGTTGGCGTCGTACTCGAAGCGGGTCGCCTGGTCTTTTGAATCCTCCAGCTCCACGATATTGTCGAACAGATCGAAGTCCAGCGCATTAGTCTGGCCCAGGGCGTCGACGGTTTGATATTTGCGGCCCAACTCGTCGTAGCGCCACGCCGTGCTCCGCCCTTCTCCATCCGTGGAGCCGATCAAATTCCCGACCGCATCGTAGGCATAGCTATTGGTAACGATCCGGGCTCCAAGCCGGTCGACGACGGCGGCAAGCCGTTGCCTCGGCGTATAGCTGTACTGGCGGGTGAACTCGGGATACCAACTGACCGTCTGGAGCCCCGTGACGGCATCGTACCGATTGCTGACGGCCCGGCCGTTGCCGTCGACCACTTCGGTCAGGCGGCCTCGTCCGTCATAAACCGCCGAAAGCGTCAACCCTTCGGAATCGGAAATCCGGCTCACCCGGTTGCTGGCGTCGTATTCGAGGCGGGTTTCCTTGCCTTGCGCATCGAGCACCTTGATCAACTGCCCGTCCAGGTCATACGACCGGGTCTCCAGCCGCCCGAACGGGTCGACGATCTTAATCAAATTGCCCTCGATGTCGTATTGATAGCTGGTCGCCCGCCCGAGCACGTCGATATTCGTGGTCAGATGCCCTTCGAAATCGTACGCATTGCGGCTGACGATCCGATTCATCGGATCCGTAACCGTGAGCAGGCGCCCGGCGGCATCGTAGGCGTAGCGCCAGGTGCGGTCGAGGGGATCGGCGGTCGTCAGAAGATTTCCCATCCGATCGTAGGAATTGCTGGTCGCCTGACCGGCGGAATCCGTTTCCGTCAGCACATTGCCGAAGGCATCGTACGTCCACTGCGTCAGCAAGTTTGTCGCCTGGCCGACGACCGTTTGGCTTAACAAATTGCCGGCCGGATCGAAGGCGATGCGCGAAGTCCGCTCCACCGGGGTTCCGGCGGCTTCGATCCGATTGGTCAGATTGCCGCGCTCGTCGTATTCGTACAGATTCGTGACACCGGCTTCATTGACTTCCTTGGTTATCTGGGCATAGGGACCGTTATACTCAAAAAGCCTGAAGGTCCCATCCGGGTAATCGATGCGCGTGGGCCGGCTGTCTTCGTCGCTTTCGACCTGCGGGTTGAAAGCATAATTCTGGTCTTCGTCGCCTCCCCCGGCCGGCGCCCATTGCCAGTCGAAGAAATATTCCTTGATTCGTCCGGCGGGCGTTCTCACCAGGATGTGATTGATTTTATTGGCGATGCCATAGGTGTAGCGGATGACTTTGCCGATATTCTGGCCGTTTACGACGGAGCTTACGGAATTATCGCGGTCGTAATGAATAATCCGTTCCCGTCCATTGGGCAGGCGCTTGTAAACCAGCCGATTGGTCTGGTCGTAGCCGAATGCGACGGCATGACCCAGGACATTCACGACATTGGTCAAGTTGCCGCGCGAGTCGTACTCGTAGGTTGCCTGACGCCCGCCTTCGTTTTGATCGCGGGCGGAATGCAACAAATCGTTCGAATATACCAGCCAAAGCAGTTGGTTGGTTTGCCGGTCGAACAGGCCGCTTAGCTTTCCGGACGCATCGTATTGGTAAATCACGCGCGCGCCGTTGCGGTCGCCATAGGCGGTCATGCGTCCGTTCAAGTCGTACTGCCGCCAATCGCCGGAAGGCCGCGTCCAATAATACCCATTCGTCTGCACAAGAATCTTCCGGGACTTTTTGTAGGCATAGACGGCTTCCTGTTCATCCGTTTTCTGGAAGAGCGCGTTCTCGCATAGGATGGACTCGATCGTATTCGTATCGAATCCATAGGCAAAAGAGAGGCTTTTGTTTTCCGGTTCGAAATACCATCGTCGATGGCGATAGAGCCGGACAAGCTCCGCCATTCCGCCAGATGCCTTCACCGACAAATCGGTTTCGTCCATGAGGTATTCGCCCGAGACGATATTCACGACGCTGCCAACCGTTTCGTAGGCGCCGCAACAAGTTCCCATGCATTTGGGAACGCACGCTCGATTGCCGCCGCCGCCGCCGTCGCCCGAGGCGGCGCCGTGACCGACCGGCACATTATCGTCGCCATAATGATACCAGCCCAAAGTCACCGGATCGGTAGCGCCGTGCATCGCAATCAGTTTTCGCCAGCAGGTCGTAAATCCTGCATGACCGCTCGCCTGCTTGCATTTGTAGAGGCCAAACCCATCGGCGCAAGCGAAGGCGCTGTAGCCGACGATCTCGTAGAGAGCGCCGCCCGTATCCTGCGCATCGCTTAGGCAGGTGATCCGGTAGGGAATGCGCACGCTTTGTTCGGCTTCCAAGACCGAGGGCAACTCGCTCAGCAGTTCGAATTTGTAGTCGGGAAGCTGAGGCATGGTCATTTGGACTTGTTCGGCCCGAATCAGGCCATGATTCTTGAGGGTGAATTCCCCATACACCACATCGCCGGCCGCCATCTCGGGCACATCGGACATGGGAGGATCGATGACGAGCACGGGGGCGGGAACGGCGGTTTCAAAGGTGGTTGATAGCACGATGGTATAGCGATCCTGGATCTCCGTGGAGACGACGGACCAATCGATCGTGACAAAAACATTTTCGAGGAAAACCTCCAACGGCGTGCAAACGCCGGCCTTGACCAGAACATAGCCCCTGACGGTCTTGTGTTTGTCGGCCGAAATGTTGTAGGAATAAACGCCTTCAGGCAGATCGGCCACCAGCGCTTCGTTGACGTTCGAGGCCACAACAAACACATTGGTTTCAAAGGCCGGCAAGGCGTCTTTTTGAAGGAAGATCTGTGCGATAAAATTACTGCCCAGGCCTTCCAGGGATCTATTGTCATCCACCTTGAAAAGCAAACTGCCCTTTTGATCGGAGGCGACAAAGACCTGTATGGGGGTCAGCATTTCAGGATAATTCTCCGCTGTCGCTTTCAGCATGAACAGGTGAGTCTGATTAACCTGAACGCCCTGAGGCGGGGCAATGGTTAGAAAGACCTCGCAGAAATCTCCTGCGGCGAGTTCACCGAGTTCGGGTGCCGAGTCCAGTCGAATCCATGAAGGCGCGGGCTCCGGGTTCTCCCCAGCCGTAAGCAATTCGAATTCGAGGCCTTCCAAGGCTTGGAAACCGCAATTCGTCCAAATCAGAGTTTCCGTGATCGAATGGTCGATGCAAACGCCGGTATCCAATTCCGACGGCTTGCACCGCAGATCGGGGGTGGAGTCAAAGAGCGTATACTTGTTGGTAATCCAGCTCCACACCCCGTCGAGGGCCTCCGCGCTTTCGACCGCGATTACAAAACTTCCGGTCGCGGCGGCGGTGTTGTCCGCCCAAACCGAATATTCGAGAGAAACGGGGGTTCCGCCTGCCAGCACCGGCATGGCCGAAGGGGTGGAAACATGGATGCCGACAGGCAAAACGCCGCCCGGTTGATCCGCCGCATTAAGCTTAAGTTGCAGGTTGGTAAAGGAGCTGCCGGCGCTGGAAACGATTTGAACGCTGCATTTCTGCTCATAATTTCTGGGGATATCGAGCAGGAACAGAGCAGGCCGCACTCCCAATTGGGCGACCGTAAAGGAAGCTTGTTCCGGTTTGTCAAGGGAATCGGGATGGACAGCCCATACTTTGTACACCCCGCCCTCAAGGGCATTGGGTGTAAATTCGTACTGCCAATTGCCCGCCGCATCGGAATAGATCGTTCGGGTACGTTCAAAGCCATTGAGCGAGATCGCTATTTTCACCGGAACGTTGGGCTCGGCGTTCTGGGATACGCGGTTAAGGGCTTGTCCCTGAATGAAAATGTTGGTGCTTCCAATGGATATAGCCGGCGACACATTGGTGACCAGGGCGGTATATCGAGTCTCCAAAAGACTGATGCGACGGGCGGTGGTCAAACCCGGTATGCAGATATGATCGGGATCTCCATAACGATAATGCAGGCGATCGATCACAAGCTTCAGGACCGCTTCTCTTGGGCAATTGGTGGGAACCGGGATCGAAATCTCTCCCGAAGCAATACTTTGGCCGGCAGGAAATCTCGCAATCGCCGATCCATCCGGCTGCCCTACGAATCCATTGCCCATGCGTTGGTTGGCGCGCGCTTCCGAAAGCACCATGCCGTCCACGGTTTCAAAACGGAAGCGAACATCAGGCGAATCGTTGGTTCCCTGTCCGGCCATCAGCAGATCGATGGTTTCCGAAGAGGTGTTGTGCAAGGTAAACCGCACTCGCCCCATAGCGCCGCGAGCGAAGGATTCGTTCACAATCTCTCCCACTAAAACTTCATCGCCCACTTCGAGTTCATGGGTCCCCACAAAGGTTGCCGATTCGCCGATGGCAGGTGCGATGTGAAGGGAGTTGGTCAAAACAATCCAGTCATTGAGATTGGAATAACCGCCCACAACCAGGGAGATCGTCGAGGTGGAACAGGCCGCCGCCGCGAAAACGGCGGACGTATAGGAATAGCTCTGCATCCCAACCTTAAGTTGAACATTTGAAACCACCTCCGGAGAGTTGTTTATAACATCGTACTTCAGCCGATTCATAACGCCCCGCAGAAGGGTTGCGTTCGTTTGCAGCAGGGCGGTCATGGACGGCAGAGTCAAGGAACGAGTTACGCTGGCGCCCGAAGGATCGTAGGCCACCATCGAATAATGACGATCCGCCTCGGAATAGCCGATGTCCTGATAGTTGGTTTCATTGGGGCCCAAGGCGTCGGCCAATAACTGCTTATCGTCCCCTTCGCCTTCATAAAGCATGAAACCTGAAATCCCTGAGCCCGCATATGACCACGAGATTCTGGGGAATTCGCCTTCCACCCGAACGGCATGAAGACTGCCGACGGGAAGCAATGCAATGTTGGTAACAGCCCAGGCCGACGGTTCCGACCGATTGCCGGCCTGGTCGCTGGCGACCACATTATAATAGGCCGGCCCCTTGAGCGGACTTGAATCCATCGCATTCGGCGTCGAGATGTTGGAGCTTAGCGCTGTTAATTGGTCGGGAGGCGTATAGGGGTCTGTATTGCGATATAGGGAGAATGTGACCGGCTCCGCGGCTTCATACTGCCATGAAATTTCCAATCCTTTGCCCTGAAGAGACAACGCCAGATCGGATGGCGGCAAGGGATCGTTGGCATCGGCGACGATTTCATACGCCCGGCTGAGCGTACTGGTCGCCCACTGGTTATTGGCCATGCGAACGCTGGCTACGGCATACCAATCGGTGCTATTGCCATTGTTTTCCGTCCAGATCAAATCATCCGCCTCGTGATGGAAGACCAGGGAATTGCTGGCGGCCCCCTTATAGACGACATAATGGACCGCGCCTTCCACGGCGCTCCATGCCAGAGAAATCTGTCCATCCGCCAATGCTCGGGGCGTTATATCCTCGGGCGGCGCGAGAGGCGCCAAATCGCCTTGATAGACTTGAAAGTCGTGTTTTACCGATATGTTTGCGCCCGTGTTGCACAGGTCGTCATATCCCTTGTAGTGAAATACCAGATTTTCGGTATTCGAGCCGGCGGCTTCCGACAGGACAAAGGCGCTGCACCACGTTGTTGAAGTGAGGTTGGTAAGGCTGATGGCCGCGGGATTCGTTTGAGACAGGCTTAACGAATAACTGAGTTCAGGAACCGAGACCGGAACGTTATTGGATTCGAAAGAAACCGTCACGGAAACCGTCACCGGCGTGGATGTCGAGTTCTGGATGGGGTCGGAGGGTTCGACAACCAGGGCGCTAATGCTCGGTCCCCGATTATCGATGGTAATGTAGGACGGCACTCCATTGGACAAGCCGACGCCCCGATTATTCAACAAGTCTCGTCCCGAAAAGTTGATCCAGGCAGGCCCCGCGGGAGTCTGATCCGTAATGTCAAACCATCCGGAATACCGGGTGGCGTCTGTTTTACTTAACGAAACAGGAATCGGCACGCTGTTTTCCGGCGCCAAGCTAAAGAACGGGGTAGTCAGCAAGGGTTCGCTGGTTAGCAAATCGACGGCCATGCGCCCACGGGAAAATCGATTCTGTCCAGGATCGCTGCATCCTTGAGCCTGATACTGTATCGCGACCACAGCGGGCGGAGTTCCATCCGATGCGGCAGAGACTTCATCGGACAGCGAACTGGTCGTTCCGGCCTGATTGATCGTTGAGAGGCGGTAATAATAAGTGCCGTCGCCATTTGAGGGATAATCGCTATACGAAAGCAACGAGACGATATTCGACGGATTGATCCAGGTCGCCTGGGATGTCTCTGTAAACGAGCTGCTGGAACGATAAATATTGTAACCCTTCACGGAAACGCCCGGAGGACTAACCCACCCGAGACGGATAACGCCATTTTCTCGCGGCAATGCCGTTAGCCTGGCCGGCGGCAAAGGAACCGACGCATCGCAAATCACCGTAACGGGAGCCGATTCGCTTCCAATCCCTTTGCGATTTACCGACGTCACGGTGATTACATTGCTGCCATTTGAGAGATCTACCGGCGCCGAGAACGTTCCACTCGCATTCACATTCGCTTGATGGCCGGTGGACAGAACGCCATTAATGCGGACCTCCACGGACGTGGCGTAGAGGGCTCCAACACCGCTGAGCAAAAGCTCGGTTCGATTGAGCAACGCCATATGGACGGGCGAGGTAATGGTCGGGGTCGGCAATGGCCCCAGCTCAACGATCACATTGGTCGTGAATACGGCTTCGTTTCCATGCGTGTCATAAGCATGGATATCCAAGGTGTGTTCTCCATCGTTCGTCGTTGCATAAACATTCCAAAATGACGAATAGACGGACGAATTTCTTGTATCCGATCCAATGAGCGCGCCGTTAATGTAGAAATCCGCACGCCCCACCATCGCCGGATCGTTGGCGGTTACGGCGAAAGTACCCGAAGACGACAGGCATCCGCTTAAGGCGGCATTCTGCCATCGAAGATTGGTCAGGACCGGCCCCGCCGTATCGGGAGACGTAACAACGCCGACCGCCGTCACGGACGTATCCTCGCCGCCCGATTTGTTGATCGTTGTGACGGCAAAGTAGTTCGTCACGTTATTCTTGATGCCTGCAACCGGAATATTCGTATACAAGGTTGCGGTTCGCCGCGGCATCCCGGACACGTTCGAGAAGCTGTTGGTACTGCTATAGACCGCATAGCTGTGCACATTCTGAGCCGGCGTTGCTCCATTCCAGATTAAGCGCACATATCCGTCATACGGAACAACCGTGAGATCGTCAGGATTGGAAAGAAGCGTATATCCCGTCAACACGATCCCGGTGCTCGTATTGCCATCCAAATCCCTGGATTTAATTCTGAATACATAGGACGAGGCCGGCGACAACTCTGTTTTAGTGTAGGAACAATCCGGGTAAACCACCGATCCTTGCGATACATCGTCGACAAACACTTCGTATGCCGCCAAGTCTCCATCGGCATCGGCTACATTTGTCCAGACCACCGTCAGGCTGGCATCGAAACAAATAAACCGTGTTTGAGCGGGATTGGGCGGAGCCATCGTATCGATCGGCATGCAACTTATCGATCCGGCATTCGTGCTTTCCAGCCCTTGCCGATCGATGGCAACGACGGCAAAACAATTTGTTGTTTGCCGGGCAAGCCCCGTCACATGGCGCGACTTGTTGCCAGCGGCGTTTGTGAATATCGCGACGGCGTCTGTTACATTCGTAAATGGAAGATCGGATCGATACACCACATATTTATCGATGCCGCCACTGCTTAAGGATTCGTTGTAATTTGTCCATGACAGCGTCACGTCCATCCCTGTTCCTTCGACCGCAGCCGACAGATCGCCGATTGATGGCGGCAGGGAATTATCGATCCAGAAGAAATGTTCATGCACCGCTTCGGAGGCCCCCCCCAGCCAAGTGACCACATTGGTTTGGATGCCGACTTTGTAGGTTCCTGCCGCAACGATGGAGGTTGAGACGGCAACGATGTATTTAAATGGAGTCACCGCCGCGATCTCGCTGACTGCGACCAGATTGGAATCAGGATCAAGAATCTGAATATCGTCCGGATATAACGTATGATCCCGCAGCGGAGTCAGAAATACCAGTTGAAGCTGATGGACCGTTCCAACGACTCGTCCCGTTGGCGTTATGGATTCTATACGGACAGGAGCAACATGATTTGTATAGTAGATGGTTCCTGGTGCGCCGTTCGACTTGCCGATTCCTCCCGATAGTTGGACATGATCCAATACAGAAGCGCCCTGCATCGAGGCACAATAGACGGCTACCCGCCCGCCGCCGCCGCCGGATGATCTATTTGTTGAACTTCCATTGCCGCCATTTGCATCAACCCGCCCGTCGCCTCTCAAAACACCGGCATCGACAAATATAGCGCCCCCGCTTCCACCGCTGTTATACGAATTGCCGCCGCAACTGCCGCCGTTGGCCGAAAGTACGCCGTTTAACTCCAGTTCATTAGCCGTTATATGAATCAATCCTCCGCCTGGACCAAAGGGCCCGTCACTTTCGTGTCCTTTTGCGCCGCCGCTGCCATATTCATGCGGCGACTTAAAATCGCCATACGTTTCGTTGACGCGCCCGGTTAGCCCAATCGTGCCGCCTAAACCTCCATAACTTCCCCCACATTGATACGTGCTCGCGCTGACCGTTGTGTTGCCAAACGTTCGTCCTTCCAGATAGCCACGGCCATTCGCATTAATACAGCCGTTCGTTTCAACCGCAAGCAGACCGCTTACGACTAGATTCAATTTGTATTCGGCATTCGATGTACAGGGAGGATGCGAGAGCTCGGCTCCTGAAGACAGCACAAGATTGGAGGGGATTACATTATCGGCCAGAATATAGACCACCTGGCCTGTTCCTTTAATAGAAATATGCTCATAGTAGTTTGTATGATCGGGTATCCAAATCGGGGTAAGACCATTTGTGCTGATGTTGAAGCTATTGACGATCAACTCGCCCGGCTGATCGAGTTGCTTTAGATAAATCGTGCCGGCGCCGCCGCCCCCGTCCGTGATTCGGCCAAAACCGCCATAGGCGGTCACCTGAGTTTCTAAATCGAAGTTCCGATTAGTCGTATAATAAACAGCGATTCGCCCACCTCCTCCGCCGCCGCCCATGAACGGCGACCCGTATCCTGCCGCCCCCCCATTGGCAGAAATAGTCCCCTGCCCACTTAAGAGCTCCGTACAAATGTAAAGTCCGCCTCCACTTCCGCCGCCCGAATTGGAGTATACGTCATAGTTGCCGCCGTTGGCCACGATCCGCCCATCCACGTTGACTTGAGCGGCGGCGATTCTCGCCAAACCGCCCCCGCTTCCGCCCGCTACATTGGTCGCAGCGCCGCTTCCAAGTTCGTTGGGATAACGAAAATCTCCATACACAGGACTCCGCAAGCCATTAGCCAGCCCCTTTCCCCCAAACCCGCCATAGCTGCCTCCGGTGTACTCTCCGAGATTTGTGTTTACAAGGTTCCCAAGCGTCCGGCCCCGACGATAGCCATTACTACTAACGTCAATGGCGCACTCGACGTCGATAAACAACTCGTTCGCTATCGTCAAATCCATGAAGTATTCGTTATTCGTGGTGCAGGCCGAGTGCGTCAGCTTAGCCCCACGAACAAGATAAATATTGTCAAAGCTATGCGCGCCATTGACCGTTACCGTCGTCGCGTTGACGAGAATACTCTTGTTGTCGTATGAGAAATTATCCGCATCGATAGTAATTTTGCTGGATAGTTGCGTGTCGTAATTCCAAACGGTTTTAAAACTCCAAGCGCCGGCGGCTGGAGTTCTGAGCGAACCCTGATCGTTGGTTGCAACCACATACCAATAGTAAATGGCGTTGGATTCCAGTCCGCTCAACACGTATTCAGTCCCATTCGTTTGGGCAGCGAAAGCCGGGCTTTCGTTGGTCCCCCAATAGACCTCATAGCCCGTTGCATTTGCCGACGCCTGCCATTGAATCGACGTATTTATGCCGATATAAACAGCCTGGTTTGCCGGATTGGTTAAAGAAAAAGATTGCGGCGTCTGCGCGGCTGCGTTCAATGCCAGGAACAATACCCAAACTAACGGAATCCATGTTTTCATTATGCTCTTATCCTTGCCTGCCCGGAAGACTCGGTTCATAGGGAAATCCATATACACATGCCCTTCATTTAAAGCGGATTGGTATTGCGCAAATATTCTCTTAAATTCGAGACCTCGTTAGTATTCGGATCCGCATCGGGATCCAATTCGGTTGCAGAACCGCAGAAATTCATTTCCCACCAATCGGGCATCCCATCGAAGTCCGAATCCTGTAATGGATTAAAACTAAACAGGTTTTTAACTTGTCCGATATTGGCGATGGCATAGTCATTGGTCGAAAATCCTCCGAGCCATGGATAAGGCGAATAGAGTTGATCGTAGAACCCGGTGGAGATCTGTTTGAGCTGGCCGATATTCACTGCGGAAAAATCATTCTGCGACGACCACTGAATATCAAAACCGGCGCCTCCGGGAAGATTGGTAAACAACCGATACGCTTGGACGGCCAGGTTGTGGACTTGTCCAAGATTCACGAAGGCATAATCGTTAGGCTCGGCATTGGTTGCGATCGCTCCACAGGCGTCCCACCACTCCGGATAGCGCGCAGGACATCCTTCCTTGACGTTTAGGGTTACATACTCAGAATCGCCGGACAACCCATCCGACGCCATAAACTTAATCCGGTACTGCCCAATTTGCGTCGCCGAAGGAGTCCAACTGAATACGGCTGAACTGTTCACATTGTTTGTAAGGCTTGCATTAGCCGGCAAGGGACCTGTCGATAAAAGAGGATGGCCGTCCGGATCATACGCGGAAACGGCAAACATAAGATTCTGTCCTGCATAAGCCGTTCTGGGGCCGATGTAGTGAAGAACGGGCGCGCTGTTGGCATTGGCGGAATTCTCGAATACTACAAAATACGTCTGAGTCCGATTGGACAAGCCTGCATCGAACAATTGGAAAAAATGCTGCCAGGGATCGCTTCCGTCGCGAGTTTTCGATAGCCACACGTTGGCAAGATCCATTCGTTTTCCATCCGATCGCGTGACCTGTTTAACGACCATGTCCTGGCCGCCCAAAGGATTTTGGGTGCGGATGTAGAAGAAACCCGATGGGGTGTTAGAGACCATGAGTGTATATTGCCCTCCGGTTCCCGCAAACGAGACGGAATCGCTCAAATTCGATACGGGCGAATCTTCTCCATCCGATTCATAAACGTAATCGCTGGTCAGGAAATCACGAACGCGATCCCGATCCGGAAGATCAACCAGGACATCATGCAGATGCAAATGCGTATACATATTCGTGGCTTGAATAAGAGAAGTCAGGCGTCCGCCCAGTTCGTCGTCATGAGAGATTGCAGCGGAAAAATTTGTAAACCGGCCGCATAGCGAGGCCGTCATAACCCAACGGCCCATAATGGATTCCTGCGCGGCGAGGCTCCCATAATTCAGCAACAAGCTCTTGCCCGTGGAACGCCCATGCAGGTCTCCCGTTAGGATGGCAAAAGCGACAAGCAACCCATTGGAATTGGCGGTAATTTGCGGCTGCCCCGAATCGATTCGAACCTGATTTGCAGCGCCATAACCAATGTTCTTAATTCTTAAGCCCAACGAAAAAGCGATGGGTGGTTCGATGTCTTGCGTGAAGGGATCGTCGCCATAGACGTCACCCGGCAGGAAGTAATGCAATTGGAGAGAAGGAAGAGGACGAACATTGATCGAATCCGGTTGCACATCCACCAATTGCTCCTGTCCATTCGCCCAATACGCGAGACGGGCTCCGATATTATATACCGTCCCCGCACTGTTTGAATTTGCCGCTCCCGGAACGGGAATGATCAGCCATTTTATTATAGCCGATTTTGCTTCTTGGATGGTTCCGTTATCGATGGCGTCGATATCCGTCAGGACAGGAGGCTTAACATAGAATAGCGCAACATCGTTGGTATCTGACGAACTCGATACAGGCTGATTATTTGCATCCGAGAACTGCAAGTTAATCGTAACATTCGACAGCACGGCGTCGTCGTACCCGTTGTTAATGCGCAAGGTGGCTTCAAAGGCCTGCCGTTCCAAAGTAAGATTCTGAATAATTTCGAGTTGAACCGACTGGCACAAGGAATCCTCCGCGAGCGCCGGCCACTTCAGCATGATCAGGCAAAACCAAATCAACCGCATCCATATGAATCGGCATCCGCTCGTGCTTAGGTATCTGTTCATTGATGGCATATGCATTCCGCCTTGTAAAAGGTTTATCCCTTGGCAATCTTTTCCTAGTTTTCCATCCGGATCGTCAATCCATCCCCAATAACTCGGTGCCGCCGATCAATCCCGATGGGATTACGTCCTTCATCAGGGCTCCCAACATTCATGGCAATGTAGTCATGACCTTGTTGAGAGATCGCGTTTTTGGAAGGATCCGCCAAGCACCAGCCCTCCCCATCGTAGAACTCGGCCCAGTTGTGAAAAGAAGAGGGAGACAGGATCATATTTGCGGGACAGAAATATCCGCCCGCCATTCGGGCAGGAATTCCGTTGGCTCGGCATAAAGCAACGAAAAGGGAGGCCTGCTCCGTGCAATCCCCTTTTTGATATCGCAATGCATATAATGCGCCCCGACTTCTACTGATATACCCGACATCGTTAATTCGTCTGGATATCCAGTCATTCGCTTTCCTGGCGGTCTTGTCAGGCGTTGCGTCATGTAATTCCAGCGCGAGCCTTTGAATTTCCGGCGCATCGCATTCGATCCCCGGCCCGGCTTTTGTACATTTCATTGAAGGGTTCTTTCGATCCCGCAAACCGGATGAATCGAAGAATACAGACGCCTTGATCGTCAAAACCAACGCCCCATACGGAGGAATGGCGTCAAATGAAAAGTGCAGGATCTGGTTTCCTTCTTCGTCAACAATCAGCTTGGCGGGACTGGAAACTTCTACGCGCAAGCAACGCTGGCAAATAGACTCTTTAACAGGCGCATAAAGGAATACTTCCGCATGGTTGAGCACAACTGGCTTTGTATTCTGAATCGTATAACTGTATCGAATCTCGCGGGTAATTCCATTGGTTGCATTTTCCCAATGAGATTCGAAAATCGTTTCCGCCATGCATGGATTGCAGCGGCCGCCGGCCAGGACTACGGCGGTTAAAAACGAAAACAGTATCGCTTGTATGTTCTTATATTCCATCATTTGCCTCGACAGCTGCCACAGCTTTTCTTAATCGATGAGGGCATTGAAACAGGGCTTTTTACATTTGCAGAGCCGGCGACACGGGTGAGGGTCATCGTCCTGGGAGAAAGCTGAGCCGTCGCTTTCCGCAAGAATTGTCTATAACCATCCAGTCCGCCTGCAAGAACAACAACGGATGTAAAGGCGGGCCATTCCATGACGCGGCTGGAAGAAGACCGTCCATGGTCATCTACGATGAGAGCGGTGAGAAAGCGATTACTGGACGGCCAACCGGCCGAAGAACTCGCTACGACGTTGGCGAGGTTCGTTTGCGGCATGGCCCCCGGAATCAACCACGGCGAAACCTTCGACGCATTAGTAGAAGCATCTATGACCATACAATCGTCATATTGCCGAGCACTATAAAACAGGGCCGCGTCGATGGAATCTAATTCAGCTATGGCGCGCGGATGTCCTTGCAACGGACCTCCGACTCGTTTCCAGGCACTGAGTCCCCCATAGAGAATACGAACGGATTTAAAACCCATAGCCCGTAATTGCCTGCACTTCTCTTCCAATGATGAAGTCAACCCATAACCGTCAACCAATAGAAGAGATCTATCTCTGAGATAATTTTTTGTCTGGATAGCATATAAAGGAACATGGAGCGACCCAGGAATATGCACGGCATCATATTCATCGCCGCTTCTAACATCCAGTATGGCGCATTGCGTCTTTTTACTAAGGGCTATTGCTTCTGCGGGTCCCATATAGGCTTGGAGATCTCTCGACAACATTTTTTGGGTGAGCAATTCGGTTGAAATGTCTGTTGAGCGGTCCTTTGGCAATAGTCCCTGGTCTGTCGCATGAACAACGCCTCTCAATTCAAAACTACAAGATGAAGAACTGCTATCGGCTAGATTAATCGTTACGATATATGACACATCGCCCGTCACGACCGGCTGCAAGACAACATCGACATAGTTGGTAGATCTTGGATACAGGCTTTGTGGATATTTCAGAATGTGAAGGCAATCACAGGACGATTGGATATCTGCAATACCCATTATGGATTCCGATTCATTAACGATCTCGTACGAACGCATCACGATGGAAGTCGACGCGATTTCTCCGAAGTCACAAATCGGACGAGAAATAACAACGTCCGAAAAGGATTCATAATTGCATCCGAGCATCAGAAGAACCGCGAATCTTCCGCCCATTCTTGAAATCATGTTTTGCATTGAAAAACGAGAATCAATCAAGGGGAAATGCACCTGTTTTACCATTTGTATAAATGCCCATAGTCAGATCGCCTTGGGGCTCCAAACAAGACACTACCGATTTTAGAAATTCTTTATGAATGGCATCGGCATCGGATAACGGATTGGCCAAATTGGAAATCCGATTGGAGCTCATATTCAATGCTCCGTCGGATATATGCAGGTCATCGGATTGATCCATATCTAGATTTGGCCAGGCCGTCATTACCGCGTTTGTTGCATCTGCATCCGAGTAACCCGGCAGGGCATTGAATTTTCCATCGGAGTATTCCAGATTTGAACCTGCATAGGATGACAGATTCGAGGGCGCAAAAGCGTCTGCCGGGCTCGTTGCCGCAGAACCCAATCCGACAACGACCGCGGATGGAATATTCGTTAGGCCGACTCCATTGCCATATATCACGCCGTTCACCGTAAGATTCGATTGGATAGATGCATCGCCTCTGGCGGTGAGATTACTGTTCACAAACAACTCGCTTCGTACGGTTAAATCGCCGGCAACAGAACCCCTGCCCCAAAACGCCACAACCACAAAGACAGCACACTGAATAATCGACCTTATTCGCATTTTTTTCATCAACCGCTCCTTTTAGAAAAAACGATATCGCCCACTATTGAATTTCCACATGCCCGATTGGCAACAATTGAAGACTTTTGGATTCCGGATCGAAAAACGACTCGGTATAGATGCCCTCTGCACTCTGAACCACATCCCCGCTGATGGAGGACATAATACCCGACTGAATATTGAGTTTGGGTCCATGCCCATTGGCCATCGAAGGCGAATAGCCGTCATAGATGTTGAGGCCAACAAGGCTGTCAGTAAAGAGCGTGATATTCAGGCTTAACGGATCGAAAGGATTTGTGTTTCGCATACTTTCGAGCCCATCGGACACGCCGTCGCCATCGGTATCGCTGTTGGTTGGATTGGTTCCGAGTTGATATTCATAGAGATTGCCAAGGCCATCGCCGTCGGAATCCGCGCCCCATTCGTAAAGGCCGGAGACCTGTTGGCTGGAAAGGCCGTTGTTGTAAATTCGGGCGTCGTCGAGGAGTCCGTCGAAGTAGTAGCCCGGCGGGTTGTCTGCGCTGGCGCCCATCCGGGGCGACGAGTCGGAGTGAGTTAAGGTGACGGCACGGGCCGTTTCCGCCACCTTCTGGCCATTGACATACAGCCGTTGATAAGCGCCATCATAGGTTCCAACCACATGATAGGTCGCACCCGCCTGCAGGGTGGTCACGCAATAAACGTCCAAAGAGGAGTCAGTACAAATCAGAAAGTCCAAAGCGCCCCACGAAAAGTATCGAAGCGAGTACCCCGCCGTCGCCCCCGGCTGTTCCGTAGTGAAGAGGGTCACCGATCGGTTGGAATAGGTCTGATCCGGACGAATCCATACGCTCATGGTCACATTAGTGGGCTTGAGCGCGGCGCTATTGGCCAATTGCACGTAATCGTTGGTCCCATCGAAATCGAGGGCTTTGTCGATTAGGCCCGCCACCCAGGGGGCGGGATTGGCGCTGAAATTATTGAGAACGCCATGATTGGTGTTGATGGTGGAGTCAAAAGCGCTAAGGCCGTTGGTCTCGTCTAGTTTCCACCAACCGACCAGGCCATTGGGAACGCTGGACGTTGGATTGAATCCATAGTTCAGTTCCCACCAATCCGGCATGCCGTCGGCATCGGTGTCGGGATCGGTCAGTTCGACATTCACGCCCGAGCTGGACCCGGTCAGGTGGAGGGGATTGTTCGGGTAGGCTCCTTGGGCTTCGGTCGCGTCGCTTAGGCCGTTGGCATTGGAGTCCCGGAACGCGGAGACGGAATACTTTCTCCAGGTGGGGGCGTTGGAGATCGAGTAGGCGCCGGGGGCAGGAATCGAGGTCCGGCAGGCCGACCCGGTGGTCGTGCCGTTATAAAGAATCTCGACGATTTCGTTGGAGGCAAGAGCCCGGTTAAAGACCATGACTTCGTCCATCGAGCCAGTGAAAAATTCTCCGGCGTTGTACACGCGGCCGAAATACACGTCCTGGTCGGTTACGTTGATGGTCCCGTTGGAGCCAATGGCCTGCGTGCCGATTTCGATCCCGTCGATGTTCCAGCGAGCCAGGCGATTCGTGGTGTCGCGAATAACCGCGACCAGATGCCAGGCGTTGTTGTTCAGGGCGGGGCCTTTAGTTCCCATCATTCCCTCCCCGCCGCTGACCCAAAAACCCATTTCGAGTTGATTATTAAGCAGCGATAGAATCCAGTTGCCGGTGTTCCCTTGCTGGCTGACGATACGGCGGCGACTGGAGCCGAAGTTGGACGATTTGATCCAGGCCATCAGGGTAAAGTCTTTGAGTTGGAAGGTGCTGCTGCGAGGGGTTCGAAGATAGTCGTTTACCCCGTCAAAGGAAAATGCAGCCTTCTTGCGTCCGTAGAGGAACTGGGCCGGCCCATAGACAAAGCCGTTGTTGGTCGAGGAAGATTGATTGAGAATGTTGCTGCCGCTGTCCACATTGAAGGAGTAATGCAGCGCCAGGCCGTTTTGCAGGGCATACGAAGAAGTGGCTTCAACGGGAATCGAGCCGGTTTGTTGGCCGCTGTAGGAGACGGTTCCGGAGATGGAGCAAAGGATGGAATTGGAGTTCAAAGAATCGGAGCCGTAAACATCCTCGTCGGCGTCGGAGAAGCCGTCCCCGTCGTTGTCCGGGTCTATCAAAGCGATATCGACATCCGCGGAGGCGGCCAAAACGAATCGATTGCTGAGGCCATAGGCTTCCGATGCGGTTTGGCAGAAGTTGGAATCCGAATCGCGATAGGCGCGCAACGAATAGCTCTGACCGGACGGCAGATTGGAGATGCCGTAGGCGCCGGGGTTTTCCAGAACGGTTTCCTTGACGCTGTTGGTTAGAACGCCGCGATGGAAAAGATGAAGCAATTCGTTGGAAGCAACCGCCCGGTTCATCACAGCCACTTCGTCCATCAGGCCGGTGAAGTATTCCGGATTGTCGTATACTTTGCCTACAAATACGTCCTGATTGGTCACCGCGATCGTGCCCGTTCCGAAAATGTTACGCGAGCCGATCTCGATTCCATCGACGTACCATCGGGCTTTGCTGCCGGCAATATCCCGTACCACGGCCACAAAATGCCAGGCGTTGTCGTTAAGCGTGACGCCCCGGGTTTCCACAAATTCCTCCACACCGACCTGACACATGCCGAAATCGAGCAGGTTATTATTGAGCGCCATAATCCAGTAACCACCGGCGCCCTGCTGGCTGACGATGCGGCGGCGACTGGACCCGGCATTGGCCGTCTTGATCCAGGCGCTCAGGGTGAAGGACGTCAGTTGAAAACGCGAGGCCGTCGGTATCCGCATATAATCGCTGCTGCCGTTAAAGCTTGCTCCCTTGCCTATCCGTCCCTCCCCTGAAACCGTCCCGTTCATGAAAACGGCATTTCCAAAACGGCTGCCGTCGTAGCAGATATTGGTGCGGACGGGCTCGAAGGGCAGGTACAAAACGCTGCTTTCGTCGCCGACGGCGGGATAGGCCCGGATGCGAATCGGGCCGGTTTGAGGGCCGGCATAGGAGAGGGTCCCGGAGATCGAGGCCAGGAAAGAGCCGACGTCCAGCGGATTGGAGCCGTTGAGCACTTCGGCCCCGTCGAGGGAGCCGTCGGCGTCGGTGTCGGCGCGCAGCGGATCAGTTCCGTAGCGCCAGGTTTCCTCGCCGTCGCCCAGGCCGTCGTTGTCGCTGTCGTCGTCGCCGCTCCAGTTGCATTCTCCGGCGTCCGCTACGCCGTTGCCGTTGGCGTCTTCGATAAAATCGTTAAGGCCATCGTTATCGGCATCGCCCGGGGCGGCGTAGTGGAAACCAATATCGACCTGGCTGTTGGTTTCCTTGTGCTGGTCGACGGCGGTGGTGAAGTGGTAGAGGCTCAAGGCATCGGCCGAGGCGCTGCCGACGTCGACCAGGCCGACGCCCTGGTTGAGATAGTTGGAGCCCTGGGCGCCGACTTGGAAGGGCTGGCCGGTGACGCCGATGGAGGAGCTGCCCACGAAGGAGGTGGTCGAATTGTAAAAGGCGTTATGGGTGAAAACGACCGAGCACTGGGCGTTGGAGCTAAAAACCATGTTGGTCGCCGAGGCAA
>MHBK01000047.1 GCA_001804865.1 Lentisphaerae bacterium GWF2_57_35
GATCGGCTTCGGTGAAGCCGTAGAGCGGGGCGCCGGTGGCGTAGCTGGATTTCTGAGCGTTCCATAGCGGGTCGGCTTCCGCATAAACCGGAGAGCCGGTAGCATAGTTGGCGCGTTCGGCGAGCCAGATTGGATCGGCTTCGGAATAGCCGTAGAGGGGCGTTCCCGTGGCATAGAGGTTCTTCTCGGTCGCCCAGACGGGATCGGCCTCGGTGAAGCCGTAGAGCGGGGCGCCGGTGGCGTAGCTGGATTTTTGAGCGTTCCATAGCGGGTCGGCTTCCGCATAAACCGGAGAGCCGGTAGCGTAGTTGGCGCGTTCGGCGAGCCAGATTGGATCGGCTTCGGAATAGCCGTAGAGGGGCGTTCCCGTGGCATAGAGACTCTTCTCGGTCGCCCAGACGGGATCGGCCTCGGTGAAGCCGTAGAGCGGGGCGCCGGTGGCGTAGCTGGATTTTTGGGCATTCCAGATTGGATCCATTTCAACATAAACCGGCGTGCCGGTGGCGAAGGCTGATGCATCGCGGCCATCCAGCATGTCCGCGTGAAAGGCGTAGGGAACCGCCAGTAAGCGGTGGCGTGGGGTGAGAGCTCCGCCATTCACCGATGATTCCAGCCAGCATTCGTTGTTGGTCAGAGCCTGTATTAGCGAAGCGGCATTGGTTCCAAACGAAAATGCATACATGCCATCTTGAACCGAGATCCAGCCGACGTCTTCAGAATAGAGCTGGGTTCCATTTTGACTGGCACTAAACAAGTCGATGCGAAAGTAGACATTGGAACTAACGGCCTGGCCGGCATCGTTCAGCAAACGTCCCTGATAACTGATTCGCGCGGGATTTTGAGCCCAACTCGAAGAGGCCGTCAGCAGCCATAACCATGCGACCCACCGCATATTTTTTTTCATGAACAGCGCCTCAATTATTGTTTGAGTCTTACAGCCCAGTATCTTTCGGATTCAACGGACGTATCGTTGGTCGCCACCAAAAGGGTTTCTTTCCACAATCCAATGCCGAAGGCGCCCACATATTCGCCGGCCACGGCAGGATCATTGCGTAGCATTCGGGGCGTGGCGGCCGTCAGCAATTCGTAGGTCTTGCCTTCGCGGGCTCTCCACGCGATCGCTCGCGAGTTGGGAAGGAGTCTGCTTAAGGAGATCAATCTGAAGAAGCTGTTCTGGTCGCGGGGGTTGGTTCCTGCAGCGGCTTCGGCTTGATCGCTGACGTCGTCGAAATCGGAATCGGCCAGCAAGGGATCTGTTGCTGTGGCTGGATCGAAAAGAGCGCCGGAGAGTTCGTCGGCGTCGGGTATTCCATCCGATTCGTCATCGGGATCGTTTTCGTCGGGAATTCCGTTCTGGTTACGATCGGCGGAGGCGTTCATCACGAAGGTGTTGGCCCAGCCCGAAAATTCTATATATTCGGCGTTCTCCGAAGCGCCTGGCAATAGGCCTTGGCCGATGGAGGAAAACGACTGAAGAGCGGTGTTGGAGCCCCAACCTCCGCCGCAGGGAGCGATGGCCGATCGATTGGTTAATGCCGAAGCCAGTTGGGGAATGAGGAAGCTGCACGCGATAACGAACGACAACTGGTGTCCAAATGGCATGTATCCATCCTTGTTGCTTAACCTTAACGTAGTTAATCCGTGAGATTAGTAAAGGGATCTTTCGGCTTTTGTGATGCGGCGAGCGGCCGCAGGTTTGTGTCTGCGCCTGGAGAAGGCCACAGGCTTACGCCGGCGGTTACGTAGCCGCGTCCGTAAGGAGGTGGATGGTCCGGCGTAACCTTGGCGAAGACGGATGCCGACGCCCGCGGGTTTGAGCTGCTCCCGCTCTCCCATCCGATCGAAAAAATGGCTCGCGGAATAGGCGTAGATTTTCCAGAATGCCGCTATATTCAAGAATAGCGGATCAAACCTATGAAAAACTGGCAGGAAACCGATAAAATTGTCTCTGAAATCGAGCGGTTGACGGAGCTGGGGCAGGCCTGCGCCCTGGCCACGGTCATTCAAATAGAGGGTTCCACCTATCGGCGGCCGGGCGCCAAGCTGCTGATTCGCGCCGATGGCTCGATGGCCGGCAATGTCAGCGGCGGATGTTTGGAAAACGACATACGCGAGATTGGGTTGGGCCTTCTGCGCGAAAATAAAAGCCGCCGTGTTCACTACGATACAAGCGGGCCGGAAGATACCATTTGGGGATTTGGTTTGGGCTGCAACGGTAAGATCGATCTCGACGTGCGGCCCTGTGGAGAGTCCTTTCGGCAAATCGCGGCGCCTCTCAAAATTCAATTGAAGGGGGACCAGGCTTTTGTCTTCTCCTCCATTCTCTCGGGAAATACCGACGAAGCGCTCTATGTCTTGTTCAACGAGTCGGGTTATCTGGCCGGCGCCGCGCTCGATCCCTCGATCCGCGGCGAAGTTCTGTCGGCCGCGGAAAAAGGGCTGGCGTTGGGGCCATCTTCTTTGAGTGTCCTCTCGGACGGACGGAGCTTGTTCACGGAAGTGCTCCGGCCGCCGCCCCGGCTGGTCGTGTGCGGGGCGGGCGACGACGCCCTGCCGATCGTGCATTTGGCGGCCATGGCCGGCTTCCGGGTTAGCGTGGCGGATCATCGGCCGGTTTATTTGACGCCAGACCGTTTTCCTGCGGCTTGGTCATTGATTTCCGCCCGCCCCGGTGAACCGCTGTCCGGCGTGCCGCTGGACGACAAGACCTTCGTGGTCATTAAGACGCATGGGTTGACCAACGATCAGGGGTGGTTCCGGCAGTTCATGGCGGCGCCGGTTCGATACATCGGTTTGATGGGGCCACGAAGCCGTCGGGAGGAGATTCTCAAGGATGTCCCCGAAGCGGAGCTTGCAAGGGTTTATGGGCCGGTTGGGTTGGATATTGGCGCGGAAGGTTCCGAGCAGATCGCGGTGAGCATTGTATCGGAACTGCTGGCTGTCTACCGTCAACGAACGTCCGGTCATCTGCGCGACCGGCAAAAACCTATTCATGCCGGCTGAGCCGCCAGGAGCGCTGTCATGGACATTCTCCAATATAACGAACTGGATTCATCCCGCGTAAAAGACGCTTTCGAGAAGGTTGTGGATCGTTTGCGTACTGGCGATTTCCGATCGGCGGATGTGAAGAAATTGACAGGAACTCCGTATTATCGCGCCCGGTTGGACCATGCCAACCGGCTGTTATTCCGGATCGTACGATATGGCGACCGCAAGTATATCCTCCTGCTGGAAGTAATTCTGAATCATGCCTACGAGAAATCCAGGTTTCTTAACGGCGCGACCGTGGACGAGACAAAAATCGAAGGAATCCCCGAGCTTTCCGTCGTCAAAGATTCGGAAATCGAATCTTTGAACTACATCAATCCGGCGAATCCCCGGTTTCATTTGCTGGATAAAATTCTCTCCTTCGACGAAGCGCAGGACGAAGTCTTCAAGCTCAGGCCGCCGGTGATCGTGATCGGCTCGGCAGGCAGCGGTAAAACCGCGCTTACCCTGGAAAAGCTGAAGACGCTTTCCGGCGATGTATTGTACGTCACGCTTTCTCCGTACCTGGCGGATAATTCGCGAAATTTGTTTTATGCGAGCAACTATGAGAACGATGCGTTGGAGCCGGATTTCCTGTCTTTTAGGGAATTGATCGAGACTATCCGGGTCCCGGAGGGACGAGAGTTGACGTATCGGGATTTCGAAGGGTGGCATTCCAAATACCGACAAGTCAGCCGCCTAAAAGACGCGCATAAGCTCTTTGAAGAGTTTCGGGGCGTCTTGACCGGTTCGGCAACCGACCGGGTCTTTTTGTCCCGTGAGGATTATCAGGCCCTTGGCGTCCGGCAGTCCATTTTCCTGCAAGACGAACGCGAAGAGGTTTACAACCTGTTCGAGAAATATCTTCAGTTCATGAAAGAGGGGCGGTATTACGACTTGAATCTCGTCTCCTGGGCGTACTTGCCGGATGCGCAGCCCCGGTACGATTTTGTGGTAGTGGACGAGGTTCAGGATTTGACCAGCATCCAACTTTACTTGATCCTGAAAACCCTGCGAACGCCGGACCAATTCATCCTGTGCGGCGATTCCAATCAAATCGTACACCCGAATTTCTTTTCCTGGGCGCAAGTCAAGACGCTGTTTTACAAGGAACGCGGCGGAACGCCTTCGGATATCCGGCGCATCCTGCACGCCAACTATCGAAATTCGCCGCAAGTCACCGATATTTCCAATCGGTTGCTCCTGATAAAAAATGCCCGCTTCGGATCGATCGACAAGGAAAGTCATTACTTGATCCGCTCCAATTCAGAAAATCCAGGCGTCGTCGAATTGATTGGCGACGATCCCGCGGTTATGCGCGAGTTGAACGAGAAAACCCGGAAATCCGCGAAAGTGGCCGTGTTGGTCCTTCGCGAAGAAGACAAAGAGGCTGCGCGCCTCTATTTTCAGACGCCGCTGGTGTTTTCCATTCAGGAAGCCAAGGGGCTCGAATACGAGAGCATCGTTCTGTTCAACTTCGTCACGCTCAACGCCAGGGTCTTCAAGGAAATCGTCGAAGGCATTGGGCCGGAAGATCTCGAGGCGGATAGGCGTTATGCCCGCGCCCGCGACAAAAGCGACAAATCGCTCGAAGCCTATAAATTTTATATCAACGCCCTTTATGTGGCGATGACCCGGGCGGTGCGGCAGCTTTACGTGGTCGAGAAGGACCACCGGCATCGCCTGTTCGGGTTGTTGAATCTGGCGCAAGCCTCGGACCGCATCAAGTTGTCGGAACAAAAGTCGTCGCAGGAAGATTGGGAAAAAGAGGCCCGCAAACTGGACTTGCAGGGAAAGAAGGAGCAGGCCGACCTGATTCGCAAAGAACTGTTGGGCAACCAAGCGACGCCGTGGAAGGCGATCGATCCCGATTCTCTCGAAGAATTGAAGAAGGAAGCGTTCGATCCCAATCGTTACAATAAGCAGGCCAAGCAATTGCTTTACGAATATGCGCTGACGTATTCCGTCGATTATTTATTCGACGAACTTGTTCGCTTCAAATTCAATCGGGCGCTCGACCCCAGCCGGGATGCCGCGGCGATCCTGCAAAAATACCGGCAGGATTATCTCGATAAAAAATTCGTGGAGTTGAATCGGAAGATCAACCTGTACGGAATCGACTTTCGCAATCCATTAAATCAGACCCCCTTGATGATCGCGGCCCAAATGGGGTTGTCCATGCTGGTCAAGTCGCTGGCCGGCAACGGCGCCAATCCGGACGGGCGCGACAACTGGGGGCGCACCGCTTTCCACATCGCATTGAAAGAGGCGTATGAGGATCGCGAATATGCTCTCGATAAAATTGGGGCGGTCTATCCGCTGCTGGCGCCCGGCAGTATGCGAGTCAAAGTGGATGGCCGTTTGATCAAGTTGGACGCGCATACAATGGAGTTTTTCCTGTTGAATTCCATGATCGCCGGTTTTCAGTTTGTCCTGCGCCATAAAATTCAGTGGCGCATACCCGCCTTCGAAACGGCGGACTTCGTTTTTGCCCTGGAACATTTCCCCGAGCCGGTTATTCCTTATCGCCGTCGAAACCGGGCTTATATCACCTCCGTCCTGGCCCGGAACGAAGTGGTCCGTGAAGGGCCGTACAATCGGAAGCTTTTCTTGCGGGTGCAGCGAGGGTTGTATTTGCCCAATCCCTTGATGGAAATCGGCGTGAAGGAGGACTGGGTGAATGTCTACGACTTGATTCGGCTGGACTCGCTGGAGCGCGAAAAGTCGAATGCGGCTCTCCAGGAGTTAGCCGCCTATCTGAAGCGAGTCAAGCGAACGTTGAGCGATCTTCGTCGCTCGTCAACGAATGAAGAGTCCGCTCGGGAAAATCGCCCGGATACGGTCGTGTCCTGAAAGCGGTCCTATTCGGCAAGGAAGTTATTTTACGCATTCGAAGCCATAATTACATAATTACAATTGCTGACGACGCGCTTGTACTCTGGCCGTCCGGCAGGTAGAGTGACACGCTTCGACTTTAAGAATGAACGTTCAAGGATGGTGAACCCATGACGGCAAAAATTTTGGATGGCAAGCTTATAGCGCAGGAGATGCGCGAGGAAATCGCCGCGGAAGTGGCAAAACTGAAGGCCGCGGGAATTACTCCCGGGCTGGGCGTTCTGCTGGTCGGCGACAACCCGGCTTCCCGGTCCTATGTTACGGGCAAAGAGAAGGCCTGCGAGGCCGCCGGCATCTATTCCCGCGAAGTCCTTTTGACGGCCGCCGCTTCCAAAGCGGAGATCATGGCCGTGGTCGACTCCTTTAACAAGGACCCTCAGATTCACGGCATCCTGGTGCAACTGCCGCTCCCGGACAGTTCGATCGAGCAGGAAGTCATCGCCTCGATACGTCCGGACAAGGACGTCGACGGTTTTCATCCTGTCACCGTCGGGCGGATGATGCTGGGGCTGCCGACCTTTCTGCCCTGCACGCCGCACGGCGTTCTTCAGATTTTAAAGCGCTCCGGCATTCCCACCGACGGCGCCCATGTCGTGATCGTCGGCCGCAGCAACATTGTGGGCCGGCCCTTGGCGAACATGCTGTCGCAAAAGAGCGCCCTGGGCAACGCCACGGTGACGATGTGCCACACGCGCACGAAGAATGTGGCCCAGTACACCCGCCAGGCCGACATTGTAGTGGCAGCGGCCGGGAGGCCGCACACTATCACGGCCGATATGATTCGGGAAGGCGCCGTGGTCATTGACGTCGGGGTGAACCGCGTGGAGGATAAAACCGCGAAGAACGGTTTCCGCTTGGTTGGCGATGCGGACTTTAACGAAGTGAAGGAAAAAGCGTCGGCCATTACGCCGGTTCCGGGCGGGGTGGGGCCCATGACGATTACCATGCTGTTGTTTAATACCGTGGCCGCGGCCAGAAATTTACGGCCTACATAAGCAGGCCATCCGATTTGGAGAATATTTTTTGCGTATCATCAATAAATATTTGGCCGGCGATTTCCTCATGATGTTCGTGATGACCTTGCTGGTCTTCACGTTCGTAATGTATGTCGGCGCCATCATCAAGGCGATCGACCTGCTTTCCCGGGGCGTCTCGGGCCTGCTCATCCTGCGGATCTTTTCGTTGAACATTCCGTTCACCCTGGCGTTTTCGATTCCGATGAGCGTGCTGACGACCGTCTTGCTGTTGTTCGGGCGGCTTTCCTTCGACGGCGAGATCACGGCGATGAAGGCCTGTGGCTTGAGCTTGTGGCAGATCACTTCTCCCGTGGTCTTGATTTCCATTCTGCTGTCGTTTTTGTGCGTATACATCAACGGGTCCCTGATGCCGGAAAGCCATTTTGCGCGGCGAAAGGTGCTGATGGATGTGGGCGTTGAAGAGCCGATCAATCTGCTGGAAGAGGGCCGGTTCATCCGGGATTTCCCCGGCTTGATGGTCTACGTAGGGAAGAAAAGCGAAAAAGAAGTTTCCGACGTGATCGTCTACGAGATGGACCCCAAAGGCGTAAAACGGAACGTGCGCGCGAAACGCGGCACGGTTCAGTACGACAAGAAAACCAAGGTATTGCTGATCAATCTTTTCGATGTACGCATCGATCAGCCAGACCGCGACAACCCGATGGACATTTCGAAGTCGCGCTTCATCACGGCCAAGGAATATCCGGTAAAGCTGGATTTCGCCCAGTTGGCCGGCGACGGCAAAATCAGCAAAAAAGCGCCGGACATGACGTATGTGGAATTGATCCAGGCCATCGGCAATGTGAAGGAAGCGTTTCCGGATTTGGAGCCGGAGGACATGCAGAAACAGCGGATGAAACTGGTGGTGGATGCCAATCAGCGTCTGGCGCTATCCATCTCCTGCTTTGCCTTTACCCTGCTGGGAATTCCGCTTGGACTCAAGTCGCATCGCAAGGAATCTTCCATTGGCATCGGCATCAGCCTGCTGTTGGTGTTTGTTTTTTATCTGTTCATCATCATTTCCGACGCGCTCGTGGGCTATCCGCAGTATCGCCCCGATTTGATCGTTTGGATACCCGTCCTGTTGGCTCAGGGCGCCGGGTTTATGCTGGTTCACCGCGCAGATTATCTGGCGACTTGAGCGGGTCTGTCGGCTGTCTTTTGAAAAAGAAGACCCATCGAAGGCTCTGTCTCAGTCGCTACTGAGATGGCTTAGCCATTTCCGGGCGGCGGCTTCATCGTCGAAGACGGTAATTAATGGCCAGCCGCGGTTTCGGACGACGGTTTCGCTAAGTCGGCTGCTGCTTAAGGCAGGGGGCCTGGTATCGACGATGGCCACTTTAATGTTTCTTGGGAAATTGTTCTGATCGATCCATTTCTCCACGCTGAGCAATTCGTAGGTTTTCAGGTGGTCTTCCGCTCGATCTCGAATGAGCACGGCATTCAATCGGTCGTTTTGAATAGCCAGACGGATCATTTCCCAGGCATTTTTTGCGCCCTCGAGCGTCTTGTCTCCATCCAATTCCACGACGCCCAGCGTCTCTTCACGATAATAGTTGAATCCTATATTCATCATTCCCCCTAGATGCGTATCCCTCAGATTCAAATAGACCCGCCAATCCCTGTCAGGCTCCTTGCCCCCAGGCGACGAGCTTGCCTGTTCTGACGTCCTCCATTATGACGACGTACATCCCATACAACGCGGTTGAGATTAGTTCAATCCCCTTGATCTTTTCAAGCTAATCGTTTGAGGCGAATCGAATTATTTCATGCGTTGCACCGGGTAAGCAACGAGCTTGACTTTTCCATCGCAGATTTTGCTTTGATGGATTTGGGTTCTTAAGCTACCCTTTGCCGTCATTATTAATGGAATGAGGAGTTGGACTGATGAGGATACTTTCGGGCATTCAGCCTTCAGGGAAGATTCACCTGGGCAATTATTTCGGGATGATGAAGCCGGCGCTGGAGCTACAGAAGATCGGCGAAGCTTTTTTGTTTATTGCTGATTACCATGCGCTTACAACGGTAACCGATCCGGCTTTCCTGCGGGCGGCGATCAAGGATGTGGCGGTGGATTATCTGGCCTGCGGGTTGGATACGGAAAAGACGGTTTTTTACCGGCAGAGCGATGTGCCGGAGGTGCAGGAATTGGCCTGGCTGCTCTCCAACATAACGCCGATGGGGCTCTTGGAACGGTGTCATTCCTTTAAGGACAAGACGGCGAAGGGCATTGCGGCCAATCACGGGCTTTTTGCGTACCCGGTGCTGATGGCGGCGGACATCCTGATTATGCAGACCAACACCGTGCCGGTGGGGCGCGATCAAAAGCAGCACGTGGAAGTGACCCGCGACATCGCCATCAAGTTCAACAACCAGTATGGCGAGGTCTTCACGATTCCGGCGCCTTCGATACGCGACGAGGTGGCGGTGGTCCCGGGGTTGGACGGTCAGAAGATGTCGAAATCGTACAACAACACCATCGAGATCTACGGCGATCCGAAGCAGATGGAGAAAAAGATCATGAGCATCGTCACGGACAGCAAGACGGTGGAAGATCCGAAAGATCCCGAGACCTGCAACGTGTTCGCGCTCTATAAACTTTTTGCCGGCGACGAACAGCGCCGCGACATGGAAGAGCGATATCGCAAGGGCGGCATGGGCTACGGGCAGGCGAAGAAGGAATTGGCCGAGATGTTCGACGCCTATTTCACGCCGTTCCGCCAGAAGCGCGAGGAATTGCTGCGCCATCCGGATTATGTCGACGAGGTGCTCCGCAAGGGCGCCGAAAAAGCCCGCGAGGAAGCCTGCAAAACGATGCGCCTGGCGCGCCGGGCTGTGGGATTGGAGTAATAATTGATGTCTACGCCTGACGAATACAAAGTTCAATTGGACGTTTTTGAAGGTCCGCTCGATCTGCTGCTTTACCTCATTAAAAAAGAGGAAGTGGACATTTACGATATTCCCATCGAACGGATTACCACGCAGTACATGCAGTACATGGATGTGCTGCGCATGCTCGACCTGAATATCGCCGGCGAATTCATCGTCATGGCTGCGACCTTGATGATGATCAAGAGCCGCATGTTGCTGCCGGTCGAGGAGCGCACCGAGATGGAGGAAGAGGAGGCCGATCCCCGGTGGGATTTGGTGCGCCAGTTGGTCGAATACAAAAAGTTCAAGGATGCCGCGCTGCACCTGGAGAACCTGGAGTATCGCCGGGAGGATGTGTTCGGCCGCGACAGCGACGAGGTGCAACTGGGGCCGGAGAGCGATGTGTCCCTGCACGACGTCAGCATCTTCGATCTGATTACCGCCTTCAACGACGCCTTGAAAAAAGTGAAGAAGGAAGAGCTGAAGGAAATCTTCGCCGAACGCTTCACGGTGGCGGAGAAAATCGAGGCGATCTCGAACCTGATCAAAGGGCAGGCCAAGGTGACGTTTTCGAGTTTGTTCCGCGACATGGCCTCGCGCCATGAGATTATCTGCACCTTTTTGGCCGTTTTGGAATTGATCCGTCTGAAACAGATTCGGGCCGCGCAAGATGCGGCCTTCGATGAAATCGTGGTTTGCCGGGTGGAGGATTGAGTTATGAGCGAAGTCGCTGTCTTGCCTGAAATCAAACAGATTGTCGGCGCGATGCTGTTCGTCAACAAGCAACCATTGACGGCTGCGGAGATGCGGCGCGTGTTCGTGCAGGTGGCCGAGGGGCGAACCGATGCCATGAAGGATTTTGCGAAGGTGTCGGAAAAGGATATTCGCGATGCCCTGGAGCAGTTAAAGGCCGATTTGATCGAGCGGCACACGGGGATGCATGTGGCCGAGGTGGCCGGCGGATTCCGGCTGGAAAACGATCCCCATTGCGGGCCCTGGCTGCGGCGGCTGTTGCAAAAGGGCCGCCCCAACCGGTTGAGCCGGCCGGCGCTCGAAACGCTGGCGATTATTGCCTATCGCCAGCCCGTGGTCCGGTCGGAGATCGAGGCCGTGCGCGGCGTGGCGGTCGATGCAATCCTTCGGAACCTGATGGAAATGCAGTTGATCAAAATTGTCGGCCGCAGCGAATTGCCGGGGCGGCCCTGGCAGTTCGGGACGACCAGCAAGTTCCTGGAACATTTCGGGCTGAAGGCGCTCGGCGATCTGCCCGGCACCGATGAGTTGCGGCGCATGGAAAAAGAGCAACTGAAGAAGGAGCCCCAGAAGTCGGAAGCCGAAAAGGCGGCCGGCGACGAAGAAGCGGCCCCGGCGCCCGCGGCGGAACATGCGGTTGGCATCGAAGAGGCCTTGGACGATCCGAATCGCAACGAAGATTTGAAACCCGAACCCGATGCCGTATTGGCGGAAGCCGAGGACGAAGCCCCGGCCGAAAAGCCCTCGCCAAAGGTTGTTGAAGCTGAAGAAGAGCCCGTCGATGAAGACGAAGAAGAATACGACGACGAGGACGAAGACGATGAAGATGATGACGACGAGGACGAGGAAGACGAAACCTAAGACCCGAAATTCTGAATTTGAGATCTGAAATCTGAAATTTAACATTGAGCTTCTCATGAACAACGATTTGACCCAGCGCATAGACGCATTGGACGCCGAGTTGATCCGGCTTTTGAACGAGCGCACGAAAGTGGCGCTGGAGATGGGCCGGGATGCGGTCGGCATGGCGCGGGAGGAGGACGTGCTCCGCCGCCTGGGTAAAGCTCCGGAAGGCCTCTTGAAGGAGGAATCCCTGCGCGCGATTTACCGCGAAATCACAAGCGCCGCGTTGTCGTTGGAGCGGAATGTCCGCATCGCCTTCCTGGGACCGGAAGCCACCTTTACGCATCAGGCCGCGCGCGCGCGTTTCGGCGCGAGCGTCGAATATGTGCCGGCCGATACCATCACCGAGGTCTTCACGTTCGTTCAAAAGAAGACGGCTACGTTCGGCGTCGTGCCGATCGAGAATTCCACGGAAGGGGCGGTGACGCACACGCTCGACGAGTTCATGAGCACGCCGCTCAAGATTTGCGCGGAGATTTTTCTGCCGATCGCGCAAAACCTATTGGCGAAGTGTTCGATGCAGGAAATTCAGCGGGTTTACAGCCATCCGAACGTGTTCGGCCAGTGCCGACGCTGGTTGCACGAAAACCTGCCGGGCGTGCAGTTGATTCCGGTGTCGAGCACGACCAAGGCGGCCGAGTTGGCGGTGAGCGAGCCGGGCAGCGCGGCCATGGCGGCGACGCTGGCGGGCGAGTTGTACGGCCTGAACGTGCTGGCGGAAAACATCCAGGATTCCGGCGGCAACACCACGCGGTTTCTCGTCGTGGCGCGGGACTACAGCCCGTCGACCGGACAGGACAAGACGTCGATTTTCTTCGGCGTCAAACATAAGGTGGGGGCGCTTTACGATGCGCTGTCGGCCTTTAAGAAATACAGTTTGAACATGACCAAGATCGAATCGCGGCCCAGCAAAACCAAGGCGTGGGAATATTATTTCTTCGTCGATTTCGAGGGGCATGCGGGGGATGAGGTGGTTCAGAAGGCCCTGGCGGAGTTGTCGGAGCATTGCACTCTGATGACCGTCCTGGGCTCTTATCCCAAGGCGTCCGGGACGGAGGCCTGACGGGTTTGTCCAATTATCAAGGAGTCGAAACGTGAATACATTGAAAGCCATTGCCAACGATTGGGTGCCGAGTTTGTCCGTGTACGAACCCGGGCGGCCGATCGAAGAAGTGGCGCGCGAACTGGGCTTTTCGGATCAGGACGAAATCTTCAAGCTGGCCTCCAACGAGAATGCCATCGGCCCTTCTCCAAAGGCCGTGCAGGCGATGCGCCAAGCCGCGAAGAACATGCACCTTTATCCGGACGGCGGGGCGTTTTATCTGCGGCGCGCGCTGGCCGCGAAGCTGAACGTGCCGATGGATCAACTCCTGATCGGGCACGGCAGCAACGAACTCATCGAGTTGCTGGGGCATGCCTTTCTGCACAAGGGAACCAACATCGTCATGGCCGACCGCGCTTTCATCGTTTACAAGCTCGTGGCCTCCAGTTTTCTGGCGGATACGATCATGGTCCCGATGAAGGATTTGACTCACGACCTCGACGCCATGCTGGCGGCGATCACGCCGCAGACCCGGATCGTTTTCATTGCAAATCCGAACAACCCGACCGGCACCATGGTCGACGGCGCGGCTTTGGACCGGTTTATGGCGCGCGTTCCGGAGCATGTCGCGGTGGTCATGGACGAGGCCTACATCGAATTGCTGCCGCCGGAAAAACAACCCGACACCATTCAATACGTCCGGCAGGACCGGAATGTTTTTGTACTGCGGACTTTTTCCAAGACGTACGGCCTGGCCGGCCTGCGCGTCGGCTATGCGGCGGCGCCGAAAGACGGCATCGATCTGCTGCACCGCGTCCGCCAGCCGTTCAACGTCAATGCCATGGCCCTGGCGGCGGCGCAGGCGGCGCTGGCCGACGAAGAACACGTCGCGAAAACCCGGACGCTGGTGGCGGATGGATTGGAGTATCTCTGCCGGTCGTTCGAGAAGCTGGGCTTGTCGTACGTGCCGTCGGTAACCAACTTTATTCTTGTCAAGGTCGGCAAAGGCAGGGATATCTTCACGGCTTTACAGAGGAAGCGGGTGATTGTTCGCCCGATGGATCCCAGTGGTTTGCCGGAATATGTACGGGTGACCGTGGGTACGAAGAAACAGAATGCACATTTCATCAGGGCGCTGAAAGAAGCCCTGAAAGAGATTAGGGGTTGATATGATTATCGTTTTGAAGAGAGATGTATCCGACGCGCAGATTCAGCACATCATGGACAGTGTTCGAGGGTGGAATCTGACGCCGAACCTGAGCCGTGGAACCGAGCGAAGCATTATCGGCGTGATTGGCGACGAGGCGGCGGTGCGCGTGAAGCCTTTGGAGGCGTTTGCGGGCGTTGAAAGCGTGATGCCGGTATTGAAGCCTTATAAATTGGCCAGCGCGGATTTTCATGCCGACCGCACCCAAATCACGATTCCTCCGGTTCGATCCGGCGACAAGCCGGTGACGATTGGCGGCCCGGAAATTGTCGTCATGGCCGGTCCCTGTGCGGTGGAGAATCGGGAAATGTTGCTGGAACTGGCCGCTTTTCTGAAGGAAAACGGCGCCACGATGCTGCGGGGCGGCGCGTTTAAGCCGCGCAGTTCGCCCTACGCTTTCCAAGGCCTGGGCGTCGAAGGCTTGCGCTACCTGGCGGAAGAGCGCACCGTGATCGGCTTGCCGGTCATTACGGAAGTCATGGACACGCGAGACGTGGAGATGGTGGCCGAGGTGGCCGATGTTCTTCAGGTCGGCGCACGGAACATGCAAAATTTCAATTTGCTGAAAGCCATCGGACGCTGCGAAAAACCGGTGATGATCAAACGCGGCCTTTCGAGTACGCTGGAGGAATTGCTGATGAGCGCGGAATACGTGCTTAGCGAAGGCAATCCCAACGTGATCCTTTGCGAACGAGGCATCCGGACCTTCGAGAAGTTCACGCGAAATACTTTGGATCTCAGCGCGGTGCCGGTCCTCAAGCGGGAGAGCCATCTGCCGGTAGTGGTCGACCCGAGTCATGGCGTGGGGCATTGGGATCTGGTCATTCCGATGGCGCGCGCCGCGGTTGCGGCCGGCGCCGACGGCTTGATGATCGAAGTGCATCCCAAGCCGGAAGAAGCCTTCTCCGATGGGCCGCAAACGCTGATCCCGAGGAATTTCCGCAACATGATGAAGGATGTCGAGCGGATTGCCAAGGCTATGGGGAGATCGGTTTAAGACGGAAAACGGAAGACGGAAAACGGAAAACGGAAGACGGAAAACGGAAGACGGAAGACGGAAAAACAGCATGCGAACAGTTGCCATAATGGGGTTGGGGTTGATGGGCGGGTCGCTGGGGCTGGCGCTGAAGGCGCAAGGCTTTTCAGGGACCATTGCCGGCTATGCGCGGCGGCTTGAAACCTGCGAGGAAGCCCTTCGGCAAAAGATGGTCGATCGCGTGTCGAACGATCCGTCCGAAGCGGTGGAGGGGGCCGATTTGGTGGTGCTTTGCGTGCCGATTCTTTCCATGCCGGATTTGGTGCGCGGCTTTCGCGATCGCCTGAAATCTTCGTGTTTGCTGACCGATGTGGGCAGTACCAAAGCCGAAGTCGATGAGGCGATCCGGCAGGAATTGGGCTCGCGCGCGGTGTTTTTCATCGGGAGTCATCCCATTGCCGGCTCGGAGCAGCAGGGCCTTGGCGCGGCCCGGCGGGATTTGTACGAAAAAGCGGCTTGTATCCTGACGCCGCGCGAGGATAGCCCTGCGGAAAAAGTCGAGGCCCTGGCCTCCTTTTGGAAGAGCCTGGGCGCGGTGGTCTATCGGATGCCGGCCGTGGAGCATGATCGGATTATGGCCCGCACCAGTCATTTGCCGCATGTGATCGCAGCCTCGCTGGCGGCTGTCGTGGGGCGGGATGGGGATTGGGAGCAACTGGGCAGGTTCTGCGGTCCCGGGTTTCGCGACACGACGCGCATCGCTGAGGGATCTTCGGAGGTTTGGCGCGATATCATTAAAACCAACAAGTCGTGCGTACTGATGGAATTGGACGCGTATAAAAATAAGCTGGAATCGTGGTCCGAGTTGATTAAAAAGGACGATTTTCAGGGATTGCAGAGTTTCTTGGAACAAAGCCGGTCCACACGTCGGGCCATCATGGCCCGCCGGGGCGTGGAAGGGAATCAGGAGTTATTATGAAGCCAATTAGTCAATCGGTAATGGTCCATCCGGCCGACTTTCAAGGCGGATCGCTTGAAGTGCCCGGCGACAAGAGCATCTCGCATCGAATTGCCATGCTGGCGGGGCTGGCTTCCGGCGTGTCGCAGGTCCGGAATTATCTGCAGGCAGAAGATTGCATCAATACGCTGCGGGCTATGGAAGCCTTGGGCGCACGCTCGTCGTTTTCGGAGAATGGAGATTTGGAGATTCACGGCACCGGCGGCAAGATTTTGGAGCCGGTGGGCCCGCTCAATCTTGGCAATTCCGGGACCGGGATGCGCTTGCTGGCCGGATTGATGTCGGGGCTTCCCGTTTCCGTCGAAATGACGGGCGATGCCTCGCTGTGCTCCCGGCCCATGGGCCGCATCAAGGCGCCGCTCGAAAAAATGGGAGCGACCATCGAATTGACGGGAGAACGGGGCTGCGCGCCCATCCGCGTAAAGGGCGGCCACCTCAAGGCGATCGATTATGTCCTGCCGGTGGCCTCGGCTCAGGTGAAGTCGTGCGTTCTCTTCGCCGGACTATTTGCAGAGGGCACGACAACCGTTACGGAGCCGGTGGCGACCCGGGATCATACCGAACGGCTGATGAAAGCCATGGGACTTCCCCTGACGGTCGACGGCTTGAAGATTTCCATCCAGGGTTTCGGAAGCAAAGGGTTGAATCTGATGGCCCGGCCGTGGATGGCGCCCGGCGATTTTTCGTCGGCGGCTTATTGGATGGCGGCCGCAGCGATCAAACCGGGCGCCAAGGTCACCATTCGGAATGTCGGCTTGAATGCGCGGCGGACGGCGTTGCTGGATGTGTTGAAACGCATGGGCGCCGAGGTGAAGATTCAACGGACGAGCAGTTCCGCCGACGCCGAAGTGTTCGGCGATATCACGGTCAAAGGCCAGCTGTTGAAGGGCACGGAGATCGGGGGCGGCGAGATTCCGAACCTGATCGACGAGATTCCCATCATTGCCGTGGTAGGCGCGCTGGCGGAGGGCCGGACCGTGATCCGCGATGCCGCCGAGCTCCGGGTCAAAGAGTCGGATCGCATCGCCGTCATGGCCGCCAATCTCCGGCTTTTTGGGGTGAACGTGGAGGAAAAGCCCGACGGCATGGAAATCGTGGGGCCGACGGACCTCAAAGCGCCGTCGAACGTAAACAGTTTTGGCGATCATCGCATTGCCATGTCGATGGCGATTCTCGCGTTGCAGGCCGATCAACCGGTTTGCATCAATAATGTCGCGTGCGTGGAAACATCGTACCCGGGTTTTTGGGACGATATGAAACGTTTAGGAGTGAATGTTGAATAAGGACGTGATGGTGGTTGCAATCGATGGCCCGTCGGCCTCCGGCAAATCGACGGTTTCCAGGGAAGTGGCTCTGAAACTGAAGTTTACCTATGTGGATTCCGGATCGCTCTATCGTGGAATGACCTGGAAATGCATCCGGGAAGGGGTGGACGTCAAGATGCCGGAGTTTGTCATCGACCTGATGAACCGGATGAAGCTGGAATTTTTCGCGGAAAACCGAGTGGTGCGTTTTACCATCGACGGCGAAGATCCTGGGCAGCAACTGCGATCGGAGCCGGTTCGCGAATGCGTCAGCGATATCGCGGCCATTCCCGAGGTTCGGCACTTCATGGTCAATAAACTTCGACAGATGGTTCAATTCGGGGCTATTGTCATGGAAGGCAGGGATATCGGTTCCGTGGTTTTCCCGGATTCGCCTTTCAAGTTTTACTTGGATGCCGATCCCGAAGAACGCGCGCGCCGGCGGCATGCCGAGTTGATCGAAATGGAAGGGCAGGGCGATGTGGAAAAGGTTTTGGACTCACTGAAGCGGCGCGATCAAAAGGATACCACGCGCAAAACGGCGCCTCTGCAAATTCCCTTGGGCGCGCATGTGATCAACAGCACTTCCATGAGCATTGAAGAAGTCGTTTCCTTGATTGTGAAAGAAGTTAGTGCGGCAGGGGGGTAAATGGCCGAAAAGTTTTTCGATAGTTGGTTTTATTGGATCTCGCAATTTTCGCTGTTTTGCTGGCTGAAGGTTTGGCTGCGGTTTCGATCGAAGGGATCCGAAAACGTTCCTTCTGAAGGCGGCTGTATTCTGGCGGCAAATCACGTCAGTTATCTCGATCCTCCCGTGGTCGGTGCAGGCATTCATCATCGGGTCGTCCATTTTATGGCCCGGGATACGTTGTTCTCCTCCAAACTCGGGCGTTGGTTCATGACGAATGCCCAATGCATTCCCTTGGATCGGACGAAAGGGGATGTCGGCGCCTTGCGAAAGGCCTTATCGTTTCTAAAAGAAGGCAAGGTCCTGGCCTTGTTTCCTGAAGGGACACGTTCTGTGGATGGCGAAATGCAGTCTGCCAAGGGGGGGATTGGGTTTCTAATTGCCAAAGCCGGTATACCGGTAGTTCCGGCCTACATTTCAGGGACTTTTCGATCGTTTCCTCGCCATGCCAGATACGTAAGACCAGGCCGTGTGGAAATTGTGTATGGTAAACCAATTAAACCAGAAGAGTTTATGTCGTTCGGTAACGATCGGGAAGCTTATGAAGCGATCGGTAAACTCGTGATGAGACGGATTGCTGAACTCCGATCAAACCCCTGAAATGCAACGATTAAAGTTGACATAAACGCGACGCTGCGGCGTTGGTGTCAATATAAATAATCCTCCGTGCGTTACCGGATAAACACTTGACGTTCAAGCTATTTTCATCCAACCTCTGAGTATTGGTGTTTCGCACTTATATCTGGTTGGGATGTCGTGTGTTGGCAATGAGTGTGAAGCGATTTAGCGTTCTTTGGCCAGAAACTTGGGGGATACATGGTACACAATTCGTGGGCAATAGTGATAGCTGGAGGCAAGGGCGAACAGCTCAGTGCAGAGGCGACTATTCCGTATCTCTACCTCAACGGCAAACCCGTCCTGACTTACTCGCTTCAAGCGTTCGAACGATGTCCTGAAATCGATGGCGTTATCTTGATCGTGGATAAAGAGCGCATCGAAAGCGTTACAGGCATGGTGCAAATGTTCGGTTGCTCGAAAGTGAAGAAGCTTATGCCCGCCGCTGTACATCGCCAAGGTTCCGTGATCAGCGCGCTCAAGGAATTGGACGAGGAAGTGAAGGTTGTGACCATTCACGATACCTCCCGCCCCTGTATTACCGCTGAAATGATTTCTGAAACCGTCAAGGCGGCCAAACGATATGGCAGTGGAGTGGCCGCGGTCGCTCTGAAGGATTATGTAAAAGAAGTTGAAAAAGGTCTTACCGTAAAGAATAGCTTCGAAGACATTTCCTTGTGGTCTGTTCAATCGCCGCAGACGTTCAAAAAGGATGTTTTACTCAAAGGCTATGAAGCCTTGGCCAAGAAAAAAATCCAGACGGAAGACGATTCGCTGGCCTACGAAAAAACCAAGGAATCCGTTCATTTGGTCGAATCGAAGCCCTTGAATATCAAAATCCGCACCGTGGACGATCTGAGTTCTTTGACCAAGCTCTTGAAGAGCTGACGGTCGATGGTCATGCCGTTCTAATGCCCCACAGAGACCGCGTTCGCCCGCCTGCGCATCGCTGCGCGAAGCGTTGCGGGCAGGGAGAATGCGGTCCACCTGTTCCAGCCGCCATCAGGGTTTGTGTTCGCTGCTCTTTCGGATGTGCAGTTCCGGGTGTTTGGATGTTACGAAACTTTCCGGAGGAACGCTCTCCATCAGGAATACGTTGCCGCCTATGATCGAGCCCTTCCCGATGATCGTATCTCCTCCGAGGATGGTGGCGTTGGCATAGATCACGACATCGTCTTCAACCGTCGGATGGCGCTTGATGTGTTTGACGGGATTCCCATGCTCGTCCATGGGGAAGCTGCGGGCGCCCAGGGTGACGCCTTGATAAAGTTTCACGTGATTGCCGATGTGCGCGGTTTCCCCGATAACGACCCCCGTTGCATGATCGATGAAAAACCCATGGCCGATTTCAGCGCCGGGATTGATGTCCACGCCGGTTTGCGCATGGGTCCATTCGCTCATTACGCGGGGAACAATGGGAATGTCCATCTTATAGAGCACGTGCGCAAGCCGATGGGAGGCGACGGCCAGCAAACCCGGATAGGCCAATTGAACTTCGGCAAAGGTCAGCGCGGCGGGGTCTCCCTCGTAAGCGGCCCTTACATCCTCGATTAAAAGCGTCCTGACGCCCGGCAGGGCATCGAGAAACGCTTTCATGATGCGGGTGGCTTCGGTGAGGGCGTCCACAGGTTCCTTTGAGCCTTCCATGCGAGCGGCCTCGCCTTTCCAACGGAACGGAATCGCTTTTTCGATTTCCGGACGCAACAATCGCCAGCCTTCGCTGAGGCGGCGAACCAAAAACAAGCCAAGATCGTCCCGGGCCATGGGGCCGGGCGTTATTTTCCCCGGGAATACGATGTCGATGAACGTTTTCAGCGCGTCCACGATGTTGACGGGATTGGGGTATGAGCCCAATAAAGCGTCCGGACGATCCTCTTCGGTCATGGAATACAGGGGAATCATCGAAAGAGCCGTGTTGCACAAGCAGAATTCCGCTTCATCGCCCATGCATAGCTTGAGCTTGTTTGTTGTCATTTCATTCTCCTCAGGGACAGCCAACGTTAAAACCGTACATGACCGGAGCCGTGCAATCAAGGATCGATCGGAGGTTATTCGTTTGCGTAAAACCACTTTCGTGAGGAAGACAGTTGATTTATTGCTTATTAAAACTAATATTTAAAGGCCGATGGGCGTTCTCGCTTCATTCGTCCGCCGTCGAGCGCGTAAAGGAAGGTGCATGTGAAAAAGCAATGGTTGGTTGCAGGGATTCTGGGCTGCATTACAGCTTCGTTGGTTTATGCCCAAGGCGATATCCCTGTCAAAGTGCTGGGGCAGCGGGTCAATCTGCGGGCCAAGGCTGTAGCGGAAGCCGAAGTGGTTGGGCAGGTTGCGGAAAACGACATCTTGACCGCGAAAGCCATTGGCGACGAATGGGTGGAATTGGTTCCTCCCGACAAGGTGGATTTTTGGGTGCATCGAGATTTCGTCAAGGACGGCATGGTAACCGCCAATAAACTGTATGTCCGCGGCGGGCCCGGCATTAACTACAGTGTGGTCGGCACGATGAATAAGGGCGAGTCGTTCACGGTGCGCGGGGATTTTGGGGAATGGATCCGCATCGCGCCTCCGCCGTCGTGTTCGGTTTGGATCCATCGTCAGTTTGTCCAAGTAATCCAACCCGAAAAGCCGCGTGCGCCGGAGGTTCGTCCCGGACGCCCGTTGGCTCCTCCGATCGAATCGACCGAGCCGGGAGCTGTCGCGATGGCGCCGCTGGAGGTTCCGCCCGTGATGCCTCCGGTCCGGCCTCCCGAACCGTTGGCCGTCGAGTCGTCCATTCCGCCTCCCACGGACCTGGTGCTGATTCCTCTGGAGGGGCAGGGCCGCTTTGTGCAACGGGAAGGGGAGTTGCGGATGGTGGGCTTTGTCTTTGGCGCTCCGAGCCGGTTTCGCCTGGTTCGCTATGAAGGAAACCGGTCGATCGTCATTTGTTACGTGCGGGGAAATAACACCCAGTTGCGCTCGTTCATCGGAAAGAGAATGTTGATTCGGGGTCGCGAGTATTGGGTCAAGGGTTCCGACTATCCCGTCGTGGTTCCGGAGCAGATCGTTCCGAGAGCCGATACGACGGCGGAGTAATAAAGTAGAAACTGTTGCTCGCTATGCATCGATGGCATTTTTTCCGATTTATACGATGGCTGATTCCCGTGGTGGTGTTGCTGGCCGCTCTTTGCCTGATTGTCGTAGGGCAGAAAAATAGAGGCGTTGGCTTGGCCTTTGGGGACGATGCCGCCTACTTGGATGTGCTGTTGGCTCAGAACCTGATCGAACACGGGTCGTTTGGCCTTAATGCGGATCATGCGATCATGGCTGTACGGGATGTGCTTTGGCGCTTGCTGTTGGCCGTTGCCGGCTTGCTTACCGGCGATTTCATGGGCTCGGCCTATTTGTTGGGCGCCGTTTTTTCGATCGCGACCGTGTTGATATGCTTGCGGATGGTCCGCATGTTGTTCCCGTTTCCTCCGTTTATTTTTTATACCGCGCTTTTACTGATGGCCGCTCCGGGTTTGGTCGCGAGTTCCGTTTCGGGTTCCTCGGAGTCCCTGGCCACGGCCTTGATTTGCGGGGCTTGCCTTCTGCACATCGAGGGCTTGATCGGGCGGCGTCATGTGCTGCCTTTGGCGTCCGCCTTTCTGCTGGGACTGGCGATGTGGATCCGGATCGAATTTTTCGTTTTCTGGTTGGTGTTTTTCCTTCACGCGCTCTTCATGACCCTGTTTATGCCCCGTGCGGAACGTTCGATTCCGTATGTCGTCGTTCGGGCGATCTCGGGCTTTTTGATCCTAAGCTTGTGCGTGATGCCGCTGCTGGCCTGGAATTACGGTTTGATGCGCATTCCCTGGCCGCAAGCGATCGGCGCGCCGTTTACCATGGATCTGTGGAATAGCATGACGCCGGTGGAGGCGCTCCAAAAGAGCATGAGCCTTTCCCTGGAGGCGGTCCCGGCTGCTTTCCGACGCCTGCTGGACATTCCTTTCTTGAAAGGTTGGTTGGAGCGGCTGGTGGCCGTGGTGGGCTTGGCGCTGATCTCCGGCTTGTCGATCAGGCATCGGGAGGAGCGCCCGTATTTGCTCCTCCTGTTCCTGGCGATTTTTGTGCCGTTGATTTATGCGCTGTTGTATCCCTATCTGGGGTGGGGAGGCGCTTCGATCCTATTCCAGACGCTTAGCCCCCTGTTCGTGGTGGCCGCGGCTTTTGTCGTATTTCGGGCGCCCTTTCTGGCCGAAGCGATCTATCGGAAATGGAAGCCGGGCCTTCCCGAAGCCCCGGGTTTCAAGTTGTGGTGGCTGGGCATGGGCTTGATCTTGATCCTGTTTTGCCTGTTTCGCACCGGCAGCCGGCTGTCGCAACGGCTCGAACGCCTGGTCGAGGCGGATGCCGCCCGCAAGCTCGTTGAGCAGACGCTTTCCAGTCATGCGGCCCAGGGTATTTTGACCGATCAACCCGGATGGATCGCCTTCCGATTGCACGTCCTGCCTCTCGATCTTAGCGGCGAGACAGATCCCTATGTATTGACCTGCCTGGAATCCGGCGGACAACTTTCCCGCGAGAAGATCAAAACTTGGATCGACGAGCAGAGTCCTGGCAGCATCGTGTTGTGGAATCGCAATTACGATGCCTGGATTTCTTCCCCGCCTTACGCCCAGCAGGCCTTGCCCCTCTCGCCGCTGGGGCCCAAGGTCTGGATCAGGTCTCGGAGCGGCGTTCTTTAAAAAAGGCCTGGACGATTTCTTTGCAGGGTTGTTCCAGTACGCCCGCCACATAGCTGGGACGATGATTCAGCGTCCGGCTTTGGAAAATCCCGAATTGCGAAATCGCGCCTCCTCGCAACGGATCGGTCAAGCCCCAGACCACGAGGGGTATCCTGGCCAATACAATGGCGCCGGCGCACATGGGGCAGGGTTCCTTGGTTACGTAGAGGATGGTGTCCGTCAGTCGCCAATCGCCCAGCGCGCTGGCCGCCTGCGTGATGGCGATCATCTCGGCATGCGCCGTGGGATCCTTCAGCAATTCCACCTGGTTGTACGCCTGCCCGACAATGCGATGTTGATGCACCATCACGGCGCCGACCGGCACTTCGCCTTCTTCGGCGGCGCGGGCCGCCCATCGCAGGGCGGTTCTCATATATTTTTCATGTGATGCGGCCTGGAGCAGCTCGTTATCGGCGGACATCGATTCATCCATAACAACCATTCATGGGGCTATTCAGCCCGCTTGATTCATGTTTACTTTTCGACAAAACATTTTGCGGACAAATCGGGTTTTGTCCAAGCCCAATCTTTGGAATCTGTGTCAAGATGCACCCAAAGGGCATCGGCGAGCTTCTTTTCGCTGGCCAGAGCGGTTCGGGGGTTTTATCCTTCCGGGCTATGGAAAAAAGTCGAATCGTCATAGTGTTGCTGGCGGTGTTGGCGTTGGTGGCGGTGGGCGTGGTGCTCAAATCCGCCCAGTCGGTGATCCTTCCCTTGATTCTCGCCTGGCTGCTCTCCTATATCCTGGGGCCGGTGGTGGGGTTTCTGACCCGGCGACGGATCCCGGCGCCCATCGCCGTGGGCATCGTGCTGGTTTTGCTGATCGGGCTTTGTTACGTCGGCGTGGTATTTGTGAATGCCCGCATTTCGACCTTTATTACCGCCTATCCGAAATACCATGCTAAAATCACTCAATTCATGCAGGCAATGACTTCCAGCATCGATATGCCGTCGAATCCTCTGGCCAAGATCGATTGGGGGCAGAAGTTCAGCGCGTTTCTGATCAGCTTGTCGGGCTTCATGGTGGTGTTCGTCTCCAAGTTGGTGATGGTCATCATTTTTCTGGTGTTCATGCTGCTCGGCAAGCCCTTCTTCCAATACAAAGTGAGGAAGGCCTTTCGGCCTGAATATGCCGTTTCGATCGAACACGTGATGAACACGATTTCCGGCCAGATCGGCCGCTATCTGACGGTGCAGGTGCTGGTGAGCTTTGTGACCGGCGTGTTGGTCTGGCTGGCGCTGTCCTGGCTGGGCGTGGATTTTGCCCTGACGTGGGGCGCCCTGGCGTTCTTCCTGAATTTCGTTCCAACCGTGGGCTCCATTGCGGCGTCGATCCCTCCGATCCTTCTGGCCCTGGTGCAGTATTATCCGAACTACTGGGTTGCGGCGATCTGCACGATCTGCCTGTTGGCCATTCATATGAGCCTGGGGCATTTGGTGGTGCCCAAAGTCATGGGCGACCGGTTGAATCTCAGCCCGGTGGTAGTGCTGCTTTCGCTGGTATTCTGGGGCTGGCTGTGGGGGATTGTCGGCGCGCTGATTTCCATCCCGATCGCCGCAGCGATCAAAATCGTGTGCGAAAACGTCGAGCCGTTGCATCCGATCGGCGTACTGATGGGTTCGGGCGGCCCCATTAAAAAAGAAATGGAAGCCGCCGGCCGGTAAGCTCCTATTCGTATTCTTTCAGCCGTTTTTCCACGGCGGCGATGACGGTGCGCAGGGTTTTGATGCGAGCGTAATATTTTGAGTTGGCCTCGATCACGGTCCAGGGGGCGCGCTTCGTTCCGGTCAGGCGGATCATGTCGTCGATGGCTTTCCGGTAAAGATCCCATTTCTTGCGATTGCGCCAGTCTTCGTCGGTGATTTTCCACATCTTGTACGGGTTGTTCTTGCGCTCGTTGAAGCGTTCCAGTTGCACGTCCTTGTCGATTTCCAGCCAGAATTTAACCACGACGGCGCCGGAATCCACGAACTGCGCTTCCATGTCGTTGATCTCGTTGTAGGCCCGCTGCCATTCGTCCGGACGGCACAAGCCCTCGACGCGTTCGACCATCACGCGCCCATACCAGGTCCGGTCAAAGATGGCGATGTGCCCGGCCTTGGGGACATGCGTCCAGAACCGCCAGAGGTAATGGCGGCTTTTTTCCACGTCGTTGGGCGCGGCAATGGGGATCACTTCGTACCCGCGCGGATCCAGGCGGCTGACGAGGCGTTTGATGTTGCCGCCTTTTCCGGCGGCGTCCCATCCTTCGTAGGCAACGATCAACGGCACGCGATACATGTACAGGCGGTGCTCCAAGTCGCGGAAGCGCTTTTGCAGCCCCTCAATCTGATCCTCGTATTCTTCCTTCGTGAGCGAGGCGCTCAGGTCGATGCTCTTCGGCGGCGACAGGGTGAAATGCCGGCGCGGAAGCGTCTTCCAGGAGGCCCGCTTGCCGGCCTTCACTTGAGCGATTTTCTTTTGGAGCGCCGAAATTGCGGCGGCGAAAATTTTGGCGGCGGCGAATCGTTCGTCCTCGGCTTCGACCACCGTCCAAGCCGCCCAGGGCGTGTGCGTACGCTCGATCATGTCGTCGACGGCTTTTTCGTACGCTCGGTACTGCTTGTGATTCCGCCAGTCGTCCGAGGTCACCTTCCAGACCGTTGACGGATTTTTAAGCAGCTTCTTAAAACGTTTTTTTTGCTCGGCCTTGCCGATATGAAGGAAGAATTTGACGATGACGCATTCGTCGTCGGCCATCTGGCGCTCGAAGGCGTTGATTTCCTCGTAGGCGCGCTGCCATTCGGATGGGGGAAGCTTCTGGTCGACTCGATCGCCGAGTACGCGGCCATACCAACTGCGGTCGAAGATCGCGAGGCGGCCCCGCGCCGGAACCCGGATCCAGAATCTCCACAGAAACGGCCGCAGGCGTTCCTCCTCGGTGGGGGCGTTGGTGGAATAGACATTGAAGCCGCGGGGATCCAGCGCCATCAGCAGTTTGTTGATCATCGTGCCTTTGCCGGCCGCATCCCAGCCTTCGAAGACCAGCATGATCGGGATATTCAAGGTGCGGGCTTCGCGTTGCAGTTCGCCCAGGGTCAGTTGCAGTTTGGCCATGCGCTCTTTGTAAGCGGGCTTGGACAATTCGACGGACAAATCTACCTGTCGAAGCATAACCAATCCTCCTGTTGCGGCCGGCTCATGGAACCATTTCCTCCGGTATATCGTACGTTACAAAATACGTTGTTCCAAGTTGATTATTCTTAGGAGCTTCCCGTGTCTTTTGAAGTTAGCGCTCACTTGTTGGCAAAGATGAACCCGTTTTGGTTTCATGTGGAAAATCAACAGGTATATTGCAAAAAAATGAAAAAAAATGTTGCAATGAGATATAAATACGTAACACACGTACAATTAATAACAAACAACGATATATTAGATGAAGGTGATAACGGTAACATATTGAATCGCATTAATTATTTACTTTACTTAATAAGTCAACAGGGTAAATAGTGCACGCCAGTTGGGACTGGTCCCATAATTGTGCGTTTACTCTGAGATGTAGATGTTAAACTGTTGTAAAAGTCATAATCTGAGCCGTCAACAAAGCCGGCTAATGACCCTCTCCTTATGTCCCCATATTCTACCCATTTCAGGCTTCGTATTTCTTTTTTCCATGGATGTCCACTATCGCAAGATTTCTCGTTTCGCAGTGTTTCCCGTTTCGGTTTAACAATAGGAGTTCCACATGAGGTCACGTCGTGTTGCGTTGGTTCTGGCGTTACTGGCTGGTTTGGCGAGCGGCATTACCGCATCCGGTGCTTTGCCCGGATACATCAAGATGAGGAGCGGCTATTTTTACGACTCGGCGACGGGCGATACCTTCGTCCCTCACGGCATCGCGTATCAAACGTGGAACCGGCCCTTGGGCGTCTGGCAGACCAAGAGCCAGATCGATTACGATCTCGACGAGATGGTGAAGATGGGCGCCAACAGCATTCGCGTGGACTTCGTCTGGCAGCACATCGAGGAAGACGGCGACAACCAGTGGAAGTGGGAGAACTACGACTACCTGGTGCAGGCGGCGGAAGCCCGCGGCATCCGGATCTTCGCGCTGATCGGCTATCAGTGGCCGCCGAACTGGTTTCCGGACGAGTGGTACACGCAGCATCCGCCCGCGACCGACGCCGAAGGCATTTATCACCCGACGCGCTGGCAGTCCGACATCATCAATTACGAGCATCCGCAGGCGCGCGCGCAATACGCCGAATGGTTCCAGAACGTGTGCAGCCGCTACAAACATTCCAAGGCGATCGTTTGCTGGATCATCGGCAACGAGTCGGGCTATCTGGGCTTGTGGAGCGGCCTGCTGGACGGGTACGATCCGGAATCCGAAGCCGCGTTTCGCACCTGGTGCCAGGCAAAATATGCAACCGTCACGAATTTGAATGCGCGGTGGGGAACCGGCTACGCCAACTTCCCGGGCATCAAGTTCGTGGAAGAGTATCGCGAGTACGGGCCGGAAGGCGCCCAATGGGCCGACATGGTGCAGTGGCGCGAAGATTCGATCGGTACGTTCACCGCCATCGGCGCCAAGGCGGCGAAGACGGCCGACACGAATCACATGATTGCCTATTCGACGGTGGGCATGCAGTGGGGCGAAGAAGACTGGCGCTATCACGCGGAAGACCGCGGCAAAATCACGAGCGCCTGCGCGGCCACGAATGCGCCGGTGGATCTCTTTGCCGTGAACAATTACCCCTGGTCGATCCTGGGCCACGAATCCCAGAACGGGCACTGGGGCATTTCGTACACGAAGAAAATCACTTCCAGCCCCGCGCTGCCCGACGGCGTGCCGGTGCTGTATTCCGAAACGGGTTTCACCAGCTCGGAAACGATGTGGGAGGGGATGGATCAATACCGGCAGGGACCGCTCATCCGCAACGCGCTTTGGGAGAGCCTGGAAGCGGGCGCGATCGGCACGCACGTGTTTGCCTGGCATGACCGGCCGTACATCACGGATCGCGAAAAAGGTTTCGGCATCCTGACGCCCGAACGCCACATCAAACCGGCGTTCTGGGATTGCTTGAACGCCTTCCAACTGATGGAGCAGGCCAAGATCAGCCAGTTGCTGGGCGGTTCGAAGGATCCCACGCCCGACATCGGCTTCCTCTGGACCGCGGCCAACGATTCCCAATACAACCGCTACGAATGCGAAATGCAGCAGGTGGCCGGGGCGCTGGAACGCGTCGGCTATGAACCCAATTTTGTCAGACTGGAAGACCTGGCCTCCGGGGCCTACACCAATTTCAAAGTGCTCGTTTTGCCCCGGAATATGCGCGTCGATCGGGAAGTCCCCGGCACGGGCAAGGGCGTGTTGAAATTCCTCCGCGAAAACGTGCTGCCCAAGGGCATTCACATTCTGGCCACCGCGGATCTCCCCGGCATGCAGGACGAGAACGGCCGCACGATGGCCGATTTCACCAACGAAGCGGCGTTGCTCTTCGGCATCGACGCTTCGGATGTCGGCGGCTTCGAAGTGCCGCCCCGGACCAAGGTTTTCATTTCGGACAACATGAAGCGCATCCGCGTGAAGTTCAACCATGCGGTGGGCGCACTGACCAATGGCTATACGGTTACGCCGGCGGTTTGGAAGTATAACGACGAAGTCAAGGTCAGCGACGGCACGCTGTGGGGCGTCATGGATACCGGCGGCAACAAGGGCTTCGAGGACAATGCCGACGGATCGGGCATTCTGTCGGGCTGGGACGGCACGTGGACCAACACCGGGGCCGGGCTGTATGTGCGAAGCAACTGGGGTTGGCAATATGCCGGTTCCAACATGCTGCAAGTCTGGGGCGATGCGGTCATGTGGAAGAATTTCCAGGTCGTGCCTTTTGGCCGTTACTCGTGCAGCGCCTTCCTGCGCAGCAATTCCGGCGATCCGTTGCGGGATGGCTCTTACGCGTCGATCGCGTTTGAATGGTACGGCAAGAACGATAATTATCTGGGCATCACGGAAAGCGAGCACCTGACCTCCGCCACGTCTGGCGGCGTGTCCGAGTCTCCGAACCTGGTCAAGAATCCGGGCTTCGAAACCAACGGCGCCAACTGGTCGGTGACCGGACAGCTTAACATCGAAGACGGTTTTGCGGCCTACGCGGCGGAGACCGGCAGTTTCGGCGCGTGGATCACCAACAACCAGGGCGATCACTACATTTATCAACAGATTCCCGCGAACGTATGGTCGCCGAATTATGGCAACACCTTCGTTTATCGCGTTCGCGCCCGAAAGACCGGCGCTGTGCCCGGCGCCATCAAGCTGGAATTGTATCATCCGTGGGTGGCCGTCACCAACATCGACATCACCTCGGCCCTGACCACCAACTGGCAGACGTTCTCCTTGTACTACCGGCCGACCGCCGGCGCGGACCAAGTGCTGGAATTGCGTTTGCGCAATGCAACCGGCGGTTCCGGGACGGGCCAAGTACTTTATGACAACGCCTATTTGGGCCTTACCAACACCGTGGCCTCCGGCGATGGCTGGGTGAAGTTCAGCGTGGACGCCGTGGCGCCTTCGAACACCTACACCGCGCGCAAGCTCATTCGGTGCGGCTTCGAAAACCTGCTGGCCAACGGCAGCTTGACCGGTTCCGGCTTGGCGCCGAACAGTTGGGCGCAGTGGAACGACGGTTCCCACGATCCCTGCACGTCGGTCTTTGCCGGCACTTCCGGCAACGCCTGGACGTTCTGGTGGGATGGGGGCATCTATCAGGATATCGCCAGCGGTTTCTCGGCCGGCGATACGGTGAAATTCGGCGGCTACCTGTACACGCCCAACGACGACCGGTTGCGCAACGGCACGAAGTACGGCGTGATCCAGCTCGAATTCTATAACGGCGATTCGCTGCTCTCCAGCGCGTCGGCGGCGCCTGCCATCGGTTGGAGTTCGACCAATGACATCTGGCTTCCTTCGACGGCCCAAACCACCGTCCCGGCCGGCACGACCAGGCTGCGTCTCATCGTTCGTTGCAACGATTATGCCAACGGCGACGGGCGGTTCGTGGCGGACGATATTTTCGTGCGCAACCAATCGAAGAGCGGCGGTTCCCTGTATGTGGACAACCTGCACGAGAATCCCGCCCTGGTGGTCAAGAATCACGGCACGGCCAAGGCCGCGATCTTCCTGTTCAGCGCGGGCGACATCCTGCCGGACGGCTCGGGCGACGGGAAGATGGACGTCCTGCCGTGGAAATGGCGCTATGACTACTTTGGCGCGATCGTGAAGGATTACTTCGGCGTACAACCGCCGCTGCAAGTCGTCGGCGCCAACGCCTATCTGTGCCTGGCGGAATACCGGACCTGCACCAACGGCGCGACGCTGTGGCAGGTGAAGAATTACATGTACGACACCAACTATGCCAACGGCGGCCCGGATGCGACGTTCACGATCCAGAGCAGTCTGTTCAACGGCAAGACCATTCGCGCCTTCGAGCAGGGGAAGGTCATCGAGACCAACAGCGACGGCCTCATCTCCATAGTGCTGAAACCGGACGGCCACGAAATGCTGATGGCGTATGCCCCCGGTACGAACCGGCAGGAAGTCTGCCAGATCTCCGCCGGCCCCGGCGTGGTCCATCCGGGCGGCGATCGCGTATATGAAATCAAGGTCATGTTTGACTGCCTGCTCGCCACCAACCTGAACCTGCGGCTGGCCTTCAAAGAAGCCGGCAACAACGGGGACGCGTTGACCAACGAAATCTACGCCATCCAAACCAACCTGGTGCGGGGTGCGGGCGAAACCAACTTCTTCATGTGGATTCCGCCGTACAACCAAGCGGATTCCGACTACAAGTCGACCCCCGACGGAGGCCGGTATGAATTTGCCGCGTGGCTGGAGAATCCGGTTGGCGTGAAGATCGCCCAGGCGGCGCCTCGCGCGACAGTGCTGGAGTGGGGCGTGCGTCCGACCGCGGCGGTCCCGACCAACATGACCAAGGGCGGAACGACTACGCTGCCGTTCGAATGGGAAGAGCTGTATGAGCCATTGTCCTGGCAGAACACGCCGATGGCCCGCAACGACGGGTTCCCAACCCGCATTGCGGTTCTGCGTTCGAGCAAGACCGAAGGTCAGTATCCGGGGCATTTCAACAAGGTCAACGCCGCCTCCGACTGGCTGGAGACCCTGGGTTATGTGGCCGGCAATCCGTTGGACATCTCGTTCGACAATGTGACGGCCAGCAACGGTACGGTGTTCTCGGACAACTTCGAGGACGGCAACTACAATGGCTGGACCCGCACGGCGGGCTGCGCCAACTGGGCCGTCCAGGCCGCCGCCCTGTCGCACGGCAAGCCGTTCAAGTACGCGCTCAACACGAGCTTTACCTTGAACAACGCGACCCGCAAGCTCAGTTTCAAGGTGGCGGCGGATCTCGGCAAGACGGTCGACCGCGTGTATATCTACGGGGCCCGCACCGGCGTGTCGCCGACCTTCAAGCTGGATCTCGTCAAGGATAACGGAGGTTTGCCGGGCTCCGAGGCGCTGGCCACGGCCAACTTCGCGTTTCCGACCAATGTGTACAACTGGGTGGCGATCGATTTGCCGAACTACAACTGGTCGGCGGGCGCCGCGTATCATTTGGTGCTGTCCTACGTCTCCGGCACGATCAACGCCACGAACTGCGCCACGGTGCAGTATGTCGGTCCCGATACGACCGGCCGCAAGGTGCTCTATTCCACGACCGGCGGTTCGACCTGGATAACCCAGAACTATGAGCCCGTTTTCCGGGTGCTGTACTCGGATGGTTCGTCGTTCTCGCAACCGTACGCGTCGTATTCGAGCGTCGGGGTGAACGGCGGCCGCTATGGCCAGCAGTTCACGTTGACCGAATCGACGAGCGTGTCGAATATTGCCATCTACATCCGCAAGGACAGCACGGTGAACGGCAATGTCCGGATGCTGTTGCGGCGCTGGTCGGACAAGGCCATCCTGGCGACGTCCACCGTGTCGCGCACGCTGGTGGCCACCACCAACAACTGGGTGAACTTCGCGTTCTCCCCGTCGGTGTTGTTGGGCGGAAGCACGCAGTATTTCTTCGATGTGATGAACCTCGGGACGACCGGTTCGTTCTGGTGCATCCGAGAAAACACGCTGGGCAACTATGGCGCCTATACGTGGGACGGCACGGCCCGTGCGACCGTCTATTCCGCCAACACCGGCCTGACCTGGAGCGCGCAGACGCATTACGACCTCGGGTACGTCCTCTCCGGTTCGACGCTCAACAAGGCCCTGCGCATCTGGCGCATCGGCAACTCCGACAACATCCTGGCCGCGGGATCGACCTATACCAACTGCACCGTCTCGGCCAATATCCGCTACAACAAGCAGGATAACTATTTCGACGATGCGGAAGTGTATTTCCACTACAAAGACCGCGGCAATTACTACCGCGTCGGCATCCGGAACTTCTACGCGTTCTGGCGCTTGAAATACGTGGTCATGGCCAACAGCAACATCGTGGCGCAGGGCTGGCTCTACGACTTTGCCAAGACCAATCGGCCCGTGGAGAACGCCTGGTACAACCTGAAGATCGATGCGAAGGGAAGTACCAACAAGGTGTTCTTCAACAACGTGCATGTGGGCACGTTTTGGGCGACGAACGTTCCGTCCGGCCGCATCGGCGTGGGCAGCCGCGCCTTGCAGCTCGGCAACTGGGAACCGCAAAAGGGCTTCTATTTCGTCGACGACGACGAGTGGAGTTTCTGGGCGCCCGAGGGCCAGCCTCAAACCCAGGGCAAGCCGCTCGATCTCGACTACGGGTACTTGAAGGCCTTTTTCAATACCTTCGTGCTGCCGGATGTTTATGTGATGAGCGACATCGAAGTGTCCAACCTGCGCAATTGGCTGACCGGCGGCCTGAACAGCATCATCGCCTTTGACGGCGGCACGGCGATGAAAAACGAAACCGGCGCTTTTGACATGGGCCGCATCGAGGATGTCTTCGGCGTGAGCGCCTCCACCAAGGCGATGAGCAATGTGACGAAGGTCGTGGTTGGGCAGGGCGAGCATTACATCACCCTGGATTACGGCCCCGGCTCGCAGGTCGCCGCGCGCGGAACGGGCACGTCCTATACGGCCGTAACCACCGGCTCAAGCCTCGGTACGGTGCAAAACGGTTCGACGGCGCCGGGTCTCATCGCCCATGTGCTGATGGACAATCCGGACGCACCGGTCAAGGTCTTCTGCTTCAATTACCCGGCAGACACGCTGGGCCAGTTGGGCAACGAAGCCAAAAAGCTTGCCCAGCGCGCCTTTGAATGGTGCCGCGGCAACGCGTTCAAGTGCCAGATTGCGTTAATGTACGACGCGCAAACAGGAGATCCTTCCCAGAACTTCATTGTCTACAAGACCAATGTCTGGGTGCTCGGCGGTTCGGGTTCGAACTCGGTGTCCGTGACGCTGCCGACCGACGGCATCATGACGGGAACCAACCTGTTCTGGACGTATACCGTCTATCCGTGGGATGCAACGGACCTGTGGACGTACCATGCCGGCTATTACGGCTCCGACGCCGACGGCGGCCGCGTGCGGCTGGCCGGCAAGGGGCTGCAAGTGCTCGGCGGACCGACCAACGTCTATGGCGGCCGCGGTTGGGATCTGTGGCTGGCTTACAACACCGAGGGGCAGGCTTGTACCCTGACCTTCGGCTTGCAGGACAAGGGCGTGCTGGCGAGCGAAGACAACTTCGACGACGGCAACTACGCCGGCTGGACCGTGACGGCGCATCCCAACATCGGTTGGAGCGTTACCGGCGGCGCCTTGCGGGCCAGCGTGGTCAGCACGGGCGGCTATGCGAGCATTACGCGCGACGGCCTGGCGTTGAACACGAACAACATCACCATCGAGTATAATACCCGGTTCATGAACGGGGCGCGGCATGGCGGCGTCATATATCGCGGTTTGGTCTTGTATGTGAATCCGCAGCTCTGCGGCTGGGCGGACCTGAGTCCCTACTACATCACCAACGGCGCCGGCGTAACCACCGGCCAGTGGCATCATGTCGTGGTTAATATTCGCGACGGCGATCCGTACCTGCGGAGCGATCTGACGATCGACGGCAAGACGGTGTTCATGGACGAAGCACTGGAGGTCAACAGCTTCGCGAACAATACCATGGGCTTCCTGAGCCCGTATCATCCGGGATATGCGGAATGGGACAACGTGCGCGTGACGGACGAGCAGTACTCCTTCGTGACGCAGACAGTGAACGGCGTGTATTATCCGGTCACGAATGAAACGCCCTTCTATGCGCGCGTTCCGGATTTCGATCCCGGCATGATGGAGCATGAAGGCACGACGTTGGGCGGCGCCTACCAGTTCTATGCCTACCTGAAGGGGCAGGGCGTGCATGGGGCAACGGATACCGAGGTGTATTTCTCGCCTCAGATCATGATCGAGCACAGCAACTTCCCGGCGGTCATGAATCCGGGCCAGCTCGTGAATCTGCCGGTCCAATGGGAACGCCTGCCGCAGACGCCCATGAAGCTCATGGTGAACTTGCAGGATGTGTGGAGCGGTCGGACGTACCTGACCAACTTCTACACGATCTCCAGCGCAACGGGCTCCGGGCTCTTCCCCGTTACGATTCCCGAGGAGATCGTCAGCGGCGCCGGCTATGCCTGGCAAGCCGTGATTTGCCCGACCAACGAACCGGACCCGATCGCCGGCCAGTTGGGCAACGACGACACCTTCCGCTACACCCGCGACGGGCTGGCCTTGAAGGAAGAGACCACGGTCATCGTGACGCCGATCGTGGGCGGCGATTACGCGATTTATCGCGATCTCGGCATCCCGGCCGGCAGCGATATCTTTACGTGGGACGGCGGCTCGTCGTCTTTCGACGGCAACTATGCCGGCGCCACGCCTCCGGAAGGCAGCCTGTGCTTCCGCGCAGATACGGCGACGTGGGCGGGGTGGGGCGTTTTGGCGACCGCCAACGCGCTCGACATCAGCGAGTATCGCGACGGCCTGCTGAAATTCTGGCTCAAGAGCATGGTGACGGTCAAAGTGGAACTCGAACAATGGTCCGGGGCCAAGGTCGCGAAGTACATCCCGACCACGTCCAATGTTTGGAAGGAAATCGTCGTCCCCATGTCCGATTTCTCCAGCCTGACGCTGGCCCAGATGAAGGGCCTGTTCGAGATCACGGCGGAAACCGCCACGGGCTTCTATGTCGACCATGTCCGCTTCGTCAAGGGAGAGCTTGCCGTATACAACGACTATGGAGTTCCGGCCTTGTCCCGGATCACCAACTGGTCGAGCGGCGCGGCCTCCTTCAACGCGAGCTATACCGAAGGCGCCGCTCCGGAAGGGTCGAAGTGCTATATGACGACCGGTTCCGCAGCCTCCGGCTGGGGCGTCGTGATGACCAATGGCGTAATGAATATGAGCCTTTACAGTAACGGCTACATCAGCCTCTGGGCCCGGAGTTGGGGCAGTTTGAAGCTTGAGATCGAAGTGCCCCAGGGCGTGACCCGGACCACTTACATCGGGTCCACCACCGGCATCTGGAAGCAGATTACGCTGCCTTTGAGCGTCTTTGGCGGTTTCAATTATGCGCAGGTTTATGGGCTGGCCAAGGTGTCGTCCACGAATGCGGCAAAGTTCTTTGTGGACAACATCCGCTGGAGAAGGGGAACCAATGCCGTGCCCAGCGAAAAGAAGGAAACGTTCTTCTCCGATGCCGGCATTCCCGGTAACGCCCAAGTGCTGACTTGGTGGGCCTATCAGTATTGGGAACATATATCGGCCGCGATCTCGGATGGCGGCTTTGAAAGCAGCACGGACGGGCTCTTCCCGAACTCCGGATTCTGGGCCTTCACCAACGCGACCTCGGGCGCCGGCGCCCTTTGCTCGACGGCGGCGTTGCGCAGCGGAGCGAAAGGTCTGCGCGAACAGACCAGCGCGAACGGCTCGTACTGGGCCAGCACCTATCAGGAAATTTCGGGCTATGCCGGAGATATCTACAATGCGCACGTCTACGTACGCCAGCCGTCCGGGCAGGGCTGGGTGGCCGGTTCCACGGCCTATGTGCGCATGCAGTTCCTGAATGCCTGGAGGCAGGTGCTGACCAACGTGGTTTCGGCCGTCAAGGTGACCACCGCGGCGCAGGCCTGGACGTTGTGCTCCATTCCGGATTTTACGGCGCCCTATGCGACGCGCTTCGTGCGGTTCGAGCTGGTCGTGCAAAAACCCAATGGCTCTACCGGCGCCAGCGTGGCCGACTTCGACGACGGATGGTGGGGCCAGGCAAACAGCTTCAACGCGAACTTTGCCGAAGATCCCGTGACGCCCGAAGGCGCCAAGAGCTTCCGTTCCTATTGCGTGGGCTGGTCCGGCTGGAATGTGATCTATTCCAACACCGTGACAAATCTCTCGCAATATGCCGGCGGCTACTTGAAGTTCTGGTACAAGTCCTCAGGCTACACGAAGGTGGAAATCCAGAGCGTATGGAATGGGGTCACCAACCAAGCGGCCTATCCGGCGTTCGGCTGGTTTGGGCCGACCGTGAACGATCAAGGGGCGGTGGTCTGGCAGCAGAAGGTCATCCCCATCAGCTACTTTGTCGGGATCGATCTCCAGCACATCAAGAGCCCGTTCATGATCACCGACCCGACCTACGATCATGCCTTCTATGTCGACGACGTCCGCTGGACGATCAGCCCCTGACAGAAGCAAAGAGTCCTTATGAACAAGAAAGCCCGTTTAATCACGGGCTTTCTTGTTTATCTTCCTCTTCGTCCGGTCGTTCGGCTGCCAGCATTTGTTCGTGCAAGGCCTCGTCGAGGCCTTCTCCGGTCAGGTCCTCGGCGTTTTCCTGCTCGCTACGAGGCTGGATGGGTTTCGTGCGATGGCCGGTATCGGTTGCGGCTTCGCTGGGATCCAGGGTAGCGACTTCGTCCATTTCGTCGTCGTCGGTGGTTACGCCATGAGGCTGGCCACGAAGTTCGTCCAGCGCCTTTTGCCGGTCGGTCTCTGTAATCCCTTCGATTTCAGGATGGTCAATGGCTGCAATTTCTTTGGCCCGTTCTTCGACGGTGTCCTGGGCGGCCGAGCTGAATTCTCCACCCCTCAACTCGATCCTACCGGTCTTTCTATCGGTTGCTTTTTTCATGATGTTACTCCCGGATGCTGCGCATCCTTAGGAAGAATATACATCAGGAGCTTTTTTGCGGCCAGGGTCAGCCGGGCAGGATGGGGCGCAGCGAGTTTTCCTTGGCGATGGCCAGGGATCGTCGATCCCAGTAGGCCACCCGCCAACGAAGGATGAGGATTCCCAGGATGGCGCCGAAGATGGCCGAAAGATACAGGGAGGCCAGATAGGTTCGATCGATTTGCTTGAAGGTCTCGTTCAATTCGTCGAGCTTGATGTCCACGCCCAAAATGGCAATGGCGTTGCCGTTGGCGTCCCGAATGGGGGCGTAGCCGGACAGTCCGACATTCCACTCGTCGTGCGTGCTGATGGCCCGGTCGGCGGTGGGCCGGTCAAAGCCCTCCATCATGTCCGGATACCGGGGCGTATCGGCATAAATATCGCCGATTTGAAGGGCCCGTTCTCCGGGATCGATCACTCCGTTGTGATTGATGTCGGGCGCGGCTGACGACCGGACAAGCGTATCGAGGGCCACAAAGGAAACGTACCCCGGCTTATCCGCTTTCCGGGCAATGTAGGCGTAATTGATATGGGGGCTTCTCTTTGTAATTTCGTTTAGAACGCTTACCAGATTTTCGCAGGCAGGCGTATTCCGGTCCGCCGGCGTTCGGACGGCTTCCACCTCCGCGGGATCGATCAAAAGACTGGCGGTTCCCGCGACGCTCGTTACTTTGTCCTTGAGCAGACCGATCAGCGAGTTCCTGGAAATCCGATACTGGACGACCTGAACGGAAAGAAAGAAAGCGAACACGACCAGTACGGCGGCCACGGCGACGAAAAAATTGCGCTTGCGGTATTTGATGGCGCGCAGGGTCTTTTCCGGCAGCGAATAGGTCCGGACGGAGACCGGCAGCTTTTCGCGAAAACGGCGCAGATCGTCCGCCAATAGATAGGCGCTGCGATACCGGTTTTCCGGGTCGCATTCCAGGCACTTCATGCAGATCGTCTTCAGGTCGAGCGGCAAGGGGGGATCGTCGTCGGCGATCGGTTCGATCCGTCCGTTCCTCAGCTTTTCGAGAATCTGCTGGGCGGAGCCGCTGACGACGTTGCGTCCTGTCAGCGCGTAGTACAGCGTCGCGCCGATGCCGAAGATATCGGTGCGGTTCGTGATCTCGGCCAGGTCGCCCCGGGCCTGCTCCGGCGACATGAAGGCCGGGCTTCCCATGATGACTTTGCCGGAGGGTTTGTCGGCGGCAGCCTGGTCCGGGTCGATTCGCAGGGCCACCCCGAAATCGGCGATTTTAACGCGGCCATCGTCGCTCAAGAGGATGTTTTCGGGTTTGATGTCGCAGTGAATCACGCCGTGCTCGTGCGCATGAGCCACGGTTTCGCAAACGGAAATCATGATGTCGATCAGTCGATTCCGATCCAGCTTGCGGCTGCGAATCGGTTTTTCGAGGTTCGTTCCCGGCACGTATTCCATCACGATCAGCGGCGTGAGTTCGCAGTCGATGATTTCATGGATCTGCACGATATTCGGGTGGGCAAACGAGGCGACAATGGTGGCCTCGTCGCGAAAGCGGTCGATGATTTTCGACGAGACTCGGAACTTGGAACGGATGACCTTGATGGCCACCTGGCGCTTGAGCACGACGTCGGAGGCCAGATAGACGGCGCCGACGCCGCCGGCGCCGAGAATCTCCTGCAATTGGTAACGGCCCTCGAGTTTTCGGTTGATATGGTCTATTTCCGATTCGGAAGGCGGCAGCGCCTGGGGAGCGCGTTCCACGTCAGCGGGTTGCAAGTCGATAGTCGACTGATGGTCCCTGTGCACGACAACATTTTTTGTGTCCGACGAATTCATAGCGTGTTCATTATGCGCACAATCTTGGGATGAGGTGAAGCCTGTTTCGAAAAATCGCGGCCGCCCTTGAACGCAACCCTATGGAACACAGATTATTTCGACGGCAGCGAATCCGTGCCGGACAGGCCCAACAGGCGGGCGGCATTTTCGTAGAGTAATTTGCTCAGGAACGGGTTCTCCAAGCCCAACGCAAGGACGCGGTCGATTTCCTCTTGCTGGCCGGTCCAGGGCGAATCGGAGCCAAACAGAAGATGATCCGGCGAATGGGCGGCCATCATGCGCCGGAGCCGGCCGGGTTCCAGGTACGACGTCGAAAAGGAAATGTCCATGTAGAGGCGCCGCCCGATCAGTTGGTTTTCCACCCGGTCCCAATCCTCCCAGGCGCCGAAATGCGTGGCCACAAACTTCAGCTCAGGGAAGTTTTCGATCACGTGAAGAATCTGCTGGGCGTCGCAGCGGCGGTCCCGCGGGAAGGCGATGTCGAAACCGGTGTGCGTAACCAGAATCAGGCCGCACGCCTGCAAGGCTTCGTAGACGGGATTCATCCGGGGTTCGTTTAAATAGAAGTTCTGATAGTAAGGATGAAGTTTCACGCCCAGGAAGCCTTCCTCGTGAATGCGCCGGACTTGGGCGGCCGCCGCCGGATCGTCCGGGTGGATCGACGGGAAGGGGATCAGCCGGTCGGATGCCACGGCATGAGACCACTCCAGGATCTTGGAAAACTGTTCGGGGCGGGTGGCGATCGAACAAATGACGGATTTCTCGATGCCGGCGCGATTCATGGATTGAAGCAGGGACGATGTTTTGCCGTCCAGGGCCGCGGTGATGTTGGCTTCTTTGGCCAGGGCGGGCACCGCCCGTTCCGCCAGCTTGTCCGGAAAAGCGTGTGTATGAAAATCGATAATGTGCATGATCTCCTCGTCGTATCTTCCCCGACTTGATACACCACTCCGGGGTTCCAAGGGAAGCGTTTCTTCACGAGTCAATGCACGCATCGGACAAAGTCCCAGGGAATGGCCGGGTAATGCTCGGGCCGCACCGAACTATGAACCCAATCGCCCGGCTGCACGATCCGCGCGGAGTTGAGTCGTTCGGTTTCGTCGAGCAGCCCCTCGGGCGAAGGATCGAGGTTTTCCAGCATCGCAGGATCGAAGGATAACCCGGCTTCCATGCCTTTGTGAAACATCCATTGCAGGGCAATATCGGAAAGACGAGGATCCTGATGCCCGCCTCCCAGGCGGCTATGGTCGCCCATGAACCAAACTTCTTCGGCGCCTTGGAGGCGAAGAACCGGCAAGTCTGCGTGGGTTTCATCCAGGGCCATGGCGTGATAGGCATTCCAAATCCCTTTGGGAACGCCCAATCGATAGCCCATGCTGCCTTGCTGAACCGGAACCGGACCTATGGTGACGGGCAGATCGCCGGCGGCGATCATATCCCAGATGCCGATGAAACGGATGGGCGGCGCCGGCTGGCAGTCGAAGGTGTATACGATGCGATGTTCCGGCTTGTCTTTTCCAGGCAACCGGTGAGTGATTTCGCGCTTTTGCTTCGACTTCAGAATGGGAATGCCCTTAAGGATGACCAGGTTGGCGAAATGCAGCGCCAGATTGGCGCCGCGGCTGAACCCTATGAGGTCGATGGGGTCGTCCGGCGACTCTTCCAGATGTCGCGCCAGTTGGAGGTAGGCTTTCTGAATGACGGAAGCGCCCTTCAGACCAAAAGCGCCGTTTAGGGCCGCCAAAATGAAAATGTATTCCATGCGGCTGCCGATCTCGGGAAAATGAAACACATCGCCCGAACGGTAGGCATGCTTGAATAGGGAGACATGAGTGCCCCGGCGAGGAGCCGTTTTTTCCGATGGCCCTTGCTGGTTCCATGCCCCCTCGAATGCGAACAGGCTCATAGCGCCCCCTCCCATTGAATGCCCTTTTCCCTGAAAATGAACCTTACCGCCTTAATTTATCCCTGTTATGAAAGGTTTCTCGATTCTTTTTTGTATTTTTAAAGAGTTCGTTTTCCGCGGGCTCAAAATCCTTGCTTAACGTATGACTCAAATATCGATATGATCTTCCCATTGTCGAAGCCTCATGCAAGGAGAACAACGTGAACGAGCCTGTCCCCGTCACTTGGATGGAAAACCGCCGCGCCCGGAATCTCGAAGCCCAGGAGGTCGTGAAGGATCTTTTACCCCCCGGGATTGCCCGGCTTGCCAGAAGTTTCCATCGCCAGATTCCGGGATATAATATGAGTCCTTTGAAAGGCATGCCCCGTCTGTCGGCCATGCTGGGCGTGGGGGGAATCTGGATCAAGGACGAGTCGGCCCGTCTAAGTTTGAATTCCTTTAAGGTGTTGGGCGGGTCGTTTGCGATTTATCAGGTCATAAAGGACAAGTTGGGAATTCGCGACCGCGAACTGCCGTTTGCCGAATTGACTTCCCCCGGCGTGAAGGAGCGACTCGGTCGGTTGGTTTTTGCCGCGGCGACCGACGGCAATCATGGCCGGGGGGTGGCCTGGGCGGCAACGAATCTGGGTTTTGAATCGGTGATTTACGTCCACAAACACACTTCTCAGCCCCGCATCAAATCGATCGAAAAGAATGGAGGCCGCGTCGTAGTGGTCGACGGGACCTACGATGATGCGGTGCGCCAGGCGAGCGTCGATGCGGAGATGAATGGCTGGCAGGTCATCTCGGATACATCCTGGGAAGGTTATTCGGATATTCCCAAGTGGGTCATGCAGGGATATGCCTCGCTCTTTTCGGAGGCGCAGGAGCAACTGTCTGCGCAGGGTCTCGCCAAGCCCACGCATGTTTTTGTTCAGGCTGGGGTGGGGGCGCTGGCTGCGGCTACCATCGGTTTCTACTATCAATTGTTCGGAGCCGAACGCCCCCGAACGGTGGTCGTGGAGCCTTCAAAGGCCGCGTGTTTGTACGAATCCGCCCTGCGGGGCGACGGGCAGCCGCACCATTTCGATGGCGAGCTGAACACGATCATGGCGGGCTTGGCCTGCGGCGATCCAAGCCCCCTGGCGTGGAAACTCCTGTGGGATTGCGCCGACTTTTTTGCGGTGTGCCCGGATTATGTCGCCGCCAAAGGCATGCGGGTTTATGCGGTTCCCCTGGCCGGCGATCCGTTCATCGTGTCCGGAGAATCCGGCGCCGTTACGTTGGGCGCGCTGCTGTTTACCATGCAGAGCGAGGAAGGCAGCGCCTTGCGCGAGCGGCTACAGTTGGGGCCCGACTCCCAAATCCTGCTGATCAACACGGAAGGCAATACGGATCCGGACGATTTTCGGCGCGTGGTTTGGGAAGGCGGCGATCCCGTGCCTGCGGAGTTTCGCACCTATAAGGATCCGGAAAGCTGAATTCCGCTGGGGCGCAAAAGAAGCCCGTCTTCGGAGAAGCCGGGCCGCTTCCGGTCAGCCTTTCACTTTTTGATCGGCTGAAAGTCGAATTCGTCCATTGCCTTTTGCAAATCGGCCGGCGTGATGGGCTTGATCAGGTAATTCTCGCAGCCTTTGGAAAAGGATTTGACCACGCTGTCGGCATCTTTCATCGCGGACACCATCAGGATTTTCGCTTCCTTGTCGCTCTTGTAGCATTGCTTGTCGGCTTCCCATGAGCGAAGTCGGTCGACTACATCCTGGCCTCGGGCGCCGGGCATGTCCACATCCATGGTAATCAGACCGTAGGGGGCATGATCGTCCCAAGCCTTGATGAAAAAATCGAACGCTATCTGCCCGTCATAAACCGCATCGCAATCGCCGTAAGCGGACAGCAGGGCTTTTAGTTTGGTTCGGCTGACATAATCGTCGTCCACGATCAATATTCTCATGGGACCCCTTTTTGGTTTATTTCTTTGTCTTCAGGTAATCTTTCAATCGCTTGAATTCCGTTTCCATAAGGCCGCAGGTCTTTTCAAGATCCGACGGAGTGGGGGAGCCGGCTTCCTCCTCCAGCAGGGAGGCCGCCGCCGCCAGCGGCATGGCCGTCAGATTGGCGGCGCCGCCGCGTATGCGGTGCGCCTCCTTGCGAACGGTTTCCGTTTCGCTTTTCTGGATCGCCTGCCGGATGGAAACCAGTTGATCTTCCACCTTGTCGAGAAACTGGCCGATCATGGCTTCGACCAGCGATTGATCGCCCCCGAATTCCTCGACGGCCTGCTTGAGGTCGAACGGGGCGTTCCGGGTGGGACTTTTGACGGCCGTCATGGCATTGTGCGCCACGTCCGCCGGCCCGGCATGGAACCATCGCGCGACGGTCCGCAGGAAGGTCACGCGCCGGATGGGTTTGGTGATGATGTCGTCCATGCCCACGGTACGGCATTGATGGCGGGCATCGGACGAGGCGTTGGCTGTCATGGCCAGGATGGGAATCGCGTTGTATTGCGGGTAATTTGTCCGGATGTTTCGAGTGGCATCGTATCCATCCATGACCGGCATCTGCAAGTCCATCAAGACCAAGTCGTAATTCTTGCGGCCGCAAGCGGCGACGGCTTCTTCGCCATTTTCCGCGATATCCACGGTGTACCCGATCCGTTCCAGGTGATGGCGGGCCACTTCCTGGTTGGGCTGATAATCCTCGACCAGCAGGATGCTTTTTTTGTCGCCGGATGGGACAGGGGAAACGAGTTCCTCTTCCGGGGCGTTTTTCGGTACGGCGCTCTCCGGAGGAACGTCTTGTATCCTGAAGGGAATGACGACCGAGAAGCAACTGCCCTGGCCGGGCTCGCTTTCCACGGAAATGTCGCCATGCATCAAGTGGGCCAGATGCCGGGCAATGGTCGTGCCCAAGCCGGTTCCGCCAAAGCGCCGGGTGGTGCTTCCGTCCGCCTGCGTAAAACTCTCGAAAATGGTCGCTTGTTTTTCCTTGGGGATTCCGATGCCGGTATCCACGACATCGAAACGCAAAACGATGCCCGAATGGTCGTTGCTTTGCTGCTTCACATTCACCTTGATGGACCCTTTTTCCGTGAACTTGACCGCGTTTACAATCAGGTTCATGAGAATTTGCCGCAGGTGGTGGTCGTCGCCCCAGAGCCAGGGGGGAATGCCGGTGTCGACGTGAAGAAGAAAATCCAAACCCTTTCGCCGGGCATGGACGTTCGAGGTGCTGACAATACTTTCCATCAGGCTGTGAAGCTCGAAGGCCTGCTCCTCCAGCGGCATCTTGCCGGCTTCGATGCGGGCATTGTCCAGCAGGTCGTTGATCAGGCCGAGGAAGACTTCGGTTTCATGGAGGGTGGATCGGGCATATTTCTGAATGAGCGGCACGTCCTGAGCATTGAGAATCAATTCCGAAAACCCGACGATGGCATTCAAGGGAGTCCGAATTTCATGCGACACATTCGCGATGAATTGCGATTTCATGCGATTGGATTCTTCGGCTTTTTCCTTGGCCCGCTGCAATTCGCTTTCGGTCCGCTTGCGAATGGCAATTTCCCCGGTGAGTTGTTCGTTCGAAAGGGTGAGGGCGCTCGTCCGTTCGGCCACGCGCATATCCAATTCGTCGTTGGCCCGGCGCAGGGCGTCTTCCGCCATTTTGCGGCGCAGGACATTCGCGATGATCTCGCCGGCCAGATTCAGCAGGCGGATATCCTCGATGTCCCACGAACGCGCCTTCTCTTCCGCGAGAAGCGATAGAATGCCAAAAAGAGTCTGGTTGATGACGATAGGGGTGAACAGGATCGAATGAATGCCGCCCTTTTGAAGCAGTACTTTTTCGGCGCCGGCCTCCCTTGGAAGGTCGTTGACGCTGGAAATCTGGACGGATTCGAACCGGCTGAGTTGATGATAAGTCCACGGAAAATCGTTGAGACGCAGCTGTTTGACGGTCGATAGCACAGGAGACAAACCCTCCATCGCCCAGCGATTGGTGATATGGAGGGTTTCCCGATCCTCGGAAATCACGCCCAGAAAGCATCGTTCGACTCCGATAAAGAGGGCAATTTCTTCCAGCGACCGGTTGATCTCGGTGTCGACGTTTTCCGGGCCGGCGTTCAAAAAGCGCGAGGAGATGGACGCAATCAACGATTCCATGCCCAGGCGATGCTGAAGCAGCCGTTCCGCAAACTCGCGTTCGCTGATATCCGTAAACGTTTCGACCAGGTGCCATCGCCCCTTCAAATTCACCGGCGACACCGTTTTGAGCACCGGGATGCTCTCGCCGCGGGCATTGACCAAAATCCGGTACGTCTTTTCCAACGAGGGGCTCAAGCGGGCGGTGGGATTGGTTTCCAACTCGGTAGGCGTCAGGAACCGGGTGCTGGGCGAACCGACGATCTCGTTTCGCGGCAGTCCGATCATGTCGACGGCGGCCGGATTGATGTCTACGATTTCGTGTCTTTCGGCATCGATCAGCATAAAACCGGTTTGAATGGAGTCTTGGACGGCTCGCAACCGATGCTCGCTGTCGCGAAGGTTTTCCTCGGCCTTTTTCCAGTCGGTGATGTCATAAGCCAGGGCCAGCACTTCGTCGAGGCCGCAGGGCGACAGGCGCGCCTCGAAAAATCGCGGAACATCGGACTGGGTAATGGCATACTGGAGTATGCGCACCCGTTTATGTTGGAGGGTCAGGTCGCCTTCACGCAAAAAGGCCTCTGCGACATCCGGCGGAAAGATGCCGGACAGGCCTTGACCGATGACCTCATCCAGGGAAACATACGGCTCCGCGTTCTTTTGCTCGCGGAAATCCAACAAGGTTCCGTTCCGGTCGAAATGAATCAGCAGTCCGGGAATGGAGTTGAGCAGGGCGTTCTTCTTGTTTTCCGTTTTTCGAAGGATTTTTTCCGCTTTTTTGCGTTCGCGAATTTCTTCGGCCAGCGATTGATTGGACGCTTCCAGACGGGCTGTGCGTTCCTGGACGCGTTGCTCCAGGCTCTGTTTGAGTTCTTCCAGCTGGGCGTTTTGACGGCGCAGCTCGGACATCAGATCGATGTATCCGGCTTTGGCCGACATGGACTCCTGCTGGGTCAGAAACATGTCGTTTTCCGCATGCCGCAGGCGGGTGGTCAGTTCTTCCACATGCGCTTCGAGGCGGCGTGTTGTTTCCTGATCGGTCCCTGGATCAGTCATGCTCAAAACCATCCTTCTTTGGTCATTTGGTTGATCGATCTTTCCACGTCGTTCATGATCAAAGCAAGGGACAGCTCGCTGAGCTTCAGTTGGCTCAGGCAATCGAGATAGAGGCTTTCGTTCAGATTGGGCGTCTCGTTGAATCCGATGCGCTTCAGGTTGCAGGCATGATTGGCCACGTAGAGCGTCATGACCATGGTCGCTTGCTCGGTCGTCGCCATTTCCGGACGGCCTTCGATGCCGATGATTTGGGAAAGTTCGTCCGGCAGTTTCCAGGCTTCGGACAGCTTGCGTCCGACATCCATATGAGTGAACCCCATCAGCTCGGACTCCAAAACGTCGATCGAGCATTTGTCGGATTGCATGCGTTCCAGAATCTTGATGAAGGCGGCATGATTGAATTGATCTTCCACTATGATGCCGATGTCGTGCAGCAGCCCGGCGGTATAGATGTCGTCCCCAGGGCGCCGGAATTCCTTGCGGTAGATCATCTTTCCGCAGAGGGCTACCCCGACGCTATGCATCCATAGCGCCGTGCGGGTATACCCGTAGAACTTCTCCCCCTTGGTGAAAATTTCGCAGACTTTTTGACTCAGCGCCAGTTCCCTCACCGCCTCGAACCCGATCGTGATGATGGCGTCGAGGATTTGAACCAGGGGCCGGTTGACGCCATAACTCGCGGAATTGGCTAATTTCAGGACTCGGCCGGCCAACGGAGGATCGACCTCAATGAGGTCTTTCAAGTTCATCGCGCTGGAATTGGGATTGCTGATGGCTTCAATTATCTTGGCGAGGACGGTTCGCACCGAGGAAATCTCGGATCTGCCGGCACGTTCCACCAATTCATCGAGGGGTTCCGTCATATGAGCTCCACTTTATACACTCTTCCTATTGTACTTTCAATCGTCCGGCTTGTTTAATTCGATCTTAATGCGCGGGTTGTCGTTTTTCCGTCTTGGCGCTTGTCTCGGCAACAGATGCTTTTATACTGCCCCCGTGCTCGCGATCCGCCGGAGGCAGGGCGGGTGGGGCGAAAGGGAGGTTGAATTGCTGGCCAAAGCGTTTTCTGGAGCGGTGTACGGCGTGGATGCGTATGCCGTCGAAATTGAAGTGACTCGGATGGACCCTCTGTAAGCCCCGCCTGGGTGTAGATGCACGTAAATATGAAAAAAACGAAAAACAGGAGCTTCCTGTTCATGCACGAGAGAATTTCAAGGCTGAAACGTATGGGCGATGGGGCGTTACTCTGTGTCGTTTTGCTCGGTATCCAGATGGGCATGTGTTGGCCAACCTTTGCAGCGTCGGCATCAATGTCAAAGATCGAAGCTCTTCTGGTTTTGTCCCAGAAAATTGAAGATGACTTGGTGACAAACAAGTCGTTCTTTATGGATGAAACGTTGGACGCATATTTGAGCAGCGTAACGAGCAACTTGATAACTCACGCGACGGGAACGGTGGAGAATGTAAGGGTTCGCGTTATTCCCAAGGAATATCCTTATGCCTGCAGTTATCCTCATGGTCTTATCCTCATTGATGCCTCTCTGCTCGCGCTCATGAAAAATGAAGCGCAACTGGCTGCCATCTTGAGTCGGGAAGTAGCACATCTGGTCAGCAGGCATCCGCTGGTTTATGCGGATAAGGAATCAGGACTATTGAATAACTCGGCCAGCACCAATAAAGCCGATGTGCTGTGGAAAGCCCTGGCTATTGACGGATATGCCAAGAATGTAGAGGCAGAAGCTGATCGTGACGGATTTGCGATGATGAAAGCCGCCGGATACGACATGCGTGAGTCGATTGAAGCCTTTCAGTTGCTTCTTTTCAAAGCCATGGGCAGCCCGTCGCATTTTTTCTACAATAAAAAGTTATCACTCCTGCCAACTCTTCAATATTACTATCGTTCGATATCCACTAACAACAGTCTCGCCGAAGGAATCACTCGCACCCAGGAATACAGGGATGCAACACAAAATGCTACGGTTGAAGACGTACGAATGCGTATGTTACGCCACAATTATATTGACGTAAAAGATGTTCTGGACGAAGTCGTTCAGTTCAATCCGAGTAATGCGCTGGCTCACGCTTTGCTGGGTGAGTTTTATCGGCTTTGCGGCCCTGGACCCAACCATTTGGACGTCGCAATCGCACAATATGCGGAATCCATTATACTCAATCCTACCAATGCCAGCGTATATCTCGAGTTGGGTTTGCTCCTGAGGCAAACGGGAAAGTATGCCGAATCGAAGCTGGTACTGAAAAAGTATCTTGAGTTGAAGCCTGAAGCTCCAGATGTGTCCATCGTACGCGGATACGTGGATGAAGCAGCTCCATCAAAATGAAGCAACCCCATCATAGGGCGCATATGAAAAAAACATGCTGTTTATTAAGTGCCGTGGGGCTAATGACATGGTCGGTTAGTTGCATAACGGTTCCGCCTTCAAAGACGAACTCCTATTTTTATGTCATCCCTGTCGTTATTAAGCAAAAAGTAAAAACGGTGGTCATTCCTGAAGTGCAGCTTCCTTTCAAGTCGGCGACCTCCGAAGCCATCAGCCGACAGTTCCTCGATAAAGTTGCGTTTAAGTTGGACGCTGCGGGTTTCAAGGTTCTTCCTTCCGATGTTTTTACAACAGTAAATGAAGGGATGAAAAAACGCGTCGGCGACTTATATGATCCCAAAACCGGAAAGATATACAGCGAGAAAGCTCAAGCCGTATGGAAACACACTTTGGCGGAGTTGAAAACGAAATACCAAGTGGATGCCATTGTCTCCTGCTACGTGGATGTATTCAACGTAGAGTTTTCACATGGTTCGGCGTTCTGGCACGGGATTGAGTACTCGGTTGGATCGAATGCCTACAGCTATAACGGCACTGTTGGAGTCTTGTCGTTAGTCTTTGCGCTGATCGATGTCCAAGGAACCGAACTCTACAGAAGCTTTGGCGGTCTTCAACCGGAGGCTCAGATTCAAAATGGAGCCTTTGTAAAAATGTCGAGCGATGAATTGTTAACGGATCAACAGAGGAACGACAAGGCGGTTGAAGTCGCCATGGAATCATTTTTGCTCAATATGGCGCAAGCAGGATTGCAGTCGGCAAAGCCATTGGACATGAAATCCTTGATCCGGAATGATGCATGGTAATGCAATGATCTAAGTAACTAGGCAACAGTTGTCTGACAAAAAACAATGGACTAGTCTGAGACTCCAGAGTTATGCAACCATCCCGATCCGATCGAGACGGTCCACCTGCCGAAAATGCTCCTGAAGGTGGCCCGGCTTCTTCCGCCTTCGTCCCGCGGACGGAACTACGGCGGACAGGCCGAAGACGGGCTTCCCACAGGTAAGGTGGTTCATTTTTTGTCAGGAAAATTTTGCTTAGTTACCTAGATTCGCCTTATTTCACCGGCGCCTAATTCAGAGCAGTAAATGGTAGGCCTCGAATGTAACAGATTTTTCCCCGTCTTGGCGCTTGTCTCGGCAACAGATGCTTTTATACTGCCCCCGTGCTCGCGATCCGCCGGAGGCAGGGTCGGGTAGGGCGAAAGGGAGGTTGAATTGCTGGCCAAAGCGTTTTCTGGAGCGGTGTACGGCGTGGATGCGTATGCCGTCGAAATTGAAGTGAATGCGGGGCGGGGCGATCCGCAGACGGTCATTGTGGGGTTGCCCGATGCCGCCGTGAAGGAAAGCAAGGACCGCGTCGAAACGGCCTTGATCAATTCCGGCTACAAGCCGCCGCGGGGCCGCACGACGATCAATCTGGCGCCCGCCGACGTAAAAAAGGAAGGCCCCAGCTTCGATTTGCCGATTGCGCTCGGTATGCTGGCGGCAACCGATGACATTCCCGGAGAGCCCTTGCTGAACTATTGCGTGGTCGGCGAATTGGCTTTGAGCGGAGAGGTCCGCCGCGTCCGGGGCATCCTGCCGATCGCGTTGAATGCCCGCCAGGAAGGCCGTAAAGGCATGATTGTGCCGGTCGACAACGCCGAGGAAGCGGCCGTGGTCGAGGGGTTGGAGGTCTATCCGGTCCGTACCCTGCGGGAAGCCGGCGACTTCATGGCCGGCAAAATTCCCGTCGCGCCGTTTCAGTTGGACGTGCATGAGGTCTTCAATTCCTACAGCGCCTACGACGACGATTTTGCCGACGTAAAAGGCCAGGAATCCGCCAAGCGCGCGCTGGAAGTGGCCATGGCCGGCGGGCACAATATCTTGCTTTTAGGTCCGCCCGGCACGGGAAAAAGCATGCTCTCCCGGCGGGTGCCGTCCATCCTGCCGCCGATGAGCATGGACGAATCGCTCGAGACGACCAAGATTCACAGCATTTCCGGATCTCTTCCTGCTCATCAGGCGCTGGTGGCCCGGCGTCCTTTTCGCGCGCCGCATCATACGATTTCGGATGCCGGGCTGCTGGGCGGCGGTTCGCATCCGATGCCGGGCGAAGTGAGTCTGTCGCATCACGGCGTCCTTTTTCTCGACGAATTGCCGGAGTTTCATCGGAACGTGCTCGAAGTGATGCGCCAGCCGCTGGAGGATGGCTTTGTCACCATTTCGCGCGCGGCGGCCAGCGTGACGTTTCCCAGCCGCTTCATGCTGGTGGCGGCGATGAATCCCTGCCCGTGCGGCTTTTTTGGCGACCTGCGCCGGGAGTGCCGCTGCTCGCCGCTGCAGATCCAACGCTACCGAAACAAAATCTCCGGGCCGTTGCTGGACCGCATCGATATCCATGTCGAAGTGCCGGCGGTCAATTACCAGCAGTTGGCCTCGATGGAGAAGGGGGAGCCCTCCGAAAAAATCCGCGAGCGCGTTATTAAAGCCCGTCAGATTCAACAACACCGTTTCAAAGGCGTAGCCAAGGTTCATTGCAACGCCAATATGCGCGCCAAGGATGTCCACAAATACTGCCGCCCCGACCCAGATGCCGAAAACTCCCTTAAAATGGCCCTGTCGGACCTGAATTTCAGCGCGCGGGCCTATGACCGCATCCTGAAAGTCTCTCGCACCATCGCCGATTTGGAGGGTTCCGAGCAAGTGCTGCTGCCTCATGTCTCGGAAGCCATTCAGTATCGGTCGCTGGATCGGCAATATTGGGTTTGAGGGGACGAAGAGACCGAAGACAAAAGAGTCCAAAGTCCAAGGTCCAAGGAGTCCAAAGTTGATGGATCGCACTTCAATGTTGGGTTCCGGAATGCGTATATCCTGATGCTTTTTACAGGACGGGCACAGCGACTCTTTGGGCGTGGGCGTCGAGGGGTTTGCCGGCGGACGGCGGCACTTTCAGGACGCGCCAGGCGGCCCAACTTAGGGGGAGGCCTCCGGCATTGATGCGGGCGCTGGTCAGGATTTTTTCCGGGTTTCCGATTATTTCCAACGGAATCCTCAGCGTGAATTCCCTGGCACGGCGGACGACACGGACGGACTGGGCGGGTAACGCGTTGAATTGGTCGTAAACGGTATGCGCCAGGGGGCCAATGGTCACTTTGATCTTCGGCATGTCGGCGAACGGCTTGTCGGAACGGTAGCCGAAAAGTTCGACGACGGCCCCGACGGTATTGGCGAGAGGCTTGGACAACGTGACGTTCAATACCAGTTCCCGGTCTTCGAGCCGGATGTATCGTCGTTGCACCCCGGTGTAGCGAGCCCGTTGCTCGGGACTCAACTCCTCAGGCGGATTCAACAGGTCTTTTTCGCCGCCGAGTTCCTTGTCTTCGTGATTATTGGTCAATTCCACCACGGGATAATCGCCAAAAAATTCGTTCTTTCGCAGAAAGCTTTCCAGGTAGACATGGGAATAATCGTATTGCGTTTTGTGCTTCCTGAGGGCTTCGCGCTTCAGGGCCAACTCGTCTTCGTTCAAATTAAGAACTTTCCAGGGAATGCCTTCTGACATGGACTCGGGCGGGGACAGCGTCTGGTCGGGACGATAGCCTTTGGGCAGCGGCCAGGATTTGAAGTGGACGAGATAGGGCAGCAGCTCGGCTTTGAGTTCCTGACGCAGATCCCACAGCGCCACTCTCGTGAACAGGTACAACGATCGGTGGTCGGGATTTTGATCTTCGGGATGCGAGACGAAGATCTTCGTTGGACGGAAGGAGCGGAAGATTTGCGTGAGATCGCCCAGGATGGATTCGCCTTTGTACAGGGCTCCGAAATGGAAGGCGTTCGTGTAGGGCACGACCGTCACGCGCGTCAACATGCTGCGAAACGGAGGACTGCTGTTCCAGCGGTTGTTCCAGATGGTCAATGTGCCGAAATCGGGATAGCCCAGGAACGATAGATCTTCCGGCGGAAGCCCCAGGACCTCGCAGGCGGCGATTCCTTCCAGGCGGCGCACCAAACCCATATTGCGGATGCTCTGCGGCGCGATCAGCACGCGTTTCTCGTAGCGAATGAACGCCCATTCGTTGTTGTCGCCGTAGGTCAGATAGGCCACGTGAACGGGCAACCCCTTTGCCAGGGCCTTCTGAATGACGCCGCCGCAGGCGATGACTTCGTCGTCGGGGTGGGGCGCCAGGATGAGGATGCGGTCGTCGGACTCGAAGGTCACTTCATCCTTGAGATTCAATTCCGGAAAGGAAACGGTGGTGCAGGCCGTCAGTAAAAGACAAATCGATGCCAACAGCAGCAATGCGCGCGTATGCATTTCGGGCCTCGTTGTTAATTTCTTGAAGGCCATTCATATCAGAGCGCCACGGGAAAAACGATGTAAATTCATTTGAAATTAAACGGATGCCGGTCAAAAAGAGTAGTAGGCTGCTGTCAGAATGAGAGGTGGGGTGTGAATACAAAGCTTATGGTCTGGTCTGGTTGGTGTTTGCTTTTCGGGTTGTGCTCGGGGTGGGGGGCTGCAACCGAATCGCTGGTGGAACGAAACAACGCTTTCGCGTTTGAATTATACCAATCCCTTGGCAATACGCCGGGCAACCTGATTGCGTCTCCCTTCAGTCTTTCCGTCTCCATGAGCATGGTCCATGCCGGCGCCTCCGGGGAGACGGCCCGGCAAATCTCGGAAACCATGCACTTTACCGGGTTGGATACGGGTGCTGCCTTTCATGAATTCATCTTGCACTTGAAAGCGATGGAAGAGAAGGCTTCCGTCCAACTGCGCAGCGCCCAATCGCTGTGGGTGGATAAATCGTATGCCTTTCGAGAGCCGTTTCTTAATGCGTTGAAAACGTACTATTTTTCGGAGTTGCAGCCGGTCGACTTTATGGCCGATGCCGAGACCGCACGCACAGAAATCAATGCTTGGGTGGAGCAGCAGACGCAGGATAAAATACGGAATCTCCTGCCGCCGGGAACGCTGAATGCCATGATCCGCCTGGTTCTTGTAAATGCCGTCTACTTCAAGAGTCAATGGGCTCACCCCTTCGATCCCTCCCTGACCCGCGAAATGCCTTTCACGATTGTGCCTGACGAGGAAACGAACGTGATGATGATGTCCCGCCAGGGCGATTACTTGTATGCAGAAGACGACGAGGCGCAATGGCTCGAATTGCTCTACGCGAACCAGGATTTGTCGATGGTCATCTTGCTGCCCAAAGCGACGAACGGGCTTTCCGGCGTGGAGTCGAAGCTTACGTTCGCCTATTTCGAAGACGGATTGAAGAAACTCCATTCGAGGGACGTTCAAGTCTTGATGCCCCGCTTCAAGATCGTGTCGTCTTTTGTGCTCAACGACGTCCTTCAAAGCATGGGCGTCACCGAGGCTTTTCATGTTCAGAAGGCGGATTTTTCGGGTATGTCCAAAAGACCCGGCTTATGGATGTCGGATGTAATTCACAAGGTTTTTGTGGAAGTGAACGAAGAGGGAACCGAAGCCGCCGCGGCAACGGGCGCGATCATGTCGCTGACCTCGGTTCCGGCCAGTCCCGTGGTATTTCAAGCCGATCGTCCCTTTGTTTTTCTTATTCGCGAGCGGGGCCAGGGTGGGATTCTCTTCATGGGCCGGGTCTCCGATCCCACTCGGCTGGCTGCCGATTAAGCGCCTATTTCGGCATGGTAACGCTCCAGGGCAAGTCTGTTGCGATATTTTGCTTTTTGGAGCCGGGACGACCTCGTCCCGGTCATTCTTTTGCATTCATTTTGACATCTGTAGACATTAAGAGGACATTAAGCCTGTCAAATGCGTATGTATGGACAATAGCATTGGAAAAAACGAGGTATGGCATGCAATTATCTGTTCGTGATGTATCGAAGCTTCTAAATGTAACGGAAAAAACGATTTATCGATGGATTCAGGGATCGGGGCTGCCAGCCTATCGTGTCGAAGGACAGTATCGCATCAACAAGGCTCTGCTGCTTGAGTGGGCGACGACCAAGAAGATCAATATCTCTTCCGACATGTTTCAAGGATCCGAGTCGACGGATGTTTTGCCCACGCTGGCCGCCTGTCTTCAGACCGGCGGCATTTACTATCGGATTGAAGGTCGCGACAAATCGGCGGTGCTGCGTTCGGTGGTCGATGTAATGAAGCTGCCCGATGGCGTGGATCGCGAATTCCTTTTCCAGGCGTTGCGGGCGCGCGAGAATCTTCAGTCTACCGGGATTGGCGATGGGGTTGCGATCCCTCATGTGCGCAATCCTGCCATATTGGAAGTCGATAAGCCCATGGTTAGCCTCTGTTTTCTAGACCAACCCATTGAGTTTGGCGCGTTGGACGGAAAGCCGGTGCAGATCCTGTTCGCCTTGATTTCGCCGACCGTCAAAACACATCTGCATTTACTGTCTCGTTTGAGTTTTTCTTTGCAGAACGCCGGCTTCAAGGAAGCGCTCAAAAAACAGGCCACCCGCGAGGAACTGCTTCGGGAGTTGGAGCGAATTGAAGCCGGCGTGCATGTGCAGGAGGCTGCTCTTTGATTGCTAACCCGCATTTCTCACCAGCGAGGCCGCGCTGGTGAGAAATCCGGGCTAAGGAATCCGTATCCCATGCCGTGGGGCGTCTTCTACCCTTGGAAGATGGGCCCCACGGATGGCAAAGCGGTCCCACGGATCGTCAAGTCCGAGCCTTAAGGGTCCTGCCGTCGGTCCGAAGTGGACCTGAAGGTGGCCCGGCTTCTCCCTGCCCGCAACGCTTCGCGTAGTGATGCGCAGGCGGGCTCTTCGGCATTGCAAACTCAAACCAAGAGAGGCGGCAACGAATAGAATAAGCAACCCATGAAAGACGCCGATGGAACAGCTCTTTATCCGTTGTCCCATCCGAAAAGATCTAAAGTTTTCTGGAGGGTTCCGCTCTGTCGGAACCTTCTTCTTTCGGTCGCGACGGAGCGCGCCCCTCCAAAAAACAAGTCTTCTTGCAGCGGCAAGGCTTACCCTGCAAAGGCGGAGCGAAAAGGTACAAATCCCGCGAATCCGTGGGACTGCTTTGCCATCTGTGGGGCTAAATCTTCCTCCCCGTAATATGGAAAAGTAGACGCTGATGCGAGTCTATGAGTAACGAACGAAATAGGCTCTAAATCAGTCTTTAACCCGTCCCAACAGCCGCAACAACCCATCCAGAATGGTCAACGGATGCGGCGGGCATCCAGGGATGAACAGATCGACGGGAAGCAGGTTGGTTACGCCGTTATTCACTTCGGCATGGTCCACAAAGGGGCCGCCGGCGATGGCGCAGGCCCCAACGGCGATGACGATCTTCGGATTGGGCACGGCGCGGTAGGTGTCCATCAATGCGCTTTGCATGTTTTGGGTGACCGGTCCGGTAATCAGGACTCCGTCGGCATGACGGGGCGAGGCGACAAATTGAATTCCGAAACGGCCCAGATCCCAACCCACGGTTCCCAAGACGTTGACGTCGGCCTCGCAGGCGTTGCAGCCGCCGGCGCTAACCTGCCGCAGCTTGAGAGAGCGCCCCAGGAGTCGCTTTAAATCTTTCCCCAGCTCATGAGCCCACTGAAGGGCTTGCCCTTCTTCCACGACGAGTTCTTCGCGCCGGCTGGCGGCCAGGCGATAGTCGTTGCTGTGCCGAATGGCGTGCTGGGGGCAGGCCTGCACGCAATCGTTGCAAAATAGACATTTCCCGAGATCCACGCGCGGCTTGTGATCGGCGGTAAACTCGATGGCGCCGGTCGGGCAGCTTTCTGCACAGAGCTGGCACGAGCCCTGGCAGCGCGCGGCGTCAAACAACGGCCGCCCTCGCAAACGGTCAGGCAGCGGAGGCGGAGGCGCATCCGGATATCGAATGGTTCGATGTTTTTGATGTAAACGGGCTAGCGTTATTTTAATCATATCGGCGCCTATAAATCGTGTCCGCAATACGACAGGTTGAAGCTTTTATTACACAGCGGGAAATCGGAGATCTGTTGATTTCGCATGGCATAAGCCAGCCCCATCCAGTTATGGAAGGACGGATCGACGATCTTATGGCGCCGGACGAGGCTCTGGGCGTCGGTCAGCGCCACGTGGCAAAGTTCGCCGCGCCAGCCTTCGACGAGCGAAACGGCCAGCCGGGACGGTTTGAGCGGTCCGGGTTTCGTCCGGATGGGTCCTGCGGGAATGGCGTTGAGTTGTTCGCGAATGAACTCGATCGATTGCTGGATCTCCAGCCAGCGCACATAGCCGCGGGCAAAGATGTCGCAGGTGTCCCACGTGGACAAAGGCAGATGCACGAAGCGATAGATGCCCGCCGGATGATCGTGCCGGATGTCCCGATACAAACCGGACGCGCGGGCGGCCGGGCCGACCATGCCCAGGGTGCGGGCCATTTCCGGCGGCAGCACGCCTTTGCTCTCGAAACGGGCCAGCACGGAGGGCGTATCGAAGAGCAGATTGACCGCGTTGGCGGTGTCTTTTTCTGCGGCGGTCAGGCGCGTTTGAAGATCTTTAATGCGGGCCGCATCCATGTCGTAACCGACGCCGCCGGGACAAACCATGCCCCGTCCGAAGCGGCTGCCGCAAAGCAGCGCGCTCATGTTCAGGAAGTCGCCGCGAATGCGTCCGCAATAAGACGCCGTGGGCAGGAAGCCGATATCGTTGGCCAGCGCGCCCAAATCGCCGACGTGATTGGCCAGCCGCTCGAGTTCCAGGGCAATGCCCCGCAACGATTGCGCCCGAACCGCGCTGAAGCCGCCGGCGAGCGCTTCGAGCACCTGGCAGTAGGCGGTGGCATGGCCGATGGTGGTGTCGCCGGCCAGCGTCTCGGCATAGTGCAGGCCGCGGCGGCCGGAATTTTGGAGCAGGGCTTCTTCGATGCCGCGATGCTGATAACCTAGCGCGATTTCCAGGTGGTAGACCTCTTCGCCGTGGCATTGGAAGCGGAAATGGCCGGGCTCGATGATGCCCGCATGCACGGGGCCGACGGCCACTTCATGAACGTCGGGGCCGTCCACGCGATAGAAATCGCCCACGCCGGGTAGGATGGCTTGGCCGCGCGGACGTTGCCAGGCGTCGCGCTGCGAATCCCAGGATGTCCGATAGCGCACGGGCTTCAGCCAGGGATGTCCCTCCGGGCGCAGGCCGAACTGTTCGGCGATCTCGCGTTCAAAAAGGTGCAGCGAGGGGCAGCTTGGCGTCAGCGAAGGGAAATGGCCGCCTTCTACTTGGGTGCAAAGCAGGTTCAACTGACTGTTGTTGTCGTGGGCCAGAACGATGAATAGATCGGTCTGGCCGGGCTGATCGGCGGCAGCGCCGAAAAAGGCCGAGGCGCGTTGCCCGGCGTGCAGCGCCGCCGAGACGATGCGTTGAAACGTCTCGAGGTCGTGACGGGGAATCCGGTCGAGCGCGACGGATTGCGCGTTGATCAAGGTGAGCATGTCGGGGGCGGATGGGGTCGTCATGGTTGGACCTCCAGGTAATGGACGGCGTCCATAAGCATATGATTCAACGGCGAGGGAATGGCCAACCCGAGCAACAACGCCAAGCCGAGAAAAACGATCGGCGAGAACGTGGTGAAAAGGCTGTCGCGATAGGGCGTTTGGGGGGTGGATTCCGGCGCCGAGCCCTGCACGATGCGCAGCACCGTCGCGCCCATGCCGATGAAGATGACCAGCAAAAAGAGCAGGAACAAGCCGCTGGCGATCCAGTGCCCGGAATCGATGGCCGCATTGAAAATGGAAAACTCGCTGATGAATGGCGCGAAGGGCGGCGATCCCGTAATGGCCAGGAAGCCCGTCAGGAACAGACCTCCCGAGAGGGGAAGCCGGCGCAGGGCGCCATGTACGACGCTGGTCTGTGCGCTGTTGTAGGAGCGGTGGATGTTGCCTGCCGAGAGAAATAGGACGCCTTTGGTCAGGCCGTTGTTGATCATGTGCAGGAGCGTGCCGAAGAGAGCGGCGGCCCCTCCAAGGCCGAGTCCGAGAATCAGGATGCCCATGTGTTCGACGCTGGAATACGCCAGCATGCGTTTATAGTCCTGCTGCCCGACCATGAAAATGCCCGCGATGGCCATGGAGAGCAGGCCCATGAAGAGAAGCATCGGCGCCACGTAGGGCCCGTCGCCTGCGGCCAGGCAAATGTGGTAGATCCGCAGGATGCACAAAAAGGCGCAACTGGTGACCCCGCCGGCCAGCAAGGCGCCGATGGCGCCCGGCGCTTCGCCGTAGGCATCCGGCTTCCAAGTGTGCATCGGGGCCAGGCCCATTTTGGTTCCATAGCCGACCAGCATCAGCACGAAGGCGGCATGCAGCCAGGGCTTGGAAAGCTGGGGGGCTTCGCGCAGCAGCTCGCCCAACAGCAGGGTGGGGGGAAGGCCCGAGCGCAGCGAGGCGTAGGCCAGAAAGAACGAGCCCAGCAGCGCCAGCGCGATGCCGACCGATCCGATCAACAGATATTTCCACGCGGCCTCGATCGAGCGGGGCGTATGGTTGAAGTAGATGAGGGGCGCGGTGCTCAGCGCCGTGGTTTCGATGGCCACCCACATGATGCCCAGATGATGGGCCCAAGTCAGCAGCGTCATCGCGCTCAAGCCGCTCAACAGGCACGCGCAGACAATGCGATTGGAGCGTTCGTGGCGATAATGCAAATAGCCCACCAGATAGAACGAGGTGATGAAGTACAGCACGCTGATCAACAACAATACCAGCTTGCCCAGCGGGTCCAAAGCGATCCAGGAGGTGGCGATATTTCCAGCCGGCCGCAGCAACGCCAGCAGGGTCAATGCCAGATGGACTGCCGTGGTTACGGGCAGAACCCAAGGGCGCAAGCGATTGGATGGGATGGCCAAGGCGACCAGCGCCATGCACGCAGGGAACAATAGTAATAGCAAAGTCATGGTGTTATTCCTTCAGCGCCGCCAAATGGCGCGTATCCAGCGAGGAGAACGCCTGGTTGACGTGATTGACAATGATGCAGATGACGAAAATACCCACAAACAAATCCAGCAAGATGCCGAGTTCCACGATCAGCGGCATGGCTTCCACCAGCATCATTCCGAAAATGAAGATGCCGTTTTCGAGCACCAGGTATCCCATGGCTTGCAGAATGGCCTTGGCGCGTGTGGTCAGCAGGATGAACCCGATGAACATCGTCGACAATGCGGCGGGTACCAGCAACGGAGTCATGTGCTCGTCGGCCAGCGGCAGCTCCCCGGCAAAGATCAGCGCGAATCCCGTGGCGACGGCGCCGAGAATCATCGACGGCAGAAAGCCGATCAGCGGTTCCACTTCGCGTTTGATATGCACGTCGCGCATCGCCCGCGTGAGCATGAATGGAATGGCAAACCCCTTGAGAAGAATGGCCGCCGCCGAAGCATACACCGCCGGCAGGCTGGGATGCCCGTGCACCAGCAGCGGCAGGATGCCCAGCAGGATGCCTTGAAACGTGACCGTGCGAATGACCGTTAAAATACGGCTGGTTCCCAAGGCAAACAAATTGAGAGCCAGGACCAGGACCAGCGCCGCGTTAAGCAATGAATTCATGGATATTTACCTCACCAATAAAACAAACCCGAACCCGCAGAACAGAATCGCCGCGATCAATAAATAGTTCACATGCCGCATTTGCAGGCGGGCCATGACCGATTCCACTACGCCTATGGCGACCGCGACGCCCAGCATTTCCCCGACAAACGCCAGCCAATCCAGTCCCGCCCGCCCGCTTTGAAAGGGCGCGACGATGTGCAGGAATACGGAGCTCAGCACGAACAACTTGATGGCGGCGCCATAGAGGACAAGGCCTAGCAGCGGACCGCTGTGATCCAGGACCATGACTTCGTGAATCATGGTCAATTCGAGATGGGTATTCGGGTCGTCCACCGGGATGCGGCAGTTTTCCGCCAGCAGCAGGATGAACAGTCCCACCGCGACCAGTACCAGCGGCGCGGCCTCCGCCTCCCACCCGGTGGTAACCAGGGGGGCGTGCAGCAAATCTCCGAGCACCAGCGATCCGGACATTTTGGCCAGCACCAGCAAGGCGAAGAACAAGGCCGGTTCCGACATGCAGGCGAAGGTCGCTTCGCGCGCGGCGCCCATGCCCTCGAACGCGGATCCCGTATCCAAAGCCGCGGTCGTGGTAAAGAACCGTCCCAGGCCCAGCAGGTAGGCGAAGAGAATCAGGTCGCCGGTGAAGCCCAGAGGCGCGCGAAATGGGCCCTGGGGGACCAGGATGCCTGCAATGAGGAGCGCCGTCAGGGTGATCACGGGGGCGGCGGTGAAGACCCAGGTGGTCACCTCGCTGATGACCACATGTTTTCGCGTCAGTTTGAATAAATCGTAATAGGGCTGCAGCAACGGCGGCCCCTTGCGACCCGCGAAAAGAGCTTTGGTTTTGTTGATGACGCCCAGCAGCAGCGGGGGCATCCCCAGCAGCAGCGCGATGTGAATGAAGATATCCCTCATGACTTATTTCCTATCGTTTCCCAAATCAACAACAGCAGGACCATGACCACGATGTACAAAAGATAAATCTGCACGCGCCCCTGTTGCAGGAGCCGTAAACGGGGCAGCAGCCGCCCGGTCCAGCGGAAAAAAGGCAGGACGAAGTGGTCCAAGAGGGTATCCGGCACGGTGGTCGAGAAAAAGCCTGCGGAAGGCAACGGAGCTTGGATCTTGGGCGCTTTGGTTTGCGGCCACAAGGCCCAGGCAAAGAGCGCAACGATCATCTGTCCGAACGAAGTAGACGTATACTGCATGCGCGAAGTCGGACGGGCGTAGCCGCAGCTCCAGGTGCCGACGCCGCAAACGGAACGGGTGCGCAACCGCAGCCGCAGCAGCAAGAATCCGATGCCGGCGGCGCCCAATAAAACCAGGGCGATTCCGCCGATCCAGCGCAACGGAACATAACTCAGCAGTGAGGCGGCCGATGCGGCATCGGCATCCAGCCATTGGCTTGCGGCTTGTTGGATCAGCGGCATGACGTATTGAGGCGCGCAGCCAACGATCGTGCAGCCGGCGGCCAGCAGTAGCATCGGACCGAGCTGGCTAAGGTCCGGATCATGAGGCTCGTGGGCCAGCGGCTGGCGCGACACGCCCAGAAAGGTCGTACTTAATGCGTTCACGAAACAGGCCAGGGCCAAGGCCCCGATCGCAGCCAGTGCGATGGCGCCCAAGGCGGCGGTCGGCCAGGCCGCACCGCCGGATGCCGAGACCTGAAGACTGCCGAAAAAGCCCAGGTACATCAGCCACTCGCTGACGAATCCATTGAAGGGCGGCAACGCGCAGATGGCCACGGCGCCCAGCAGAAACAAAGTCGAGGTCACGGGCATGTGCCGGGCCAAGCCGCCCATGCGGTTCATTTCGCGGGTATGCGTCGCATGGATCACAACGCCGGAATTCAGGAAGAGCAGGGACTTGAACAAGCTGTGATTCCACAGGTGCAGCAGCGCGCCGCCGAGGCCCAGCACGACAAAGTCGGCCCGGTGCAGCGTGCGACCCAGGCTCGCCAGTCCGATGCCCATGACAATGATGCCGATATTCTCGATGCTGCTATAGGCCAGCAGGCGTTTGATGTCGCTTTGTCCGATCGCGAAGGCGATGCCCAGAATCCCGGCGCCTGCGCCGAGGGCCAGCAGCAAGCCGCCATGCCACGTTTCCAGCGGCGGCAGAAGGGCGATTAATCGAACGATGCCGTAGATGCCCATTTTCAGCATCACTCCCGACATGACCGCCGAAACGTGGCTGGGCGCGTTGGCATGCGCGCCGGGCAACCACACGTGCAGGGGCATGACCCCGGCTTTAAATCCAAAACCTATTAACGTAAGTAGAAAAAGAATCGTAGTCAGCGTGGGAGACAGGGCTCCGGTCTCCACGGCGGACAAAGCAAAAGAGCCGGTAATCTTTTTCAGCAGCACGAAAAGCGCGAACAGGCACAGCGTACCTGAGTGGGTGGCCACCAGGTAAATCCACCCCGCGCGCCGTACGGCGGCATTTTCGTTTTCGGTGGTGGCGAGGAAGAAGGCCGAGACGGCCATGACTTCCCAAGCCATCAATAACAATACGGAATCGCGCGCAACGACCACCATCAGCATGGCGCCGGCGAGCAGCCCATAGAAAAGTCCCAGCCCTCGTCCGTTATCCGGATGATCCGCCTGCCGCCAGTAGCCCAGTCCGTAGATCGCGCCCAGCATGGGCACAAGCAGAATGGGTATTAAAAAGACGGCGCTGAGCGCATCCAGCCCGATGGAGAAGCGTCCCCAGGGCAGCGTCCACGGAAGAGAAACGGCCTCGTTTTGCGGCGCGGAGAGCGAGAGAAATACGCCGTACCCGCCGATCGCGCTGCCCAGGATCATCAGGGCGGCCGACAGCCGTTGCGCGGCGCAGGATCGCCGCGAAAAGAAACACGCCGGCAAGCCGCTAAAGGCCAGCACCGCCGCTGCCACGACAATAAGCCAGAGTCCCGTCATGAGAAGATCTCCTGACGATGACGGGCTGTAAGAAGCGGTCCGCGAGGCCGCGGACCCTCCCGTATTGGGAGGGACGGCGGCCTCGCCGTCCTTCTGCTTCGTGTTGAGATGTTCAGCTTGTGCATCATGCTTTTTACCTGCTGAATAATCGCTCAATCAATCGATGTATGGGCATCGTCCAGATGAAGAGGGCGATGACGGCGACGAGCACATAAATCAGGTAGTGATGCGTAAAGCCCTGGTGAAGCGGGCGGAATTCCAGGAAGGATTGCTTTACAAAACGGGCAATGGGAAGGATTTGTCGATCCAGTATCGGTTCGTCCTGATGGGTTTCAAAGCGCGCGGAGCCCGTGAAGAGGGGCTTGGTGCTTGGATAATGAATGCGAGGCCGCAACGCCCAGCGAAACAAGCCCAGAATCGTATGAGCGAAGGACGAGGCGGTGTACTGCATGCGGGCCGTGGGCGCCGCATAGCCGCATGACCACGTGATCGTTCGTTCGATCCCGCGCCGTTTAAGCAGCCGGGACAGGAGGAAAAACGAGATCAGGCCGCCGGCTGCCAGCGCGAGGCCAAACAAGGAAATGGATGACAGCGGCGCCATCGAGGCCAACAAGCCCGGGAAGGGAATTGAGGGCGCCGGATTCCATGCGCGTAGAGCAACTTCGAGGGCCGGTACGATCAGCATGGGCGCGAGGCCGATGAGGATGCATCCCACCGCCAAAACCAGCATGGGCGTCCGCATGGAAAGCGGGGCTTCCTGCACCGTGGAGAGCTCGATGGATCGCGGACTGCCCAGGAACATGACGCCGTACGCCTTGACGAAGCAAGCCAGCGCCAAGGCGCCGATCAAGGCCAGGATGGGGGCGGCCAACGCCACCGAGGTCCAGCCGTTGTGCGCTTGCTGAGCCGTATGCAGCAGGCCCAGGTAAATGAACCATTCGCTCACAAATCCATTGAGAGGCGGCAAGCCGCAAATAGCCGCCGCGCCAATGAGGAAAAAGAAGGCCGTGTACGGCATTCGTTTGGCCAGTCCGCCCCATCGATCGAGCTGGCGCGTGTGGGTCGCATGCACGACCGCGCCGGCGCTGAGGAAGAGTAGCGCCTTGAACAGGCCGTGATTCCAGACATGCAGCAGGCAGCCCGCCAATCCGAGCGCCACCCAGAGCGGATTCCCAAGCGTGCGTCCGATCAACGCCAGCCCGAATCCCATCAACATGATGCCGATATTTTCCACGCTGTGATACGCCAACAGGCGCTTGATGTCGTGCTGTCCCAAGGCGAGCGCCACGCCGAACACGCCGCTGATGCATCCCGAGGCCAACACGATGACCCCCCAGCTTGCCGGCGGCTCGGGCAGGAATCCGATGAAGCGGATCAGGCCGTAGATGCCCATCTTAATCAGTACGCCTGACATAAGCGCCGAAACGTGACTCGGGGCGCTGGCATGGGCAGCCGGCAGCCAGAAATGCAACGGCATCATGCCTGCCTTCAACCCAAAGCCGAACAAGGCCAGAAAAAACAGCACGGTCAGCATTCCCAGATGGGCTTCGTCGAAGGCAATGGGGCGTAATGCGAAGGACCCGGTAATTCGGTGGAAGACGGCGAACAGCGCAAAAAGCGCCAACGTTCCGGCATGCGTGGTCGCCAGATAAATCCAGCCAGCGTGGCGCACGTCGGGCAGGTGGCTTTCCGTGCTGACCAGAAAGAACGCGCTCAGGGCCATGATCTCCCAGCCGAACAGAAAAAAGCCGGCATGCCGTGCGATGAGCAGCCACGACATGCCCATGATCGCCAGACCCCAAAACAAGCGCAGCATTTGCCCGTTGGCCGGATTAGCGGCCTGTGGCCAATAGCCCAAACCGTAAACAGCGCCAAGGCCTCCCATCAGAAACACCGGAACCAAAAAGAACGCGCTCAAGCCATCGACGGATACCGTGATGGACTCCCCAAACAACGACCAGGGCAGCGTCACGATGTTGGCGCCGTATCCCAGCAGGCCCATCGCCGCGCCCGTCAAACCGAGCAGACTGCCGCAGAGCGATAGCAGGAGTGCAATGCGTTGCCCCGTCGCCGAGCGGCTCGACATCCACAAGCCCGGCACACCGCTCAGTCCATGTAGGACCGAACCGGCCAGAATCAGCAAGATGGATAAGTGTGTTTCCATGACTTATTTCGTCGCGCCTCAGCTCATGTCTGCGCGGGTTTGCGTACGGGAAGCGAAGCTTCGGCTTGGGAGATTATTTCCAGCAGTTCATCCCGCAGCGCCTGCCGTTCCAACGCTTTTTTGACGGTGGGATTCTGCAAGACATACGTCAAGCGCGACAGCAAGTGCAAATGTGCCTTCACCGTGGGGCTGATCAACGTAAACAAAATGTTGACCGGCTCCCCATCGATGGACCCAAAATGAATCGAGTTCTCGAGAAAACACAGAGTGATCGTGGGCTTGGTAATGTGTAATACAATCGGATTTCGCACGTGAGGAATCGCAATGCCGTCGCCAATGCCGGTCGACCCCAACGTTTCGCGCGCCAACAGAACTTGATAAAGAAATTCCCGGTCCACTTCTTCCGGCAGGCGCATGACATCCACCACCGCCCGCAGTACCGACGCCTTGTCTTTGCCTTCCAGGCGATAGACCACTCCGCCCGATTTTAGAGTTTCCGTCAGGCTGGGGAGGGGAAGCGCCCCTTGGTCGTTCTCGGTCAGCATGTCGGGCGAAAACGGAATGCGCTTGGATGTGGCCCATTCGAGAATCTCTGCGCGATTAAAGCGGCATTGCTCATTGATCCGATAAACCGGAATGCTGTCCTGCTTGATCCAACGATAAATCGTTTTATCCGCTACATTGAGCAACTTAGCGACATCCTTGACCGATAATTGCATGGCTGTTCCCTAGGGGTTAATTGTGCCTTCTTGTGACATTTGAGGACAATATAGGGAATGGTGTCCTAATAAGTCACTATATTTTTTTTGCAGATATTTCCAGTAGAGTTCGTGTGTAAATGTAACCAAAATTTTTTCAGGTTTCTCTTCTCCGTTTCTTCTCGGCCGTTTCTGATGAGTTCCCGAGGATTGACGGGCGTCTTTTTCTGCCATAGCATGCCGAGGGTCTAAGGCTATTATATGGAAAGAGAGGCTATGCGAATGCTTCGAAAAGTTTTGGTTCTTTTCATGACGGTCCTCGTCGCTTCCGTTTCCACCGTGCTGGGCCAGGGGCCCTTACAGCCAGCCGCCGCGCCCGCGCCCACGATGAAGACCCTGGCGCAGGTCGAACCACGAATGCCCATCACCAACCTGCCCTATACCATAACCCAGCCGGGTTCCTACTACCTGGTCGGAAATTTGACCGGCGTAACCAATGCTCATGGCATTACCGTAAACTGCAACGATGTCGCCATCGATCTGATGGGCTTTACGTTAAGCGGCGCCGGTGCGAACAGCAGGTCAGGCATCTATCAGTTCTTTGATTATCGCAATCTTGCCGTGCGCAACGGAACCTTGGTCAATTGGCTGGGCGAAGGTTATGCCGCCATTACCGCCTACGGACGGAATGGGCACTTCGAAAATTTGACGGCCATTACCAATGGCCGCGGCCTTGACCTGGGCGCGTGCGCCGTGATTTCGCGCTGTCAGGCAGCCTATCATACGGAGTTTGGCATTGTGGTCGGCGCACAATCCTTGATCGATCATTGCGGAGCCGATCACAACCAAAACGGCATCTATGGCGATGCGGGCGCCGTCATTACCGATTGCGCGGCCAGCTACAATAGCAGCCGGGGCATCCACGCCGGACGCGGTTCCGTCATTTCGGCCTGCGCTGCCTCGTATAACCTGGGCGACGGGATAGACGCGGGAGACGGTTCCGCCATCGTGAATTGCGCGGCGTCTTACAACCAGGGACGCGGCATCAACACCTCGGGCTCTTCAGGTCTTTCGATTAAGAATTGTGCCGCCGGCTGGAATAAAAGCGACGGCATCTATGCGGTTTCGGGCTGCGAAGTCCTGGGAAATACCTGTCGGAACAACGGCTACGATGTATATGCCGGCAATGGCGCCGGCATTCGCGTGGCCGGCGACGAGAATCGAATCGATTCGAACCATCTCAGCGATAACGACCAGGGGCTGGCCGTGACGTCGTCCGGTAACGCTATTATGCGCAACACCGCTGGCGGCAATGCAACCAACTACGCAATCGTTGCCGGCAATGCCACGGGCGCCCTGATCAACGTTTCCGGCGGCGGCGCCATCGCCGGCGACGCGTGGGCCAATATCGCCTTCTGAGCGTACGAAAAGTCCAACGAACGCCGACTCACGCAAACGACGTTGCTGCCTGCGCCTTTTCCGACGGTCAAGATGCTATCGAAAAACAGTACAGATGGACCATGTGCTTTCAGATTTTCACAAGGGGAGTCGCGTCGACAGCGCGACCATTGATAATGGCTTAAAATGGCTTATCGTTTATTCTGCCCATTTGCATAAACTAAAGGGCGAGGGATTCAATTAAGCGATCGAAGCAAGGGAGGTTCATATGTTGAATGCAATACTCGTACTGTTCGCGTTGGCCGCGCTGGGGGGGGCGGTGCTGGCGGGTCTGCATTTGAAAGCGAAATCTGCGCCGCTGAGCTTGGCCGCACTGCATGGGGTTCTTGCCGTTGCCGGTGTGATACTGCTGCTCGTGGGCATAAGTCAGGGACGCTTCGGCACGGCGGCGGTTGCCGCGCTGGTTCTCTTTGTCATGGCAGCCCTCGGCGGATTGGCGCTGATCGGCATGCACCTGCGGTCGAGACCTTTGCCTGCCCCGTTAATTTTCGTGCATGCGCTGCTTGCCGTGAGCGGTTTCGTGACCCTGCTGGTCGGCGCTGTTAAACATGTCGTTTGAGCAGCCCGGAATTCCTTCATCGTTAAGCCGGAGGGATTCGAATGCGAACTTCCTTGTCGCCCAGAGCCGTCGGATGGACGTTGCTGACGGGTTTCCAACAGCCATGGTACATCATTCTGGGCCAGGTCAGCCTTTGTTTCCGTCGGGCTATCGTTTGTTTGCGTTTGACCAAGCCATCGCCATGAGCGATGCCTTTCCCCGTAGTCGCGTCGAGGTCATCACTCAACGCGGCCACAGCCCCATGTGGGAAAAGCCTTCAGAGTTTGCCTTGACCGTTGTGGAGTTTCTCCAGGAAGTGATTACGGTTCCAGGTTGATGCCGTGTTCGTGGGCGACTTCGTCGAGGCCGGGGATGCGCTCGTAGGGCAGCAGATCGCCGCCCATCACCGAGGCGCCGCCGTCGACGTAAAGAACCTGTCCGGTGATTTTCTTCGAGTAGATGCCCAGCAGGAACAGCACGGCATGGGCCACTTCAATCTTGTCGTTGACCACATCCCATGGAATCGGGCTGACTTTTTTCCAGATGCGGGCGAGATGGGCGAAATGCGGAATGGATTTGGCGGCTTTGGTGCTTAATGGGCCGGCCGAGACGGCGTTGATGCGCACCAAATCGCGGCCGTAGCGGCGGGCAAGCCCGCGAACCAGAGCTTCCAGGGCGGCCTTGTTGACGCCCATCCAGTTGTAATAGGGGAAGGCTTTTTGCGATTCGAAGGAAAGCGCGACGATGGAGCCGCCGTCTTTCATGTTGGGTTGCGCATAATGGGCTATTGTGGCCAGCGATACGCAACTGATGTGGTACGCCAATTTGATGTCCTCGATGGCGTCGGTATAAATTTCTTCGCCCAGACAGGTTTTGGGATTGGCGTAGGCGATGGAGTGAACCACGCCCGCGATCGGACCGAGGCGCCCGAACAATTCCCGCACTTCCCGTTCGCTGGTCACCTCGCAGAATTCGATGTTGAGGGCCGATTTTTCTTCCGGCGAGAGCTTGTCGCTGCGGTCGAAGAAAATTCTCTTCATGCGCTCGTTTTGAACGGTAAAAATCACTTTTCCGCCGGCTTGCTGAATGCTCTTGCCGGCTGCGTAGGCAATGGAATCGGAATCCAAAAGCCCCATTACAACGTATGTACTGTCTTTCTGAATCATCTGAATAATCTCCTTGAACGTCCTTCAGGGGGGCCACTATACGCATTTATGGCAATTTTACAATGTCGGCGTTGGATAGACAACGGGGGGAGGGGAAGGGGATTTCCAGTGTAAATTGCGCTTGCCGTTGATTCTCATGGATTTTCCGATAAAATATTAACAGAAGTAATGAGGAGCATTTCATGAAATATTCGGAAGCCAAACGAGGACGGATGTTTGTGATTCGGTTGGAAGACGGCGATATTCTTCACGAAGAAATCGAGCGATTTGCTGTGGCGCAGGGAATTCGGGCGGCCTCGCTGATCGCATTGGGTGGAGCGGATGCCGGCAGCAAGCTGGTCGTGGGGCCGGCTCTCGGTCGTTCCATGCCCATTGAACCTTTGGAATTGGACTTGGACAACGTTTATGAAGTGGCCGGAACGGGAACGATTTTCCCCAATGCGGAAGGCCGGCCGGAATTGCATATGCATCTTGCCTGCGGCCGCGGCTCGGATGCGGTGCTCGGTTGCGTGCGCCGGGGCGTCAAAGTCTGGCATGTGATTGAAGTTGTTTTAACCGAGCTGACGGATACCTCAGCGGTGCGGGCGTTGGATGCAGAGACGGGCTTTTATCTGCTGCGTCCGTAGTTTGGTTTAAGGAGGAAGAAGCAGGGCCGCTTTCTGGCCGGGGAATCGCCGAACAGGGGTTCGGCTCCTACAAACGAGTGTTGCCGCAACAGCGGACGGCGACGGAGCGCCGTCCCTACCTTTCTTTGCCGTGGGTAGGGCGCTCACTCCGCTGAGCGCTTTCTTTTCTCATACGACCTGCGTCCGTGTCGGGATGCGTCCCCTACAAACCACCTTCGCTCGATAGAAGCCGAACCCCTGTTCGGCGATTTTTCTGAAATTACGCGATCGACTGTAGAAACTTCAACGTGAGCTCCGGCGTCATGGGGATCGGATTTCCGGACATGCTGGAGCCGGAGGCGTTTTCGGCGATGCGTTCCAAATCCTGGGGCGACAGCGCAAGAAATTTGAAATCGGGCGGAATGCCCAGGCGGCAATTCAATTCGGCAATGGCCGCGATGCCGTCGTCGAGAACTCTTTGATCGGACGGGTCCCGATGGAGAAAAGCCGCCAGGGCCAAGGCGAGTGGTTCGGCGGCGGCCTCGCGATTGTAGCGCAGCGTGTGGGGCAGAAGGAGCCCGCATAATAGCCCGTGCGGCAACTCGAAAAGCGCGCCCATTGCGGCCGCGATGCCGTGCACCATGGCCAGGCCGGAGTTCGACAGGCAAGTCCCGCTCAACATGCTGGCCAGCGACATGGCCGCGCGGGCTTCCAAGTCGTTCGGACGTTCATGGCAGACCGGCAAGGCTTGATGAGTGTGGCGAAGTCCTTCGTGCGCGAGCAGAGTGGTTTCCGGTTTCCGCTTGCCGGAGATGCAGGGTTCGATCAGTTGCGTAATGGCATCCATTCCGCCATGCGCGGTGACTCGCGGCGGAACCGGGACGGTCAGCGCCGGATCGATCAGGGCCGCCGTGGGCATCATGGAATCGAAACGCATGCTGCGTTTGACTCCCCGTTCGTACAGCCCGATCACCGCGTTCTTGGTCATTTCTGCGCCCGTGCCGGCCACGGTCGGAATCGCGAGGTGGGGCAGGGGGCTGTGCTCCAGCCGTTGCCGGCTGCCCACGCCTTCCAGATATTCTTCGACGGAGCCCTCGTTGGCGGTCAGCGCCGCCACGGCCTTCCCGCAGTCGATCACGCTTCCGCCGCCCAGGCTCAGAATAAGATCCGGTTGTTCTTGCCGGGCCCGATCGACGGCCTGCATGACCATCGCCGGGGTGGGTTCGCCTGTAACGCCGCTGTAAACGATTATCCCCTTTGAGCCCGCTTTTCGCAGCAAAGCTTCCACGCGGGCCAGCAGGCCGGATTGAACGGAAGAATGCGCTCCCGTGACGATGAGCACCTCTTTTGCATCCGTGCATTCGAAAGCGAGCTCGCCGACTCGGTCAATTAGACCGTTTGAAAATACGATGTGAGCCGGCGCTTGCAGGCCGCTGGCGCGAATCGTTCGAATCAAGGACTCCGCTTTTTGTTGCAGTGTTGGGTTCATGACGATGCTTCAATTTAATAATCGATCGATTATAATGCAACCACGCTTTAGCCCGGATTTCTCACCAGCGCGGACGCGCTGGTGAAAATCCGCTTTTGGCAGGGCGGTTTGGGGCAAACCGACCTGCCAAAAGACGTGACGCGGTGTCTTGCGACACCGCGAACGTGGCCACCCCGTTTGCGACCCGATTTCATCGGGTCGCATCACGGCCCCGGAGGGGCGCATTTCTCACCTGGTGGTGAGAAATGCGGGTTAGGAGGCCTGCTTTTTGCGAAAGACGATGGAATATCTTTATTAATGACTTATATGTCATATAGTTGAACGAAAAGGAAGATTAGCGATATGCGAATTGTTTTCATGGGATCCGCGGAGTTGGCTTGTCCGTCGTTGGAGGCCTTGTTAGCGAGCCCTCTGGACGATGTGGTCGGCATTGTGACCCAACCGGACCGGCCGAAAGGCCGCAGCCAGAAACTTTCGGCATGCCCGATTCATCAGTTTGCGGCGACCAAAGGCGTACCCATTTTCATGCCGGAAAAAGCATCGGATCCCGCTTTTATTGAAACCCTCGAAGAACTACTGCCCGATCTGATTGTGCTGGTGGCCTACGGCCAATTCTTGAAGCGGCCCATATTGGAGCTGCCCCTGCAAGGAGCCATCAACGTCCATCCGTCCTTGCTGCCGCGATATCGCGGCGCCGCGCCGATTCAATGGGCGCTGGCCCGCGGGGAAACCACGACGGGCGTCTCCATTATGTACATGAGCGAAAAGATGGATGCCGGCGATATCATACTTCAGGAGCCTTACCCGATTCAGCCGGAGGATACGGCCGGTACGTTGGAGCCCCGGCTGGCCCAAAAAGGCGCGAAAATGCTCCTGCGGGCGATTGATTTGATTCGCGAAGGCCGGGCGCCCAGAACTCCCCAGGACGAGTCGCTGGTTACGCTGGCGCCGAAATTGAAGAAGGAAGATGGCCGTATCGATTGGACGAAGCCCGCCCAGGAAATCGCTAACCGCGTGCGGGCTTTTAATCCCTGGCCTTGCTGTTATTGCGAGCCGACCCCGGGTTCCGGCGAATATCTCAAGGTCTTGAAAGCCCGAGTCGAAATACTCTCCGGCAAACCCGGCGAGGTTCAAATGACGGAAAAACAAGACCCGATTGTGGCTGCGGGCGACGGATCGATTCGGCTGCTGGAAGTTCAGCCTCCCGGCAAGCGCCCGATGACGGGCGCCGACTGGGCGCGCGGACGCCGGTTGGTTGGGGGAGAGGTGTTGGGTTAGCGATTTATTTGAAAATGGTGGTTACATTTTCAATCGTCAGGACTATAGTCCTCCCGTGAAGTGCAGGATGCATAAAAGCAATCATTTTGAAGGAGCGTCAGATGGAACTCCAAGATAGCAAACTCGGACGGGCATCGGTGATCGGTGTAAAAGGTCGGATCGATAATTCTTCGGCTCCCTTGTTTCAGTCTCACTGTGAGACCTTGCTCAACAAAGGCGAGAAATTCCTGATCCTGGATTTTGGCGATGTCGAATATCTCAGCAGCGCCGGTTTGCGGAGCATCTTAACGCTGGAAAAGAAGCTTAAGCCGCTGAACGGCAAATTGATTTTGTGCAGCTTGAAGCCGACCGTGCAGGAAATCTTCGACATTTCCGGATTCACCTCCATCTTCACCTTGTGCCCGACGTTGGAAAATGCGGCGTCCAAGGTGATGTAAGGCGAAGATTTTAAGAGTCCAAAGTCCAAAAAGTCCAAGGTCCAAAGAGTCCAAAGAGTCCAAAGTTTTAGGAGTTCTTTGGGGCTGAGGCTGATGGGGTAGTTTTTTGTCGGCTGGCAACCTTCGAAGTTCGGAGTTCGATGTTGGTTGTTCGATGTTTCTTTTTTCGAACTTTTCCTGATGGTTTCCTGTGCTTAAGCGCGTCTTGGTCGGAATGACGACTCGCGGGCCAGGGCTTCGAACAGTTCCTTTTCACGCGCATTGAGGCGAGGGGGAATGGCGATTTTGATTGTCACAAACAGCTCTCCATTCTGCCCGGTTTTATCGGACAGGCCTTTTCCACGCAAACGGAATTTCTGACCGCTTTGCGTGCCGGGAGGCAAGGCAAGGGTCGCATTGCCTTCCAGCGTGGGGACAATGACCTTGGCGCCCAAGGCGGCTTCCCAGGGTGCGATGGGCAAGTCTTCTTCCAGATCGTAACCCTGCAATTTGAATAAAGGGTGGGGGGCTACGTGGATTTTCATGTAAAGGTGGCCTGCGGGGCCGCCGCGCTGGCTCTGCCCTCCCTGGCCGCTCAGACGGATGCGGGTTCCTTCCGTCGCGCCGGCCGGTATTTTGATGTCGTAGGTGCGCGGCGTGTGTTTGACCTGTCCGCGTTCGTTCACTTCCGGGGCTTGGAGCGTGACGCTTTTCCGGACCTTGCGATAAAGGTCCTCTAAGCTGACCGTGATCTCCGCCTCGAAATCCTCGCCGCGCTGGGTCCACGGGCCGCCTTCGTTGCCGCCGCCAAAGGGACTTCGGGCAGTTTTTTGGTTGAAGCCGCCGAAAATGGATTCGAAGAAATCGCTGAATCCGCCGATATCGTTGAAGTTGAACTCGGCGCCGCCTTGGGGTCCTTGCTGCTGCCGATAGCGAAAGTTTTCATAGCCGGGGGGCGGGGTGAAGTCTTGACCGGCCTTCCAGTTGGCGCCCAGCTCGTCATACCGCCTGCGTTTTTCCGGATCGCTCAGCACGTCGTTCGCTTCGCCGAGTTCCTTGAATTTATTCTCGGCTTCCGCGGTTTTATTGACGTCCGGGTGATACTTGCGCGCCAACTTGCGATAGGCCTTTTTTATGTCCTCTTGCGAGGCATTCCGCCCGACGCCGAGTATTTTGTAATAATCCAGATATTTTACAGGCATAAAAACCTCTGCTTGTCAGATGCCATTGTCCAATACACAAATGATTTTCGTAAACCTAAAATGTTGTATACTATCATAGTCAGCAAAAAGAACAAATGCAGGATGAAAAGTATGTCGCCTATCCGTCGAGTAAGAGTTTTTATCAGTCCCCGATCCGGCATAGCCCGGATGGTGGGCTCCATTCAGCAGGAGTTGGAGAAATGTTGGGATGTGCCGGGCGTAGATCTGACCTATCAAGTCAGCCGCGACGCGGAAGATGGACGCATCAAGGCGCGGCGGGCGGTGGAGGACGGGGTGGATACCGTGCTGGTGGTGGGCGGCGACGGCATCGTCAACACCATCGGCAGCGAGTTGGTGGGCAGCTCCGTGGCGCTGGGCGTGATACCCGCGGGCAGCGGCAATGGGCTTGCCCGGCATTTTGGCATTCCCTTAACGCCCAAAAAGGCGGTGCAGGCGCTGGCAACGGCGTCGCGACAGCGCATCGACGTAGGTACGGCGAATGGGCGGCCGTTTTTTGTGACGTGCAGCATGGCGTGGGATGCGGCCTTGTTGCGGACGTTCGAGCAGTTTCCGGTGCGGGGCATCCTGCCGTATGTTTTTTCGGCGGCGTACGAATTTCTGGGGTATGTGCCCCAGCCGATTCATGTCACGCTCGACGGGAAGGAAGAGTTGTCATTTGCCGATCCCCTGGTCTTTACGCTGGCCAATCTGACGCAATACGGCGGCGGCGCCCGCATTGCTCCGCAGGCTTGTCCCGATGATGGCTGCCTTGAGCTGGTGGTGGTCTTGCGCCAGGACGCGCCGTGGGTGTTTGCGAATCTGGCTAAATTGTTCGATGGGACTCTCGACGAGTTGCCGCAGGTGATTACGAGGCGATTTCAGCGGCTGGAGGTTCGCCGGGATGCTCCGGCGCCGATCCAGGTGGACGGGGAAGTCATCCATGCGCCCGCCACGGTTTCGGTGGAAGTGCTGGCCGGGTCCCTGAATATTCTGGCGCCGGAAGTCGTGGAATGAGAGACTGCGGCTTATGAAAAAGGTATGCATGGGTCAGGTGGAGATCGGAATGAAGCCCCGGATTATCGGTTGCGTCACCTCCGTCCGGACCGCTCAAAGAATCCAAAAACGCAAGGACCTTCCGTTCGATGTCGCGGAGTTTCGTGCGGATCTAATGGGAATGGACAAGCTGGGTGATGGAACCCTGTGTTGTGAAGTCGAGAAGTCCGGACGCCCCGTATTGTTGACCGTACGTTCGAAGCGAGAAGGCGGAGCGTGGGCTGGAACCGGCCGGGAGTTAATAGATTTTTATCGTCGGCTGCTGCCCCAAGTCTCGGCCATCGATGCCGAGATTCGATCGAAAACATTTTCTGATGTCGTACAAGCGGCTCGCGGGTTGGGAAAAACGGCCGTGGCGTCCTTTCATGATTTTGAGCGAACGCCGTCATTGAGCCGGTTGAAAGAGATGGTGAAAGAAGGACGGAAGGGCGGGGCGCACATCGTGAAAGTGGCCGCCATGATTCGCAAGCCTTCTGACGCGATCACCCTTTATGAATTACTGCGCGAAGCCTCTGCCGGACCGCTCTGCGTGATCGGCATGGGCCCGGCCGGCTTGGCGACCCGCATCGGACTGCCCTGCGCCGGCTCCTGTCTGGCCTATGGATTCATCGACGCCATCGCCGCTCCCGGCCAGTTGTCCTGCCGCGATTTGAAGGCCTTCTTTCGTCGGTTTTACGTGTGATCGGGAAGTAGCCGCCCCCCCCCGACGTTTGTCCGTATGGCGGAGGAGCCGGTCGAGCACGGCGGGGCCACAAGGGGCTGTCGTTGTTGAAGAGGTGATGGGGACCTTTCACCTGCGCCCTTTTCTCATTAGCATTAGCAGGTGTATGGGGGGCCAGAAAAAACGATGCCAGAAACAAAGACCCTTTGACTTTAAGGGCTTAATGGTTGTTGGGCGCCTTTTTTAATGAGAATGGGATTCTACAAAGGTGCGCAAGACAGCGTTAATCCGTGTTTGATAGCCTTTTCCCATTTTCTTGAACCAATTCAAAACATCATGATCCAATCGTATCGTTACGCTGTCTTTTTTCTCCGGCATTCGAAGTTTGGCATTTTTCCAGAAATCCGCCCCAAGTCGTGGAATGTCAGAGAAATCAATCTTGTTGTCATCTTGCGATGCAAGATGCTTCCAATCAGTTTGCGATTTCTTTTTCATACGTCTCTCGCTCATGTTTTTCCGCTTTTCTAGCGGGAATTATTCTGATGACATCGCCATCCCGTTCGACAAAAACGATAACTATACAACCGTTCTTCATTAACCCAATCCATCGATACTAGCCATAATTCTTTCTGGCGTCGAGTGATACAAACATGGGATGGATGAACGTGTCTGGAACATCTTTGAAATCAATGCGGTGTTTGTGAATATTTTCGATGTTCTTTTTTTCGTCCCACTCGAATCTCATAGAAATATCGTACATACGTAAAGTTGATTTCTCTGTCTGCCCAACGATTGCGCTAACGGGACGGTGAGCCGCGTAGCGGGCCACCGGTACCGTTCAGCGCTTGTTCGCTGATCATAGTTTGTCTTCGTCAACCGGCTCTCGATCCGGAACTCGACTCAAGGCGCGAAGAAATTTGTTCCGAGTCGCTCTTTTTGCCCTCTGTTGGATATATTCCTCCGTGTCTAGCGCCGAAATCTTCTCCGCCACAGCCGATGTCACAAATTGATTGATCGATATGTGGTCTTTCTCTGACAGAACCTTCACCCGATTATGCAGTGAGTTCGGAAGTCTTAAACTTAATGCGCTCATATTATTTCTCCATTTCCATTAGAAATTCTTTTGGGGTTTGCAGCTTAATTCCTATTCTGCCAACATCCGGCAAGTCTCGCTTGTTAAAGGTGATAATCCGGCCACAACCTCCCGCAACGGCCAATTCCACCAGCATTTCATCTTGCGGATCTTTCGCCATGGGGCGCCACAAGTAGCTTGTCTTGACGGCCTCGCCAACCGCGCATAGATAATCCAATATATCGTCTATGTCTTTCTCCGCCGGTTTCTTCGGCCGTTGCTCTCGCTTGGCCGTCGCTTCATATTCAAAAATTAGCGGGGCTGAGATGCAGGTTACAAACCGTTTGTCGCCCACCTGCGACAATAGTTTGGACGAGGCCCCTTGCCGCGATCTGAGAGCTGACAAGAAGACATTTGTATCAATGACGATTCTGGGAAGCTGCTTCATAGTGGTATCATACGCGATACCAAACCAATGTCAAGTCGCTTCACAGCGAACGGGGGGCAAGGGGTCAGCATGCATAGGGGGCAATGTCAGCGCGGCGATGCAGTGGATCAATCAGAGCTATGGCGTCTGGCGGATCGGTAGGCATTACCAACTGAACTTCGCCATGCCCCAAAGCCTGTTCACTCGCCATTACGGCCTGGTGGTTCTCCGCTAATTCCGCTCCGGTGCAGCCGACCCGCCGGATACGCGATCCGTACGTCCGGTGGGGTGGGAGGGCCTCCCTCGCGAGAGGGAGGACCTATCACGATGGCCGTTTTTTATGACGCCCATTTCATCTGAAGCTTGCGTTTTGACTGGACGCATTCCCGGAGATAGAGGTTGATCAGGTTCTGATAGGGAATGCCGGTCTGCGCCGCCATTGCCTTGAAGTAAGCAATGACATCAACGCCCATGCGAATAGTGAGTTGTTTCTTCAGTCTCTTCGCATACGGATTAGGCCGATTCTTCATCTTACTCAGATCGTATTCTTCTTTCATGATGCACCTTGTGGGTAGAGGCGTTGTTCATTCTTCGTTGCCTTTCGCGCTGAGATGATACGGATGACTGAACCGCCTTCGCGCAGGCAATGGCAGACCAGTAGGAGCCTCATTTTGGAGCTGAGCCCGAGGAAGAGGAATCGGTCCTCCCATTCGGAATGCTCATCGTCATAGAACTCCATAGCGTTGTCGTCGAAGAAGACCGACTGGGCCTCAACAAAAGAGATCCCATGTTTACGCTGGTTTTCCCGGTTCTTCGATTCATCCCATTCGAATCTCAGCGATGTCATAATTACAATATAGGTATAATGTAGCTACACGTCAAGAATCCATTCCGTCCGGCCAACGTCGAGCGTGACCCTCGGTTCAGCCGCCGTCTGCGGCGGGTGAACCGTAGTGGTCCACGCTCTTGTTGTGTGCCGGGCGAGCCCGGCTGCTTGCTGGTGCGCTCCGCGAGCGTACCAAGTTCCAACCTTGCGTCAAGCATAAGGGGGAACT
>MHBK01000048.1 GCA_001804865.1 Lentisphaerae bacterium GWF2_57_35
TCAACGACACGGTTATTGCGCCCTCATCCCTTGGCAGACTGAATGCGCCTACCCGGCTCCGCCGGGGGCGCATTCAGTTTGCCAATCGAGCGTTATAATTACAATTGCTGGCCTTGGCTACAGATCCCTTGACCCTATTCATGTGACACCATACTCTGGATACATGAATTTTGTGGAAGCTATAGCTGCGGCTTTTGGCGTGATATGCGTTTGGTGGACAATCCGTCAGAGTATTCTATGCTGGCCCACCGGGCTCTTGCAGGTTTTGCTTTATGTATTCGTATTTTGGAAGGCCAAGCTATATTCAGACCTTCTCTTGCACGTCGTTTATGTACTGCTTCAAATCTATGGCTGGCATCATTGGTTGAAGGGTGGATCAAATCATCATGCTTTAGCTGTTACGGAGTTGCGGGGCGGAGTGCTAACAGTTGTCGTGGCTGGAGTCGTGATCATCTCAGTGGGGTGGGGCGGAATTATGGGAACCTATACAAACGCGGTCCTGCCTCATTTGGATGCGTTTATTCTAGTCTTGAGCTTATCGGCCCAGATTCTCATGGCTCTGAAAAAAGTCGAATCATGGTATTTCTGGATCATTGTGGATGTACTGGCTTTATGGGTTTATTCATCGCGCCACTTATATCTCACCACGGGCCTTTATGCTTTGTTTCTCGTCATGGCTGTTCTTGGGCTTCGGGAATGGAAACGGTCCATGACCCGTGAGAGAAAAGCATCCGAGATGGTGGCTGTGGCAACATGACTGCTCAGAAAATTGGATTTACCCTCGGCAAATATGCGCCGTTTCACAAGGGTCACCAACTGGTGATTGAAACAGCGTTATCCGAAATGGATCATGTGATCGTGATGATCTACAATGCGCTTGAAACAACTAACTGTCCTCTGAGCATTCGCTCGAAATGGATCCGCGATTTATATCCCTCTGTTGAAGTTCTTGAGGCTCCTGATGGTCCAACACTCGTCGGGCATACGCCTGAAATTAAGAAGCTAAACGAGGACTATATTCTTAGGCGGATAGGGCGCCGCGGCGTCACACATTTCTATTCTAGCGAGTTTTACGGCGAGCATGTCAGTAAGGCCCTTGGTTCAATCAATCGTTTAGTCGATCCCGATCGGACTACGATTCCTGTTTCAGGGACCCTGTTGAGACAAGAACCCTATGCTTATCGAACGTTCCTTCACCCTCGTGTGTATCGCGACCTGGTGACGAATGTCGTTTTTCTTGGTGCGCCATCGACCGGAAAAACCACCGTGGCCCGGGTGTTGGCGGAGACGTTCAAAACGGTCTGGATGCCGGAATATGCACGGGAGTACTGGGAACACCATCAAGTGAACCGGCGCCTATCGCCGGAGCAACTTGTCGAAATCGCCGAGGGACACTTGGATCGCGAGGAAAAGTTGCTGTACGATGCCAATCGCTATCTCTTTACGGATACTAATGCCATCACGACTTACATGTTTGCGCAATACTATCATGGGGCGGTGCTGCCCAAGCTGAAGGAATATACCGATCAGTCCGCCTCCCGGTATGATCTGGTATTCCTGTGTGGCGCCGATATCCCGTATGAATCGACCTGGGATCGTTCGGGCGATGTGAACCGGAAGCAGTTTCAAAAACAGATTGAAGTGGATCTTGGAAAACGTAAAGTGCAGTTTTTCATGTTGAGTGGCAACTTGGAGGAGCGAGTGCAAATTGTATCTTCCGTCCTCGCGCATTTCGATAAATACAAGGCGTTTGATGTGCGCATGGATGAGTGGCGAGACAAAGTTTTGTGTGATAGAACCCAATGAGAAGTTGAAACGGAATCGGGGACTGATAAAAGCCTCATGAAAATTCTTCTGCTGATGCCGGATGCACACATGCACAAGTTGAAGATTGGCCCGCATGTCCGTTCCATGCGTGAGGCTCCTTTGTCGCTTACCACGTTAGCGGCGCTCACTCCTGAACTGGAAAATCTGGAGATTCGCATCGTGGATGGGAGTGTTGATCCCATTCCTATGGACGCGGAAGCCGATCTTGTGGGCATTAGTGTTATCACGGGTACGGCAAATACCGCGTATCAACTCGCTGACCACTATCGACGGCGAGGAATCCCGGTGGTTCTCGGCGGAGTACATGTCACGATTTTGCCAGGGGAAGCCTTACATCACGCGGATAGTATCGTACTCGGCATGGCTGAACGGACTTGGCCCCGGTTGATCGAAGACTTCCGGCAGGGAAAGTTGGCGAGAGTTTATCGTGACGAGGCGCCTCCCGACGGTATCCTGCACGGAGTCCCAACACCGCGTCGTGACTTGATTAGAAAGAGCGGCTATATGATGCCCAACAGCCTTCATGCCACCCGGGGATGCAAGCGGATCTGCGATTTCTGTACGGTCCCGGTGGTCTGGCCTCAGTATTTCAAGCGCCCGGTTGGCGATGTCGTGGCCGATATAAAGAGCATTCCGAGTCGGTACATCTGCTTTAACGACGTCAGTCTCGTGGACGACTTGGAGTATTCAAAGGAATTATTTTCCGCCATGATTCCCTTGAAGAAGAAATGGGGTGGTCTGGCCACGGTAGAGGTGGCTAAACACCCAGAATTGCTGCGAATTATGCAGGAGAGCGGCTGCGCATATCTGTTGCTGGGATTTGAGTCTGTGAATCAGACAAGCCTCCGCGATATCCACAAGGGATTCAACAAATCGACGGAATATAAAAGTGTCATGACAACGTTGCATGATCATGGCATATCGGTTCAAGGTTGTTTTGTATTCGGTTTGGACGAAGACGATCGAAATGTGTTCCAGCATACAGTTGAACAGGTCTTAGAACTTCAAGTCGATATCCCTCGCTATTCCATCTACACCCCATATCCGGGGACCGCTCTTTTCAAAAGGTTGTCTTCAGAAGGCCGCATCCTGAGTTTCAACTGGGATGATTATGACACCATGCACGTGGTCTACCAACCTAGCAAAATGACTCCTGATGAGTTGTATGCAGGCTTCAAGTGGGCCTACAAAGAAACCTTCCGAATGAAGAACGTCTTGAGAAGAGTCGTCCGATGCGATTTGAACAGCGTCATCAACCTGGTTGGAAATTTAACTTATCGTATCTTCGTTAAGCGTCTGTATTCGGAAAGGCGATTTGCCACCCCGTATTCCAAGGATGATCCGCGGATGGCTCCTGCCGATGACGCATGGTTTAATTCGTTTGAATTGCATGCATTCGAAAGGAAGGAAGGGACGAAGGAACGTTTTGTTCAGGACGCATCCGTACTGAGCGAGATAATGTCGTAGATTGCTGTTGTTTGAGTGGTGGGGCTTTGTCAAAGTGGTGTAAGTCAAAAAAAGGGGGATGAAGATGAATCTGCGTATTCCAGCCGTGCTCATCATGAGTTTTGCACTTGCCGCACTAAGTTATGCTCAAGATGCCTCGGTCGAGCGAGAAGCCGACCATCAAGCATTGCGGGAGCTTCTTAAAAAAGCGGTTCATGCGATCAACAATCAGAATATAGCGGAGCTGCAGGACTGTTTTTCAAAAGAATTTGTATTCATCAGTTCGGATCAGACCGTTATTACAAACGGAGATGCCCTGGTGAAGTACTATGACCAGTTGTTTAAGAACGCTGAAGCCCCCATTTCCAAGATGGAGACGGAAGTGAATGCGGATATTCTGACCCGATTTACGGACGCTAATGCGGGATACTGCTTTGGGACCTCCCTGGACACCTATACCCTCAAAGATGGCCGCAAGGTGAAGATGCAGAACAAGTGGACAGCCGCCTTGGCCAAGGAAAATGGGGCTTGGAAAGCTGCGGTCGTACATGTGGGGGTAAACTTTTTGGATAATCCGGTCATGACTCTGCGCACGATGTCGATATGGCGTAAGGTGGGTATAGCTCTCCATCTGGCAAAGCCTCCGCCGGGGTTGGAATAGTTGAAGTTGTGATCGGATGTGGCAACCATGGACAACTCAACGTTCCGTCAGGCTCGAAGGAGCATTGAAGCGCATAGCCTGACCGTGAAGCAACGGCTTTTGGTGATGGCTCTAAATGCCATTCCATTCCTGCATGCCCTGGCGATTGGGATTGTGGCTTGTGCGCCTTGGACGAACTGGCCGCAAAGAATTTTCATGGCGATGGCAGTGCTCTACCTTCTGCCGGCCATTCTCGCTCGCATGGTGATTATGATGTTTCCCATTCAGCACGGCGCGATTTCCTTGGGGACGGCAGATTTCTTCAAATGGTGGGCTCTCCTCAATCTGCAGATTATTTTCTGTAGATTTCCCTTTTTTGATGAATTCCTGAGATTGTTCCCATCCGCATATAGCGCATGGCTGCGATTGTGGGGATCGAAAATTGGACGGCTAGTTTACTGGTCGCCTGAGACCCGAATACTGGATCGCTCCTTTCTCCATATCGGTGATGATGTGATCTTTGGGGCCGGTGTAAAACTGAACCCTCATGTCATGATTCGAAATGATAACGGACAGATGGAGCTGCTGCTGGCGCCGGTAAAGATTGGCGACCGAGCGATTATCGGTGGGTATTCATTGCTGACGGCGGGATCTGAAATTCCTTCAGATGAGTGTTCTAGAGCTTATCTCATTTCGCCTCCTTTCACCAAGTGGCAAGACGGCAGGCGTGCAAAAGAATGATCTTCGATATTCACGTTCATGTCGTCGGATTCAAAGCAGGTGAAGGAGGGAATTATCTTTGTTCCTGGCATAAAATGCCTTTGCTAATGCGCTGGATCCTACGGCGCATCACCCGTCATTCGCGCAAGGGGATGGATCCGGATAGGACCTTTAGGCGAAGATTTATTCAGTGGATTGATGAAAGCCCTGTAGATCGATCTGTTCTATTGGCTTTGGATGGAGTGTATCAGCGGAATGGCGCTTTTAGCCGGGATCACACAAGAATTGTTGTCAGCAACGATTATGTGGTGAACTATGCCGCGCAGCATGACAAGTTGCTCTTTGGCGCCAGCATTCATCCATACCGCCGGGATGCCTTGGATGAACTGGATCGGGTGGCTCAAATGGGCGCCTGTTTGCTCAAGTGGATACCCTCCGCACAAAATATCACGCTGGACGATCCGGCTTGCTACGCGTTTTATGAACGGTTGGCTTCTTGGAAGATGCCTCTTCTGGTTCATACGGGAGTCGAACATAGCTTGCCGACTTTCCAGCACAATTTGAACGATCCTCGCCGTTTGCAGCCTGCATTGGAACGAGGGGTTACTGTTATTGGCGCTCATTGTGGAACGCGAATATTCCTTCATGAAAAATCGTACTACTCGCAATGGAAAAGCATGGCGCTTCAGTATCCAAATTTTTATGGCGATCTAAGCGCATTCGTTTCTCCTCTTCATATAAACCCCTTGCAGGAGATTTTAGATTCTTCCACTTTGCGATGCAAAATTGTCTTTGGTTCTGATTTTCCAGTGTATTTGATGCCGATATGGTTCGTGTCCAAATTGGGGATAAAGCGCGTTAACGAACTGGGAAAGCTGGAAAATCCTTTTGAAAGAAGCTATTCGACCATGAAAGCGTTGGGTGTGCCGGACGAAGTATTCGCGCGGGCAGAAAACCTGTTGCGACTCCCACGCGTTGCAGCGAGTCCTGTTGTAAAACGGGCTGAGGAGAGGGCTACATGAACGTCCAAGCCTGGCATCTCCCCTGGGGGAAACGATCGGTTCCGCATGCGGTCTTGGATATTATCCGTGGTTGCAATATCACCTGCAATGCTTGCTATAATCTGTCTCCGCCTTGCACAAAGAGCCTGGTGCAAATTGAGCAGGATCTGGATTGCCTGATGAAGCGTCGCCAGTTGACTTCTTTGTCGATTGTCGGAGGCGAACCTCTTTTGCATCCCAACCTCTGCGAGATTATCCGGCGCGTAAAAGCTCGTGGTCTTCATGTAGAGCTATGCACCAATGGGGTGCTGCTTGATAGCCGGAAGCTTCATGAACTCCAAGCGGCCGGCTTGGATGTGGTTTTTCTTCACATCGAGAGGGGGCAGCAACGATCTGATATGCCAACCCATCCAACGAGAGAACAATTATGTGCTCTTTGGGAAGAGAAGACGATTCTGGTTGGAAGTCATGGCCTGGATGTCGGTCTTACGATGACGGCTTCCAGCGATCGTTTGGGTGAGGTGAAAGATATCATTCTGTTCACTTTGCAGTCTCCTCACGTCAATTATCTGCTGGTTACCCTTCACCGGGACGTAGGGAGCATTGATTTCATCATGGGAGATCTTGATTCCGGCATGCAGGGGCGTCATCAAAAGCCACTTGAACAAAGAGAAGATACGCTGAATACCCAGATCATCTGGGATTATTTATCTGCAGATTTGAAGTTGAGACCTTTTGCTTATCTCGGATCCAATGTAAGCCTGGAGAATGTTCGTTGGCTTTCATATTTGGTAGGGAGCGTTACGGCTGGGCAGACAGCCTATCACTCATTGAGGGCCAGCTCTTTTGAGAAGCTGTTTCTGTTCATGAGTTGGATCTTCGGTGGACGTTATCCCATGTATCGCAAGCAAAGCAGCGTCGCGCTGTTGATTGAATTGTTGCTGAATGGGTTGACCGGCGGCGACTTGGCTGGAAATTTGAGTTTCTTCATGAAGGCGATAAAAGCGAGGAAATCGACTCGGACCAAGAGGCTGTTGTTTCAATGCCCGGCGGAAGTTGGATCGGATGGACGAATCATTCATTGCATGAACTGTCCCGATGCTGTGGTTCGAAAGGGGAAGTTGGTTCCTGTTTGTATTTCCGATCGGGTGAGATCCTAAACCTGTGAACTTGAAGATGAAAATCACCTTCATACGCCCCAACATGATGAACGGAGTGGCAGGCGATGCACTTGAGCCGCTGGTTTTTGCTTTGCTCTCCGGCGTTACGCCCGATGACGTTGAATGTAATCTGTATGATGAACGCATAGAATCCATCCCATTCGATGAACCGACGGATTTGGTTGCCATGACCGTGGACACCTTTTCCGCCCGGAGGTCTTATCAGATTGCGGGCCATTTCCATCGCAAGAAAATCCCTGTGGTTATGGGGGGATATCATCCGACGTTGTGCCCTGAAGAAGCGCTGAGCTTTGCCACATCGATTGTGGTGGGCGATGGCGAAGAAGTTTGGCCCGATGTGGTAGAGGATGCAAAACAAAACGCTTTGAAGCGTGTGTACAAGAGTCCATTCCCGTCATTGGCCGGATTGCGGGTGGATCGGCGCCTGCTGGCGGGCAAGAAATACCGGCCTCTCAAGCTAGTTCAGTTTGGTCGAGGTTGCCCCCATACCTGTGATTTCTGCTCTATTCATGCCTTTTACGACCGTCAAACCAGACAGCGGCCGGTATCGGAGGTGGTGGGTGAAATAGAGCATCTCGGGCGAAACTTCATCTTTTTTACCGACGATAATCTGTTTTCAAATCGTGCAGCAGCAAAAGACCTGATGCGGGCATTGAAATCAATGAACATTCATTGGACATGTCAGGCCAGCCTCGATATAGGAGAGGACCACGACCTTCTGCAACAGATGGCTGCCAGTGGATGTATTTCGGTGACAGTGGGCTTTGAGTCCTTGAATCCAGATAATCTCGCCTTGATGAGAAAATCCTGGAACCAGGCGTATGGGCGGTATGAAGATCTGATAAGTCGGTTCTATGATCATGGAATCATGATCTATGGGACCTTCATTTTTGGCTATGATAACGATACGCCGGATTGCTTTCGTCGCAGCGTGGAGTTTGCGATAAGATCCCGGTTGTTCCTTGCGAACTTTAATCCGCTGACTCCCACTCCGGGAACGCCGTTGTACGCTCGCCTGCAAAAGGAGCAAAGGCTTATTCTCGATCCCTGGTGGCTGAGTGCCGATTATCGATATGGAGAGAGCATGTTTTATCCGGCAGGCATGACGGCGGATCAATTGGCAGAGGGCTGCTACTGGGCTCGTACGGAGTTCAATAAATATGGAAGTATTTTTGCCAGAGCGTTGAATCGGAGTGCGAACATGCGAAGCCTGTATCATGGCGGTATATATTTGGCCGCCAATCTTGTGTCTCGGAAGGAGATTCACAGAAAGCAAGGTGAGCCGTTGGGCGCTCCTGAGCCTCTGGTTCCCCTAATGGATTCAGAGCCGTGAAAATTACTTTGATAAGACCCAACATAGGAAGGCTGGGGGACGTGCCCTATTTCGATGAGGGGCGGATGGAGCCTTTACAGCTTGGGCTATTGGCGGCCATGTGTCCTGCGGATTGGGAAGTTCGTCTTGTGGATGATCGTTGCGAACATATTCCCTTTGATGAGCCCACTGATCTTGTCGCCATTACCGTCGAAGTGTTTACAGCGAGACGCGCCTATGAAATCAGCGAACAATATCGAACGCGCGGGGTCCGGGTTGTTCTTGGCGGATTCCATCCGACGTTGATTCCGGAAGAAGCCGCTCTTTATGCAGACGCCATTGTGATAGGCGATGCGGAACCCGTTTGGTCTCAAGTTCTCGCCGATGCCAAGGCATGCAATTTGCAGAGCCGGTACGACGGCTACACGGGCAAGGTTCAAAACGGGATTCTTCCTCGAAGAGATTTGTATAAAGGGAAGGGGTATCTTCCGATAACACTCATACAATTTAGCCGGGGTTGTCGATATGCCTGTGAATTCTGCGCCATCAGTGCGTATTTCCAGCAACGTTACACCAGCCGACCGGTCGATGAAGTCGTGCGAGAGATTGAAGCTCAGGATCGTCAGCTTGTATTCTTTGTGGATGATAACGTAGTGGCAGATCCGGCCATGTCGAAGCAATTGTTTCGCCGACTTATTCCACTTCGGATTAGGTGGGTAAGCCAGGGAAGCATGGATATGGTTTGGGATTCCGAGTTGATGGATCTGATGTGTGAAAGTGGGTGCCTGGGTAATGTCATTGGATTTGAGTCCATAACGCAGGAGTCCCTGACAGGGATGAACAAGGCTCCAAATCTGAAGGGATTTGACCGATATGAAAAAGCCATTCAGATTCTGAAACAGTACGGGCTGCAAACATGGGCTGCTTTTACGTTGGGTTGCGATACAGATACGCGCCAAAGCCTCTATGATACTCTCGATTTTGCCGTCCATCACAAATTCACTTTTGCTGCCTTTAATGTGTTAATGCCTTATTATGGGACTCCTCTTTACAGTAAACTCGCGGCCCAGGGGCGGCTGCTCTTCGACGGAAGATGGTGGCTGCACTCTGGCTACCGATTTAATCACGCCGCATTTAAACCAGCGCAAATGTCGCCCGAAGAACTCACCGAGATGGCTTTTGAACTTCGATCTCGCTGGAACAGCGCTTCATCCATTCTGAGTCGTTTTTTTGATCTGAAAACCAATATGCGAACCCCTTATCGAATGGCTATTTATTGGATGTACAATCCATTGTTTCGAAAGGAGACTCTGAAAAAGCAAGGCATGTTTTTGGGGATGGAGCCCGTATGAAAATTACCTTCATACTTCCCTGCGTAGGAAAGAAAGCCGGTCGAGCATATCCTCGATCATGGCTGATGGAGCCACTCGCCATTGCGCAACTCGCGGCATTAACCCCGAAGAAATACGATAGGGTGTTTTATGATGATCGCCTTGAGTCGATCCCTTATGATGAAAAGACGGATTTGGTAGCCATTAGTGTTGAAACCTATACAGCGCGAAGAGCCTACCAAATTGCATCTCATTTCCGAAAAAAGAACATACCGGTAGTCATGGGTGGGTTTCATGCAACGCTGGCGCCGGATGAGGTGGAGCAGCATGCGGATGTCGTAGTGATGGGCGAGGCTGAGGGCGTCTGGGAATACCTGCTGAGGGATTTTGAACAAGGTAATCTTCAAAAGAGATACCAGGCTGAAAAACGTCCGGAGTTGATGTCTATTCTTCCTGATCGATCCATTTACGGCGGACGCCGTTATTTGGATTTGGCGCTCGTTGAAACTGGCCGGGGATGTCGTTTCTCTTGCGAGTTCTGTTCCATTGCCGGCTTTTTCAATGGGCGCTATGCGGCGCGTCCCGTTGATGACGTTGTTCGTGAAATACAAAGATTGAAGACCAAAAGCATCTTTTTTGTCGATGACAACATAGCCGTAGATCGTCAGCGTACGGTCAAACTGCTTGAAGCCTTGACGTCACTGGGGATTCGTTGGATTGGGCAGGTGAGCATGAGTATTGCCAATGACGACGAACTCTTGGCGTTGTTTTATCGTAGCGGCTGTCTGGGGCTCTTGATTGGGTTCGAATCTTTTGAAAAAGAGACGTTGGACGCCATGAGGAAACAGGTTAATTGCCACTTTGGCGATTATGATTCTGTTGTTCAAAACCTGCACAAACACAAGCTGGCCATATATGGCACCTTTGTTTTTGGCTATGACTCGGATACGAATCAGACATTCCAGCGAACCTTGGATTTTGTTGTGAAAAACAAACTATTTTTTGCCGCCTTTAATCATCTGGTTCCGTTTCCTGGAACACCTCTGTATCAGCGACTGCGGGAGCAGAAACAACTTGTTCAGGACGATTGGTGGTTGAGTCCGAGTTACCGGTTTGGCGATGTCGCCCTTAAAACAAAGAATTACTCGGCCCAAGATCTTTCTGATCGATGCCTCCGATTTCGGAAAGAGTTTTATACGATGAAATCCATTCTTTGGCGAGCGACCAATGTTAAAGCCAACTGCAAAAGCCCATTCATGACGTTGACCTATTTTATGGCGAATTTGCTTTCGAGGGGCGATGTAGTGGAAAGGCAGGGGCTTCCCCTGGGTTTCGATGATAATCGAAAAGTTGATTCAGAATGAAATATATTCTGGCAGATCATACGTATGATGCGGCATTGAGAAGGATCATATGCAGCACCTCGATGCCAGGATCTGTACGCATCACTTTTGGTCGGGAGCCCGATTTCTTTTATGGGTTGGATGTGCAAGGAAAGCAGAATCAAACCTTGGTCGCATTAGAGGATGGGGTGGTTGTGGGCTTGGGGTGCAGGACCATAAAGCCCGTCTATGTTAATAAGCAGCGCATAGACCTGGGGTATTTGAACGGATTACGGCTGTTGCCTCATGTTCGACGAAGAATGGCGTTAGCGCGTGGTTATTCTTTTCTCGAAAGGCTCCATGCCGACAGATGCGTCCCTGCGTATTTGAGCACGATCGTTGAGGAGAACCATGAAGCGATTTCCTTGTTGACCAGTGGACGAGCCGGTCTTCCAAGGTATGAGGATTATGGCCAGTATTATACGTATGCCTTGCTTGTTGGAAAGAAACCACGGCGAGTTTCTGGTTGTTGTGACGGGCTTACGATCCTGCCCGGCCATCAGACTTCAATGAGGGATATTATTGATTTCCTCAACACAACGGGCCGACGTCGGCAATTTTTCCCTGTCTTGGAGGAGTCAGACTTGGGCACGTCGTATTTGCGTGATTTGCGCCCTGATAATTTCCATGTCGCCATCCAGGGGAATAAGATTGTGGGTGCAGTTGCAAGCTGGGATCAAAATGCTTTTAAGCAGACGATCCTGAGTGGTTACTCGGGCTGGGCCCGTTTGGTTCAGCCGTTGGCCAGCCGTATATTGTCGCTTGCGGGATGCGGGGCACTTCCCCAACCGGGAACTTGGCTGAATGTTTGTTATGCCTCATTTCTCTGCGTCGACGGCGATGATTCTCTCATACTTGAACGTTTGGTTGACGCCCTCTGTACAAAGGCTCGTTTCGCAGGCCATCAGTTTATCCTGCTAGGCTTTCATGAAAATGATCCATTGCGCAACGCGATGCAAAAGTTTCTAACCATTCAGTATAGAAGCCGGGTTTATCTGGTTTACTGGGATGATGGCTTGAATTTCTGTCAGACCATCGATAAAAAGCAATGTCCTTATCTTGAGCTTGGAGCGTTGTAAGGCTATGTCTTTTTTAAATAATCTGAGAGTCTACTCAAAAATTCTCTTTCCAAGAATCAGTGGGTGCACGCCCGCTGAACGATTGGAGAGCTTTTATTCAGGACAAGCAGAGTTCTTTGATGATTTTCGAAAAGGGATGCTTCATGGGCGAGAAGAGCTGATGCGTGCGATCCCTGTGCCGAAAGACGGCATCTGGGTGGACATGGGTGGGGGGACTGGGAATAATTTGCATTATCTTGGAGATAAATTAAAGGATTTGAGAAGAATCTATTTAGTAGATCTTTGTGCTTCTCTTCTTTCCGTCGCCCGACAACGAGTCGAGAAAATGAAGTGGCGAAATGTGGAGATCATCAAGGCCGATATAACTTCATACAAGCCTCCCGAAGAGTATGCCGATGTCGTTACATTCTCGTATTCTTTGAGCATGGTATCGAATTGGCTTGCTGCTTTGAACAACGCTGAGATCATCCTGCAGCCAGGAGGATTTGTTGGGGTCGTGGACTATTATATTTCTCAGAAACATCCTGCGGCAGATAATGAGCGCCATTCATGGGTTTCACGCCAGTTCTGGGCTTATTTCTTCAAGCATTGCGATGTACATCTTTCCCCTGATCAACTGCCTTATCTGTGTTCAAATTACGAAAAACAGCATCTTTTTGAAGGGAGAGCCCGCATACCCTACTTCCCTTGGCTCAAACCTCCGTATTTCCGTTTCATTGGGCGGAAACTATAAACAGGCAAAGTGGATACTTGATATATGATAGAACGGTCCATTACGCGAATAGACAAACTGTCTGATGCCGATAAAGAGATGATGTTTCATCTCCATCGGAAATATTTCTGCCATGTCGTTCATGAAATATTTCTCAAGGATATGAACGAAAAAGAATGGGCCATTGTCTTGCGGGAAGGGCGGAATATCGTTGGCTTTTCATCGCTGATGATGCTTCATCATTTACTCGATGGCGAGAAGGTGAGCTTCATATTCAGCGGCGACACCATCGTAGATCAACGATATTGGCAAACCAGTGCTATTGCCGGAAGCTTTGGACATTACATGCTCCGGATGATTGCTGAACACCGGCATAACCTCTATTGGTTTCTGATTTCAAAAGGCTACAGAACCTATCGCTTTCTCCCTGTATTCTTCAACCAATTCTATCCCATCCATAACGCTCCAACCCCAGATGCATATCAACGACTTTTGAATTTGGCCGCTACGTATAAATTTGGACATGCCTATGATCCAGAGACGGGGATTATCAAGATGGGCAGAAAAAAAGATTGGCTTAGGCCCGTAATGTGCGAAATTCCTGAATCACGTCAGAATGATCCTCATGTTGGGTTTTTCTTGCAGAGGAATCCTACCTACAGCCAAGGCGACGAGTTGGCCTGCATTACCCAGGTAGCGGAGTGTAATTTCAATAAATATGCCTGGAGGGTCATTAGACAGAATCACGTGCGGTGGGATGAATAAAGCCGGGCAATTCATCAGTGTATTTTGTGCCAATCTAGCATGGTTCCTATCCTGTTTACCTCGGTTGCTTCTTTTTATCCTGGCCTCGTTTAGTATCAAGCGTCAGCAGGAAAAGATCCTTCGCGGCATCATGAAACCCAATGCCAATTCTGCATACGGAATGAAATACGGATTTGGATCTATACGGTCGTCGAATGACATTCGACAAATTCCCTTGTCGGAATATGAAGAATACAGTCCGTTTATCGAACAGCTGCGCAATGGCGGGTCTTCATGTCTGACGGTTGAGCCCATTCATCTATTGCAACCTACCAGCGGATCGGTTAGTGCAACGAAATTGATTCCTTATACTCAATCCTTGAAGAAGCAGTTTGCAGCGGCCATTGATCCTTGGATCGGGTTTACCTATCTTCATTATCCGAGAATATTTGGAGGGCGTCATTATTGGTCCATCAGTCCTTCGACGCATCATCACATGGCAGGGCTACAAAAGATTCCGGTGGGATTTGCAGAGGATGCCGAATATTTAGGGGTTGTACAAAGACAGATGGCGAAAACATTGTTTGCCGTTCCCGCCGAAATCTCACGAGTCTCCGATCCTGAAGCTTTTCAATACTTGACGCTCTTATTCCTGATTGGGGAAAAGCATTTGCGGCTGATTTCTGTCTGGCATCCCTCGTTTCTTGCCATTTTGGTCGATGCCATGGCCGGACAGTTTCCTGATTTCATTCGTGACATCGGGTCCGGTGTCATCAACCAAGAGCTCAAGTTGGCTTCACCACTCCGGCAGATTTTCGAATCGCAATTACAGCCTGATCCAGTGCGAGCTGCTGAACTTGCCTGCCTGGATTGCGGCGCGCCTGGTTTTCCCATGAAGGTTTGGCCTGAATTGCATTTGATCAGTTGTTGGACTGAAGGGTTATCCGACTTGTGGGTTTCGAAACTTAGACGTTGGTTCCCGCTAGCCTTCATTCAAGGCAAAGGGTTGGTGGCCACGGAGGGCATTGTTTCGATCCCCATTGACTCCTCGCGAAAAGCTTGTGCCGTGGGATCCCATTTTTATGAGTTCGTGGACAGTCAGTCGGGCGGAATCAAGCGTGTTTGGGAACTAGAGAATGGACACGAATATAGCGTGGTCCTGACAACGGGAGGAGGCTTGTATCGGTACCGGCTTCACGATTTGGTCCAGGTTACTGGACATTATCATCAGGTCCCGTGTTTTGAGTTTATTGCAAAAGACAATCTGGTTTCAGACCTTGTAGGCGAAAAACTCAATTCGCGACATGTAGAGGAAAGTATTCGTCGAGTGGAGGAGATCTGCCATGTCTGTTTCGAATTTGCTCTTTTGGCTCCTGGAAATAGCAAAGACTATCCACGATATGACTTGTATGTGCAGCCCGATTCAAACGGATTTGTTGACTTCCCTGCCGTCGCGGTGCGGATGGAAGAAGAACTAAAACGGAATTATCACTATCATCATGCGCGTCAACTCGGCCAGCTTCAGCCTTTGAAGGTGTTTCACATTTCCGGCCAAGCGGATGTTCTCTATCGCCGTCACATGATTGCACGGGGAATGAAGCCTGGTGATATTAAAATTTACGGCCTCTCCCTGGATTCGTCATGGGCTTCTATTTTCAATGGCGAGTATGTGACGTAAGTTTTGATTCTGGTTGATACCGCTTGCTTGGTTTTTCATTACGCATTCCACCTGTAATACGCACACGATTATCGACGGTTTTTGGACGTTACGATAGACTTTTGATAGACTTTCGAGACCCGAAATGGAAAAGCGACGAAAAGCGAGCATACGCAGAAAAACGCAGATTGGATTAAGGGACGACTCTGTAACCCATTGATTTTATTGGCTATAACGAGGTCCAAGGCCCTGTTTGTGATGGTGCCGGAGGAGGGAGTCGAACCCTCACGCCCGTGAAGGCGCTGGATTTTGAGTCCAGTGCGTCTGCCATTCCGCCACTCCGGCAACGTGGCGGGTGTTGTATAACAGCAAATCGTTCAACGCAAGGTTATCTTGAAGGACTTGTGCATTTTTATTCGAAGGGCTTGAGTTGTCCATGATTGACTTGGGGGAGGTCGGACGTAACATGAGGCGTAATCTTTTACTGCACCGAAAGGAGGCCGCTCATGTCTGTAACCGTTGTGCCGTATAGTGGCTGGGAACGAAATCTGCGATTGGCAAACGATCAGGTCGAACTGATTGTCACGTTGGAGGTCGGGCCGCGCATCGTTCGGTATGGTTTTATCGGCGAAAAAAACGTTTTTGGCGAGTTTGCCGGGCAATTGGGGCAAAAAGGCGAATCGAAATGGCAAATTCGGGGCGGGCATCGTTTCTGGATCGCGCCGGAACAAAAACCCCTGACGTACGAACTGGACAATGGGCCGGTCGAATTTGAAGAGATCGAAGGCGGCGTGCGTTTGATCCAGCCCCAGGGGCCGTTAAGCGGCATTCAGAAGACGATGGACATCCGTCTGCTGGATGCCAATGGACGTGTTTCGGTTCGGCACTCTTTGACCAATCGAACAGACAAGGCCATCGCCTGTTCTCCTTGGGCTTTGAGCGTGATGGCTAAAAAGGGTCTCGCGATTATCCCGCTGCCGGATGTGGTTCCTCATGACGAGCGCTTGACGCCGAATCAGAACTGGACGCTTTGGAGTTACACCGACCTGGCCGATCAGCGATATCAGATTGGGTCGTCTCTCATACTGATCCGGCAGGACCCTGCGCGGGGGCCCACCAAAATCGGATTGGCCCAGCGCGAAGGTTGGATTGGCTATCTTGCGGACGGCTATCTGTTCGTTAAACATTTCCAACGGTTGGAAAACGCCTCGTATCCCGACTGCAATGTCAATTGCGAGATCTACACGGACGAAGATATTCTCGAGTTGGAAACGTTGGGCCCCCTGACGTCGCTGGAACCGGGGCAGTCGGTTCAGCACGAGGAGCAATGGGCTTTGTTCAAGGATGTGCCGGATTGCACGTGCGAAGAGGAAGTGAATGCGGACGTGCTGCCGTATGTGATGTAGGGAGGTTTCGATCCTGCTCTACCGGCTCGGTTATGTCTTCGACTTGCTAAACAGTTGAACTGGACGTGAGCTAATCGGCAAATGAAACGGTTGTACGCAAATCTTTTGCAGCCGGTGTGGATGAGTTGTCTGCTGCTCGGTTGCTTGCCTGTCTCTGTCCTTGCTCAAGAAACGCTCTACGATTATGAAACGCCGGAGCCGGCTCAAGCTCGATGTGCGGCTCCTGTCTTTACGAATGCCATTACACTTTCTACCGGCGTACAAGCCGAGGCCAAGGACCTTGCGCGGGCGAGGGGATTGATCCAAAGCGACGAGCTCGCGGAGGGCTGCGCGCTGCTGGAAAAGATCGTCGAGGTTCAGCCGACTTATATTCCGGCCTGGAGGCTGCTGGGCGAAACGTACTGGCAAAATGGGCGGCAGGAGGATGCGATCCGCCTGTGGGAATTGTTGCGTCCGATCGTTCCTTCAGAGTTGTTCGTGCACAATTCTTTGGGCGATGCCCACCGTTCGAGAAACGAGTTGGAGCCGGCGATCGAGGCCTATCGCCGTAGTTTGCAGGTCGATGCCGACCAGCCCGAAATCGTGTTCCAATTGGGCCGCGTACTGCGATGGGCGGGGCATTTGGAGGAGGCGATTGCGGTCTTGCAGCCGCTGTGCCAAACCCATCCGGAGCGCATCGATATCAAAGCCGAACTGGCGCGCTCCTACTTGACAAGCCGTCAGTACGACCGAGCCCTGCCGCTCTGGAACGAATTGGTTGAAGCGGCTCCGGCCCATGCCGAATACGAGACGTATCGCACGTTGGCCTTGTTTTACGCGGGGCATCGCGAGGAGGCCATTGGTCATGCCCAAGCCTTGATCAGAGATCATCCCGCCAACAGCCGGCTCTTATCGTTATTGGCGGATGCGGCCGAGTACAGCGGCGACTTGTTCAGTGCGGCGACGTTTCTGGAGCAAATCTACAGTGCTTCGGGGCAGGACATGAAGAGCCGTCGCCGCATTCTGAATCGATTGATTCCGTTGTATGACCGTGGTTACGGCCAACAGGCGGAGCGGTTTCCCCTGGACCGGCTGTGCGAGCTCGTTCGCGGCTATATTCAAAGCGATCCGATGAATGCCGACATGTATCTGGCGTTGGGGGATCTGTTGGTTCTCGACAGCCGTTATGAAGAAGCGATTAGCGCGTATCGTCATGTGCTCGATGAATTGAACTCCTGCAATATACGCGCCCATCGCGGTCTGTTCGAACTGTTGTTGCGTCAGGGCGACTATGAGGGCGCCGAGCAGGAACTGTCTTCCATTCGTCGCTTTAATCCCCATGATCCCTATTTGTATTCCATCCAGGCCCGGTGGTATGCGGAGCAATCTCGCTATAAGGAGGCGTTCGAGGCGTTGGACAAGCTGGAGCAATCGGGCTGGAACGGCTCCCTGGCCGTCTTGCTTTATCACGGACTCAGCAGCAGCGACGATTCGGAAATACTGCCCGTGACGCAATTCCAGGAGCAACTGAGTTTATTGAAGGAGGCCGGTTTTCGATTTATCACGGCGGCGCAGATTCCCGGATATTTCGAGCAAGCCCGGCGCATGCGCGAGCTGTTCGGCGGGATGGGGGTCGAGCGGGTGGCCTGCGTTACGTTTGACGATGCCCGTCGCGATGCCATGCGCCTGGGTACGCCGGTGGCGGAAGAATTGGACCTTGTTTTCTCCATGCATGTGCCGGTGGGTTTTGTGGAGGAGCAGCACCCCTTTATCAGCACCTTGGATATGTTGAAGGAATTCGAGGCAACCGGACATTGGATCATGGGCAGCCACTTGGTGGACGCCCATAAAGGCTATCCGTTGGATGCCGAAGGACATCAGGGGTACCCGATGGCCAATCGCGTATGGATTGCCGAAGCGCACAAGACGGAGTCCGAAGCGCAATATGTTCAGCGCGTTGCCGCGGAATATGGCCAATCGCGGCGCTTCATGGATGCCTATCTCCATACGGCCCGCACGACGCCGTTTGTGGCGTATCCCTTCGGCGATATCGGCCAGCAAACCGTCTGCAACGAAATCGAGTCCGTGCCGATCAATTTGCGCGAATGCGGACGGCATTACCAAGTCGGCTTTATTCAGAGCCCATTCGGATACGCCGTGCAGGGCGACAACCCCTTGCTGTATCAACGCATCGAACCGCATCGGTGGGAAAACGGCAGCAATCTGGTCGTTCGCGTGCTGGAGAATCATCCGGTCTTGCTGGCCCGGCGCCTCCGCGCGGAATATGCGGCGCGCGCGGGCAAAAAGTATCTGGCGCGGGATAATTTGGAAGCGCTTCAGAAGGATGGCTATCCGCCGTCTTCGCTGGAAAAAACGCGCCTCTACGTTGAGCGCATATTGGGACGAAGAATCTCGCTGCCGGAACCGGCGGACGAAGATCCGGCGGACCCGCCCCAGCGGCCGACGGTTCCCGGGACCGAGGCCCCTCGTGAAGATCTTCAGCCTTCGCGACAGGAGCTTTTGCGGGAGAATCTCGGATTCTGATTTAGAAAGACATTCAAATCGAATTGGCCTATACTGCACAAATTCACATTGTCGAAACAAGCTATGGGGAATAAACCAATGGTCAAATGGATTGCCGCGTTTGTATTGCTCGTTGGGTTTGAAATGGTCCATGCCGATGAAGCTTTCGAATCTCCAGCGATGCCTGAGCCTTCCATCACTGCCGATCCGAATAACCCTGATGTAAAGCCAGAATCTCCGGTGAACGGCCTGTTCGAGGCGGCCAATCGGGATATGGCGGCGACCAACTGGCCGGCCGCGATTACCAAGTTGGAACAAGTTATCGAACAGGACCCCAGTCTGCTCTCTGCTTGGGGCCAACTCGGCTGGTGCTATTGGAACAATGGCCGCCAGGACAAAGCGATCGAGCTGTGGGAAACCCTTCGGCGCATCAATCCAAAATTGCCGATGGCCTACAATCTGCTGGGCATGGCGTATATGGCCAATGGGGAGCAGCCGAAAGCCATTGAGTTTTTTCGCAAGAGTCTGGAGTTAGATCCGGATCAAGAACCTGTCGAGTATTCGATCGCCCGCCTTTCGCGTTGGGAGGGGCGCTTCGAAGACTCGATCAGCATTCTCCGACGTCAATTGGACAAGAACGAAGACCGGCTCGATATCCGGTTGGAACTCGCGCGCGCCTATCTGAACAACTGGCAATTCGAAGAGGCGCTTCCTCTTTGGGAAAAACTGGCGCAAAGCCAGCCGGACAACTTGGAATATCGTTTGTACTGTGCGGAGTGCCGACTGCGCACCGGCCAGGCCGATGAGGCGTTGCCTGAGATCGAACAAATTTTAGCCGAAGATCCGAACCATACCAGCGCGTTGTTAATCATGGCCGATCGGGCCGAATACGGCGAACGTCCCGCCGATGCGATTCCCTATCTTCGCCGGTTGGTCGCGGAAACCACGGAACTGCAATTGCGCCAGAAATATCGAATGAGGTTGATCGACCTCTACGTCCGCCTCAATCGCGACAAGCCCTTGGAGTATCCCCTGAACGAAGCGATCGGCATTCTCAAGGATTACATCCGGGACGATCCCAATAATACGGATGCGCTGCTTTTGCTTGGCGAATTGCTTTCGATGGACAACCAATTCGCCGATGCCCAACAAAAATTCACGATCGTGCTGCGCGATTTCAACCCCAACAACATGAGGGCGCAACGCGGCTTGTTCGAAGCGTATGCCGCCGAGAAGAACTTTGCGGAGGCCGACAAGCATCTGAAGCGCGTCGAGGCCTTCAATCCACAAGATCCGTATAATCATTACCTGCGGGCTCGCTATGAAGCGGCGAGGGGACGTTTCGGACGGGCGTATCAGGAACTGGATAAATTGGAAGCGGCCGGCCAGCAGGGTTCCGTGCTCGTTCTGCTCTTTCATGGTTTGACCACGAGCGAGTGGACCGAAATCCCTTCCGTCAGGCTCTTCCGCGAGCAATTGATGGCCTTGCAAAAAGCCGGCTTCCGTTTTCTGACGCCCATGGATCTGCGCGATTATTTTTCTTCCCTGGAAAGAATTAACGACAGCCGTTCGGAGCGAACGCCCAATCGCGCCGTCATCATCACCTTCGACGATGCGCGTCTGGATTCCTTCCGTTTGGCTACGCCGGTTTTCAAGGACTTGGGCATTCCTTTTTCGATGCATGTGCCGGTCGGCAACATCGAACGGAAAGATCCGTTTCTCGCGTCCTGGAAGCAATTGGCGGATTATCGGCAACAGGGTTGGGTGATGGGCAGCCATCTTTATGAGGCCAGCACGCCTGTGCCGGGCGAGCGGGGGATGATGGTCCGTCCCCTGACCAGCCTTATCCGCCTCAACCCGGCCAACCGCATGGAAACGCTGGACGAATTCAACCAACGCATCCATATGGAATACGACCTGAGCAGCCGGCTGATGCAATCCTATTTGGGCGAAAAGCCGTCCTTTGTGGCCTATCCCATGGGCGACATCGGGCAGGAGACCTACAGCGACGTTCCGGAGGCCGTGACGGTCAATTTGCAGTCGGCATCCACGAATTACGCCGTCGGTTTCATTCAATCCGTTTTCGGGTATGCCGTCAACGGGGATAATCCTCTGCTGTATCAGCGGCATGAGTTGGGGCGGCATGTTTCGGCCAGCAACACCGTGAATGAAGTGCTCAGGATGCATCCGGTCTTTTTAGCGCGCCGCATGAGGGCCGAATTGGCGACGCTGGAAGGCAAGCAGTACAAAGCGCTGAAAATCCTGGAACGGCTGAAGGAAGACGGTTATCCGGAGCAGTCCTACAACGACCTCAATACCTATGTGCATACGAAGCTGTCCCACAAATTCGTTCCTCCGCCGTCGGTTGACAACGTGAGCAAAGGGCCTTTCAATTTGGATATTAAGAAGCCGTATGTGGGGGCGAGGGCTCATTATTTCCAAGACAATTTGGAGCGCAAAAATTATCACATGTATGCGTTCGGAGGGCTTAATCTCACGCCCAATATCGTTGCCGAAGGCCAGGCCGGATGGGGTCAGCTTAAACAAGGCCGGCAAGACTTGGATGACGGCAGTTCGCTGCCGGAAATCGAGGTTGACGAGACCTCGGCCGGGGTTAAAGGATCCTTCACATTTCCCAGCGGAAATTTGCTCTCCGGCGATTTCATGTTGCGCAATTTCGGCGAGCCCGTGAACGAAGTCGAGCCGACCTATGGGATCGAGGGTCAGTTCAAACCGGTCTTGCCGCTCGATCTGACCGGACGCTTCGAGCACGATGTGGAGCCGTCTGCGCGCACCGTCGTGCGCGACATGGTTACTTACGATCAGTGGATGGCGAACGGGGTTTTCAGCATTCGGGATTGGTGGGATGTGTGGGGCAGCGGACAATACTACCTCTATTCCGACGATAACAATCGTTTGCATGGAGCCGTGAGCAGCCAATGGTTGATTTGGGAAGACATCGGCTTGCGCCTCGGCTTGCGTTATGCCTATACCACCTCGGAAGAAGCCCGCGACGATTATTGGACGCCTTACCAGTTGAATCGATTTTATCTGGAAGCATCGCTCCGTCATACCTACCAGCGAACCTATTATAACTTGCAGGCGCGGACCGGACTGGGCAAACAGAATGTCCGCCCGGATGCCGACGAAAAACACCAGGCCCGTCTGGTTCAGTTAAACCAGGATATCGCAACGGCCCGACAGCAGCGCTGGCCGCAAAGCGACATCGATGCGCTGATTCAGGAACGCGACCAACTGATCGTCAATCCGCCGGAAGAAGAATGGAAACCCGTTTTCGGCTTGGCCGCTTCCGTCCGCAGCAAGCTGGGCGAACACTGGGAATTGCACGGCGAAGTCTCCGTCAACAAAGTGCCGGAGTATTACGAAGCCACGGTGGCGGGCGATATTACCTTCCGATTTTAATCGTGGCGGGAACGTTAAGAGGACGGCGAGGCCGCCGTCCCTCCCGGCAGGTGGCCCGGCTTCTCCGAAGACGGGCTTTCCTGAAAAGAACGAGCCCCCCACAGAAAATAACAGGAGCGGTTGGGTGCATCCTGACACGGCCGCAACCGCGGACGGCGACGGAGCGCCGTCCCTACCTTTTTTTGCCGTGGGTAGGGCGCTCACTCCGCTGAGCGCCGTGTTTTCCTGTCAAACAGGCCGGAGCGGCTTACGGCGATTTTATTTCTTGCTGTCTACCGTTGAGGCTTCCATTCCCGTCCAGAGCGGAATGCCCGGCAATGCATCGGGCATGGCTACGACAACCGGTTTTGTTGGCGAAAGCGTGCTTAAAGGCTTGTGCGAACCATTGGGCTCTTCCCACGAAACAGCTTGCACATCCCGGACTTCGGAGGCCCCATTGAAAATGGCTGCGCCTTCTCCTGCGCCGCGCCACTGGCAGGCTCCGGCAACCGGATCGAGCGCGAGCACCAACACCTTCAACGAGGAGCCCGCCAGTTCGCGATCCAACTTTTCGAACCAGGCGGCTTCAGGCAATCGGTCCAGCAGCAGGGTAAATCCGGAAAAGCCGTGTTTATCGGCGGCCGCCAGCAGCTCGCTGCCCGAGATCTGATGAGCGGAAGAGGCCTGAACCGCCGGCATCAGCCGCAAACGATAATATCGGGCGAAGAGCCGCAACAGCATCTCGTTTTCGCCCGCTGACTTTGACCAGGTTCCGTTTTCCTCGATCCGAAACCAAAGAGGCGCAAGGTCGGAGATGTAATTGCACTCGGGCTGCAGTTTTTCGATCAGGACATCCACATCGTTGGTGGCTTTCAGCGCCGGCAGCAGCACCAAGCGAGGCATCAGCGGGCCGGCGGCTATACGGCTGATGGCGGCCTGCGCGGTCCCTCGTTCGTTCCGATAAACACTCAATCCCACCCATCCCAAGCCCAGATGGGGCGGTACTTCCAGGGGAGATGAGAAAACGGGCGAGCTGTCAATCAGCCCGATCACGCCGTCGCCGCGCAAGGCGAGGCGCAGGTTTGCGCCGTCCGCGGGGAGCGTCCAGAATTTGGATTGCGATGCCACCAAGTGTCCGTGATTCCAGACTTGCAGGAAGAGCTGGTGCGTGTCGTCCAGTCCGAACCGGATAAAGTGATCCGACGTTCGCCGCACATAAAGCCAGAAGGAACCGGAAACTTTTTTCACGACCGCCTCGATGAACGAGTCGGTGATATGCTCCGATCCCAGCAGCCGCAAGGCCGCCTCGGAATGGGAGGAATCCGCACTCAGAACGCCTCCCTGGGTGGAGTGCCTCGAGAACGAACCTCCATCGAGCCACCAGGCTTCCGACAGATGTCCGTCGGCGCAGGATTCCTGTAAAGGCGCATACCGGGGTTTTAAGCGAAGAAACAAGGCGGTGACGCGATCGTCGCCTTTTTGTTCGGAGACGGTATTGATGAGCCGGATCAGCGGATAGGTTTGGGCCACGCTCAACAAATCGTATTTCCAAATGGCTTGCCCTAATTCGTAGCGTTTATCGGCTTTCTGGCCCAGTTTCACCAACGTATCCAGGCGCGCAGTAAATTCCGCCGGCTCCAAAGGCAACCGCAAGGCGATGGCATTGGCCTCGATGTGTTCAGGCTCCAACGTCAGGATTCGCTCGACCAGCCGGATCGCTTCCGGGTTCCGGTTTTGCCGCCACAACCATTCTGCCTGGGCCAAAAGAATGGATACGTCGTCCGGGAATAGACGGGCATACATATTCAAGCTGCTGACGGCTTCGTTGATTCGTCCCATTTTTGTCAGCAAATTGACCCGTCGAATGACGAGCGAAATCTGGCCGGGATCCTGTTCCAGGCTTCGATCGTAAAACAGAATGGCCTGTTCGGAATCGCCTTTGCGGAGGTAGGCGTCGCCGATCAGCATGGGCGGGCGCGGATTCATGGCATCCAGTTTGAACCATTCCGACCAGGCTTCGACGGCTTTGTCGTATTCCGCATCCAGGTAGGCCGCCTGGCCCTCCTGTTGCAGCCGGCTTAAACTGGCTTCCAACGTTTCTTCCATGTTGGTCCCGGCGGTCATCGGGATTTCGAACGACAAGGGCAACCCTTCATCCGGCGCCGGGCTGGGAATCGTTTCCACTTTGGTGGTCGATTCCTTGGTATAAGGATCTCGTTTGATGGGCGAGTTGGTGGAGACCGCCAGTTGAAGCCCGGGCGCCACCGCGAGAATGGATCGCAAGGACATGCTGGACTCGATCGCTGTTGGCAATCGCACCAGCATGGAAAGTCCTTTGCGTTGAAGCGTCTTGGCGCATTGCATCAGCCAGGTGGTGATTCCAGCCGGGGAGGGGTTGTTCATATCCCCGAAATCCATGAAGATGCCGTCGCATTGATCCGCCGCGGCATCGTCGGCCAGCTTGGACGGCGTCAAGCGGCTTAACGCCTGCTCGTTTTCCACCCGTACGCAGGGCATCAGTTTTAGATGATAAATGCGGGAAAGCGTTTTGAAGGTCGTCGCGTCCCATCCGGTTTTCAAGGCTTGTCCTACGCCGGATACGGTCATCCACTTGGGACTCAAGCCGGTTAATCGGTAGGCATTCCGGTGCAGCCACTGCAAAACGTAGGGCTCCCGGGCGCGATCGATGTCCCAGGCGGCCAAGGTGCGTTGTTCCGAGTTCAGCACCACGCTGGAGATGCTCACTCGCGCCTGGCCCTTGACCGGGTCCCATACGCTGATCCCCAACATGCCGGGCCGGGCTTCGCCCCGCAATAGAATGTGATCCTTGAAGATCTGACGTCCGTCCAGCATGGCAAACAACATGCGGTCTCGGACGAATATCTCCAGGATGTGATCGTCGCGCGAATCGAGCCCCAAGCGGGCCGAGGCCAGCGTAAAACGTTCCGCGCTGACGCTCTTTTGCCGGAGCCAGACATTCAGGTCGTTGCTCAGCTCGTCGTCCGACCAATTATCCATCTCCTGGCCCATCTTCTTTTCGCGCAGCCAGACTTCGCCCCGCGTATCCATGCCCAGATAAACATACGACTCTTCATCGGCGGCCGCCCGCAGATAGACGCCCATCTGGCCCCGTTCCAATTTGAAAAGGACGCGCGTATAGAAATCGCGGCTTAAATCGCTTCCGCCCAGCCATATTTTGGCGCCGGTAAGTTCTTCGGGAGCATACAGGGTCAGCCGATTGTCTTCCTGCTTCATCGCGCCCCAATCCACAATCCAGGCCGACGGCATGGTCACGGTGTCCTTCTCCAGTTGAGCTTCCTCCAATGGCCAAGAACGATCCAGATAGCGGATCAAATCGGAGGCGCTCCAACTCGAACGCACCCGCAACCGGTTCAATCTTCGCGGGTCGCTGTAACGGGTGTTCAGCGCCAGATTCCCGGAAAGAAAACCCAGGTCGTAATTTTTTCCGACCAACGCCAGATTGATGCTCCGGGGGACGACGGCCCGCGGCTGGAATTGTCCGAAATCCCCATAGGGATATGCGAAAGCCATCGGTTTGAGGCTGACTTCTTCCTCGATATCGGTCAGGCATTTTTCGTGATCGGCGATCAGGCGTTTCTGGAATTCTTCCACGGTTTCGTAACGGAGGTCCTTGTCCAACCAGCGTGGACTGGTCATGAAATGGCCCATGCGCCCGCCGGGGCTGGCCTTGATTTTTTCAAACCCGCCGTAACTTTGGGCGCCGATCTCCCACAACTTGGATCGCGCCATGATTTGAACATAGGGCCAGAGCAAGCTGGCGGGATCTTTTTCCACGATCGATTCCGTCCATAGAAACATGACCGCCGTCCAGCCCATCCGGCGCAGGATGGGATTGACGCTGTAGTAGGACGTTTTCCGGGCGTGATCGAAGGTGAGCAGCACGGCCTTGGGGGGAAGCTTCCGGCCTTCCTTAAACAGGCGCCGCACGTCGTCCAGACGAATTGGATTATACCCATGCGCTTTCAAGACCTCGAGGTGCTCGTTAAACTGAGCCGGAGAAATCTCGTTGGTTTTCGAAGAAACGCCTTCGTACGCCAGCGTCACAAACGATTCGGCCTCGCGCGGGCCGCTATAGGTCGCCGGAGGCCACAGCCAGCGGCTGACCACAATTTTCACCGGGAACCACCAGGCCACCAACAATCCAATCACCATGATGTAATGGAGCCAAACCGAGCCATAGGAAACGGAAACCGGCTGGACGGGACGGGAAGAATGAGGCTGCATTTCGGAAGGACGCCCGTCCGGATCGTGAACTTGTTGTGTCATCGTGTACCCCACGTGGTTTTGCGCATGGTGGCCAGGGCGTAATAGCCCTGCCAACTGAAAAACAGGACGTATGTAATCGTAAAAACGAACCCTGCCCACCAATGCGGGCGCCCCGTTTTCTCCAGATAAAACAGCGACCACAAGAGCGTGACGACCAGCACGCCGCCAACATAAAAGCTCGGGAAGTAGTGCTCCATAATGGGGCCCCAGACCAAGGCTCGCAACATGACCAGCGGCGCCAGCATCGGCAACACCGTCATGGCATACCAGGAGACCGCCGCCACCGGATGCTTGCACCACATGAACCGCCCGGCATACAGCATCTCCCGAACCCACGAGCGTTTCCACCGGCATTGCTGCCGGATGTATTTGCCCCATTTTTCGGGCACGATGGTGGTCGCCAGGGCTTCGTCGTCATAGAGGACCCGATAATCGCGGAGCAGGTAGTTGGTCAAACTCCGGTCGTCGCCGAACGTGGCGTAATGGCCGAGGAATTTCTGGTAAAGCCATCGATCCAGGACATTCAGCACGCAGACCTTGCGATAGGCGGAAAAACAACCCGGGCAGCAACTGACCGCGCCAAAAAGACTTTCGGCGGCTTTCAATACGCGATACGAAACGAAATAGCGGACATCCTGCATTTTCGTCAACGCATTGGTTCCGACATTCTCGACATCCGTATGTCCCGCGACGGCCGCCACGGTTGGATCGACCAGCCCCTGGACGACTTTCCGGATGGCGCCGGGCATGAGGAAGCTGTCGGAATCCACATACACAAGCATTTCGCCTTTGGCCAGCAAAGCGCCGATGGCCATGCCATGACGCTTCCCTTTGTTTTTTTCGAAATCGACGACGACCAGCGACGGATGCCGATCCAATGCTTTCATCATTTCGTCCAGCGTGCGGTCGGTCGACCCGTCGTTTACCGCCACCACTTCCAGCTTCGAATGAGGATAGCCTTCCTGGTAAATGCGCCCGATGGTTTTGCCGATGGAGTCGTCTTCGTTGCGGCAGGCTACCACCACGGTCACCGTCGGCTCGAATCCGACATCCCGGGGCGCCAGATAAAATGCCGCCAGAATGAACCGGGATAAAATAAACACGCCCACGCTCAGGCTGTAGAGATTAATCCACGGCTGATACCAGTAATAATCCAGGTTGTGCAGCTTGAAGTAGATGGCCAGGGTAATCAGCAGGACGAGCAATGCGTTGAAGCCTAATACCAGGCCTCCATGCATCTTGTTGTATTTCTCCGAGGCTCTGCCCGCATCCGTTTCGTCGCCGGCTTCCGGCGTGGGCAGCCGGGACTCCAAGACGGTTCGTTCCATCGTATTGCTGCAGAAGGGGCAGACCGAGGATGTCAGGGAGGACATGACATGGATGCTCATCTCGCAGTTCGGACAACGATGGCTTGATCCTTTCGCCGGCTGGCGTCTTGCACCCATCGGATCTGAAACAACGCTTTCCGCAGCGCCAAGCCATGTATTGAGCCCGGCGGCCTGGTCCGAAACTGCCATTACACAACCTCCTTTGACCTGTATCCAACCGACAAATTCAAGAGATTCAAGTACTGACGCGTCCCTGATACCCTGCACTTTAGAAAAACGACTCTTGATTAAAAATCCATTCTTATGTACTTATACGATCAATATAGTCTCGTTGGCAATATAGATCGTTGTTTCTATTCCCAATGTCAAAGAGTGTTTGAGAGGAGAGGTCGAAGAATGACCGGTTTCTTAATTATCGAAGACGAGGCCCCCATCCAAGTTATTCTCAAACGATTGATAGGCAACATGGGTTACGATGTAACCATCGCCAATGACGGTGAAGCCGGATATCGCCTGGTTCAAGAAAACGACTTCGATGTTATTCTCACCGATCTGATTATGCCGGGGCGTCTGCAAGGATTTGAACTGCTGCGCAAAATTCGGGAAGCGAAGCCTGAGTCCTCGGTCATCGTCGTGTCAGGTCATCCCTCCAGCGAAACCTTGGCCGAATGCCAAAAACTGGGGATACAGGATTTCTTGAGCAAACCGTTTGAAATGTCCTTTGTCAGAGTGGTTGTTCAAAAGCTCCTCAACCGAAGAGCAAGTTCGGCCAGGACTGAATCGAAGCTATGATTACCAGAACGCCATTGGGAGTGTCCTTTTTCGATCGGCTTTATGGAGGCATTTATCGCGGCCGCTCCTGTCTGGTGACCGGCCGATCGGGTTCGGGCAAGACCGCCGTCAGCCTGCATTTTCTTTCGCACGGGTTGATGTTGCAGGAACGCTGCCTGATGCTTTGCGCCAAACCCGCCCAGGATATCGCCATTCATGCCAGCTCCTTGGGCCTGCCGGTTCAATCGGCTGTGGAGTCGGGCAATTTGATCTTGTTGGAATACAGCGACTTTGTGCCCGGCCGCGATCGGGAAGAAACGCTTATCCTGCCCCCCGACGCTTTTCTGCAGCTTAAAGAAATCATCGAAGCCCAAGCGATTCAACGGCTCATCATCGATACCGTCTTGCCCTGGATCACCCTGCCGGATCGGGAAAAAGTGGCGGAACACGTCTTTTCGTTTGTCCGGGCCATCGATCGGTTGGGCGTATCGACGCTGTTCACCATGCTCAAGCCGGTTTCCGTGCCCGCCTTTCAATTGCGGCAATTGATGGAGAACCTTGTGCCGATTTCCATCAGCTTGGTCTACACTCCGGAAAACGAGTCGCGCGAATGGGTGACCAATAAATACATGGGCATGAACATCCAGGCCCAGACCGTCAAATACAATATATCTCAAGGACAAGGCCTCTACGAAATTTCCGGCGCCGATGCGCCGGAGGCTTCGGTGTCCGCCTTCTCCTCTTACTCCGCGGCGCCGGACGTACAGCCGAATGCCGCTTCCGATCGTACCCCGCCGATGCAAAAAGGCTTTGCCGATTTTGTCCTCGATAAAACCGCCTATCGCGCCGCGCCTCTGCGCACTCATTCTGTTGCGTCTGTTCGTCCGTCATCGGACAAGCCGGGAGGATCGCCATCTGTTTTCGGATCGCCCAAGTAGTAGTCGTCAAAGGAGTATGCATTAGATGTACGTGTCGTATTGGAACTTGCGGGAAAGACCGTTTCAGAATGTGGCCAACACGCAATTTGCCTATTTATCCCCGCAGCATCGGGAAGGATTAGCTCGCCTGTTGTATATCGTGGAAGAACGGAAGCTCGGCGGGGTTCTGATCGGTCCCTATGGCGCCGGCAAAACCATGATATTGGAAATGCTCGCCGGCATCGTGAAAACCCGGCCCAACCTCACCTATATTCAAATCGATGCCCCTCCGTCCAATGCCCTGGCTTTGGCCCGGCAGTTGTTGGCGTGCCTGCAATACACGCAGCCGGTTAACGATATCGCACAAGCCCTTAATGCCATTCAAGGCTATTTATCCTATGCCGGAACGGCCGTTCCTCATTTGGTGGTGGTCGTCGACGAAGCCCAGATGTTGCAGGACTCCGACGCTTTTGAGTTCCTTCATTTGTTGTGCAATATGAGAGTGCGGAATAAGGACGGCGGGGTGGGGGAAAATGGGATCACCCTCATTCTGGCGGGACATCAGGATCTGGTCAGCCGCTTGGCCGCCCGGGCCTCGCTGGCTCAACGATTGCAGTTCTTCTGGAAGCTGGATCCGCTGAACCAACAGCAAACCATGGAATATGTCCAACATCGCATGCGCAGCGCCGGCGGAGATATCTGGGCCTTCGAAGAAGAAGCGTTGAAAGCCATCGTGACTTATACGCAAGGGCTGCCGCGCTTGATCAACAACCTCTGCGACGTGGCCTTGTTGCTCGGATGCGCCATGAACGGGTCCCGCATTACAGCCGATATTGTTCGGCAGGCCGCCCGCGATGTCCAAATTCCCACCCTAACGGAAGCCAACACCATATCGGAGGCGTCATGAACTACGAAATCGATACCCCTCTGACCATGACGGGTTTGATTGCCACGATCGTCAGTCTGATCTTTGCCGGCGCCGCTTGGTACAATTCGTATCGCCGCCGCCATCATGCCCAGCCGGACGTTCCCAGAGGACCGGTCTCGCCGCCGCCTGCCGAAGTGGCGCGGCTGCACAAAGAGCCGTCGATCCAACCGGCCAAACCAGCTTTTTCAGCTCCTGTCCCCAGCCCGTTCGAAGCGTCGGACGCGCTCCCTAATTCCTCCTCGCTTTTTAAAAAGTTGGGTGTTAATGGAATGGAAGAACCTTCACAAGTTGGTGAAGACAAGCAATACCGCTGGGAATAATTCCCTCGTTTTGCGTGAGCACATCGAAGGACAGGCGCAGCAGGAAGGTGATTCATGGCCATGGTATGGGTGGTTGACGACGACAACGAAGTTCGGGGCGTGGTCCAGACTTTGCTTGAAGGATTGGGGCATCAGGCCCGTTCCTTCGGAGACGCTCAAACCGCATTGCAGGAATACCGACCGGGCGCCGCCGAAGTCATCATCTCCGATGTGCGAATGCCGGCGATGGACGGCCTGGCCTTCACTCACGCCATCCTCGACCGCGACCCGGAAGCCAGCATCATCATTCTGACCGGCTATCCTTCGGTCAATACCGCCGTCGAAGCCATGCAGGCGGGCGCCGTGGATTTCTTAGGCAAACCCTGCAACGTCGGCGAACTGCGCGTGCGGGTCGACCGGGCCCTGGACATCCGCGCCTGGCAGGTCCGCCTGCGTAAAAACCGCCTGTTGACGCTGGGCCTGATCCTCTCCCTGCCGCTCTGGATTATCCTCGGGATCGTATTGGTTTCATTCCTGCATTGAGGCTGGCGCACGCGAGCCGCCAGAAAAAGGATGGATCGCGCACGTCTTTGTTCTTCATCAATACGCATGCGAAACCCCACGGTTTTTTTCTGTAGATGTACTTCGTTGAAACGTAGCCTTGTTTGCAGTGCATTTGAGCGAAAGACCCTGCGGTGCTCATAATCTTGACTATGCGCAATATCTCCCTAATCTACTTCCAAGGAGATTGATATTAGCACGATCTAAGTGACCTGTTAGTCGGACGCTGCACACCCGGCTATGCGACGTGGGCGGGCCACATTAGCGACAAAACGAGAACCACATGAAACAGTTATTGATACAACTTATTAAGAACACCCCTCTTTACCAACCACTCATTAAGTGGATCATAAGAAGACAGCAAAAAAGAGACCTCGTTGAATGGGAAAAAAAGGGCAGGCCCGTTCCCCCGCCGCATATCGTCAAACAGCGAACACTCCGTGCTTTTGCAAAGAAGTTCGGGCTAAAAATTTTAGTTGAGACAGGGACCTATTATGGCGACATGGTTGAAGCCATGAAAGGGGACTTCAATCGGATATACTCTATTGAGCTGGGGAAAGAACTGTACGAGAAAGCCAAAAAGAGATTTGAAGGTGAAGGAAAAGTTGAGCTGATTCATGGCGATAGCGGATTCGTACTGAAGAATCTGATTGAAAGGATTGATGAACCTGCCTTGTTTTGGTTGGACGGTCATTACTCCGCAGGAGTAACAGCGAAAGGCGGTAAAGTAACGCCTATTTACGAGGAGTTGACGCATATATTTAAAGGCGCAGATAGGGGGCATGTAATTATTATTGACGATGCACGCTGTTTCGGAAAAAGCCCTGATTATCCGAGCCTCAAGGACCTGAGCGATTTCATTAGATCCAACAAACCTGATGCCCATATCGCGATCGAAGATGACAGTATAAGGATCACGCCAAGCCTGGTGAGCAACTAATCATGGGCTGAAGTCAGAACCAAACCATGCTGTGCATATTTGATTGTTGTCTTGAAGCCTGTCGATAGCTCTTGATTTAGCATCTTGACGCACAACATATTTATTGTAGTCCGGTTCTGCGAACCGGCCTACAGGGGCGAAGAACCATCCCGTTATGCGCAACGAGCACCTTCATGGGGGGACAGAAACTGGCGGCAGTGTCCTGTCCTGACTTCAACACGGGCAAAAAACACGCTGAAATCCCCTGAAAATCAAAGGACGAGTCTTGGTTTTGGGTGTCCCCCAATGTTGAAGTCAGGAAATAAGAAAACATCGAACACTCAACATCGAACAACGAACTTCGAACTGAACAAGGAATTTTTAAATTCCACATTGGATGTTCGACGTTCGATGTTGGTTGTTCGATGTTTTCTTCGGTTTCTTACACTCCTGACTTCAACAGCGTCAAGCTGCACCCCGAAGCAATCCCAACCCAAGCAAGAGCTTGACGATTTTGTTGTCTTTCGATATAGAACCCTTATCTCTAGAGGGGGGAATCATGGAACCGCTCAAACACACCAAGGACCAACGTGCAGACCATCCTGCGTTGGCGGAATCGAATAAATCGGCGCATCAATTAATTGTAGACCAAAAGCATAAACTCCTGGTCGATAGGGTGATCGCGCATATTGGAACAAATAAAGACATCTTTTTAGACCGCGATGCAGCGGCGCGCCTTGCGATGATGAGCCCTCAACATTTCTCCAAAGTTTTTTTTAAAATCACGGGCGTTACCTACTCGGACTATCTCTTTCCACTTCTGGTTGCGCGAGTTCGCGAGCTGCTTGCTGACCCGATGCTGTCGATCAAGTTCATATCTGCGACGGTTGGCTTTAAAAGCGCCAACTACTTTTCGTCATGGTGCCGCAACGTTTTTGGCCTGACCCCCACCGAATATCGTGCCGCCCATTCCAGTCCAGCTTACCAAATCAGAGAAGATCTTCCCAAATCAGAGATGAAACCTATTGGCGCCGCCTTGACTTTTCATTAAAGTCCGCTCCCATTGCCAAGGAGTTAGTGCTGGAAAATCATCAAGGGGAAGCCGGTTTTGACAGAGCAAAACCCTCCAAATGTGATAGGGGTAGGGACGGCTCAACCTAATGAGCCGTCCCTACCCCTATCAAAAAGAGGATCTCGCAATGCGGCTCCAGCACAAAAAATCCGAAAAAGCTTGCCCGGGGGAGTCTGGTTTTTCAATCATGAGTCTTATTCAGTGCTGGCTTCCAATGATTGGAAGTCCACGAAAGGATGCATGAATCGAGAAGAAGCGATTGAGGTGTTTCGGAATACGCACGCCTTGTTGTCAGGGCATTTCGAGTTGAGATCGGGGTTGCACAGCGATCAATTTTTTCAGTGTGCGCAGGTGCTCCAATATCCGCGGTTGGCGGAAAAACTGTGCCGGGCGCTGATGGAGAAGATTCATCAGGCGCGGGGACGCGATTTTGAAGTGCAGGCGGTCATTTCGCCGGCTTTGGGCGGTATTCCCGTGGGGCAGGAGATTGGGCGGATTTTGGATGTGCGGGCTATCTTTGCGGAAAAGCAGGATGGCAAGCTGGTGTTGCGTCGGGCCTTTGAAGTTCGCCGGGGCGAACATTTTATCGTGGCGGAAGACGTCGTGACGCGCGGCGGACGGGTGCAGGAAACCATCGATATTGTGACCAGCCGCGGCGGTATTGTGGATGCGGTGGTGGTTCTGGTCGATCGCAGCGGCGGCAAGGCTTCGTTTGGGCCGCCTATGTTCAGTCTGCTTCAGTTGGAGCCGATGACTTGGAGTCCGGAGGATTGCCCCTTGTGCAAGGCCGGCAGCAAGGCGGTTCATCCCGGGAGTTGAGTTTGAAAGAACAATAAAGAGTTTAACGCAAAGGTGATTCCACCTCATAATCTCTTCATCGATACAGCCAGGAGAGATTAAGATTACGATTAAGATTATGATTATGAGGAAGATAAAAAGAGGCTGACGCGAGTCGATGCGTTACGAATGAAAATATGTACGCTTGAGCCTATCGAATTAGGCTCTTATTCATATGCGCGGGAGCCGTGTCAAAATGCACCCGATTCAATAAAGGCAGGCCGGAAGGCCTGCCTTTTTTGACGGAATGGGTGACGATTTATTTGGCGACGATTTCGGCGTCGTCGAAGCGCAGGGCGCCGTCGCGGCCTTCGCTTTGTTTGGGATAGCAGATCACCAAGACTCGGACGCCTTTGGCTTTGGTGGTTCCCGTGACGGAGAGCTGGGTCCAGCCGGTATTGATTTCTTCCATGGTGTAAATCTGAGTGGCCAGAGGATCGCCGCCGTTCAACGGTTCGAGGCGCAGTTCAACCTTCTCGTTGTTGGCTTTTTCGTCCTTCGAGGCGTAAATCGAGAAAGTTACTTTTTGGTTGGCCTGAACGCCTTCCACATCCTGATAGAGGCCGGAATTGTCTTTTTCGGAAATCTGCCAGTGATGATAACCGATGATGCAAGTGCCCGTGCGGACGGGTTTCCATTCGGTTTCGCGATTAATCCAATGGCCCCAGCGGCCCCAAGCTTGGGCTCGATCGCCGTAGGTATTGTCGGCGGAGGTGTCCGCTTCTTCGAAAGACGGATTCTTTAGTTCAACCGCCATGGACAGCGCGACGCTGGCCAGGAAGGCTGTGACCGTTAACATAGCTGAATTCAACCCTACTTTCATCATCTTGATCTCCTTGTTTTATTGTTCGACGGGCTCCGCAACCATTTCAGCCACTTCTTCAGCTAATTCCTGAGCGGCTTCCATGGCCATGGTTTTCCGTTCACTGGAGTCGTGATGGTGGATGACGTCTTGTCCGTCAGCCCACGCCACGGCAATATCCGTAACGCCGATGAACGAAAAAATGGAACGTAAGACGGGAGTAATGCCGTCATCGGGGTCTTCTTCTTTGAATACGGCTCCGGACGCGACCAGCAGGATAACCTTGCGAAGGTGATGCATAATGGAAACGCCGTCGGGGCCCCACGAAAAGACGATGCCCGGGGACAGGACTTGATCCAGCCACGCCTTCATAATGGCAGGCATGGAGTTGCACCACATGGGCATGGTCAGCACGAGGACGTCGGCTTCCTTGAGCAAGGCTCCTTGATTGCGGGCATAGGTAGAGGCTTTTTCTTCCGTGCCGGTGATTTTGTAAGCCGGGTCTTTAATTGGATTCCAGAAATAGCGAAGGGCATCGTTGGAAACGTAAGGGGGCGGATTCTGATAAAGATCCACGTTGGTTACGTCGATATCCGGATTCAATTCAGCGAGTTTCGCAAAAAAGGAGGCGGCCAATTGTTTAGAGGCCGATTCAGAAATCGGTTTCGGGTTTCCGCAAATATGCAATACGTTCATGAACTCTCGTTTCTCCTATATGTATTATTCTTCTTTTAATGCATCTTTCAAATTAACGCCACAAAAATGTCGAAATCTTATACAGGCGGCGTTAATGGTTCTCTGAATTGAGCGGACCCATCACTTTGCTTATATAGTTTTCAAGTTCACGCCCATATTCCGTGTCTTTTCCGAGTTGGGCCAGTTGTTTGTGAACCAACAGCAAGCCCTGGCTTCCGACCTCGGCTTCTTCCGCGCTGGAATAGCGTTTCTCGGGTTCGACCTCCAGAAATCGCTGAAGCAGGATAACAAATTGGGCGTTTTGCCGGACGTGATCCGGCAAAATGCTGGGCAGTCGGCCGGGCAACTGGTTCTTGTAACTTATTAAATCGGCTTCGGTGATTTTGTCTTTTGAGAAAAGCAAGGGTTCGCCCCGCAGCATTTCCAAGCCCACCAAGCCGAGGCTGTAGAAGTCCGATTGAATCAGGTGCGCTCCGCGCTGGTGCATTTCGGGCGCCATGTAGGCGGGGGTTCCCATCAGAATGGACACTTTTTCGTTGATGGTGACGGCGCGGCCGTAGTCGACGAGTTTTACATAACCCAGGCGGTCGATCATGATGTTGGCCGGCTTGATGTCGCTGTGAATAAAGCCCATTTCGTGCAGCGTTTCCAGGCCTCGCAGGACTTGCCGCATGATATACAGCGCCACGCCTGGCTGAATTCGAATTCTTCCTTTCTCGATTCGGAAGATGACATCCGTAAAGCGCGCCCATTCCTCGGGCGTGCTGCTGTGCTTAACCTGCTCGAGGTGGGTACCGTTGAGCATGTCGCGCAGACTGATGCCGTCGATCATTTCCATCTGAATGTAGCCAATGCCGTTGCTTTCCTCGTAAATGTCCGGCGCGACCAGGCTCGGATTTTTTACGAGTTGCAGCTTGGACGATTGGGCCGCAATACGACCCATGTCGGTCCAGTATTTCTTGGCGCTGGGATAGATGGACGGGTCGAACAGCTTGATGGCATGGCGCGTTACGCAGCCCCGTGCGCCTTGGCGAAGGCCTAAAAAGACAACGCCCTGACGGCCCCGGCCCAGTTCCTTTAAGAAACGGTAGGCCACGGGATAAAAAATGGCCCGGGCCTTGATGATCGCTTGGTAATTCGCGACCAATTGACGGCTGCCGCGCCCGAGGCCGGCCCCGGCGGTATCCATCATGGTCGTCGCACTCATCGAAGCGGTCTCTGCAAGTAGATCGACGCACGTAGTATCAAAATGTTGCTTTTCTTTTTGCACGTGGGAAAGTGTACGCATGTAAGCTGATTGGGCAAGCCTGTTTGTTGTTTTTTGCTGGAGTTAATGGTGTCTGCACAAATTATTGATATGGCGATTGTTGGCGGCGGCATCGTAGGAATGGCTGTGGCCATGACGTGGAGTCGGCGTTCAAAAGGGTCGCTGGTTGTTCTGGAGGCGGAGGATGGTCTGGCGGCTCATCAGACCGGCCATAACAGTGGGGTGATCCATTCCGGGCTGTATTACAAGCCGGGTTCCTTGAAGGCTCGAAACTGCGTCGAGGGGCGCGAAGCGTTGTATGCCTTTTGCAAGGAACAGGGCATTCCTCACGACCGGTGTGGAAAAATCGTAGTGGCGACTTCGGAAGCGGAACTGCCCATGCTGGCCGAATTGGAACGCCGCGGCGGGGCCAATGGATTGGAGGGCGTGCAACGGCTTTCGCCGGCCGAAATGCGGGAGCGGGAGCCCCATGTGACGGGTCTGGCAGGGCTTCATGTGCCGCAGACCGGCATTGTAGATTATGTCAAAGTCACGGAGGCGTATGCCCGAATCGTGCGGGAAGCGGGCGGGGAGTTTCGGACGGGTTGCCGTCTGCTGGGTTTGGCCCGCGAATCGAGCGGGCTGGTTTTGGAAACCACGAGGGGAGTTATCCGCGCGCGCTATCTCGTCAATTGCGCCGGCCTGCAATCCGATCGTGTTGCGCGGTTGTGCGGGGTGGAGCCGGGATTGAAAATCGTGCCGTTTCGAGGCGAGTATTATACGCTCATTCCGGAAAAGCGGGGTTGGGTGCGAAATTTAATCTATCCGACGCCCGATCCCCGGTTTCCATTTCTGGGCGTTCATTTCACGCGCATGATCGACGGCCGCGTTGAAGCGGGGCCGAACGCGGTGTTGGCCTTCCAACGCGAAGGCTATCGCCGCAGCAGTTTTTCGCTTCGCGACACGTTGGAGACGCTGACCTACGGCGGGTTCATTCGCATGGCTTCCAAGCATTGGAAAATGGCCGCGGAAGAGTTTTACCGCTCGTTCAGCAAGGCGGCGTTTGTCCGTGCGTTGCAGAAGTTGATGCCGGAAATTCAAAGCGCCGACCTGCAGCCCGGCGGCTCCGGCGTGAGAGCGCAGGCGGTGACTCCGGATGGCGCGCTCGTGGACGATTTTCGGATTGTTGAAGCCGACCGCATGATCCACGTTCTCAATGCCCCGTCGCCGGCGGCCACCGCATCGCTTAGCATTGGAAAAGAGATTGTCGACAGGGTGGAAAATCGAGCGAGCGCTGCCAGGAAATAAGATGCAACCACGAATGAACACGAATAGACACGAATCGTCCATGCTCAATGCGGCTGACTTTCGAAAGCGCTTTTTTCCGCAGGCCGCCCGGCGTGACTGGGATGACTGGCATTGGCAGATTCAAAATCGTTTTTGCGATCGCAAGGGACTGGAGGCTTTTCTGCATTTGTCAATGGACGAGCAAAAGGCTTTGGACGGGCAGAATCTTCGTTTGCCTGTTGCCGTGACTCCGTATTACGCGAGCCTTCTCGATCCGGGCCATCCTCAGCAGGCTCTCCGGCGCACGGTCATTCCTGTGACTGGCGAATGGGCAAAGGCTCGGGGCGAGAGGATCGATCCGCTGGGCGAGGATGCGCACAATCCGGTGGGGAGCATCGTGCATACGTATCCGGACAAGGTCCTGTTTTTGGTTACCGACCAATGCCCATCCTACTGCCGTTTTTGCACGAGGTCCCGGGCGGTTGGGCAGGGGCGTTTTCCGCCCGACCGGGCCCGTTGGGAAGAGGCCCTGAGTTACATCGAATCGACTCCGACCATCCGCGACGTTCTTCTTTCGGGAGGGGAACCGCTGACCTTGGAAGACGACCGGCTCGAATGGCTGCTTCGGCGGCTGCGGCGCATTCCGCATGTGGATTTGATCCGCATCGGCACGAAAGCCTTGTCCTCCTTGCCTCAGCGCGTGACGCCTGCATTGGCAAAGATGTTGCGGCGTTATCATCCATTATGGATGAGCGTACATTTTGTGCATCCCGACGAACTCACGCCGGAATCCGCGCGGGCCTGTGCGCGACTGGTCGATGCCGGCATTCCGCTGTGCAGTCAAACGGTGCTGCTCAAAGGCGTCAACGACGACGCCTTGACCCTGAAGCAACTCATGCTCGGACTTTTGCGATTCCGCGTGAAGCCCTACTATTTGCATCAGGGCGACGCCGTCGCGGGGACCGCTCATTTCCGCACCTCGGTTGCCAGGGGGCAAGACCTCATCCGCGCGCTTCACGGCCACACGACCGGTTACGCCGTGCCGGCCTACATGATCGACGCTCCCGGGGGTGGGGGAAAGGTGCCGGTTGCTCCCGGCTATATTCGTGGACGCAAAGGAAAAACGTTGCTGCTCGATAACTATCAAGGCAAGCCGTATCGCTATACGGAAGGCGATTGATTATGGGGAAAGTCGATTCTGGAGGGGCACGCTCCGTCGTGACCGGATGAGAATGAGGGGCGCCTGAAGAGAGGCTGATGGGGTGAGGCGATTCTGAAAGATTAGAGAAGAGGTTCCGACAGAGCGGAACCCTCCAGAAGAGGAAAAAGGTCATTGTATTTTGGAGGGTCACGCTCCGTCGTGACCGTCTTTGGGCTCGCGTCGGCTCGCAATAGAATCGTTGCATCGGCAGGAGGGATGCGTATAATGCGCGGCACGAACCGCCAGGAGGTTGGTTTTAAAAATCCCATGGTTATGCAATGAGCTTCAAAATATTCAATACGTTGTCGCGCGGCGTCGAGGAATTCAAACCGCTGGAAGAGGGGGCGGTGCGCATGTATACGTGCGGGCCGACGGTTTATAACTATGCCCATATCGGGAATTTCCGGGCCTATCTCTTCGAAGACTTGCTGCGGCGGTATCTGAAGTTCAAGGGTTTTGGCGTCACTCAGGTCATGAACTTGACCGATGTGGACGACAAAACCATTCGATCTTCGCAGGAAAAGAAGATGGCTTTGAACGACTATACCCGGACCTTCAAGGACGCTTTTTTTCAGGATTTAAAGACCTTGAATATCGAGCCGGCGGAGCATTACCCGGCGGCAACCGATCATGTCGCGGAGATGATTGCCATCATCGAAAAGCTCTTTGAAAAAGGGTATGCCTATCAATCCGACGATCGTTCGATCTATTTCAGCATTGCCAAGTTCAAGGATTACGGCAAATTGGCGCATCTGGACCTGGACGGCTTGAAATCGGGCGCCCGCGTGGCGCAGGACGAATACGAGAAAGAGAGTGCTGCGGATTTTGCCCTGTGGAAGGCTTGGGACGAGAAGGATGGCGACGTAGCGTGGGATTCTCCGTGGGGTCGGGGGCGTCCCGGCTGGCACATCGAGTGCTCGGCGATGAGCATGAAGTATCTCGGCGAATCGTTCGATTTGCACACCGGCGGCGTAGACAATATTTTTCCGCATCACGAGGACGAAATCGCCCAGAGCGAAGCCGCGACCGGCAAGCCTTTCTGTAAATATTGGATGCATTGCGCCCATCTGGTCGTCGACGGCAAGAAGATGTCCAAATCGCTGGGAAATTTTTACACGCTTCGGGATGTGACGGGCAGGGGATACAACGGCCGCGAGATTCGTTATGAATTGATGGCCACGCATTATCGGCAGTCGCTTAATTTTACGTTTGAGGCTTTGGACGGCGCCCGCGCGGCCTTGCAGCGCCTGGACGAATTTTCCGCGCGCTTGGAATCCGTGGCCGGACAGACCCCGGCTTCGGGCGTACTTCCCCCGTGGGCCGAAATCGCGGTTCAAAAATTTACCGCTTCCCTGGATGACGACTTGAACGTTTCGGGAGCGTTGGCGGCGATCTTCGATTTGGTGCGCGACGGCAACATTGCGACCAACAAGCAGGAGCTTTCTTCGGCCGATGCCCGGCAAGTCTTGAATCAGCTCGATCGCCTGGATGCCGTGTTCGGATTTATCCGCAAGCCGGCCGAGGCCGTGGATCCGGAGATTGAGAACCTGTTGGAATTGCGGAAAAAAGCCCGTCAGGAAAAGAATTGGGCCGAGTCCGATCGGTTACGCAGCGAAATGGCATCCCGCGGCTGGCTCGTACAGGACTCCGCCAAAGGCCAGACCGTCAAAAAGGCCCATTAACTGTAAGAATAGACAACCACGAATGAACACGAATGGACACGAATAAAGACATGGTAGAGATTGGTCTTTCTATTCGCGTCCATTCGTGTTCATTCGTGGTTAGATATCTTCTGATTTTGAAGCGAGGAAATAGTGAAGCGAGGAAAATTCATTACGTTTGAAGGGCCGGAAGGGGCTGGGAAGACCACGCAGGCCCGCCGGCTCATTGCAAGGCTGCAAGAGGCCGGGCACGAGGTGCTTTATACCCGGGAACCGGGAGGCACGCCCACCGGCGAAGCGATTCGCGGTATTTTGCAATACGATAAAGCCGGGGAAGCGCCGTGCGCCGAAACGGAAGTGCTCCTGTTTGCGGCCAGCCGCGCGCAGTTGGTGCGCAAGGTCATCATTCCCGCCTTGGAAAAGGGGACGATGGTGGTCTGCGATCGGTTTGCGGATTCGACCACGGCGTATCAGGGATACGGCCGCGGATTCCCGATCGATCAAATGCTGGCGATCAATCAATTTGCCATCGACGGCGCCGTGCCGGATGTCACGATCTTGCTCGATCTCGATTTGGACATCGGTTTTGAGCGACTGGCCACGCGCGAAGGCATCATGCGCGAGCTGGATCGGATCGAGCGCGAAGAACGCGCATTTCACGAAAAGGTGCGGCAGGGTTATCTGGAGTTGGCCCGGCGGTGGCCGGAACGATTCCAAATTATCGAGGCCGGTCGTCCGACGGAAGCTGTGGAAAAAGATGTATGGAGAATTACGCAAGATGTCCTCCATCGATGACATAGCCGGTCCATTCGAAAGTTTGAAAAAAAGTCTGGCGGAAGGCCGCTTGAGCCATGCGTATCTCATGGTGGGGTCGCCGCGGGGCAACGGGCTGGCCCTGGCCGAATCGTTGCTGAAGCTGCTTTATTGTTCCGGCTCCGAGAAGCCCTGCGGACAATGCACAGCGTGCGGCCAGGTGGAGGAGCATCGGCACCCCGACATTCACTGGCTGGAACCGGAGAGCAAGGGGCGCGTCATCAAGATCGACCAGATTCGTTCTTTGATCAAGCAGATCAGCCAAACCCCCTTTGTCGAAGGCGGATGGAAGGCGGCGGTCATCCTGTATGCCGACCGCTTGAACGAGGAATCGCAGAATGCCTTTCTTAAGACCCTGGAAGAACCGCCCGGACGCAGCCTGCTTCTCCTGATCGCCGAAGCGCCGCAATCGCTGTTGCCGACCATCGTCTCGCGATGCCAGCGGTTGGTGGTGGCCTCCGGCCAGGGCTCCCTCGGCGCCCAATGGCAGGAGGCCCTGGTTGAAGTTTTACGGCAGGGCGGCCCCGCGAATCCCATGGACGTATTTTTGCAGTCAGGCAGGTTGACCTCCTTGATGGAGCAGATTCAGGAATCGATCGAAAACGCGGACGACTCGGCCGAAGAGCCGGCTGACGAAGACGGCGAACCCGAGGTGGTCGATGCGCGCGTACGAGCCCGGGTCCTGGAAGCGCAGGCGGCCGTGTTCCAACAAATGATGCTTTGGAATCGCGATGTGCTCTTGTGCCGGCTGGAGGCGGAGCCCGAGTTGCTCCATTTTCCGGAGGAAATAGCCGTTCTTCGCGAGCAAGCCGCCAAACTGACGCCCCAGCAGGCGTTGGAACGTGTGGCCACCGTGGAAGATATGGCCCGCCGTCTTCAGCGCCATATGCCGGATGAAATCGTTTTTGAAGCCGGTTTGATGAAGGGCCTTGCCCCGCGCCGTCGGAGTTGATGTTGGGCGCAACTTGACACGCGGCCCCCGCGCATATGAATAAGAAGCCACGTCCTTACGGACGCGGCTACGTAGCCGCCGGCGTAAGCCGGTGGTTTCTTTCCAGTAGTGCCAGACGTTCTGAGGAGGGACCGCGTCAAGATGCATCCGTTGACGTTGCCGGTTTGCATATAATATGGACAAACGAAAATTGGATTGATAAGTTCTGCACTCACCACGGGGGAAAAAACGGGCAAGGAGTCATTATATGGACATTGAGAATATCAAGTGCATCATTCAGTTGATCAAGGAAAACGAACTTTCGGAGTTCGAAATGGAAGACCAGGGATTTCGTATTGCCATCAAGCGGCGGGATGGGACGGAGGCCCATGTGGTCATGTCCGGTATGCCGCATGCCCAGATGATGATGGCGCATCCTTCCATGCCCATGTCTCCCGCTCCAGTTGCGGCCGATGCGGTCGCGGCCAAGGAAAAAGCGGCGGATGCCCATCTCGTACCGGTGAAATCGCCGATTGTAGGCACCTTCTACCGTGCGCCGACGCCGGATGCCGAACCCTTTGCCAGTATAGGCCAGAGCGTTACCAAGGACTCCGTGGTCTGCATTATTGAAGCCATGAAGGTCATGAACGAAATCAAGGCGGAAGTCAGCGGCGTCATCAAGAAAATCCTGGTGGAAAATGCTACGCCGGTCCAATTTGGCCAGCCGTTGTTCCTGGTCGACCCCTCATAAGGTTCTGTACTCATGTTTGAACGAATTCTTATAGCCAACCGCGGCGAAATTGCGCTCCGGATCATTCGGTCCTGCAAGGAGATGGGCATCAAGACCGTCGCGGTCTATTCCCAGGCCGACGAACAGTCCCTTCATGTTCAAATGGCGGACGAAGCCATTTGCATCGGGCCCGCATCAGCCAAGGACAGCTACCTGAAGATCGCCAACATCATCAGCGCCGCCGAGGTGGCCGATGTGGATGCGATCCATCCTGGGTACGGTTTCTTGGCGGAAAATGCACATTTCGCCGAAATCTGCCAGAACTGCAACATCACCTTTATCGGTCCATCGCCGGATAATATCCGTTTGATGGGCGACAAGGCCAAGGCCCGTGACGCGATGAAAAAGGCTGGCGTGCCTATTACGCCCGGCAGCGAAGACGTCATCAAGTCCAAGGACGAGGCTCTGGAAATCGCTCAAGGGATCGGCTATCCGGTCTTGATCAAGGCCGTAGCCGGCGGCGGAGGCAAGGGAATGCGCGTAGCGCGCAACGACGTGAGCCTGGTACAGGGTTTCATGACGGCCAGCAACGAAGCGGAGCGCGCTTTTGGCAATCCGGATGTTTACATCGAGAAATTTGTGGAAAGAGCGCGGCATGTGGAAGTGCAGATCATTGCCGACCATCATGGCAATGTCACGCATCTGGGGGAACGCGATTGCAGCATTCAGCGCCGCCATCAGAAGCTGCTGGAAGAAGCGCCCAGTCCGGCCTTAACTCCGGACACGCGCAAAAAGCTGTGGAAAGCGGCGGTCAAGGCGGCGGAATCGGTTAACTACCGCAATGCCGGTACGATCGAATTTCTTTTCAACGAGGATAACGGGCAGTTCTATTTCATGGAAATGAACACCCGCATCCAGGTCGAGCATCCGGTGACCGAGCAGATTACCGGGGTCGACATCGTCCGCGAGCAAATTCGCATCGCGGCCGGACACAAACTTTCGTTCAGCGAAAAGGACATTCGAATCAACGGGCATTCCATCGAATGCCGCATCAATGCCGAAGATCCCTATCGGGATTTCACGCCTTCGCCCGGACGGGTGGAATGGGTGAATTTCCCGGGCGGTCCCGGCGTTCGCGTCGATTCGCATGTATATTCGGGTTATGAGATTTCGCCGTATTACGACAGCATGATTTCCAAGATCATTGTTCATGCCCGCACGCGCGAGGAAGCCATCGCCAAAATGGCGCGCGCGTTGGGCGAGTTCATGATTGAAGGGGTAGCCACGACGGTGCCTCTTTCGCATGCGGTTCTGGGCGATGCCCGATTCGCGCGCGGCGAATATAACACGCACTTTTTGGAACAATTCATGAAGGAGATATTCCTGATATCGCCTTGACCAACCAGCACGGGGGAAAAGCCATGACAAACGAAGACAATGCAAAGCCCGCAGAAGCCGCCGCCCGTCCCGACCTGCCGGATGTGGCCGGCGAACACCTCGAAGAGGGCACCGATCTGGGCGCCATACAAATTCATAATAATGTAATTGCCATCATTGCCCGATTGTCGGCCCTTAAAGTGCCGGGCGTCGTCGAGATGAGCGGTTCCATTGTGGATGGTATCGCCGGAATGATTGGAAAAAAGAGTCTCGATCGGGGCATCCGGGTCGATTTGGACGATAATACGGTGACGGTAGAATTGCATGTAGTGCTGGAATACGGCGTTCGTATTCCGCAAGTAGCCTGGCAGTTGCAGAACGAAGTCCGCCAGGCGGTCGGCCAGATGACGGGTAAGAACGTCCGGGCCGTCAATGTGGTGGTGCAAAGCGTGCGTTTGCCCGATGAAAACAAGCCGGTTCTCAAGGAAGGGTGTGCGCCATGAAGTTTCTTCATGCTCTGTTCGGAACCTTGTTGTTTGCCGTGGTGATCCTGGTCGGCGGTTATATGGTTTATGCGTCGATGGACGGGGAACTGTGGCGGAAGTCGCTCGACTTTTTGGCGGCGGAGCGCTGGATTTCGCTGGGTGCGGGCGTGGCGCTGATTCTGCTGGCGGTGGTGTATCTTCTTAGCTGTTTTCGGAGAAAGTCTCGCGTGGAATTCCTTTCGTTCGAGAACGAAAGCGGCGCGGTCAGCATCAGCATGAATGCCATTGGCGATTTTCTGGGCAAGGTCGGCGATGAATTTGCGGCGGTGGAGGAGATGAAGCCGTCCATCCAGGCCATTTCCGGAGCGATCGAAGTGACGTTGGACGTGAAAGTGAAGGCCGGCACGCAGATTCCCGAATTGTGCCGGATGCTTCAGGATCGCGTCAAAGAGAGCATCACGACAAATCTGGGGCTCACGGACATCAAGGGCGTCCGCGTAAATGTGCAGGAGATTGTTTCTGCGCCCGCCGCCAGTACCGAGAAGCGTGAAACCCAGGAATAGAGATTCTGCATGAATTGGGTTCAACTGGCGGAAGAATATCGAGCGGTCGGTCAGTTTGTATTAAACGATCTGCGGGAACCCATCCTGGCGCTGTCCGAGGAGCTGGCCGGCCGTCTGAAGTCTGGCGGTAAGATCATGGCGTGTGGGAACGGCGGCAGCGCCGCCGATGCCCAGCATTTTGCCGCCGAATTGATCAATCGATTTTTTAAGGAACGCCGGCCTTACGCGGGCTTGGCGCTGTCCACCGATACGTCCGTCCTCACCTGCATCGGCAACGATTACAGTTACGATTTGGTTTTCGAGAAGCAGGTGCGCGCGCTGGGGCGGCCCGGCGATGTTTTGCTGGGCATCTCCACCAGCGGCAACTCTGAAAACGTATGCCGGGCGGTAACCGCTGCGCGCGAAATGGGCCTTTTGACCGTGGCGTTGCTGGGCGGCAAAGGCGGCAAGCTGGCTGGGATGGTCGATCGTTCCTTTTGCATTTCCTGCACTTCCTGCACGCCGCGGATACAGGAAGGTCACCAATTGATCGTCCATGCTCTCTGCGAACGCATTGAAGAAATCTTACAATAAGGCGGGACGCCCATGAATAATGGAAAAAACGGTTTGCAGCTTGTAGTGGTCGGCTCCATTGGCATCGATACGATCGAAACGCCCATGGCTCGACAAGAAAGAATTCTGGGCGGTTCGGCCAGTTATGCCTGTGCGGCCGCGTCCTTTTTTTCCGGCGTCGGCATGGTAGGGGTGGTCGGCACGGATTTTCCGGACAAATGTCGGGCCTTGTACCGTCACTTCAATCTCGACTTGCAGGGCCTGCAAACGGCGCCTGGCGAGACGTTCCGTTGGTCGGGCGTCTATGAAGCCAACATGGACAATCGGCGCACGCTCAGCACGGAGCTGAATGTTTTTGCCGACTTTTCGCCGAATCTTCCTGAAGTCTATCGCGATGTGCCCTTTCTTTTCCTGGCCAATATTTCGCCGGCGCTGCAGGAGCGGGTTCTCGATCAGGTGAAGTCGCCCCGGTTCGTGCTCATGGATACGATGGATCTTTGGATCAACATTGCGCGTGACGATTTGCTTCGCGTCATACGGCGCGTGGATATGTTGACGGTCAACGAATCGGAGGCTCGATTGTTGACCGGCGAGCACGGCTTGATCAAGGCCGCTCGAAAACTTCTTACGATGGGGCCCAAGCATATTCTCGTGAAAAAGGGCGAGCACGGCAGCATTCTATTCTACGATGACCACATCTTTCTGATGCCGGCTTTTCCTCTGGAAAACGTGTGGGATCCGACGGGGGCGGGCGATACGTTTGCCGGCGGGTTCATGGGCTCGCTGGCCGCGGAGGGGACGGTCACCGAGGCTTCGATCCGCCGCGCCATGATGTACGGCAGTATCTTGGCCTCTTTCGGCGTTGAGGAGTTCAGCTTGGACCGCCTGGAAAAACTCGACGCGCCGAGCATCGAAAAGCGCGCGGGCCTTTTCCGGGAAATGATCCGCCTGAATTAACTGTTTTAGCGCCGATCCGGACCCTTCCGCAGGCTTGCAGAAATGCGGTTCTGGGGCCATTTTCTTCAATAAAAGCACCTGATTTTGCTGCATTTTAAATTCTTTTCTTTGATGGACCGCCGTATGTAATGGGTTGGAGCCTGGAAGGCTGCGCAAGCCGGCCTTGGAGCCATTCCCGACGGAATAGGGCGGAGCCATTGACAGGTTTTCTTCGGTTGGTAACATTAAGCGCATGTTGTATCAATTCTCTGGAGTTCCTGGTTATTAACACTTGTTGTTCCATCAAGGGCGCATAGATTAGACTATAGGGCAAACCGACAGGATACGTTCCGGTCGCCTCTGCTGCATAGAACGTAGTGAATCTATTTCATGCAAAGCAGCGTGCGCCAACCGCGAAGGTATCGGAAGCTCAAGAAGCCGACTGACGGTCCCGCCCCAAGCCCAAGTTGCGTATGTAAATTCATGAAAACGAAACAGCAAAAAGGGGCGAGCATCCCCGTTGTCGAGCAATTGAGTTTCATGTTCTCCGTCGGTATAGAGTGTAGCTGTCCAGTGGTCGATGGCGGCCATCGTGTGGATCAATTTGCCGCTACCGGCCATTATGAGCACTGGCAGAAGGATCTGTCGTTGATTCGAAATTTAGGCGTACAGTACGTGCGCTACGGGTTGCCCATCCATCGCGTTTTCTTGGGGCCGGGCCAGTATGACTGGACGTTTCCGGATATGGTTCTGTCGCGCATGCAGAAAATGGGCCTTATCCCCATTCTCGATCTGGTCCATTTCGGCCTGCCGGACTGGCTGGGCAACTTCCAAAACTCGGATTGGCCGAAATACGTGGCGGAGTACGCGCGGGCGGTGGCGGAGCGGTACCCGTGGATTTGGCTGTACACCCCCGTAAACGAGATCTACGTCACGGCGCAATTCAGCGGCGCCTTTGGGTGGTGGAACGAGCAGATGCGCTCGGATGCGGCCTTTATCGCCAACCTCAAGCATTGCGTCCGGGCTTCCATGCTCATGATGGAAACCATTCTGGAAATCTGTCCGTGCGCGGTATTTATTTTCAGCGAGAGCACCGAATATGTCCATGCCGGAGCGCCGGAGGTGGTTAGCCTGGCCCAGTTCATGAACGAGCGTCGCTTCATATCGCTCGACCTGCTCTTTGGCCATGACGTGTCCGCGCGGGTCTATCGTTACCTGATGAATTCGGGCATGACGCACGAAGAATACGAGTGGTTCCAGAAACAGCGCCATCTTCGAAGCCATTGCATCATGGGCACGGATTACTACATGACGAACGAGCATATCCTGAAGCCGGACGGAAGCACCATGGGTTCGGGCGAGATTTACGGCTACTATGTGATTACCCGACAGTATTACGAACGATATCGATTGCCGGTGATGCATACGGAAACCAATCGCATCGCATCGGACGGAGTCTTCTGGTTGTGGAAAGAATGGATGAATCTGTTGCGGTTGAGGGAAGATGGGATTCCCATTATCGGATTCACCTGGTATGGACTTGTCGACATGCGGGACTGGGATAGCGCACTGACCAAAATACGCGGTCATGTCAACGAAGTGGGGCTGTATACGTTGAGCCGGCGGCCCCGCAAGATTGCCCGGGAGTACCGTCGGCTCATTAACGAATATCAACATCTTAAAATCAGCGGTTCGAAGTTTCCGCCTCTCACGTCCTAAGGCCGTCTATGAGCCTTGTACCGACACATAACGATAGTCCAGCGTCTCCAGACCCATCATAGGTTTGATCTCCGCCTTGCTGCGGCGATTTTCATGGGACACGCCTTGGACGATAATGGCGTGCATCTTCAAAACGGTAGCCTCCCAAGTGGAATCCTTGGCCTTGGCAATTCCTTTTCGAATGCGCTCCTGATCCGGCGACTCGATCAGTCTTTCGGCCGTCGCAACGAATTCTTCCGGCGTCGAAACGATATCCACCAGATCGGAATACTGTTGGACGACTTCCGTGACGGGCGTAGAGATTACCGGGCGGCCGGTGGCCAGATATTCGAGGGCCTTTGTTGGGTTGATGTATTCCGTCGCCTCGTTGATGGCAAAACACATCATGCAAACATCAAAGGCCTTGCAGTAGTTCGGCAAGACGTCGTATCCGCGACCTCCCAGCCAGAAGAGATTCGGCGAGTGCGGCAGCAGGTTGGGATCGACTTTGACGACCGGTCCGATCATGGCGAAAGACCAATCGGGACGCATGCGCGCCAATTCGCCCACCAGATGATAATCGACGCGTTCGTCGATGACCCCAAACCAGCCGAAAATGGGGCGGGGGATGAAGTCAATATCCGGGGGAATCGTGACCGCGGGTTCCATTGCCTGTTCGAAATGCTCGGCTTCGACTCCGCAGCCAAACGCATGAACATTGTTGTGCTGCTCCGCCTTCTTTTGTCCAAGGCGCGGGCCTCCGGCAAACACCACGTCGGCATAGCTCATCAACCATTGCTCCACATCCACCAGCTTCTGGCTGGCGCCGGAGAACTTGGACAGCTCGTCCATGCAGTCATAGACGATGCCCGCGTGCTTGAAATGTCCCAGCGACCAGATTGCATCCATGGGATTGTAATACCACAGAAGCGGCCGATCGAAAGACCCGCCCTGGTTGACCTGATCTAGCGCCCAGTGCGTCAGGCGGCGCAGCGTCTCGGGCAGCTCCGGATTTTGAGCCCACGAAGGAGGCATATGCGGGCAAGCCACCGTTACATTGGCCATGACGCGATGCATCTCCATGCGCGGCTCGTCGCCTTGCGGACGATCGAAGAACGGCTCCTCCACAAAAAGCACCGGGTTCTTGACCGCAAAGCGCGAGAGGAACTGTTGAGGCCGTTGCCATACGAAGCCCCAGCGCAGGTGACTGAACACCAGAATGCCGCATCCGTCCGAGAAGGCGGGTGTGGGCTGGGCGATGGTCGGCGACAGAGGAATATTCTCCTCGGCGGCCGGTTTGGCGGAGGGCAGGGCCTGCGGCGTAGCTTTAAAGGCGTACTCCTGGGCACGCTTGTCCGCCGTCATGACGCGTTGTTCTTGTTCCGGCGGCATGACGATTTCCTGCCGGCTCAAGCTGCCGACCGGTATGACGCCCTGTCGCGCCAATTTGGAGTATATGCTTACCAGGGCGGTGGGCGTGCGCACTAGATTGCCGTTTTGTTGACGGACCAGTCTAAATATACCCACTTGATGGAGCTTGCCAATCTGATGCGTCAAGGCGCCATCCCAATCGATGTGATCGAACAAGGGCCACCAAATCATGCCCAGCAGAGGAATGCCGTTCTGGCGCAGCCGGCGCGAGTCATCCACCAGGCGCTCCAGCCAGATTCGACGGTTGATCGGCATGCCGTCGATGCTCGTCTCCGTGACCAGCATGGGCCGGGCATACCGGTTGTAGTACTCCGTGGCGACGCCGTAGAGGCCTGCGGGGGATTCCGCCTGGCGCTGGCGTATGGCGTCATGAGATCGCTCCAGCCGCCAATCGGAATGGGAATAGTAATCCAAACCGATCAGATCGGGCATCTGGGGATGCGTGCGGAACCACTGCAAGTCGAGCGGAGTGATTCCGTAGGCGGTGATCCAATCGTACAGAGGGTGTTCCGAGTCCACGGCCCCGGATATCAAATCCAAGAGCAAAAAGCGCCGAAGATTTCGGCGGGTCACTTCCTCCGCCAGCGACTCGTCCAACGTTTGAAAATGGTCTGCCGCATCGCAAACGACGATTTTTCCCTCCGGTTGGACATGCCGGATGGCTCGTATAGCCCGGCTTGTGCCCATGGCTACGCGCGAGAGCACGGGAAAATAACCCGTCCACTTGCGGGAATGCGGAGGCCAGAAGCCGAAATCTCCGCTGAACAGACTGGTAACGAGCGGTTCGTTAATGGGGCACCACGTGGCAATGTCTTTCCGGTACCGCTGCACCATGGCTTCGGTGAACTGCTCCAGCGCTTCCGGAAATTCCGGATCGCCAACCGCAAGAGGCAACCAGACGGGCGTGCCGAAATGCATGACATCCATGATGGGCTGCAAGCCCAAGTCGATGCAGTAACCGATGCGTTCATCGGCCTGCGACCAGTCGAATTTACCGCGCGAGGGCTCGCTGTAGTGCCAGGGGATCGAGTAACGAATGTGACTTAGTCCGAGTTCTTCTTTGACCAATTTCAGATCTTCTTTCCAGAACCGGTTATGCTGTGTCCATTCGTATTGATCGATATTGAGATGAGGAATGCAGGAGCCTTCGATGCCCACGCCCCAGATGAATCCGGTCTCCTCAGGCAGAGTTGTCAGCTGTTCACCCGAACCTCCTTCCAACTCATTTAGGTCGAGTTCAATTTCGGTCATTTCGTTGTTGTACATGATGGCGCCATCCTTTCCGGCTCCGGAACTGCCCCGGTTGTAATTGCACAGGCCGATCGATCGCTTGACGATCGCGGAGACGTTCTTCCGCATATTGAGTCCATTGAAACGAACCGGGAGCATCCGGCAGCGTCACTTTTTGTTTGATGTGCATCGCTTGCTTGCCTTGTGAAGGCCCGGAAGCTTTGCGGCTTTTATTCTGTTCGCTATCGGCTCTGCGTATTGCGATCATCGTTTATACATCCTTCTGCTCTATATCAGCATAGCACGCAAAATGGAGTTTGCTGAATGGGCGGGGGCCTGTTTTCACGTTTCTCAATCCCTGAGATGCCGGTTCCAAAAGGATCATTGTCCAAAGCGGCTTGACACGCTAGTTTCGCTTATGAAGAAGGGAGGGCGCCATCATGCAAAAGCCAAAGATCAAGCGGCGCTGGACGAAAGACCGGGCGAGCCAATGGTATAAAGCGCAGCCCTGGCTTGTTGGCTGCAATTTCATTCCGAGCACGGCGATCAATCAGCTCGAAATGTGGCAGTCGAAGACGTTCGATCCCGCCGTCATTCGCCGCGAACTCGGATGGGCCGATACGCTCGGCTTCAATACGCTGCGCGTCTATCTGCACGATTTGCTGTGGGAAGCCGAGGCGGAGAAGTTCAAGGAACGAATCGATCGGTTCCTGAAGATTTGCGAGAGCTATTCCATGCGGGTCATCTTGGTTTTGTTCGACGACTGCTGGTGCGACGATCCGGTCTTGGGAAAGCAGCGCGATCCGACGCCGGGCGTACACAACTCCGGATGGAGCCGCAGCCCGGGGTCTAAAGCGGCCGCCGATCCGAAGCAGTGGCCGCGTTTGGAAAAGTATGTCAAGGAAGTGCTCGCGGCGTACGGGCAGGATCCGCGAGTGGTGGTTTGGGATCTGTACAACGAGCCGGGCAATTCCGAAATGCACGAAAAATCGTTGCCGTTGCTGCAGGCGGTCTTCGAATGGGCTCGAACGGTCGATGTGACTCAGCCTCTTACGTCCGGAATCTGGTATGGCAACGAGACGTTGAATGCGTTTCAACTGGCGCACTCCGACGTGACGACCTTTCACAATTACAACGGCATGGAAGAACTGCGAAAGCAGATTGCCGACTTGAAGAAGCTGGGGAGACCGGTCATCTGCACCGAATATATGCGCCGACCCGAAAGCCTTTTTGGGACGCATCTGGGCATCTTTCAGAAAGCGCACGTCGGGGCCATCAACTGGGGCTTGGTCAGCGGCAAGACGCAGACTATTTATCCGTGGGGCTCCAAGCCGGGCGCTCCGGAACCGGAGCTTTGGTTTCACGATATTTTTCACGCTGACGGCAAGCCTTTTCTTCCGGAAGAGGTCGATGTCATACGGCGATTTACGGGAAAGAAACCGGCGCCGTAACGGAGCCGCGCAGCGTCGTACGTGTCGGCGGACGCGAGGCGCATGGGGGAGGCCATATCGGGATGAATGTGCAATATGCCATTATTGGAGCGGGTCCCACGGGATTGGGGGCGGCCTATCGGCTCAAGGAACTTGGTCTCACGGATTTTGTCGTTATCGACAAAGAAGACTATGTCGGCGGGCTGGCAACCAGCTTTGTGGACAAAGCGGGTTTTACGTGGGATGTCGGCGGGCATGTCCAGTTCTCGCATTACAAGTACTTTGACGACCTGATGGTCGAGGCCCTGGGCTCCGACGGATGGTTGAATCACCAACGAGAAAGCTGGGTATGGATCGAGAAGCGATTTGTACCGTACCCGTTCCAGAACAATATCCGCTATCTTTCACCGGAGACCATGTGGAAATGCCTGGACGGTTTGATTCAGCTCTATCGGCGCCCGACGAACGGCAAGCCGGCCAATTTCAAGGAATGGATCATGAACACCTTTGGAATGGGGTTGGCGGAGGTGTTCATGTTGCCGTACAACTTTAAAGTCTGGGCCTATCCTCCCGAAGAGCTCAATGCCTCCTGGGTAGGCGAACGGGTGGCGGTGACGGATTTGCAGCGTGTAACCAAGAACATTATTTTCAACCGGGACGATTTATCCTGGGGCCCCAACGCGACGTTTCAGTTTCCGAAATTTGGCGGCACCGGCGCCATTTGGAAAGCCGTGGGGAACATGATCGGCATGGAACATGTATTGCTCAAGGCCTCCGTGGAGAGCGTCGATCCTGCAAAAAAAGAGCTGCGGCTGACCGATGGGCGAACGATCGCCTATCGCATTTTGTTAAATACCATGCCGCTCGATCTTTTTACCCGAAAGCTGCAGGGCTTTCCCTCGGAGCTGATTGAAGAAGCCCAAAAGTTGAAGCACTCCAGCACCCATGTAATCGGCGTGGGTCTCAAGAATCGACCCAAGCCGGAGTTGACGACCAAATGCTGGATGTATTTCCCGGAAGTAAAAAGCCCGTATTATCGAATCACTCTCTTCTCGAACTATTCGCCCTATAATGTGCCCGACATCGAACAATATTGGTCTCTGATGACGGAAACCAGCGAATCGGATAAAAAGCCTGTGAATCGGGAGACCCTGGCGGCCGATACCGTCAAAGCGCTTCTGGACGACGAGTTGATCGAGTCGGAATCGCAAATTGTTTCCATATTTCAGTTTCGAACGGACTATGGATATCCGACGCCGTCGGTCGGACGGGACGGCATTCTCAAGGCTGTTTTGCCCGCTCTCAAGCCTTTCGACATTTACTCCCGCGGTCGTTTTGGCGCCTGGACTTACGAGGTGTCAAACCAGGATCATTCTCTTATGCAAGGCGTCGAGTGGGTCAATCGAATGGTGCTGGGAATTCCCGAAGTATCGCTCTTCTTTCCCGGCGTCGCGAATGCGATGTGGGGGAAGTAACGATTCGTCAATCCTGGTCCCGTGCCGCCTTGCCTTTGCGCGACCAGCCTCTGATTTGCCGAATTTCCTCTTCGGAAATGCCCAGCGAGGCCAGAAATTCATGGTGGGCATCCGGGGCGCGTCGTTCGAATTCCCTATGCCAGCAAGACATGGATCGATCGGCGACTCCGGCCGCCTGCAGCATCTCGATCCACATTTTCTTGTCTACCGTAGGGGTGGAATCGTCGGACGCCAGTTTCTTCAACATACCGGACAGAAGACGCTGCTTGTTTCGGAGGTCCAGTATTTGCTGGCCGGCTTCACGGAATCGTTTTTCGATGACCTGGGCGCATGAGGACCCTCGGGAAGAAAGCAGGATGCGGATGTCCTCGAGCGCCAGCCCTGCCTGCCGGAAGGTGCAGATCCTCTCGAGTCGACGATAATCTGTTGCCGTATACGTCCGGTAGCCGGAAGCCGTTCGGCCGGATGCTGGGAGCAATTCGATGCGGTCATAATACAAGAGTGTGCTCCTCGATAATTCGAAGGCCCGGGCCAGTTTGGAAATCGTATAGGTTTTCATGACCTTCTTATAAAAAGAGGCGGTGGCGGACGCTCCGCCACCGCCTCGATGCACTACTTGCTGCCGCTCCGTACGCGCTCAATGTCTTTGGCCGGCATGCCCAGCCATTCCAGGAAGCCTTGGTGGCCCTCCGGATGGCGTGACTCGAAGAGCTTATGGAATTGCTTTCTCTTGGCCTCGTCCAGGCCGATTTCCTGGAACATGTCGATCCACTCTTTTACGCTTACTGATGATTGCATCGCCTAACTCCTTCTTGTGTTATGTTTCGTTCTGTCATGGCCATGACTATGCGAAACGTAAACTGTGAAGCGGTAGACGGGTCAATACCTCACGCAAAAAAAAGTTTTCTGACGGTCGGCTTACAAACTGACGTATCGGAATCCCAGTTCCCTGGCTTGTTTGCGCGGGAAGAAATTTTTCACATCCATCAGAACAGGGGTGCGCATTTTGCGGCGCAGAGTCTTGAGGTCGATTTCCTTGAATATCTTGTGCCCGTTGATCAAGACGACCGCGTCGAGTTTATTGGCTTGGGCCAGGGTTTGAGTCTCCACGCCGAACTGCTTCTTGATTTGTTCGGGGCTGACGAGCGGCTCCCAGGTCGTGACGTTGGCGCCGAAGCCTTTGAGATAACGGACCACGTCGACCGCGCGCGTGTTGCGGAAATCGGGGACATTTTCCTTGAAGGTCATGCCCAGCACCCAGATGTTGGCGCCTTTCGGCAGCCGCCCGGCGGCCACGAGTTCGCGAATCGTCAGTTCTCCGACGTATTCGCCCATGCCGTCGTTGATCCGGCGGCCCGCGAGGATGACCTCGGGATGGTAACCCAATTGAAGGGCCCGGTGCGTGAGGTAGTAGGGATCGACGCCGATGCAATGGCCGCCGACCAGACCCGGGTGATAGCGATGGAAATTCCACTTGGTGGCAGAGGCGGCCAGTACTTCATGCGTGTTGATGCCCATGCGGACAAAAATCTTGGAAAGCTCGTTCATCAGGGCGATGTTGAGATCGCGTTGGACGTTTTCGATGACCTTGGCGGCCTCCGCGGTCTTGATATTCGGCGCTTGGTGGATGCCGGCCTCGATAATGGCGCCATAGACGGCCGCGACGCGTTGCAGCGATTTCTGGCTGTGCCCGCTGACGACTTTGACGATGCCTTTTACGGTGTGATCCTTGTCGCCGGGATTGACGCGTTCCGGGGAATAGCCGAGGTCGAAGTCGCCGAGTTTCAAGCCCGACTTTTTTTCGAGAATGGGCAGGCAATAATCCTCGGTGACGCCGGGATATACGGTGCTTTCATATACCACCATCATGCCTTTTTTCAGGATCGACGCGACGGTCGTCGACGAACCTTCCAAAGGAGACAGATCCGGATCTTTTGCTTCGTTGATGGGGGTGGGGACGGCCACGACGATAAAGGTGCAGGATTTCAAGGCCCGGGGATCGCTGGTGAAGGAGAGGTTCGCATGCTTAAGCTGCTTCGATGCAACTTCGCCCGTATGATCGCGCCCGCTTTTCAGTTCGCGAATGCGATCTTCTTTGACGTCAAAACCCACGACCTTGAATTGCTCGGCAAATGCCGCCGCCAACGGAAGCCCCACATAACCCAACCCTACTACGCCAATCTTTTCGTTTATTACAGATTTCATGTCTTCCCATCGTTCTGTGTTATGAAGCTGTCGGGAATATATAGAAAAGAATTCGGAACAAAGCGATAGCATTTTTTGCGGCGGCATTATCGGACAATTTGTCGCACGAGGGCGAAAGAATGACGCAGAAAAACAGTCGGGCAGGCCTCGTTTTCCACGGATTTCGTTCGTTTTTCCGTATGCCGGAAGGTTGGCACGCAATTTGCATTTATCCCGGCCAACTTACGCCTGACGAAAAAAGCCCCCGGGCGGGGGCGACCGACGGCGTTATCGATTCATATGGGGGCATCATGCTGGAAGTTAAAGATATTAAAAAATCGTTTGGCGATATCGAAGCCGTTCGGGGCATTTCCTTCAAGGTGGAGAAGGGGGATGTTCTGGGATTCCTGGGACCCAATGGCGCGGGAAAATCGACCACGATGCGGATGATTACGGGGTTTCTAATTCCTACCGCCGGCACGGCGTCGGTTCTGGGACACGACATCCTGGATCAACCGCTGGAAGCCAAGCGACAGATCGGATACCTGCCGGAAAACGCGCCGGTTTACGCCGATATGACGGTTACGGGTTTCTTGGTCTTTGTGGCGGGGATGCGCGGTTATTCCGGAAAAGAAAAAACGGATCGCGTTAATGCCGCCGTCGAGCGCTGCAATCTCGGACGGGTGCGGCATCAGACCATCGGCACGCTTTCAAAGGGATTCCGGCAGCGCGTTTGTTTTGCGCAGGCCGTTTTGCACGATCCGCCGGTTCTGATCATGGACGAGCCGACGGACGGGCTCGATCCGAATCAGAAGTTTGCAGTGCGGAGCATGATTCGAGAGATGGCGGCCGGCAAGGCCATCGTCATCTCCACGCATATCCTCGAGGAAGTGGAGGCGGTTTGTACGAAGGCCGTCATCATCGGCGATGGCCGCATTCTGGCGTGCGGCACGCCGGCCGAATTGAAAGCCCGCAGTCCATCGGGACGCCTCGATGAAGTGTTCCGGACGCTGACCTCGGGACAAAACGCCGCTTAAGGGAGAATCTTCATGTCGACATTTAATGCACTGTTCAAGCGGGAATTGAAGTCCTATTTCGAATCGCCTGTGGCCTATGTTTTTCTTGTGGTGTTTTTGCTGCTTAGCGGGTTCCTGACGTTTTTTGTCAGCCGCTTGTACGAGCAGGGGCAGGCCACCCTGGAGCCGTTTTTCTTCTGGCAGCCTTGGGTGTATTTGCTGCTCGTGCCGGCCGCGTCGATGCGCATGTGGAGCGACGAGCGCCGTTCGGGCACGTTGGAGCTGCTTCTGACTCTGCCGGTCACCATGGCCCAATCGATCCTGGCGAAGTTCCTCGCGGCCTGGGCGTTTCTGGTGCTGGCCATTGCCCTGACCTGCCCGGTCGTTGTCACCATCTACGGCCTGGGGCAACCCGACGCCGGGACGATCGTTTCCGGCTATCTCGGCTGCATCCTGCTCGCCGGGGCGTATCTGGCTGTGGGCGCGGTGACTTCCGCGATGACGAGAAACCAGGTGATCAGCTTTGTCGTTTCGCTGGTGGTCTGTCTGTTCTTGTTGATGGCCGGCTGGCCGCCGGTAACGGAAATGCTGGTGCAGTGGGCGCCGAACTGGCTGGTGAACGGCGTGGCCGCGTTTAGCGTGATGCCGCATTTCGAATCCATTCAGCGAGGCGTCCTGGACCTTCGGGACTTCGTTTATTATTTTAGCGTCATGGGCGTGATGCTTTTTACCGCCCATCTGGTCCTTGAAAACCGCAAATCTGCATGAGGGGAGAGTCATGATCAAGTCAACTAATTTAAAATTCCGAAGACTGGGAAGCGGCGTGGCGGGCTTCCTGGTGGTCCTGGGCATCGTCGTTGCCGCCAATGTAATTCTTAGCAACATAACGGTCCGCCAGGATCTGACGGAGGAAAAGCTGTATACGCTGTCGGCGGGTACGCGCACCATGCTGGCCGCGCTGGAGCAACCGGTGGTCCTGAAGCTTTTCTTTAACGAAAGCGATCCGCAGGTTCCCGTGATGCTTAAGCAATATGCGCAACGGGTGAAGGATCTTCTGCGGGAATACGAACGGGCCGGTCATGGCAACGTGGTGGTGGAGTATTTCGATCCGCAGCCGGATTCGGATGCGGAAGACTGGGCCCAGCGCTACGGCCTTGCCGGCCAGTCGCTCGGGTTCATGGGGCCCAATATCTACATCGGCCTGGTGGCTTCGATGGGCGAAAACGAGGCCGTTTTGCCGGTGCTGGACCCGCAGGCCGAAAACCTGATGGAGTACAACATCTCCCGGCTGATCGCCCGCGTGGAGAATCCCAAGAAACCTGTGGTCGGCGTGATGAGCAGTCTGCCGGTCCTCGGCGAGCCGGTAATGGGTTTCGCCGGAGCTTCCCGTTCCCCGGCGCAGCCGTGGGTGTCGTTCAAGGAGCTCAAGCAGGATTACGATTTGCGGCCCGTGGAAACGACGGTCGAAACCATCGACGCCTTCATGGATACGCTGATTCTCGTGCATCCGAAGAATCTGTCCGACCGGACGCTGTATGCGCTGGATCAGTTCGTCCTGCGCGGCGGGCGGTTGATCGCCTTCTTGGATCCCTTCTGCGTGGCGGAACTGGAGACGCAAGCGTCTCCGCAAATGCAAAGGGAAGGCCCCGGCTCGAACCTCGATAAACTGCTCAAGGCCTGGCATGTGAGCTTTACGGCCAACAAGGCCGTAGTCGATCTGAATGCCGCCACAATGCTGCGAGGGGCCGGCAACCAAGTGGAGGAAAACCCGGCCTGGTTGAGTCTGCGTAAAGCCAATCTGAACGAGCGCGACGTCTTGACGGCCAATCTGGAAGCCATCTTGATGCCTTGCGCCGGCGCTTTTGAGGTCTTGTCGACCAATGGATTGGAAATCACCGTTTTGATTCACGCGTCATCCGCTTCCGGCTTGATCGATTCGTTCATGATCAGGGGTGGGGCGGATGCCCTTCGCAAGCAATTCGTCAGCGATGGCGAGCAACAGGCGCTGGCCGTTCGGTTGTATGGAAAGTTCAAGACGGCCTTTCCGGACGGCGAACCGGGCTTGCCGGGAACGACGAACGAAGTTGGCGAAGCTCGTACGGCAGGTTTGAGCGAAAGTGTTGGAATGGGGACGGTGGTCTTGGTGGGCGATGCCGACCTTCTGTATGACTCCTTTGCGGTCAAGAGCATCAATTTCCTGGGCTATGCGGGTTATCAGCCGCTGAACGACAACCTTCCTTTCTTCGGCAACAGCCTGGAACAGATGTCGGGCGGTGCGGCGTTGTCCGCGATTCGCACGCGCGGCAAGACGGATCGTCCCTTCGGCGTGGTGCTCGATTTGCAGCGCCAGGCGCAGGAGCGCTACATGGCGGAAGAGACGACCTTGCAGAACAAGCTCATGCAGGCCCAGCAGCGCCTGAACGAGCTGCAAGCGCAGAAGGATCAGAATCAAAAGCTGGTGCTGAGTCCGGAACAAAAGAAGGAAATCGAACGCTTTCGCGAGGAGCAGTATCAAACGCGGCAGGAACTCAAAAAAGTCCGTCGAGAACTGCGGCGCGATATCGAACAATTGGGCGTTCGGGTCAAAGCTTCCAACATTCTGCTGATGCCGGGCTTGGTCGTCCTGGCGGGGATTGGCTTCGAAAATTTCCGGCGCCGGAAAAATCGGCGCGCATAAAGATTAGGGAGGATTACGCATTATGAAATTAAAAAACCTTTTGATTTTAACGGCGGCAGCTTTGTGTCTGGGGTTGGCCGCTTATTGGACGACCCTGCAAAAGAAGCAGGCGCGAGTGCCTTCCGAAGGCCGGATGGGCGCTCTGCTTTTGCCTAAACTAGCCGATCCCGACGTGTTGAACGGCATCGAAAAAATCGTCGTCGATAACGGGCTTTCCACGGTAACGGTCGCCAAGGCGGATGGCTTCTGGGTATCGCCGGCCAAAGACGATTATCCGGCCAACTTCGACCGCATCCGGGAATTTCTGCAAGGACTCTCGGAATTGAAAATTGGTCAAACGGTCACGGCCAATGCCGAGACCATGAAACGCATGGGGCTGCTGCCGGCCGCTGCGGCGGAGCCGAATGACGGCGAGGTCCAGGGGCTGCTGGTAACGTTATGGAATGGCGCCGGCCAACCGGTGGAGTCCTTGCGGATCGGCAAGGAGCACCGAAGAAATGCGCCCATGGAGGCCGAAGGCATGATGACGATGGGGGCGCCTATGGGCTTTGCGGACGGCCGCTATGTGGCCGTGGACGGCAAGGGCTATCTGGTGACCGAGACCTTCGCCGATCTTCCTCGGGAGGCTTTGGGATGGCTTGACCAAACGCTGCTGAATGTGGACCCCGCCGAGATCGTCCAACTCTCCGTCTCCAATCGGCAGAACGGGCTGATCCAGTTGGCGCGGCGCGGTGCGGAGTCTGTTTTTTCGGTGGAAGGGCTCCAGGATGACGAGCAAACCCAGACCGGCCCGGTCGCGGAATTGACCGCTTTGTTCAGCCGGTTGAGCTTCATCGACGTTTTGGGCGAACCGGCGCCGGGCGAGGGGCCGGGCTTCGATAAGGCAACAACCATCACCGCACGGACCAAGGACGGCGAAATCTACACGCTGCAAATCGGCGACCGTCCCGAAGGCAGTCCCGACCGCTATGCCCGCGTTGTCGTGTCGCTGGATGCCGACTCCATCGCGAAGAGCACCAACACCGTTTCGGAAGCCGATGCCGCAAGTCTTCAGAAGGAGGTGGATCGCTACAACGAAAAGCTCTCCAAATGGACGTATGTCATTCCCTCTTACCGGATCAATGGCCTGTTGGATGGCCGCGAGAAGTTTGTAGCGAAGAAAGCTTCTCCTGATCCGGCCCCCGCAGCTCCTGCGCCCTGAGCCCACCAAACGAATGGAGCCGGCCTGCCCCCAGGCCGGCTCTATTTTTTTGCGGGGCAAAAGATTTTCCAATCGTTGGAAAAATCTGTCATAATTTTTCCAACCATTGGAAAAACCATTTTGGAGCGCGCGCATGAACCTGTTTATCGAGATGCTGTTTAAGCCGGATCAACGCTTTTATTACCTTTCATGGGTATTCATTGTGGCGTTTTCGGTTTGCGTGCATGAGTTCGCCCATGCATGGACAGCCAGCCGTCTGGGGGATGACACGGCAGCGCGCAACGGGCATCTGACGTTGAATCCGTTTGTTCAAATGGGAACGTCGTCGTTGATCATGCTGGCGTTGTTCGGAATTGCCTGGGGGGCGGCGCCGGTGGACCCTTCGCGCTTGCGGAGCCGCGGCGCATCGGCTCTGGTGTCGTTTGCGGGGCCGGGGTCGAATCTCTTGCTGAGCCTGATTTTTGCCGGGCTGGCCGTCGGTCTTGGAAACATCGCGGCCCCGGCGATTACCGGTTTCTTCAAGCTCGGCAGCGCGGCCAACGGGGTTTTGTTCTTCTTCAACATGCTGCCGATTCCGATGTTCGACGGGTGGTCGATCTTTTCGCTTTTCGTTCCTGCGATGCGCAGGGTTACGATGCAGCAGGCCCAGACGTTCATGTGGTTTTTTATCATGCTGGTTTTCATGACCCGGCTGGGCGGCTTCATCTGGACCGCAGGATATCTGGTGTCCGGAATTATGCTGCTGTTCTGGGGCGGTCTGTTGGGGATGTAGCAGGTTCCTACAAGCTGTTTTTCACCGCGCGGATTTCTTCTGTGACCGGGCGCCCCTCCCGGACGGTCCAGATCAGAAAGACGATGCCTCCGGCCAGACTCCAGACCGTACCGGCGGCATACACGAGCAGCGACAGCAGGATGGATTGCGAGCTGCCGACGCCCAGAGCCTGGAACAGCGTCACGAAAAAGCCCTCGCGGACGCCCAGGCTGCCGGGGGTCAGGGGCACGGCGGCCATGACGGTGATGATAGGAAACAGCGTAAAATAATCGATCAGGCCGGCCGGTATGAGGAGACTCTTTCCAAAGGCCCAGCAGGCCAGGGTGAGGAAGGCCAGATTGAGCAGCGACAGGGCGAAGGTCATGCCCATATGCCGGTGATTCTGGCGATAGAGATAAAAGGTGTCGTACGCTTTCCTGATCAGCGGTCCCAGGCGGGTCGTCTCGATGTATTGAAAGAAGCTCCAATGCTCGAATCGATTCCGGCGAAACAAGGCGAAGAAGCCCAGCACGGCCAACACGAGAAAAAGGATCATCAACAGGCCGGGGCCTCTCGTGCCCTGATGATCGAGAAACAACGGAATCCGAAAGACGATCATCACACAGCAAAAAGCGATGACAACAAACAACCCGACAGCCCGGTCGAGAAAAACCGTTGCGGCTGTTTCGGTTTTCCGGCTGTTCGTTTCGCGCATGACAAGATATGCGCGGGCGACATCCCCTCCGCAGGCCCCGAGCATGAACGCATTGAAAAACTGGCCGATGAAAAAGACTTCGAAGACCTTCCAGGCCCCGAGGCGGATGCCTTGCGCGGCAAGAATGGTTTTCCAGCGTATGGCGCCGGCGCATAAGCCTGCCAGAGTCAGAAGCGTTCCCAGCAACAACCAGGGCCAATGAGCGGTCGTGACGTGGAAGACTTCGCGAATGTTGGCAGGATGGGCCTGGCTGAAGAGCAGTACGAGCAAGCCCGCCCCCAGGGCGATTCGAAGTAGGGTGACGAGGATGTTTCTACGACTCCGCATTTTCATGTGCTAGTTGAGCCAGCCGGCTTCGGTGAATGTCGTTGTACACGTCGCGCAGAGTGGTTTGGAGCGGAATTTCCGGCCGCCAACCGGTGTCCCGGGCGATTTTTTCGGTGCTGAGCAGGGGCCGGTAATCGGTGGGGCGAAAAAGGGCGGTGGAAATTTTCAGTTGGGGCTTCACGCCGGCTACTTCACTGAGCATGTCCAGCATACTGCCGATGGGTACCGGCGTGCCGGTGGCAATGTTGTAGGCTTCGCCTGGATGGCCTTTTTCCAGCAGCAATTGGTAGGCCCGGCAGACGTCCCGTACGTCGGTGAAATCGCGTTGGGCATTTAAGTTTCCGACTTCCATGACCGGTTCTTTTCGCTCCAGGGCGATGTCGGCCAACTGAGCGGCAAAGGCGGAGACCACAAAAGAAGGGGATTGTCCGGGACCGATATGGTTGATCGGGCGGGCGGTCATGATGGAGAGTCCGTAGCGGCGGGCATAGAGCAGGGCCGTCAGGTCGGCGCTCATCTTCGAAACCGCGTACAGGTTTTCGGGATGCAGTGAATCTTCTTCCATCGCCAGTACGCCGGCGCCCTTGGCCTTGCCGTATACTTCGGCCGACGAGACCAGCAGCACGCGCGTCTTGGGCGCCTTGTGACGAATGGCTTCGAGCAGGTTTACGCTGCCGGTCAGGTTGACCGAGAAGACCAGATTCGGATCGGTCCAGCCCATGGGAACAAAGGCAATGCCGCCCAGATGCAGGCAGGCATCCGGCTGGACTCGTTCGACCAGGTCCTGCAGTTCACGGGGCTGGCGCAGGTCGGCGCCGAATACGCTGCCGGCGCCGGGCGGAATGCTGGAGGGCAGGTCCATGCCGACCACCTCATGTCCCTGCTCCCGGAAGCGGGCCGTTGCGCAACGGCCCACAAAACCCATGGCCCCTGTGACGAGTATCCGCATGGCGGTTATTTCTTGACCTGTTTCCAACGCTCCATGTCCGCATCGACCATCATCCGGACCAGTCCTTTGAAATCGACGTGAGGCTTCCAACCCAGTACGCGCTCCGCCTTAGCGGAACTGCCGAGCAAATGATCCACTTCCGCCGGACGGAACAGGGACGGATCTTCCACGACGTAATCCTGCCAATGCAGGCCGACGTGCGAAAAGGCCGCTTCCAGGAATTCTTTGACGGAATGACTGACGCCCGTGGAAATGACGAAATCGTCCGGCTCCTCCATTTGGAGCATCATCCACATGGCGCGGATGTAGTCGCCGGCAAAGCCCCAGTCGCGCTGGGCGTCCACGTTGCCCATGCGCAGTTCCTTCGCAAAGCCCAATTTAATCTGGGCGACGGCGTCGCTGATCTTGCGAGTGACGAACTCTTTGCCGCGGCGCGGGCTTTCATGGTTGAACAAGATGCCGGACAGGGCAAACAGGCCGTAGCTTTCGCGGTAGTTGACGGTGATGTAATGCCCATAAGCTTTTGCCACGCCATAGGGACTGCGAGGATGGAACGGAGTGGTCTCTACTTGCGGCACTTCCCGGACCTTGCCAAACATTTCGCTGCTGGAGGCCTGATAAAAACGGGCCTTGGGACAGATCAGCCGCACGGCTTCCAGGAGGCGCGTTACGCCGATGGCGGTATATTCGCCGGTCAGCATGGGTTGATTCCAGGAGGTGGGCACAAAGGACATGGCGGCCAAGTTGTAGATTTCGTCCGGCTGCACTTCTTCCAGCAGTTTGATCAGGGAAAGTTGGTCCAGCAGATCCGCCTGGCGCAGGTTGAGACGATCCTTGATGTGGGCAATTCGTTCAAAGGTTTCGGTGCTGGAACGGCGAACCATGCCGTAAACTTCGTAGCCTTTTTCCAATAAAAAGTCTGCCAGGTACGAACCGTCCTGTCCTGTGATGCCGGTGATGAGTGCTTTCATGCTGATGTATTTCCTCCTGATTATGGATTCCAAATTTGTTTAATCGTGCGCAGGCCGTTCTGCACCGCCTCGCGCGTCGTTTGCGGCGTCGGTTCGATCACATTGACGAGGCCGGGATCCGTGAAGCGTTTGAAGCGTGAAAAATCGATTTGACCTTGTCCGGGCATGAGATGGTCCCGAGCCGGCGGCTGGACATCGTGAATATGAAATCCCGCCAGGTACGGTTGGAGCCGTTCAAGCCAGCGCTCGTGATTGATGAACCCGAGGTTCTCCCGGATGCGGCCATGGCCGATGTCATGCCAATGAGCCAGATAGGGGCTGTTGAAGCGGGTGAAAAGACTTTCCATTTCGATTTCGGTGGGAATCGATTCCCACGAGGGCAGGTTTTCAATGGCCAGCCGCACTTTAAGTTCTTCGCACACCGGGAGAAGTTTTTCAATGCTCTGGGCCAGATAGTCCAATTGCTTCTGGGCTTTTTTCTCGCGCTGCACCTGCAACTTCAGCTTGGTCTTCTCGTACAGTTCGGTGAACTGTTGCCCTTCCTCGCAAAGCGCCCGGAGTTGGCGTCCGATGGAATCCATCGAGACGTTGCCGGCATGAATGATGACGACGCCGGCGCCCGTTTCGGCCGCAAAGCGGAGGGTGCGGGTGGTATGCAGAATCGCGCTGTCCCGCATGCGCGAATCGGTATCGGCCGGCGTAAACAACTCCGGATGCCCATGCACGGCGCCGACAGGCATTGGACAAAAATTGTGAAGACTGCTGACGCGGACGGCGCCTCGCTTGATCATGTCCAGTACGCCGGGCGCCAAGTCCACGCGCAAGTCATAACCCAATTCGACGGCGTCGAAGCCCATCTCCAGGATTTCCTGGATCATGTCCTCGCCCCGGGTATGCCGGCCGGCGTTCCATCGCGTTGTGAGAGAAAACATCATAGTGCTGATCGATCTGTCTTCATATTATGGACAGGAGCGCTGGAATGTAGGAACGTGGAGCAGGGGGCTGTACAAGCTGCGTTTCCGCTCAGCCCCTTCTCGGTTATCCCTTATTCCAACACTCCCTATCCCCTAATGAGAAGGGCCAATTCGGTTAAAAATTGGCCCTTCCATAAACAATCCCCGACCCAGATGCCTCCAAGGAGAGATCGTGCCGGTTCAGGATGATTTATGCTAGAAACTGCGCATGCGTGCACGCGCGGACTTCCGTCGCCGTTTTTCGCTCGGCTTTTCATAATGCCGATGAGCACGGATTTCCCGCATAATTCCTTCCCGATCCAATTTCTTTTTCAGGCGACGAAGAGCCTTGTCTACGGATTCGCCTTTTCGAATTTTTACTTCTGACACGTTACTAAATCACTCTCCTTCCGATTTCTGGCTGTGGTACAGCTTTATCGAGCACAATTTAGGCAAGAAACGCTAGTGGAACACGACCTCGATGTCAAATCGAAGCTTTAACTATTTCATACCTCGCTACACTGCTTAAAGCGTCAATAAAAACTTGTTATTTCCGGCCTATGGAATGATACGTGAAGCCGAGCTTCCTCATCTTCTCGGGATCGAAGACATTTCGGCCATCGATGATCACCGGGCAAGCCATGACGTCGCGGAGTTTGATGAGATCCAGGGCTTTAACCTGCGGCCACTCGGTCAAAATCAACAACAAGTCGGCGCCTTTGGCGCAGTCCAGCAGGTCGGGATGATATTCCAACTGCGGATACTGCTCCTTGAAATTACTCTCCGCGACCGGATCCCAAAGCTTGAGTTTGGCTTTGGATTCGAGCAGTTGCGAAACCACATAGAGGGACGGCGCTTCGCGGATGTCGTCGGTTTCCGGTTTGAAGGCCAAACCGAAAATGGCCACCGTCTTGTCCTGCACAACCCAGAGTTCGTGCTGGATTTTCTTCATCAAGAGTTCTCGTTGCGTCTTGTTGATGTGCTGGACTTCCTTCAGCAGCTCAAAGTTGTATCCCAGCCGGTCGGCCAGGTGGACGAAGGCATCCACATCCTTCGGGAAGCAGGAGCCGCCGAATCCGATGCCGGCATTAAGGAAGCGGGGACCGATCCGTTTGTCCAAGCCCATGCCGCGGGCCACTTCCTCGACATCCGCGCCGGCCAGCTCGCAAATGCGGCTGACGGCATTGATGTAAGATATTTTCATGGCCAGGAACGAGTTGGAGGCGTGCTTGGTCAGTTCCGCGCTGGTGACGCTCATTTCAAGGAACGCGCAACCGCTTTTCTTGATGACCGGATCGTAAATTTCCCGCAGCAACTTGGAGGCCCGTTCGCTTTCCACGCCCACGACGATGCGGTCGGGGCTGAAGGCATCTTCGATCGCCGAGCCTTCCCGCAGAAATTCAGGATTGGAGGCCACATCGAAATCGATGTCCGCGCGCAGATATTTCGTGACCGCCCGCTTCAATTCGCCGCCCGTATTGGCGGGCACCGTGCTCTTCTCGACCAGCAAACGGTAGGAGGTCATGTATTCGGCCACTTTACGTCCGACCTGTTCCACATAGGACAGGTTGGCTTCGCCCCGGGCGCCGGGGGGAGTGCCTACCGCAATGAAGATGACTTCGGCAAATTCCGTGCCTTCCTTGACGGAGGTCGAAAAATTCAGGCGCTTGGCTGCGACATTCTTTTTAACCAGATCCTCGAGACCCGGCTCGTAAATGGGCATCTGAAGCTTGCGCAGCATATTGATTTTGCGCTCGTCGATGTCTACGCAGAGCACTTCATGGCCGATCTCCGCAAAGCAGGTGCCGGTCACCAAGCCGACGTATCCGGTTCCAACAACGGTTATTTTCATATTTAACGCGAATCTCCGGTATTGATATCAAAAGTGAGACATTTTAGTCTTTGCTGCGAAAAAAGCAATGCTCAGAGTATACATTTAGTTGAGCGATATTCCACTGGCAATGAAAGGGACTTATGAAACGAATCATGATCACAGGCGCCAGCGGTGCGCTGGGATCGGAGATTCTGCCCCAGCTTCAGCTCATGGGACAGGTGTTGGGCTTGGGTTATCGAAACCTGTTGGAAGGCTTGCAGGCCGGCGATATTCGGGATGAGCAATTCCTGTCCGGGCTCCTGAAGGAAGTTCGCCCGGAGGTCGTCATTCATTGCGCGGCGTATCGCGACCCCGACTTCTGCGACGCTCAGCCGGAAGAAGCTCGCCGGCTGAACGTGCGTCCGGTTCAGGTCATGAACGAGGTTTTGCCGGCCTCCTCCATGATCGTATTCATCAGTTCCGATTATGTTTTCGATGGCCGTAATCCGCCGTATCGTGAAGAAAGCCCCTGTAGCCCGATCAACCTATACGGTCAAACCAAGGTTGAAGCGGAAGAGCTGCTGGCCGGAAGGAAGCGAAAGTTAATTCTTCGCGTTCCGTTGCTGGTCGGCGCGGAAGGGAAAGGGCGTCCCAAGGGATTTCTGGGGCAGGCCGTAGAGGCCATCCTTTCCGGCGTCCCCGTGGAACTCGACGATGTGCTCGTGCGGTATCCTACCTGGACCCGCGATGTGGCGGAGGCTCTCCGCTTTTTGTTGGAGCAGGAGGCGGAAGGCGTCTGGCACTTCAGCGGCGACCTTCGCGGCACCCGCTATTCGATAACCCGCGAAATCGCCGGAATCCTCGGGAAATCAGCCGATCACATCCAGCCCTCGCAAACCATAGTTCCTCGCCGCGCCCAGCGCCCGCCGGACGCGCATTTGGACGACGCGAAAATCCGCGTCCAGGGCTTTCGGGGTCCCACCGGCTTTCGCCAAGTGGTGGAGGCGTGTCGGATGAAACCATTCGGATGAAACAACAGGCGGCCCGGCTTCTCCCTGCCCGCAACGCTTCGCGTAGCGATGCGCAGGCGAGCGAAAACGGGCTCTGCTGGGCCGGAAGCCGCGTTACGCCCGCCTGCACCCCGGACGCTTCGGGTCAGGTAAAAGACATTGTATTTTTGACTTATGCCGTTATATTTATAACAAAACAGCGTACAAGAAGGTTCACAACGAGGAGATCGTCATGGCTAAAATCGAAGTTAAATTCGGAGATTGGATTCAACAGGGGTTCGATCTGTACAAGAACAACATTGCTACCTTAATTCTAGCGACATTAATCGCATATGTTCTAAGCTTCGCCACCCTGATGATACTGGCCGGCCCCATGTTGGCCGGCTTGGCCCTTATCACTCTTCGATTTCTGGACAAGACGGAGCCCAAACCGGAAATCGGGGATTTGTTCAAGGGGTTTGAAGTTTTCGCCCAGTCGTTTTTGTTCGTGATGGTCTGGCTGGTGGTTTCCATTATCGGATTTGTCATTCTCAATTTAGTGCCTTGCATTGGCCAGATTGTCGGCATGTTCTTTGTTTATGCATTGCATACCGCCTTGATGTTTTCGATTTTCCTGATTGTTGAAAAGAAAATGGATTTCTGGATGGCGTCCATGGAAAGCTTCAACATGGTTAAGCAGAATTTCTGGCCGTTCCTCGGGCTTTGGATCGTGGCTTCGCTGATTGGGTCCATCGGGGCGATTGCCTGCGGCATTGGGGCGGTGGTGACCTTGCCGATCTATACCTGCATTCTCGCCGTGGCTTATCGCGATGTGTTCAGCCAACCCGTTTCGGATACGACCACGATTTATCCCGAGCCGCCTTCGGCCTCGGAACCGCCGCAAAATATCGGGTAATTTCTAATCTGTGACAGCTTGGTGCAAGACCAGCGAACCATGAAAGCATCAAGCGGTTGGTTGTTGCATGTGGAGCGCCCACGGTCCCTCTGGGATTCCGTGGGCGCTCATTTTCCGGCCGCGCTTGTGACGGGAATCTTGCTGCTGCTGGCGATATTTGCGCCGCTGGACCGGATGCCGATTCCAACTTGCACCTTCCTCCAATGGACTGGGTATCCCTGTCCATTTTGCGGATCGACCCGGGCTTTCATGGATATGGCGCAGGGCCGTTATGTGGAGGCGTTTTCCGGACACCCGTGGGCATCGGTTCTCTATCTCCTCACGGCCCTCGTGTTCGCGTGGAACTGCGCGGCCCTCCTGGGCGGCGTGGTCTTAAAGAAAGGCCGTCTCTTAAAACCTCCGCGAGCCATTCGCGCAGCTTTATGGGCGTTGTTGGCCGCGGCTCTGCTGGCCACCTGGTTTTACCGCCTGGCTATGGGGCTGAAATAATCGGTAGGCCGTCCCTTTTTTTTCCGTGGGTAGGGCGTTCACTCCCTGCCCGCAATGCTGCGTGTCAGCGCCGAAATGAAATTAGGCGAAACCCCCCGGTTTGAAAATGGGCAGGGGTTGGCTTGATTTTCTTCCCCCCTGTTTCCATTTAAACCTCTTCTTCCATCTTCTTCCGCCGGTTAATTCATTGGGGCGGGAACGGTTCAGGGTTGCAGGCTCGGCGGGGTTGGACACTCCCGGGGGATGAAGCGGAAACGACGGCAAAAGTGCGCGATTTGCAGTTCATTGTATCATCCCGATCCGCGGGCTAGATCTCGACAGCGGCATGGTTCTTGTCCGGCTTGCCGGAAAGCGAGCAAGGCGGCCAGCCAGAAGTTACCGTGGTCCGCCCCGAATTCTAAACAGAGAAGAGGATTTCCAACGAATGAAGAGGCGCAACGAATGAAGAAAGATTTTGCTCGTGTGGTTGCCAGAGCGCCGATCAGGGAAAAGAGCATGATTTTTTCATCCCCCCATTCGTTGCGCTTCCTATTCGTTGGAAACTTTCTTTATCTTTTCTTCGAACGGCATAGCTCCCAGGTCGGTCGTGTTGGAAGGGCTGCGTTTCGCGAAGCTTTTCCTCTTCTGTAGGAGCCGAACCCCCGTTCGGCGATGCGTCAAGACCATCCCAAATGATGACCAATAAAAAGTTTTCCAATCCTTGCCGCGTGAGCCGCGTAGGCCGCGGCAACGCGGCCGCACGCGGGAAAATCCCGCTAAAAATCTTCCAACCCTTGGAAAAATTAGCCTCCCTTTTCCAAAGCCTAGGAACTCTTTTGGAGCCGGCCTGCCCCCAGGCCGGTGAATTCATATCAAAATCCGCATGTTGGCAACAGGAAATTTTGACGGGAGGGACGGCGGCCTCGCCGTCCAAAAGAGGCCATCATGCGAATGGCTGCGCTGGGAAAGCCATTTATGGCCCGCCGAATTGATAAGATCTCAAATGGATGGCAACTCCTTTGTCCTAAAGTTGCAGTCTATGAGCTGTGATAGGGCGGCCAACACCACATGCCGCGTAGCGGCCATGCCGCGCACGCGGTTAAACATATCAGTTCATTCTTTGGTTTGGATTTAAAGACGTGAACCGATTATGATCGTTGGGTCTTGGATCTGCTGGATAACCCACGCGACTAAATAAAAAAGACCGGACAAAGCCCGGCCTTCTTTATTCAACCGATCTTTGTCGATTATCTTTTCGCCAAGATGGCGTCGACTTCAGCTTCGGCCGCCACCCAGTTGGCGTGAGGATCGACCTGCCAGCCAAGCTTTTCAGCGCGAAAATAGGCGGCTTGTTCGATCATTTTTTGCCGTTCTTCCGGAGTGACCAGCTTGCTTTCGGCTTTTTCGACCTTCTTGATGATCACCTTCTTAACGACAGGTGCGGCAACTGCAACAGGTGCAACAGGAGCCTTGGTCTTCACGACCTTCTTTTCAATTTTAGCTTTGGGTTCTTCTATCTTCTTCTTAGCCATAATTCCTCCACTACTTTCACCATCTACCCTAATGCATGAAGACTGCATTGGGTCGCACTTTACACATCTCAATTTGGATTGCAAGATATATAATATTAATAAATTTTCAGATTTGCATAAGGATTTCTTAAGGTTAAGGTGGATCTCTATTGGGTGAAGCAGGGCCGCCCAGCATGGCGTTGCGGCGTGCCCGATCAGTTTAAGAATGGATAATGAAATGATGACTGTCGTGAATGAATTGTCGACTTGGATGTCCGCCGCTTTCCAACAAGTATATCCTGCCGCGGATTTGTCGCAGGTGAAGCTGGATGTGGTTCCCACCGCCGACGAACAGTTCGGGGATTATCAGTGCAACGCGGCCATGGGTTTGGCCCGCCTCTTGAAAATGAAGCCGCGCGATATTGCCCAGGCGGTGGTCGACGGCGTTGCCAAGCCCGACTGCGTGGAGCGCTTGGAAGTGGCCGGCGCGGGATTTCTGAATTTCTACCTGAAGGCGGAATGGTTGGCCCAGTATGTCGAAGGTCTGCAAAAAGACGAGCGGATGGGGGTGTCGAGTCCGGGCGTCGGGCGTACGGTCATCATGGATTACTCGAGCCCGAACATTGCCAAACCGATGCATATTGGCCATATCCGGTCCACCGTCATCGGCAACGCGATCGACCGCCTGCACCGTTTGCTGGGATATCGGGTAATCGCCGACAATCACTTCGGCGATTGGGGCACGCAGTTCGGCATCATGATCATGGGGTATCGGAATTTTGTGAACGCCGAGGCGTTGAAGACCTCGCCGATCGAGGAGCTGGAGCGGGTTTACCGGGAAAGCTACGAGCAATCCCAGAAGGATGAAGCCTGGCTCAACCAGGCCCGCACGGAACTCGTCAAATTACAGGCCGGCGATCCGGAGAATCTCGCATTGTGGAACAAGTTTATCGAGCTGAGCAAATTGGAGTTTGATAAAATCTATGGGCGGTTGGGCGTCCGTTTCGATTTGGAGCGGGGCGAGAGTTTTTACAACGGCCGGTTGGCGGGCGTCATCCAGGGGCTGATCGATCGGACGATTGCCGAAGAAAGCGAAGGGGCTTTGGTCGTCCGGCTTGAAGAAGAAAAACTGCCCTTGAGCATTGTTCGAAAAAGCGACGGGGGCTTTAATTATGCGGCGACCGATCTGGCCACGGTGCTCAGCCGGGTGGAGGAATTCAATCCCGAGAGCATCGTCTACGTTACCGACGAGCGGCAGCAATTGCATTTTCGTCAAGTGTTCGCCATCTGCCGCCGGATGGGCGTAACGGTGAGGCTGGAGCATGTCTGGTTTGGCCTGATGCGCTTGCCGGAAGGAACGTTTTCCACGCGGCAGGGAAACGTGATCAAGCTGGAGCGCTTGTTGGACGAAGCCGAAGCCCGCGCACTGGCCATCGTCAAGGAGACCAGCCCGGAGATGAGCCCCGAGCAGCAAAAGGAAGTCGCGCGCGCGGTGGGGATCGGGGCCATTAAGTACGCAGATTTAAGCCAAAATCCACAGAGCATGATCACCTTCACATGGGAAAAAGCTCTGGCCTTGGACGGTAATTCGGCGCCGTATCTTCAATATGCCTATGCCCGGATCGCCAGTGTTCAGGACAAGTATCGCGAGCGTTTTCCCGGGAAGGATCCCTCCGCGTATCCCATCCGACTCACGGAACCGGTGGAGCGCAAGCTCGCCATTCGGCTCGTTCGCTTTGGCGATTCCGTAGCCCAGGCGGCCGCCGCCTATCGACCGAATTATCTGGCGGATTATTTGTACGACCTCGCGCAGGTTTACAGTTCGTTTTATCAGACCGTGCCGTTCCTCAAAGCCGAGGAAGGCGTCCGGGAAAGCCGGGTTCGATTGTGCGCCCTGGTGGCGAAAACCTTGCGCATGGGCTTGAACCTGCTCGGCATCGAAACGCCGGAACGGATCTGAGGCGGGGGAAGAAGAAATGGGGTGGTGGAGTATTGGAGTGATGGGATTCCTCCAGGATCTCTGTTCACGTTTTTTTTGCCGGCAAACGCCGGTTCACAGAACCGGCCTACAGAATGAGTGCACTGGGTATTTTGTTGTAGGCCGACTCTGCGAGTCGGCGTTCTTTCCAAAGAAAAAAGCCCGGGCTTTCACCCGGGCTTTTTCATTCTTCGCGCTGGAACCGCTTAGATTCCGTACTGCGCGGTATCGCCCAGCAACTCCTCGATGCGGAGCAACTGGTTGTACTTGCAGATGCGGTCGGTGCGGCTGAGCGATCCGGTCTTGATTTGTCCGGCGTTCGTGGCCACGGCGATGTCCGCGATGGTCGCATCTTCCGTTTCACCGGAACGATGACTGATCACAGACGTATAGCCGGCGCGCTTCGCCATTTCGATGGCGTCGAGCGTTTCGGTCAAGGTGCCGATCTGATTGACCTTGATCAGGATCGAGTTGGCCACGCCCAAGTCGATGCCCTTCTTGAGGAACTTGGTGTTCGTGACGAACAGATCGTCGCCGACGAGTTGAATCTTGTCGCCCAGGCGTTCGGTCATCAATTTCCAGCCGTCCCAGTCGCCTTCCGCCATGCCGTCTTCGATGCTGATGATCGGATAGTTCTTGACCCAGTCGGCCCAGAAATCGACCATTTGCGCCGCGGTTTTCGACGACTTGTCGCTCTTCTTGAAGATATAGCGTTTTTTCTGCTTGTCGTAGAATTCGCTGGCGGCGGGATCGAGGCAGATGAAGATGTCTTTGCCGGCCTTATAACCCGCCAGGGCGATGGCTTCCATGATCGCATCCAGGGCGGCCACGTTGCTCGCCAGGTTGGGGGCAAAGCCGCCTTCGTCGCCGACCGCGGTGCTCAGGCCCTGCTTTTTCAGAACGCTCTTCAAGGCATGGAACGTTTCCGCGCCCATGCGAATCGCTTCGGAGAAGCTGGGGGCGCCCTTGGGGCAGATCATGAATTCCTGCACATCCACGGGGGCGTCGGAGTGCGCGCCGCCGTTGAGCACGTTCATCATCGGAACGGGCAACACCTTGGCATTTGCGCCGCCGATGTAGCGGAAGAGGGGCAGGCCGACGTATTGGGCCGCGGCATGAGCCACCGCCATGGAAACGCCCAGCATCGCATTCGCGCCCAGCTTGCTCTTGTTCTCGGTGCCGTCCAATGCAATCAGGAAACGATCCACGCCCGCCTGATCCAAAGAGTCGAATCCGACAACTTCGGGAAGAATCTTCTCGTTGACGTTCTTGACCGCCTTCAGGACGCCCTTGCCGCCGTAGCGCTTCTTGTCGCCGTCGCGCATTTCGATGGCTTCGTGCTCGCCTGTCGAGGCGCCTGAGGGAACTGCCGCGCGGCCGACAATTCCGGACGCGAGCGTAACATCCACTTCCACGGTCGGGTTCCCGCGGGAATCCAAAATCTCACGTGCTGATACATCAATAATTTCCGACATGCTGGTTCTCCTTTGTTAGTAAATCCATCTTGCCATGAGCGCAGGACGTTAGAGGAAACCGCGGTTGGATTCAAGATTCAATATTCCATCCCCGATCGGTCCCGTGGACGGCGAGGCCGCCGTCCCTCGTGCGCTGTGGAGGTGCGAACCCCTCCGGGATGAGAGAGCCCGGCCATTGGGGGCCATAACCCGATGAGAACTGGAAGTAACTGCGTCGCC
>MHBK01000049.1 GCA_001804865.1 Lentisphaerae bacterium GWF2_57_35
GACGCTCAGCACGTAAATCGTGCCGTTTTGCTCGGCGCCGTTGTAGCCAACCAAGCCCGACACCCGCATGGGTCGGGAGTTGGGATTCGAGGCGTCCGTTTTAAATATAAGTGACTCTCTTGCATCTGGATATCCATCACTGTCCAAGTCGATCGTTGGATCGGAGAAGCTGTAAATTTTTACCGGCAGGCCGCTTCCGGCGCCAAGATCGGTCCAGGAGAGGATGTTCGAGCCGCCAGTAGGCAGGTCCCGGGCGGAAATCGACCACACCTCACCCATCAAATCGCTGCAGGAGTAAACGTCCATCCGATTCGTAGGCGGGTCAAAAACCACCAGCCGAATGCCATTCGTAGTCTTGGAAACAGCTTCACAGAGAAAGCCCTCTTGCGCCCTTGCGGATACCGACAGGATGACCAATAAACAACCCAACCCCCAACCCCATGACCTCCTCATTCCTCATCTCCCTCTTTGTTTTGTTTAATCTCGAATTTAAAATCCTCACGATCCAAAGCGCTGATACGCCGAAAACAAATTCGATCTCGCATCTGCTCCATTTCCGGAACACGCATAACCCTTAAAATTGACAAAGGGTCAACAGGGTTTAGCTATCCAGACGATGGACACATTCTGCATATCGTCCACGATAACGCCAGAAGAAATGCGAATAAATTTTGCAAGAAGTCGAGCGCGTTCGATAAGGAATTTCCTTAGATGCCCTTGTCAAACCCCTGTATTTATTGACCGGAAGCAATGTCGTTATATTCGAAGCAATCCAACAAAACGCGTGTTCTCCTGATTTCAAAGAAAATACAAAGCACAACACAGTCAACATTTTAATACACAGGCACTTCTTGGACTTTGGACTCCTTGGACTTTGGACAAATACTGGAGCCAACGGTCGGATTCGAACCGACGACCTGATCATTACGAATGACCTGCTCTGCCAGCTGAGCTACGTTGGCTATAGCGAGCGTCCGCCACTATAGGAATCGCGCAAAAAAAGTCAAGTGCCGGCTCCTGAAAATCAGCAATGGTAATTATAACACTCCTCAAGAGGTGGACCGCGTTCTCCCTGCCCGCAACGCTTCGCGTAGCGACCCGCCTGCAACGCTATGCGCAGCATTGCGGGCAGGTGCGCAGGCGGGCGAACGCGGTTTGACGCGAAAAAGAGCCCGTCTTCGCCCGCCTGCGCATCGCTACGCGAAGCGTTGCGGGCAGGGAGAAGCCGGGCCACCTTGGGGTTCATAATTACAATTGCTGACCACCCTCTACGGCTCCTTGACAGACTTTTGAAGGCCTTTCTTCAAGGCGTCGGTAAAGTTGTCGGATTCGGATCGGCGGAAAAGGCCTTCGTAGCGGTCGTCGCTGGGTTCGGCGGCTTTCGGAGGCGCCCCCCAGTCGGCCGTGAAACTCAGGATCAAATCCTGGCCTTCGGTACGGAGCAGCTCGAAACGCAGATTCTCGGCATGGAAACCGCGCCGCAGGGCGATCGAATGCGCGTCAAAACGATAAAACATCATCTGGCGATCCGGGACCGCGATGGGTTGAACGTCGAGGCGAACGCCTTCGACCACCGCCATCTCGTTGCCATCCGGCATCCACCAGGTTACGCGGCCGTTGCGCACGGCTACGCGCAAGGCTTCCAACGCCAAATCAGGGGTTGGTTTTGCAGACGGCTCCACCACCTTCGGTTTTTCGACAACGGCGGGCGCCTCCGTGGAGGTCGGCATCGACAGCATAAGTTGCGCGCCGCTCCATTTTTCCAGGATTGAACTCACCGGCTTGAAAACCGCCGGGGCCCACCCACCCTGCCCGTCCGGCGCGAACGAAAGATAGGAATCGTAGACTTTCAACCCGGTAACAGCCGATATCCCGGGACGCAGCAAATTCATCAACGACCACCCGATCCGTGCCTCGCCAAAATGCAGGCCGGCCTTTCCCCGCTGGCTGATACCTTCGCTGGCGACGCCTTTTACGATCAGATTCAAAGCCAGATCGCAACTCGTCTTCTGGACCTTCAACTTCAGGCCCAAGTGCGTAGATAATTTATCTTCCACAAACGAACGGAATCCGTCCGTGCGGGCCACGAGATAGAATCCGACATATCCGATTATGAAGATCGCGATCGCCGACCACAGAAAGCCGTTGAGGCCGCTGGTTTTGGGCGGGGGAGCAGGTTCGTCTATTTCGACTGAATTTCTTCTCGCCGCGTTACGACGTTTATTGCTCATGATTTGGACAGCTCCCGAGACCGGTCATGAGCTGCGGTTACGGCATCGATCAGAGCCTCGCGCACACCCCGCTTTTCAAAAACATCCAACGCCGCCGCAGTGGTGCCGCCCTTCGAGGTCACACGCTGGCGCAGCACGGACGCCTCGACGCCGGTTTCCTGAGTCAAGCGAGCGGCGCCTTCGATGGTCGCATAGACCAGTTGCCGGGCCACGTCGTCGTCCAAGTGCAGCTTGCGCGCGGCTTCCAGCATGCATTCCATCAAATAAAACACATACGCCGGGCCGCTCCCGCTGAGCGCCGTCACGGCGTCCATGTCCGTCTCGGAAACCCGGACGGTGATGCCGACGGCCCGCAGAATCGTCTCGGCCATTTCGAAATCGGTTTCGCCCACCCAGTGCCCCCCGCACAAGGCCGAAGCACTCATGCGCACCAGCGAGGGCATGTTGGGCATTACGCGCACCACCCGCGTCCCCTCGCCCAGAGCCGCTTCCATCCGGGAAACCGGCACGCCGGCCGCAATGCTGATCACCAGCGTTTGCTTGTCCAGCACGGGTGCAATTTCCGCGAGCAACGCGCCCATCACTTGGGGCTTCACGGAAAGCACCACCACCGTGGCGCCATGCAACGCCTGCACGTTCGACGTCAGACTTTCAATTCCATATTCCTTTCGAAAATGCGCCAGACGTTCTTCGCTGACATCCGTCACCCGGATGCGATCCGCAGGACACAGCCCTCCGGCCATCAAGCCCTTCGCCAACGCCTCGGCCATGTTGCCCGCGCCTAAAAAAACAATTTTTTCTAATTTCATTCCATCTCCTGCTGAACGGCGGGTTTGGGGCGCGATCCAAAAAGCGCCGTACCCACGCGAATCATCGTCGATCCTTCTTCGATTGCCACTTCAAAATCGTGCGTCATGCCCATCGACAGCTCCGAAAGGGCCAGCCGATGCTCTGCATTCCACTGGTCGCGCAGTTCGCGCAGCCGCCGAAAGTAAGGACGAGCCTTCTCGGGCTCCTCCGCAAACGGCGGCATCGTCATCAGTCCTGCCAGTTGGATATGGGACAACAGGTTCGCCGCCGCCAGCAATTCCGGCGCAGCGTCCGGGGTCAGCCCGAATTTCGAGCGCTCGCCGGACACATTCACTTCGAGCAGCACCGGCATCGTCTTGCCGGCCTCGCCGGCCGCGCGATCCACGGCCTCCAGCAGGCGCAACGAATCCACGGAATGAATCATATCGAAGAGTTCGACCGCCACAGCGACCTTGTTGCGCTGCAAATGCCCGATCATATGCCAGGCGAGGCAACCCGGGCACTCCGGAATTTTTGCATAGGCTTCCTGCACCTTGTTCTCGCCGAACAGCGTCAGCCCGCAAGCCGCCGCCTCGCGGATTTGCTCCGGCCCCATCGTCTTGGAAACGGCCACCAGCCGGACTTCAGCCGGCGACCGTCCGCACCGTGCGCAAGCCTGCTTAACCCGTGCCTGCACGGCCTCCAATCGTTCTTGAAATGTATCGTTCGCCATCGTTTTTCCTCCCGCACGTTCGCTTATACCGAACTTTTCCCGTCATGGGAATCCTGCAGAAGGCAGAGAGGTCAATTTGGAGACATTGTCGGCAGGATGGCGTCCTGAATTCCTATTCATAATCTTAATCGTAATCGTAATCTCTTTGTTGTATCGATGAATAGATTACGATTAAGATTATGATTAGGAGGGAGATAAGAAAGACCTACGCCACAGGAATCGATGCGTTCGGATTGAGATTATGGAGGGTTGAGACGGAGCGCAACCCTCCATAAAATGGAGCTAATAAATGTACCAACGGGACGTCACCACGGATTGGATTCCTGCCCGGTCGGCTCCCGAAAGATCCGGCGTGGCTGCCGTTCGTACGGAGGTAACACTCTTTGATCCCTTGTCCACGAATCCGGTTCGCCCTCGCCCCGGTACCCATAAGTCGTCCAATACGGCTCTCGATCGTATTGCTTGTAGAGCTGTTCGGCATAGGTCCGATTACTCAGATTGGGCAGTTCGTCGGGACTATACGCCTCGGCCGTCAGCGTCTCGTTGTCGGCTTGGAGTATGGCGGCCCGAGCTTGGGGAATGAGGTCAAGGACGCCCCAAGGCGCTACGGCCAATTGACCATTTTTGTCGGGGATGTTTTCAATTTGGATCAACACATAGACAATCTTCCCCTGATTTGCGTCGAGAACCAAATCATGAACGCCGCCGATCCATTCGTCGCTCCGATTCTGAACGGAAGTTCCAATTATTCGACGTGCATATTGTGGCTGGGCCTGAGCGAAGCGGCCTGTGCCGACGGCTCTTGGTTCCGGGGTCGCGGCCGATGAGGCTTGACGAGCATACGTGTCGTTCCAATGCCTGAATGAGGCGGATTCCTGCAAAAAGAACTCATGCATGTCGTCCAGCCACCGCCGATCGAAAACGTTGGCCCGTTTAACGTCGAAAGCCGGCGCCTTCTTCAGCGTCTCTCTCGATACGTCCAGAAACAGTTTTTTACCGGCCGTGTCCGTATAAAAAGCCTGCAAAGGCACAGGAGTGCGGGACTGGCCTATCCAGGCGAAGCCGCCGCTACGGATGATGGCATAAACGATTTCTCCGCTTGGAACGATCGCCAGGTCATCCACTTTACCCAGCAGCTCACCCTGCCGATCGTAAACTTTGGCGCCAAGCAAAGCGCCGGCCTGATAGATGCCGGTCAGTTCAACGCCGCGTTGCGCCTGCGATTCCGTCGCCGACCAGGTCGAACTAAGCGTCACGCTCAAGACCACGGCCATCAGAATGGCCATGCTTATCTTTACCATTGTTGTGTTCATCTGATGTACTCCTTCCGCCCGCGTTGGGGCCTTCATCGATTCAAAGCCCTACTCGCCCGTGGTTCACGATAGACTGCTGACGAAATGGAATCTATGGAGCAAACCCTGATTTCAGGCTTCTATTTCTCTGAGGCGACATTCACACGAGCCTTGACTTGCATCCTTCACCGGGTAAGCTACGGCAGAATTTCTTGCGGGCGGTTAGCTCAATTGGCAGAGCGCCACGTTTACACCGTGGATGTCACAGGTTCAAATCCTGTACCGCCCACCAACAAGAAAACGCCGTCAGAAAATCCAACGCGCGAGGAGAACGGGATGCTTTCAATTGCCGTCCTGGGTTCGGGTAAAGGCAGTAATTTTCAATCGATACTGGATGCGATTCAGTCGGGCCAACTGAACGCTCGCGTGGTGTGCGTTCTTTCCGACGCGCCCGATGCCTATATTTTACAGCGGGCCCGAGATCATGGCATCCCGGCCGAATACGTCGATCCCGCCCCCTTCAAAACCAAGCTCGACGGCGAGGCCGAACGACGCACGATCGAGCGGCTCGAACACTACGGCGCCCAGGTCCTCGTGCTGGCCGGCTTCATGCGCATGGTCAAGAGCGGGTTGCTCAGGGCCTATGCGGGGCGCATTATCAATATCCATCCCGCCCTGTTGCCCGCCTTTCCCGGGCTCGCATCCTGGAAGCAGGCCCTGGATTACGGCGCGAAGGTAGCCGGCTGTACGGTCCATTTTGTCGACGAGGGCATGGATACCGGTCCGATCATTCTTCAACGAACCGTCCCGGTGCTCGACGACGACACCCCGGAAAGCCTGCATGCGCGCATCCAGGAACAGGAACTCATCGCCTATCCCCTTGCGCTTCAATGGATCTCCGAAGGCCGGACGACCATCCAAAACCGCCGCGTGCTGATCCGCGAAAGTTCGGCGCAAAAAGTAGCGCCGGACCTTTCAGGCCAACGAGTGCTCATCACAGCCGGGCCGACGGTGGAAGACATCGATCCGATCCGTTTTCTTTCAAACCGCTCCAGCGGAAAAATGGGCGCAGCCCTGGCTGTGGCCGCCGCACGCCGTGGAGCCCAAGTGGTCCTGGTGCATGGGCCGTTGAAAATCCCCGTGCCCCAGCAGCCCGGCATCGAACCCGTGCCCGTGCGCAGCGCCCAGGAAATGTATGAAGCCGTCATGACGCGCGTCGCCGGCGTTCAAATGGCCATTCTCTGCGCTGCCGTGGCCGATTTTACGCCCGTTGTCCAAGCCGACCGCAAACTCAAAAAGGAAACGGACGACCTCGCCTGCCTCCAGTTGAAACGTACGCCGGACATCCTGGCATCCGTGGGCGCCCTGGAGAAAAAACCGTTTTTGGTGGGCTTTGCGGCAGAAACCGATTCGGTCGAACGCAATGCCCGGGAGAAACTGCAACGCAAGCACTGCGACCTGCTTTGCGCCAACGACGTAAGCGAGCCCGGCAGCGGCTTCGATCAAGAGACCAATCGGATCACTATATATCGAAAAGACGGCCAGTCCATTCCCCTGCCCCTGCTGCCCAAAAGCGTGGCCGCCGATCGGATTCTGGACGAAGCCTTGGCCGGCATAAAGGCATGACCCGCCGATAGCCGCCGATTCATGCCGGCCAATACGATTTGGCCTTCTGGTGCAGGCCGGTTCTGCAAACCGGCGGTGCAGCGGCGGAACCAAGCACATAAAAATCAAAAGCATTTGTAGACGATCAGGCCTGATTTGATTATGATCCGCGTTTTTAACCAGAGCGGAAAGGTATTGAGCCAATGAGCAAGATTGTATTGGGTTTGCCGAAGGGCAGTCTTCAGGACGCAACCTTCACCATGATGAAAAAGGCCGGGTTCACCGTTACGGTGGGATCCCGTTCCTATATTCCCCGCGTGGACGACCCGGAAATTGACGCTCGATTGATCCGCGCCCAGGAAATCAGCCGCTATGTAGAGCACGGCATGCTGGACGTCGGCATCACCGGCCACGATTGGATTCTCGAAAACGGCTCGGACGTCGTGGAAGTCGCGGAATTGATCTATGCCAAGCAGGGCCTGCGCCCCGTCCGTTGGGTCGTCGCCGTGCCGAACGATTCGCCCATCCGCACCATCCAGGACTTGGAAGGCAAACGCATCGCCACCGAAGGCGTCGGGCTCACCAAACGATTTCTTAAACAGCATAACGTCAACGCGGAAGTGGAATTTTCCTGGGGCGCCACGGAAGTCAAGGCCCCCGAACTGGTCGACGCCATCGTCGAAATTACCGAAACGGGCTCTTCGCTGCGCGCCAACAATCTGCGCATCGTCGAGACCGTCATGGAATCGACCACGCGCCTGATCGCCAACCGCGCGGCGTGGGCAAATGACGGCAAACGCGCCAAGATCGAGCAGCTCTCCATGCTCCTTAAAGGAGCGCTCATGGCCGAGACCAAGGTGCTGATCAAAATGAACGTGCAGAAGGATCGGCTCGACTCCGTCACGGCCATTCTGCCGGCCTTGCATGCGCCGACGGTCAACGGCCTGAGCACCGAAGGCTGGTATTCGATCGAATCTGTCGTAGAAGAATCTGTCGTGCGGGAAATTATCCCGCAATTGAAAACCGCGGGTGCGGAAGGTATCATTGAGATCGCTTTAAACAAGGTGGTTCCCTAGGAGCCTGTCGGACGGAACACCCGCGAGAGCGGATTCCGGCCGCAAATACCTGGGCATAATGCAGGAGGATACATGGGTTCCGTTAAGAAAAAACGCCGCAAGAAAATGGCCAAGCATAAACGCAGAAAACGTCTACGCGCTGATCGCCATAAAAAGAAGTAATCGCGACTAATACGGCGTATAGTATAGCCTATAGCCACGCGAGGAACGTTCATGCGGACATCCAGTTTCGTCGTAGGTATATTGTGGTGTGGCGCCGCATGGATAAGCGGCGGGTGCCAGACGGCGCAAGGGCCTGATCTGCCGGTCCAGGAGCCAGGGGGAACCCTGACCATCTCCAAGGAAGGCCAGGCCCGCGCCGAAGCACTCGCTTATTACAGTGAAGGGCTCATTCGCGAATTCAACGATGAGTTCGATGCTGCTTTTTCGAATTATCAGGAAGCGGTTCGACGCGATCCCGATAACGAGGAATTAGCCCTTCGCATGGCGATGGGCCTCCTGCAACAGAAGCGAAACCAGGAGGCTATCGATACCATTGAAACCCTTACAAAGCGAAAGCCCGACTCCAAAAAAGCCCTGCTTTGGCTGGCGTTGATTTATCGCGCCACCGGACAGCAGGAAAAAGTCGAGCAGCTTTACACGCAATTTATCCGGCGGTTTCCAAAGGACTCCACCGGCTATGTGGAATTGGCCGCCCTCTATAGCAGCCAGGGCCAGGACCAAAAGGCCATCGATTTGCTCGAAAAGGCTGCGCGAAACGTCAGCGAACCGCTGGACGTATTGCGGGCCTTGGGCAGCATCTATCTTCAGCGTTCCATCACCCAAGGCCGACCGGACGAGGAACGGAAAAACCGCCAGGCGGCCATTCGCATCTTCGAGCGGCTCACGCACGACTATCCCGATGACATTGCCGTTCTCTACCAATTGGGCGATCTCTATATCCTCGATCAGCAGCTCGAAAAGGCCATCGAGTGCTTCGAAAAAATCGAGACGCGCTACCCCAACAATCTCCAGGTCAAACAGAAGCTCGCCTTAAGCTTCGTCGCCAGCGGCAACAAGGAAAAAGCCATCGAGCAGCTCGAGCAAATCGCGGCCAAGCGGCCCGACAATCCCCGCGTCTTCTTTTATCTGGGAGAACTTTACGAGGAAACGGGCGATAAGGACAAGGCCGCCATGAACTACCAGTTCGCAGCCAAAGCGGGCTCGAACGAGCCGGCCCCCTACCTGAAGCTGGCCCTCCTGAAACTGGAGAGCAACCCCGATGACGCCATCGCGGTCTTGAAAGAGGGGCTGGCGCAGATGCCGGACAACCCCCGCCTGACGGAAATGCTCGCCTATGTCTACCTTAGCCAGAAGCAATACGCCGAGGCAGAAGAGCACTTTGCCCTCGCCCTCAAGTTCTTCAATTCAAAGGATAGCGCCCCCGTCTCCCCCAGCCTCTATTTCAATTACGCCATTGCCGCGCAAATGGCCGGTCACAGCAACGAAACCGCCTCCCTCCTGGCGAAATCCATGGAGACCCATCCGGGCATTCTGGAAGCTTATATACAATATATCCTGCGGCAAATGGACGAGCGCCAACAGGAAACCGCCATTCAGGTTTTAAATAGCATCGCCGGGCAAATGCCGACCAATGCCAACATCTTCATCCATCAGGGAACATTGTACAGCGGTCTTAAGAAATACGCCCAGGCCATTGAGGCTTTCGAAAAAGCCGAACCCCTCCTCCTACAAGACGACGCCTCGGGCAAAGATGTAGATTTACAGGCCTTCTTCTATTTCTGGTTCGGAGCCGCCTCCGAGCGCGAAGGCCACTTTGACAAGGCGGTTGCTTGCTTTGAAAAAAGCATCGAATTGGATCCCAAGAACCCCGAAGCCTATAATTATCTCGCCTATATGTGGGCCGAAAAAGGCATCCGCCTCGACCAGGCTCTGGACTACATCCAAAAAGCTCTGGCCATCACCCCCGACAGCGGCGCGTTTCTCGATACACTCGGCTGGATTTACTACATGCAGGGCCAATACGAAAAAGCTCTGATCGAAATCAAGAAAGCACTTCAACAGCTCCCGGACGACTCCACGATCTCGGAACACTTGGGCGATGTCTACTTGAAGATGGACCGCGAAGGAGACGCCGTGGAGGCCTGGAAAAAGGCTTTTGTACATGACCCGGAAAACGAAAAAGCCGCCGAAAAGCTGAAAACGCGCGGCATAGATTTGGAGCCGCTCCGCAAGGAAGCCATCCAACAGCAGCAGGAAAAGAAGAAGGACTCTTCAGCCGACGAACTGCCCCCGCCCCAGATCAGCGAATTGCCCTTTCCGCTTCAGGAAGTCGATGAAATCCCCGGCCTCGACACGCCGGCCACCGGCCAACCGCAATAACCAAGGCCTCCGTTCCCCTTCCTAATCTTAATCGTAATCTTAATCATACTCCGCATCCTGTGGGATGCTAATGATCTCTTTTCTCTTAGACAAATAAAGAGAACTTACGATCAAGAGCCTATTTCGCTAAGAGCCCTGACTCCGCAACTCATTGGTTATGCAACCCATGTCTTTTTGAACACGTCTTGCATCGGCCAAAACCGGGGCGAGTCGCCCCGGCTCCAAAAACAAATACCGCAATGGAACCTCATGTCCGCTCAGCCCCAAGCTTCTCGAAGGGCCAAACGGGACTTGCCTTGGAGCACGAAATGACTCGCCCAAAAGCCCACCCCGAAAAATGTTTTTTGGAGGGTCGCGACCGGCTTTTTTCCGTTACGACAGAGCGCAACTCCATGAATTCCAAAAAAAAGAGGAGTGCGCTCAAACGCACTCCTCCTTCGTGGAAACCCCGGGATTTATTCTCCCTTGACCACGGTGCCCGAGGCCGGCTGCTTTTCACCGTCCAGCACGTCGGCATAGGACATTTTCTCGTCGACCTTGGCCACTTTGATCTTACCGATCACAGCGCCTTCTTCCTGGCCCAGAATGGCGCCGGAGTCGGGGTCCATCAGGGTTTCGCCCTCTTCCGTCATGACCAGTTCCTGTCCAACTTCCATGCCGAATTCGGAGCCGCGGTTGATGATCACCTGGCCGCTCTTCGATACCTTGATCACGCTGCCTTCAAACGGAAATTCTTCCATTTTCTTGGCGATAAAGATCGCAGCCTGATTGATGCAATCCTGCGCCGCTTGTCCGATCGGCGTCTTCTTGAACCCGCCCAGATCGGTATCGATGCCAAACTTGGACATCCCGACGCTCAATCCGGTGTTGCCGGCCTTGCCCACAATGGATTCCTTGGCCACAATTTCGCCGGTGGTTGTATCGATGAGTTTCACAATCAAGTTAATCTGGGCTTCGGATTTGCTCCCGCCAACCCGGAATCCGCCGAACGAAACGCCGCCGCCCCCGCCGGACTGGGATTCTTCAACGCCGGTGACCGCGCCGGAGCCGATATAGCGAGCGGAACGGATCTTTCCGGTTTGCGCTACCTTGCTCTTCGCCGCGCGGCCGCTGGCGGCCAAATCCTGTTCGGCAATGACGTCGGTGAGTTTTTCGCGTTCCACTACCACAAAGCGTCCGGAATCGTAGAGAGCCGATTCCAGCATGATGGAAAGATTCTTCCCTAAATCCCAGGAGCCGCTCCAGCCGGCCTGATTTTCGAAATCTTTACAGCCTATCGCGTGCTTCAAGCCCTTGTATTCGCCGAGCTTCATGTCGGCATTGGACGATTCGGTCTTGGTGGTCGCTTTGCCCCAGAGAGCCAGCGCATCGCCGGCCATCAACCCAACAGACAATACCAAGGCGCCGTAAAAACAACGCATGGAACCTCTCATTCACTACCTCCTGTTGATTTGTGTTTGCCTGAAAATCGGCTTTGACGGATAACGTACACAGCGAGCGCAGGAATCTCAAGCGAAAGAAGACGATTATCACGGCATGAATTTGTTCGATGCACACTGTCATTTGCAGGACGACCAACTCCTGGCCGACCGGCACGGGCTGATGAAACGGGCCGGCGATGCCGGCGTGATCCGCATGGTCTGTTGCGGCAGCGCCGAAACCGATTGGGCTCAGGTTTTGGAAATCGCCGCCGAGTTTCCCGTTTCCGTCGTTCCGGCCGTCGGCCTGCATCCCTGGTATGTGCGGGAGCGGTCGACCGGCTGGCTCGATCGACTCTCGTCGATGCTTCGCTCAACCTCCGCTGTCGTGGGAGAAATCGGCCTGGATCATGCCCTCGACGACCGGGACGATGCCGCGCAAGAAGAAGTGTTTCTGGCGCAACTGGACTTGGGCCGACAGCTCGACCGCCCGGTTTGCGTTCACTGCCGCAAAGCCTGGGGACGGCTGACCGAATTGCTCGCCTCGTTCGGACGGCTTCCCGCCGGGCTGATGATCCACTCGTATTCGGGTGCGGCGGATTTGATTCCCGCCCTGGTTCGCTGGAATGCCTACTTCTCGTTCTCCGGCTCTATCACGTTTCCGAACAACCGCCGGGGCCGCCAAGCCTTGGCCGTCGTTCCGGAGGATCGGCTGCTGCTCGAAACCGATGCGCCGGATATCCTCCCCTGCCCCGACGAAAAGACGCCGGAGCCCTTCACTCCCAACGAACCGGCCAATCTCCCCTTGATCTTGCGCCAGGCGGCGCTCGTCCGGAATGTCGCCGAAGAGACCCTGGCCGCCCGGGTCTGGAATAATTCATGCACATTTTTTGGAGTCAAAACCACATGAGCCGTTTTCATCGCACCGAAATTTTACTGGGGCCGCGCGCGGCGCAAAGATTGAAGGAAGCCTCCGTGACGGTAGTCGGTCTCGGCGCCGTGGGTTCGTTTGCCATCGAAGCGCTGGCCCGGGCCGGCATCGGTCATTTCCGACTGGTGGACTTCGACGAAATTCGCGAGAGCAACGTCAACCGCCAGATCTTCGCCTTGAATTCCACGCTCGGCCGGCCAAAGGCCGACGTGGCCCGCGAGCGCGTTCTGGACATCAACCCCAACGCCCAGGTCGAAACCTTTAAAGTTTTTGTAGACGCCGAAACGGCCGCGACGATCCTGCCGGAAGCCGGCGGCATCCTTATCGATGCCATCGACAGCCTGAGTTCCAAAGTTGCTTTGTTGGCGTCGGCGCGGCGCCGGGGCGTAAGGACCATCGTTTCGAGCATGGGCGCCGCCACCCGGACCAACCCGCTCGATATCCGAACGGGCGACTTGTTCGAATCGCAGCATTGCCCCCTGGCCCGTCTGACGCGCAAGCGGCTGCGCCGTTTTGGCGTAGAAGACGGCATTCGCTGCGTTTACTCCGTTGAACCGCCGAAAAAGCATGCGATCCAGGATCCGCACGAGGCCGAAGGGCCTCGCGTCATCGATCGCGGCAGACCCCGGCGCACGCTGGGCAGCCTTTCTTACATGACCGGCATCTTTGGCCTGATGGCCGCCCGGGAAGTCATTCAATCCATCGTCGGTGAAATCGAGGAGAATTCCCATGATCCGGAACCTGACTATGCAGGTTGACACCGCCGAAGCAGGCCTTCGCCTCGATCGCTTCCTGGCCCTGCGCGTTCCCAACGCCAGCCGCACCATGATTTTGGAAGCGCTGACGGAAGGCCATATCCGGGTCGAAGGACGCCGGGCCGCCAAAGGCCGAAAGATGCTCCCGGGCGAAGTCGTGAACGTCGAGCAGTTGCAGGAAACGTCCGACCGGACGGTACTCGCCGATCCCTCCGTTGCGCTGGATATCGTTTACGAGGATGCCGACCTGATCGTACTGAACAAACCCGCGGGCATGGCGGTGCATCCGCTCAAATCCGACGAAACCGGCACGCTCGCCAACGGCTTGCTGGCGCGCCATCCGAGCCTGGCCGAGATCGGCAGCGATCCCCTGTTTCCCGCCCTGATTCATCGGATCGACACCGACACGTCCGGCCTGGTCATCGCAGCCAAAACCCAAAGCGCCTATGCCCATCTCCGCCAGCAATTCCGCGAGCAACGCGTGACGAAAATCTATACGGCATTGGTTCATGGCGCCATTACCGAAAGCGGAACCCTGGAAGGATACCTGACGCATCAGGACGGACCTTACTGCAAGATGCAAGTCCTCAAGGATTTCGCCGACCCATCCAGGGCCGACACCTTCAAGGCCATCACGCATTACAAACCCATCCGGCAATTTCCCAAGTTCACGCTCTTGGAAATCGACATTCCCACCGGCGTAACGCATCAAATCCGCTGCCAATTGGCCGACGCCGGATATCCCATTGTTGGCGACCGGGTTTATGGAAAGCGCACGCCGATAGATCAAGCCGCACCGCGCCACTTTCTGCACGCCGAAAAGCTTGAGCTTCGCCATCCGACCAGCCTTCGCATCGTCGCCTTCCAGGCGCCGCTTCCCCCGGACCTGACCGCCCTGCTTCGCCTCGAAATGCTTTAAACTTGAAACTTCCCGCCGGACACATAAAACTCCCCGGGTTCAATGTTGCATAGAAAAGCCAATTTGTCATAGTGGATCGAACATGCAAACTCCTGTAATCGTCATTGCCAATCAAAAAGGCGGCGTGGGCAAAACCACTACCGCCGTGAACCTGTCCGCCTGCGTGGCGGAACGCCGTAAAAAAGTCCTGCTGATCGACCTGGACCCACAAGCCAATGCCACCAGCGGCGTCGGCATGGAAAAGAAATCCGGCTACAGCATTTATAACGTCCTGCTCGGCGAAGGCCGTTTGGAAGAACTCATTCAAACCACCAGCTTCGACCGGCTGGACTTGGTGGCTTCCGAAGTCGACCTGGCCGGCGCGGAAATCGACGTCGCCCGCTCGGATCGGTACCTGCACCGCTTCAAGGAAGCCGTCACCCCGCTCCGCGACGCCGGCCGCTACGACTACATCTTCGTCGACTGCCCGCCGTCCTTGGGCATCCTGACCATGAACGCCCTGACCGCCGCCCAGTCCATCCTAATCCCGATTCAATGCGAATATTACGCGCTGGAAGGGCTCAGCGTCATCACCCGCCTCGTCCAGCAGCTTCGCGAAAGCGGCGCCAATCCGGCTCTCGACATCGAAGGCATTGTGATGACCATGTACGACATGCGCACCAATCTCTCCCAGCAAGTCGTACAAGAAGTCACCCATCACTTCGGCGACAAACTCTTCGAGACCCTGATCCCCCGGACCATCCGCCTGAGCGAGGCCCCCAGCTTCGGCAAGCCCATCATTGCCTACGACAAGCATTGCACCGGCTCCGCCGCCTACCGGCAGCTCGCCCGCGAATTCCTCAAGCGGCGGAAACTCGTCGGACAGGACTCGACGCCCGACGAAGATTTGGGCGAGCAGATCCCCGAACCCGCACCGGTCGCTCCGCCGTCATGAAGCAGCTCCTTCAGGTGGTCCGGCTTCTCCGAAGACGGACCGGCCGCGTTACGGAGAACGCGGCCCACCCACGCGCCGGCACACGCCTACGGAAGTTTTTCCAATCATTGGAAAAAGCCCGCGTATTTTTTCCAATGATTGGAAAACTTGCCTGCGCCCTGTTTTTCGCCGCCTCCGCGGCGATAGCCGATCCCGCTTCGCCCCGACTCGTCAGCCTCTCGCCCAACCTGACGGAGCTGGTCTATTCGATGGGCCTTGAAGCTCATCTGGTCGGACGCTCCAGCGCCTGCGACGAGCCGCCGGCCGCCAAAGCCCTGCCGGTGGCCGGCGATTTCGGGCGGCCCAATATCGAGCAAGTGCAACGATTGAAGCCCGATGCTTTGCTGGTCACCGATCTGGAAAAACCAGGCCTCGTCCAGCAGATGCAAACCGTCGGCATCGAAGTGAAAGTCCTGCCGTGCGAAAGCTGGAATTCGCTCATCGGCGCCGCCCAGGAAATCGCGCAGCTTTGCCATGCTCCGGAAGCCGGCACGAATTGGATCGGCCGCATGAACGCCCGTCGCGCAGCGCTGGAAACGAAAGTCGAAGCCTGCTTTCAGGATCGCCGCCGGCCGCGGGTCTATGTGGAAATCTGGGGCGATCCCGTCACAACCGCCGGAGGCGCCACCTTCATGAACGACATGATCCGCCTCGCCGGCGGACAGAACATCGGCGCAGAGCTGAAGCAACAATATCCCCACGTCAGCGCCGAATGGATCATTCAGCAAAATCCCGAGCTCATTGTCCTGGCCTGGATGAAAAGCGGTTCGCCCTCGCTGGCGGGCATCGCCCGCCGCCCCGGCTGGTCCGGCCTTCAAGCCATCAAAGAAAACCAACTCATTGCCGACATCAACCCCGATTTTCTCCTGCGCTCCGGCCCCCGCATGATCCTCGGCGCCGAGGCGCTGGCTGAACGATTCATGGCGTGGGCAGAAAAGACGTCGCTTACCCATTAGAGCCCATACCGGCAGCCCAAGGCGCCTTTAGCTCATCGCTCCTTATTTTGACCGGCAAAAACCGGGGCGAGTCGCCTGTCTCTTATACACAGATTTGAGGCGGTCATTTTCTGCAAAGCCTTCGGATGAAACCGTTCGGATGAAACAGGTGGCCCGGCTTCTCCCTGCCCGCAACGCTTCGCGTAGCGATGCGCAGGCGGGCGAAGACGGGCTCTTCGGGTCTGGAAGCCGCGTTACGGAGAACGCGGCCCACCTACAGAATCTAGCTCTTCACTTCTCTTATCGATGCTTACAGATGAATTCCGTGCCATCAATTTATGTATAAGAGACAGGCGAGTCGCCCCGGCTCCACTAAACTAAAAAACCATACCGCAATGGGCCCCCCATGTCCAGTTTACTGGCATGGGGGTGCTATCGCTTGGCGCATGGGGTCGGGCCGATTCTGATCGGCCTCAAAACGGGGGCGCGTCAGCTTGGTTCAGTGGCAAGGCGGCGCAGGCCGGGCAGGACTTTTGTCCGCCCGGCCTGCGCCAACGCAGCCAATGGACCAAGATGGCGCGCCCCCGTTTTGCCCCATGCGCCAAGCGGGACTTGCCCTAACGCACAAATCGGAATCAGGGAGACAGCTTTGCCGACAACTGGTACACATAACTTAGCCAGCGTTCCCACAACACCTCCGGCTTGAGGCCGAGGAAACGGCAGAGTACGCCGAACTGCGTCTCCTTGTTGATCTCGCTTAAGTTATCTGTCTCACGGATGTATCGAATGTAGTCGAAGAAAGCCGGACGATATTCGTCCTGCATCAGCATGCGGGCCAGCGCCCACGATTCGCAATAGGACAAGGCCACGCGTTCGTACGTGCCAAACACCATCAGCCCTTCGGCGCTGCGCATATTTACCAGTTCCTCCAACTGAATCAGCGTGCCTTCGTCCAGAGCCGTCTTCAATACGGTCGCACGTGAGGAGTCAAAGCCTCCGATCTCCGGCGGTTCGCAATAGGTTGCCAGACCCTCCACCAGCCACTCGTTTTCCATCCGGTTGCTCGAATGCACCCCGAGGGTGAAAAAAAGTTGATGAGCCCCCTCGTGACGAATGGAAGCCAGGGTCTGTTCCTCGGCATATTGTGCAATCCGCCGGCTGGACTGGCTGCGCCACTCGTTCAAGTGGGCAAGGCCCTCGGGCGAAGAGATATCCGGCCGATGCCGATTGTACTCGTCCTCGACCTTCTCCTGAAGCTTGTGAATGCGGTCCGAGGCGCTTTGGTTGTAAACGATCAGCCGGTCGATCCGGGGGCTGTAAAAACCCGAGCTGTCCGGCATATGAGGAGCGTATCGCTGTTGATACTCCTTGTAAGCCGATTCCTGTGAAAAAAATAAAACCTGGATGCCGTCTTCGCGATCCGGACGCCGAATCAGCGGCTCAAAAGTTTCCACCAACTGTTGGAATAAATGCTGAAGAACGCGAACGGTCTTCTCGACTTGGAAAAACGACTCGTCGGTAAGAATCGTGTACGGCGGCCGGCGATAGAAACTCATGGCCGGATGATCCATTTTAAAGCGCACATCCCGATAGGAAACATCGGGGATGCCGTTGGTCAACCGCACCAGCGATTGAATGCGGCTCCGATTGATCCACAATGAAATGGAGCCGTTTCCGGCATAGGATTCGGAAAATTCGACCGCCTCGGGAGTCTCGGCCAGCAAACTTCCGGTCATGATCCGGTCGTCATCGAATATCAACTTGTATGCCGGAGCCTCTTGCTGAAGCTCTTCCTCCAGAAGCCGCTTCGTTGCCCGCTCTTCATCCGTCATTTGCGCTTCGTTTTTTTCTTTGACCGGCACATCCAATTCGGACTGATTCCATTGGAAAACTTGCGCGATGACGCGTCCCGGAGGGCTCTCCACAAATTCATAAAAGCGCGGATCTTCCCGCCGGCTCCAGCGATACAAAACAACCGTCCAAGCCAGAATCGCCAGCAAGATGAACATCCGTATGGACCAACCTATGGATCGAACGATCTTCATACCTGCAAAAAAGTCCAAGGTCCAAAGTCCAAAGAGTCCAAAGTTAAGGATTCAAGACTTTGGACCTTAATACAGTCCAAGGCCCAAAGTCCAAATAGTCCAAGGTCGCGGATTTAGGACTTTTGACTCTCACAACTTTGGACTCCTTGGACTTTGGACCTTGGACTCTCTTATCACCCCACATCGACCACGCTGGGGTCGTAATCTGCGGGCGGCTCAAAGCCCAGCAGTTTGATGCAAGTGGCGGCCAGGCTGCTGATGCCCAAATCGGTCTTCGCCGTCAAACGGAGATTCGCCTTTCCGGACGGATCGTACACGCAAACCGGCACGGGATTGAGCGAATGGCTCGTCTTTGTTTTCGGCTCGCCGGTCACGGAATCCAGGGAAACTTCCCCGGTCTTCTTGTTGTGCTCGTACATGTCGTCCGCATTGCCGTGATCCGCCGATACCACCAAAATACCCTCGGCCGCTTTGACGGCTTTCATGATGCGTCCCAGGCACAGATCGACCGATTCCACGGCAATACGCACCGCCGGGCAAACGCCCGTGTGCCCCACCATGTCGCCGTTGGCGAAATTGACGCGGATAAAGCCGTATTTGTTGCGTTTGCGCTCGATGCCTTGCAGCACCTTGTCCGTCACTTCACCGGCCTTCATCCAAGGCCGGAATTCGAACGCGATGCGATCCGATGGCACTTCGATGTAATCTTCCAGCTTCTCGTTGAACTTGCCCGAGCGGTTGCCGTTGAAGAAATAGGTCACGTGCCCGAATTTCTGCGTCTCGCTGACCGCCAGTTGACGTACGCCGGACATCGCCAGGTATTCGCCCATCGTCCGGTCAATGCCCGGAGGCGGCACAAGAAAGTTCTTGGGAATCTTCAGATCGCCGTCGTATTGCATCATCCCGGCGAACAGCACATTCGGACGCGCGCCTCGGTCGAACTTGTCGAAGGCGTCCTCCTCGAAGGCCCGGCTGATCTCGATGGCGCGGTCGCCGCGGAAGTTATAGAAAATCACGCTGTCGTTGTCGGCCATCGCGCCAACCGGCTTCCCATCGCGGGCAATCACGAAAGGCGGCAGATCCTGATCGAGTACGCCCGGATTTTCAGCGCGATGGGCCTCGATCGCCGCGCGCGCCGAGGCGAACAGGCGTCCCTCGCCCTTCACATGGATCTCCCAACCCAGCTTGACCATGCTCCAATCGGCTTCATACCGATCCATCGTGATTTTCATGCGGCCGCCGCCCGAAGCCACCACGAAATCCACCGTTCCATCCGCGTTCAAATCCTTAAGAAACGCTTCAAACCGGTCGACATACTCCAACGCGGACGTCGGCGGCACATCGCGCCCGTCGAGCAGAAGATGCACGCGGGCCTTTTTGACTCCGGCGGCCTTCGCCTCTTTCAGCATAGCCTCCAGATGATCGATGTGACTATGCACGTTGCCGTCGGAAAACAAACCGAGGAAATGCAAGGCCGACTGATGCTCCAGGCAATTCTTCACCAGCATCTTCCACGTTTCGCCTTCGAACAGCGAGCGCGACTCGATCGCCTTGCTCACCAGGCTGGCGCCCTGATCGAAAACCCGGCCGCAACCGATCGCGTTGTGCCCGATTTCGCTATTGCCCATGTCCTCGTCGCTCGGCATGCCGACCGCTTTTCCGTGCGCCTTGAGCTGGCCGGCCACGGCATGTTCCTTCAGCCAGTTCAAATTCGGCGTATTGGCCGCCAGGACCATGTCGCCTTCGACATATTTCCCAATTCCGACCCCATCCATAATCACCAACACCACCGGCCCCTTCGGCCCCCGGAAATCGTCCGCTCGTTTTAATGCTTCCATGATGTGCTCCGTTTTATTGTCGTTAAATCGAGGGCAAACTATGCCGACTCACGCCTGGAATGGCAAGCCGGATACCGCTGGGCGCATTATGTAAGGTGCATCTTGACGCGGCCGCAACAACGGACGGCGACGGAGCGCCGTCCCGACCTTTCTTTGCCGTGGGTAGGGCGCTCACTCCCTGCCCGCAATGCTGCGCATAGCGCTGCAGGCGGACGCTGAGCGCCTTCTTTTTCCCATACAATCCGCGGCAGTATCTGGATGCACCCCATTACGAAGCCGCCGGCGTAAGCCTGTCTCTTATACACAAATTGATGGCAAGGAATTCATCTGTAAGCATATGAAGGGCTGGATTCTGTAGGTAGGCCGCGTTCTCCCTGCCCGCAACATTGCGTAGCGATGCAGGCGGGCGTAACGCGGCTTCAGGACCCGAAGAGCTCGTCTTCGCCCGCCTGCGCATCGCTACGCGAAGCGTTGCGGGCAGGAGAAGCCGGGCCACCTTCTATTGCAGATTAGCCTGGTCACCAGCGCTAAAAACTCATGATCACACTTTGCAAAGTGTGATCATGAGACAAGCTTAGATGCCGTTTGGGTATCCGGCTGAACGATTACTTCCATGTCTGCTTATCCGTACAGCTCCGTGTTTTTAGCCATTGAAACCAAAACCTTCCGCTCCGGCAAAACTTCCTTGAGGGCATTCAATTCGTCCATTCCCGATTTTAACGGCAAGGCGATCTGTCCCCGCTCGATCACGGAGCGGCAAAGCGCCATCGCGATTTCAAAGCCTTTATAAGCCTCTTGGAAATTGCACGGATGCACTTGCGAGGGATCATCCAGCCAGCGGACCATGTCTTCCACATAGGGTGGCATATCGAGCGCGTAATTCATGCAGCCGGGACCCGACAAAACGCCTTTGCTGGTAACCGCCTTCCACCCGTTGCCCGTATACACTTCCGCAAAGCCTTCGGTTCCCTGTGCGCCGATACGGCACTTGCGCCACCAATAGTCGACTTCCGGCACGTCCGGCGCCCCCGCGCCAACCTCGACGATCCCACGAACTCCGTTGGCAAACTGGATGAATCCTGCCAGATAGTCCGGCGACGGATGATTATCCGCAAGCTTTCCCCTCCCCGCCGCCTGGGCCATGACCCATTCGGCATCCACCTGGCCATTGTACCAACGCATGTAGTCAACCAGGTGCGAAAGCATATGCGTCATCCAGCCCGTGGCCGTTCCGTAGACGGTGTGAATCCGTCCCAGTTGCCCACTGGCGATGATCTCGCCCACTTTCCGGTAGTGATCGCCGTAGCGATGCTGATGGCTGACCACGGCCTTGACGCCGCTCTGATCCAATAGCCGTTTGATATCCATCCCCTCTTGGCTCGACATCGCCACCGGCTTCTCGAAGGCAATAAGCTGGGCGCCGCTTTCGATGCCCACGCGAATCAGGTTGATCCGAAGAGAAGGCAGCGTGCAGAAACAGAAGATGTCCGGTTTCACTGCCGCCGCCAGACTGGCCGCATCCGTACTCGTCGCCGGATTTCTCAGCTCCACCGCGGCGGTTTTCAATCGCGCTTCATCGATGTCGCAGAGACCAACCAGTTGGAACCGGGAATTGGCAAGGAAGGCATCGGCATGATGCCGCCCCCGTTTGCCCATCCCCACCACCATCACTCTATATTGCTTTGACATGAAGGTCCTCCGGGCTATGGGAATGTTGCTTTAACCGTTTGCCTTGTCCCATTCCATGACCTTGGAAATCACGTAATCCACTTCGTCAGCGGTCAGTTCCGGGAACATCGGCAAGCTGACGCAGCAGGCTGCGTTCTTTTCAACATTAGTCAAAGCCCCTACGACCCGGGCGCCCTTGCCCCACGGAAACCCGGCTTGCTGATGGATGGCAATGGAATAATGCGTTTTGGCATCGATGCCGTTCTTGTTCAGGAATTCCAGCAGCGAGTCGCGCTTGGCCGGGTTCTTGACCTCGATGACGTACAGGTGCCAGACGTGCCGGTAGCCGGGCTTGGCGTAGGGCAGGTCGATGGACTTCGCGTCCCGCAATCCAGCCGAGTAGCGGGCCGCCCACTTGATGCGCTCGTCGTTCCAGGCGTGAAGGTGTTTGAGCTTGGCGCTCAACACGCCGGCTTGAAGGTCGTCCAAACGGCTGTTAAAGCCGAAGCTGTGCACGTTGCGGGCCGGCGAGCCGTGGGCGCGCAGCAGACGCGTGATCTGGTTGACGTGCTCGTTGTTGGTAACGATAGCGCCGCCGTCGCCGAAGCAGCCAAGATTCTTCTGGCTGATGAAGCTGGTGGCCACGGCGTTGGACAGCTCGCCTACCTTGAACGTATCGCCGGCCGCATCGACGCCCTGAGCGTTGTCTTCGACCACCCACAGCTTGTGCTGATCCGCAATTTTTTTGATGGCCGGCATGTCCGCGCATTGGCCGTAGAGATGCACCGGGAGGAGGCATCGGGTTCTGGCCGTAATCGCCGCTTCGATTTGGGCCGGATCGATGCACTTTGTTTTGGAATCGCAGTCGACCAATACGGCCGTCGCGCCCGCGATCCAAATGGCCTCAGCCGTGGCGAAGAACGTGTTGGCGTGGGTGATGACTTCATCGCCCGGACCGATGCCCAGGGCCATGAGCGTCAGCCAGATGGCATCCGTGCCGTTGCCGCACGGAATGGCATACTTCATACCGGAGAAGGCCGCGAATTCCTTCTCGAATTGCTTGTTCATCGGGCCGTGAACATACTCGCCGCTCTCAAGCACCTTGGCGATGTTCGCGTCAATCTCGCTTTTGATGTTGTGATACTGCCTCACATGACCATAGAAACCCACTTGCATGGAATGCCCCCTTACCTGTTTTGCGAATTGCCTTCCTCAGGCTGCAATATATTGCCGTTTATTGGGACATTCAAACAGGGCAACACAAAGAATCGAAAAAGTCCGAGGGGAATCGCGGGGATCAAATAGGCAGCCCCAACAACAAGATCCAAATGGACGAGCAACGATCCGGACGGCTGTCGGCCGAAGCCTTCATCCGATGGCTTGGCGGACCACGGCGGAGATCGAGTCGCACAAGCGGTGCGTCGTTTCTTCGTCCGCGCTCTCCACCATTACGCGGCACATCGATTGCGTGCCGGAATAACGGACCAGCACGCGACCCTTCCCCTTGAGCTCGGATTCCGCCGCTTGAATCGCGTCCTGCACGGAAGTCAAACTCTCCAATGGCGGCTTGGTTTTTACATCGATGTTGATCATTTTTTGCGGCGCCGACTGCATGATCTCCGCCAGCTCGGACAACGGCTTATCGTAGTAGCGCATGGCCGCCAGCAATTGCAGGGCGGTAAGAATTCCGTCTCCGGTGGTGTGGTGATTCAGGAAAATCATGTGCCCGGAAGCTTCGCCGCCCACCACGGCGTCGCGAGCTTTCATCATTTCCAAAACGTAGCGGTCCCCGACCTTGCAGGAACCCTGCTCAATATTCATTTTCTTCAAGGCCAGGCTCAAACCGAAATTGCTCATGACGGTCGTGATGAGCAGATTGTTCTTCAGCCAGCCGCGCTCCTTGTACATCTGCGCGCAAATGGCCATGATGTGGTCGCCCGTCAGCTCGCGGCCTTTTTCGTCGACAGCAATCAACCGGTCGCCGTCGCCGTCGAAAGCCAGCCCGACATCGGCGCCGTTCTCGCGCATTTTCTTCGTCAAAGCCTGCGTGTGTTGAGAGCCGCAGCCATCGTTGATATTGAGCCCATTGGGTTCGCAGCAGATTGTTTTGATGTCGGCGCCGAGTTCCGAAAAAATGATCGGAGCCACTTTGTAAGTCGCGCCGTTGGCGCAATCGAGCACCAGCTTCATGCCTTCCAGGCTGAGGTCTTCGGGAAAGGTATTCTTGCAGAAAACGATGTAGCGCCCCATCGCATCGTCAATGCGTTTGGCCTTGCCGATTTCGCCGGCGGTAGGCCGGATATCCTTGATGTGGCCCGTGGTGATTAACCGCTCGATCTCATCCTCCTCGGCGTCCGGCAGCTTGTACCCGTCGCGAGAGAAAATCTTGATGCCGTTGTCCTGGTACGGATTGTGGGAAGCCGAAATGACCAGGCCGGCATCCGCCCGCATGCTGTGCGTGATGAAGGCAATGCCCGGCGTCGGCATGGGCCCAACCAGCAATACATCCACCCCCATCGAACAAATCCCGGCCGTGAGGGCGCTTTCGAACATGTAGCCGCTGATGCGCGTGTCCTTGCCGATCACGATCCGATGCCGCCGGTTCTTGTGCTGCTTGCAGACAAACGCCGTTGCGCGGCCGATTTCCAGCACCATCTCCGCCGTCATCGGCGGCACATTCGCAACCCCTCGCACCCCATCCGTTCCAAATAAACGCGACATCATGACCTCCTAAAAAATCAACTTGGAGCCGGGGCCACCTGGCCCCGTTCAGTCTCCCCCCCGGGGCGAGGTCGCCCCGGCTCCATCCGGATCAGAACCTGAAGCCAAGCTCTTAAATTCCTTTTCCCAGCACCGCCGTCTCGTCCACGATCGCCTGAAGCCAGAGCGTCCCCGCCTTTTTGGCGTCCACACTCAGCCGCCCCATCGCCTCCAAATGAGAAACAGAGGTCTCCACCGTTTCCCATTCGGCCAGAAATTGATCGCGATACGCGGCGCCCGTTTCTAAAGCCGATCCTTTGCTCAAGGTTTCTTCAAGGGTTGGCCATTGATCCATCAACGCCCGTTGCTGGGCCAGCACGTGTTCAGGAAGATCCATCGTCTTATCCTGCCGCGCCAGCTCCAACGAATACGGCATCTTTCCGGCCAGCTCTTTCAGGCGCTTGATCCGCTCGTCGATCACGAGTTCCAGTTTCTGAATCGCACCGACACAACAAGCCTCAGCCCAAGCAGCTCCCCCCGTACGAGGTTTTCGCACAGTTTCATACCAAGCCTTCAACGCAAACAGATTGCCCAAATAAATCAGATTATTCGTCACCACCCGGCGAATAGCCCGGTAACGGCCCGACTTGAATTCGTGCGTCGCTGCGTCTCCGAGCGCCGGATTCGGCGAAACCAACTGATTCTCCGTCAGCACATCTTGCCGTTGAACGATCCCCGCCGGAATCACCGTCCCGAAAGCAATTCGAACCGGCCCGACCAACCCGCCCTGCCCTCCCAGAAAAATAGGCGCGCGATCCAACATGACGCCATGCGGCACATCGCCCATCAACGAGGCCGTGGCCTTGTCTTGATGCGGAGTGAAATTGAAATGAACGTAGGACGACCCAATCTCGCTGTGATTCTTCCGGCTTGTGCCGCCGGCCATCAAGCCGTCGCAGAAATTAATCAGACTGCCGGCCGTGACATATGGAAAAAGAATGGTCTGCTTAAAACCTACCGCATGAGCGCCGCTGGCCTCTTCTTCGAGCAGCGTGCCGGGACGCACATGAGCCCCGCTGCCCATCGAAGATCCATCAAGAAACGTCGCTCCCGAAAAAAATCCGCCCTTCAACGAAACCCCGCGGCCCAACTGGCAATTCTCCACCGTCGCAGGCGCCTCCGCCCCAATCTCGCACCCCGGCCCTATCGACGTTTCCGCCCCCAGAATCCGACTCCCCGCATGAATCACCGTGCCCGGCGCAATCCGATCCGGATTCACCGTTACATCGATTTCAACGGCTTCCGGACACGGAATTTGAACGCCCCGGTCCAGTAATTGCGCTATCTGCTCTGTCGTTTTAAGCTGAGTTTTCATGTAATTCCCCCTCAACATAGCGAAAATCGTTCTCCGAGTACACGGGAAATAGGAGCACCCAGCCATTGTACGTATGACTCAAAACGCATCGAATGGCTCATTTCGCTAGAGTCTATTTCGATAGAATGCCGTTCTGATTCCACCTCATAATCGTAATCATAATCTTAATCGTAATCTTCATTTTTCATCCGGAAAGAGATTAAGATTACGATTAAAATTATGATTATGAGGAAGATAGGAGAAAATCTACATTGACGCGAGATTCTTCATGGGAGGGCGGGCCTTCCTGCCCGCTCTCGCGGCCAGGAATGGCCGCAGTCCTTTAACAAGCTCCCTATGACTCAGGCTTTAACCTGGGAAAAGTTGCCCCACAGATGGCAAAGCGGTCCCACAGATAACAGCAAAGAGCATTTCCTGTAGGAGCCGCAACCCCTTGCGATGTGGTGCAAGCTGAATCAAACAATCAGTCTTTGCGAACTCCAGGCTCCAGAATGTGGAGACGTAGAGGATTAGAAACAATTCGTTCCTGAAGAACTGTGTTTTCCGCCATTCCAAGACGTTTTAATGCATTTGCCGGAACAACCGGTTCATAAACGATGGTTAATTCCACATCAAAAGTTTTTTGTGGCTCATAAAAGCCGATGTCGTAACACCAGCTTTGATCTTCGCTCATGAGGCAAACCGTCTTCCTCGATGGAATCATATCTACCCATTCGGTTCTTTTAGGTTCCAGAACTTGTACGACGCATGCGTTTGTAATGGAAAGGGCAGAGCCCATCTCGATCAGGGGGAACATGCTTACATCAGGATCATAATCAAAAACCGCCAAGGTAATTGGCAGCACAAACTCGCCGTCGATAGATTTGACTTTTAAGTATTGATTAAAGAACTGGCGGCCCTCAACCAAGCGAATAACATGGCTGGATTTGTTTTCGATTTCGGATTGAAGATAAAAGGAATCTCCCAAAAACAAATTGGTTTTCGATGCCGATAACGCGACGGGAAAAGAAGTATCTAATGTTTTCGGCTCATCCGCCATCAACGGCTTGTCCTTTTCGCCAAGCAAACGCAGGGCAAACTGGCATGCATGTGCAACGAAAGAAGGTGGGCTATTTAGAAGCGTTTGCCTCAAATACTTTGCTCCATCCTTATATCCCAACAAGCCTAGCGCCAGGGCATAATAGCGATTCGTTTTTTCGCACAATACAGGCCCCATCACAGCACCAGACTCATAATCGTTAGCTGACACTAATCGGGCAAGGGCGTAATACCAGCCATCGCCTTCACCAACATCTTGAATGAGGCCCTGAAGCACAATCCTTTCCGGAGGAGTCACGGGAGAAACAGCGCGGGCATAGGCCCATTTTTGGGAATGCGTGATGCTGGGATTAACAAGAAACGACTTGATTGCTTCCGGTGAAGTCATGGGTTGCTCTGCAGCTTGAGCGAAAACGGTCTCTGCCAAACCAAGCAATAGAACCGACAAAAAAAAGAATCCGAGTTTGTTCATATTTTCCTCTCCATCCAATGCTAATACTCAGTTGAACTACTTTCATACTGTTTGCCAGGATAAGCCCAATCCTTGGTGCGATCCGAAACAAAAGACTTCTCATCCATCCGGCACAAAAATTCTTGATCTCCATACGAAGAATAGCTGCCATGAATACTACTTGCCAAGTTATAGGTGTCCGGATCCCCATTCCTAAAGTAGTACGGAGCTATCCCCTCCTGCGCATCAGGAACCGAATCTCCGTCAGAGTCAGCTTGAGTTGACCAATTCTGAAAAATCCAACGATGCTTTTTTTCATGACGTACGGTGCCTGCAACAGCATCAATTCCGTCGGCATCGATACCAATATTAAAATTCAAGTTCGTATATTTGTGGGTGACGCTTACCGCGACTTTTGAACCTGGCGCGAGAAAATAGATGTAAAGCGTATCCGTATTGGAGTCGTATTTCCCGCGCACATCGCCATATGTGCCGCCATAATGAAAATCGCCAAGCCCCCCGCCAACAGCACCTTGTTGCCAATAATAATACCAATTTGGAGTTACCCCAGAATCCGCTCCGGGATGATTATATTCATCTCTTGCAAAGAAAAGCTTGGCGGAGCCACATTGCGATGATCCCTTCACATTTGAAACCGTGACATTTTTAACGCCGAATTGATCATTATCCGATGGAAGACCTGTAAAAATAGCCCGCTCACGCCAATCGGCATTCAATGAATCATATTCACCGACTCCACCGCCCTCTGCTCCGTTTTGCCAGGAAAGAGAAGATTCTTCAACACTATCGATTGTCCAGTTGATCTTCCCCCTTAACTCTTCCTGAATTTCGGGAGTATTAGGCTGAACCGTGGCAAAACACGGCACTTCACAAACACCCGGATTGGCATCATTAAAGTTATAGTGAAAATATCGTCTATTAGCCGCGTCGTCTGGGCGCTTCATAGTGGTGATTATCTGTTCGTTAGTCACCCCTCCAATGAACAAGGTGTGATCCTTAAGCACTTCCGAAGAACTGCCAAAATAGGGCGACATCCAGGCCGGACCGTAGTAAGAACTCTCGGGCCAGGTAAAATCAGATTCGCTGATCGAATAGCGAAGACCGGTCCGGATGCTCAGGAGAAAGGCAATATTTCCGTTGTACCAGAAGCCTTCTGCTCCACGGTAGGTGATGGTCGAAGGGTCCAACGAATCCAAATACATGCGGTTCAGGCCAGGGAACTGAAAGACGACCAGTTGGGTTTCCTGAGTGGGCCAGTGCTTGATGAAAATCAATTCTCCGCTGTATTGATCATTAAAACTGTAATCAACAACCTCGGCCTCTGAGTCCCATGTCCACGAATCACGGGCCTCCCCCATTCTCACCTCGGGAAATGGTTGAGGGGAATACGCTGTCGAAGTCCAGGAGGTGAAAGATGTAGAATGAGTCACCACCGGCGGAGTGTAATGGTAGTCCGTATCGGTCTGATCGCACGTTTCCGTTTTATCTTGTCGTCGAATACAAGTCAGAGAATCCCACGACGTCTCGAAGATGTCGTGCCAGACCAGATGCTGAACGTAGGGCTGAGAGGAAGGATTTTTATAAAAATAGTGCTCCGTCCACTTCCAATCGCCGGAACTGCTCCATTGAAGGATTTCATAGCCTTTGATGGGTGGATCGGCATGGTAGCTTCGACCGTCAAGGATCGCTTCCGCCCGCAGATAGGTCCATTCCGGGTTCAGGGGCACGGGGAAAACGGTCGTAAACTCGACATGGTCTCCGGCGTTGGAAATCGTCGTGGCGACCCCGTTGACCGTGATGGAGGCGTTGAGCAAGAAAAGAGAAGCTGCGCCGTGAACGGTGGTCGAGCGACAGTTCATTGTCTGAAACGCGCTCGGGTCGGTGATGGCAAAGAAGAAGTTGGTTTCCCGAACGACGTTCACCAGACAAGTCGTGGCGTTGCCCGCTGCATCGGAAGCAATGGCCGTCAGGAGATTGGTTCCAGGGAATAGCCGCACTTCCGCTAACACCTGGGTTTCTACCAAGCTCCCCATGTATGGCCCATTGGTGGCTGCGGGGGTCTCGACCCAGAACAAGACCTCGGCGGTCTCGTCGTCGGTGTTGCTTCGAAGATAAAGAACTTCGTTCGAACCAAAGGTGGTGACGTTCAGCAAGTTGGTCACTCCATTGGTCAGGATGAAATCGCGTGGAACATCCAGATGCAGAGTCGGGGCCGTGACATCACCCGAGGTATCCTGCACCACTTCCAGGAATTGAGTGGCGCAATTCCCGGCTGTGTCCCGCCCCGTCACTTCGATGCGGTTAGTCCCGGCCACCAGGGGATATCGGTCGTATCGGAAAGTTGTATTCGATACACCATCGGCCCATTGGCCTGCCACCCTCACCTGCACGGCGGCGCAGACGGAATCGGTGGCCATGCCTTCGATCTTGACTCAACGGCGGCTGGTAATGCCATTCGTTGGCGAAAAAGCGCCCAACGCCGGGGACACCGTATCCAGAACCACGCCTTCGCTTAAAAGCAACGTCTGTGCGTAAGGAATGCGCTCCAATCGTGCGTAAACCTGACGCCAACCGTTGGACAAGCTTTGAAGGGAACAAGCCATAGCATTGGAATAGTCCAGGCTCTCGCCGGTGAAGTTGGTTGTTTCCGAAAAGCTGACCAGGTGAGCAACGATGCCCGTGAAAGTCACGGAGAGATTCGTGTCGCAGACATATAAAGCTCCGTTGTTAAGCTTAAAGTACAAGGCCGGAGTGTTGGAGCAATTGAGCGGATCGGTTCCCTTGGTCTGTTCGTAGCCATCCGAGGCCCAATCCAAATCCGTGTCGGCGGAATCCGGATCGGAGCCCAGGACGGTTTCGAGGTCGTCGCTCAAGCCGTCCTCGTCGCTGTCG
>MHBK01000050.1 GCA_001804865.1 Lentisphaerae bacterium GWF2_57_35
GTTCTTCTTGGGCGATGTCTTCAAAAACCACGAGTTCGGTATCGTGGGGGATTTGCTTGGAGATTTCGCTGCCGGGGTCGAAGTAGTAGGTCCCGCCATCGAAGTCCCAATACCATTCGGGGTCGTCATTTTGGAGGGCCGCCCAATCTATCGAGGCCTCGTCGGGCAATACAGCCGGAATGACCAAAGCATAAGAACTCTCGCGGAAGTCGGCGAACTCTTTGGTTAGTTGCGCCCAGGTGTTGAGCGTCCGGGCATTGAAATCTTCGGCTTGCTCTTTGGTCAACTGGACGGCGGCGAAGGCGAGACTGCCGATGAAGGCCATAAGAAATACGAGATACAACGCGCGCACATCGACCCGCCCCACGAGATGCCTAATTTTTTGAACCATGCCCCCGCCCCTTCTTGTTCGGCGACCATTCAGTCGCAAACACGTCGATGAGTCAACAAAAACCGATAAACGCTATACGGTTTCTTGATTCACGCTCAAGATCCGGAGTCCTTCCGTTCCAAATTCTTTGCTTGGGAAGATACGCAGTTCGTTGGATTGAGCCTATTCGATGGGTACTCGACTCTGACCTCTTTCTGTAGCGGCGAGCCTGTGCGAAGCGAGTGACGCCGAAAAGCCCGGTGCGGGAAAACTTCCGACTAAAAAGAAACAGCGGCCACATTCCATTGCAGAGTGCGGCCGCCATTCCTAAAAAAAACGCAACGAAATATCGTTGCGCTTCAAATTGTTACTATTTCTTTTTCTTGGCCGGGGCCTTCTTAGCCGGAGCCTTCTTAGCCGGGGCTTTCTTAGCCGGGGCCTTCTTCGCTACTACTTTCTTCTTCGCTACCATCTGATCTTCCCCCCCTTCATGCTCAAGACGATGTCTTGAGTTTGTTGCATGCGTTGTCTTATCAAAGCCCCTTCACGTAGAAGACTCGGTCGATCCCGCAAGACTTCAACCCATCGCCGAAGACATACGCATTTTTTTCGTTTTCAATAGGTCCGCGACAACCGCTTTGTTCATCGCTTGACCGCTTGCGTCTTCTTCTGATTGGATCTCCCAACGACTCCTACAAGCTCCGTGTTCAGGTCCAAGATCACATCATTCGAAATTGTTTTTACATCAAAGATCAGTATAACGAACTTTGTTAGTTCGTAAGTTATCGGTAATTTTGCGATGCGTCAATGGTTTACAAATTCTTTTTTGATATTTTTTTATTTTGCCGTTTCGCGACGCGCCGAATTCGTCGCGCAAAAAGAAAAAATTAGCGGCCGCAGGAGGGGAATTTTCAGGCGCGTAAAACTTTTTCCACGGCCTCGACGATGAGTTCCAACGCGCAGAGACGACCCGCGCCCAGCACGCCGCACGCGAGTTCGCCGCGCTCGACGTCAAGCACGTGCAGGCCGCGCGATTTCAACGTTTGTACATTGGCCTGCGTCGCGGGATTCTGCCACATGCGTTCGTTCATCGCCGGAGCGACGATCACGGGCCCAGCCGCTGCCAGCACGGTCGCGGTGACTATGTCGTCGGCGAGTCCGCACGCGATTTTTGCGAGCACGTTGGCGGTGCAGGGCGCGATGACCACCGCATCGGCGGACGACAAATCGAGATGTTGAAAAGCTTCGCTCGGCGCCGCCTCGCAGCGACCGGCGGACACCGGATGCCGCGTGAGCGCATGAAAAGTCAGCGGGCCGACATAGCGCGTGGCGGCTTCCGTCATCATCACCCACACGTCCCATTTTTTGGCGGTCATCAACCGCACCAGCTCCGCCGCTTTGTAAGCGGCGATGGAACCCGTCACGCCTAAAACAACTCGAGGAATCTTATTCATAGCGATCCTCCGCCCGGTTGCTGATGCGATGGCGCTCAGCCAAAATGATGGCGCGCATGTTGTCGTACGCCTCGGCGAGGTCGTCGTTCACCACCATATAACGATACTCCCGCCAGTGGGAAATTTCTTCTTCGGCCTGCTTCAGACGGCGCTCGATCACCTCTTGCGAGTCTTTGCCCCGCTTCAGCAAACGGTTTTGGAGCACTTCCAGCGAAGGCGGCACGACAAAGATGTCGACGACTTCCCGCTTGAGACGATCGCCCATAGGCAGCCGGGCGACATAGTCGCGCACGCTGGCCGCGCCCTGCACGTCGAGGTTCATCAGTACGTCCTTGCCGTCTTTCAAGGCCTGTTCCACGGGATCGCGAGGCGAGCCGTAGCGATGGCCGTGCACCAGGGCGCTTTCGAGAAAACGGCCTTCGCTCAAGCGCCGTTCGAAATCTTCACGCGTTAAAAAGTAATAGCTCTTGCCGTCCACCTCGCCTTCGCGCGGCGCGCGGGTGGTTGCCGTGACGGCATAGTGCAGAGATTTAAACTCGGCTTGCAGCCGGTCGCACAAGGTAGTTTTCCCCGCCCCCGAGGGAGCGGACACAATAAATATCATCGGCTTCCAGGATGGCGTGATCATTCGATGTTCTGCACCTGTTCCTTGATCCGCTCCAATTCCGCCTTGAACTCCACCACTTGCCGCAGAATGGCGCCGTCGTTGGCCTTGGAGCCAACCGTGTTGATCTCGCGAAACATTTCCTGCACCAGAAAATCGAACGAACGGCCGACCGCTTCCTTGGACTTCATCATGTCGTCGGCTTGCTGCAAATGACTGCCCAGCCGGGTCAGTTCTTCGGTGATGTCGGACCGGTCGGCGAACAGCGCCAGCTCGCGCAAGAGCCGTTCGTCCGGATGTTCGATCGCGAGGCCCGCTTGCTGCAATCGCGAAAGCAGGTTCTTCCGATACAGCGAAATCACGCCCGGGGCATGCGTCCGAATGGCGCCGATGGTCTTCTTCAAGCAGGCCAGCCGCTTTCTCAAATCCTTCTGCAAGGCCACGCCTTCTTTGGCCCGCATTTTCACGAGATCCGAGAGGGCCAGATCGAGCGCCTTTTCGAGCACCGGCCAGCAGGCGGCCGCCGAGGCGCCGTTCTGTTCGTAGCGAACCACGTCCGGCAGGTTCAACAGAATGCTGCTCCCCAAATCGTCCTTCAAGCCCAGGCGGGCGGCGGCCTTTTTCAGGTCGGTCACGAAGACGCGCGCGAGTTCTTCATCCACGCGGATGGCCTCAGCCCGGCTGGAGGACGAACGCTGAACGGTAAAATCCACATTGATGCGCCCGCGGCTCAACGCATGATGAACCTTTTCGTGAACGCGGGATTCCAAAACCGCCAGATACCTGGGCAGATTCACCAGAATGTCCAACTGCTTCCGATTGACGGAACTCAATTCCACTTCCACCCGAAGCCCGCGTATCGTAGCCGTCCCCCGCCCAAAACCTGTCATACTGAAAAACGCCATTTTCGATTTACTCCTGAATAGGTCACCTTGTTAGCTTTTGAGGCACTGGATGGGGGAAGTGATCAGTAACCAGTGATCAGTTGTCAGTAATCAGTGGTCAGTAATCAGTGATCAGTTGCCAGTGCAGTGTTATCTCTTCACTCTTCACTGATTAATTCTTCTCTTCACTCTTCACTCTTCACTGTTTACTGATTACTGTTCACTGATTACTTCTTCTCTTCACTCTTCACTCTTCACTGTTTACTGATTACTGTTCACTGATTACTTCTTCATTCTTCCTTCTTCCGCGCCTTCCATTCCGTAATCTGTTGCACGTCTTTATCGCCTCGGCCTGACAAATTGATGATGACGATGTCCTTTTTCTTCCAACGGTCCGCATGTTTGATCACGTACGCGACGGCATGCGCGGATTCCATGGCGGGCAGCAGACCTTCCCAATGGCCGAGCGCATCGAAAGCCGCCACGGCTTCCTGGTCTCCGATATGGGAATATTCCGCGCGGCCCTGGTCGCGCAGCCAGGCATGTTCCGGGCCCACGGCCGCATAATCCAACCCGGCGCTGACCGAATGCGTCAACTCGATCTGTCCGTCCTTGTCCTGAAGCACAAACGTCTGGGTTCCCTGCAGGACCCCCAACCGCCCGCCGGCAAAACGCGCGGCATGCTTTCCGGGCTTGATGCCCAGTCCCCCGGCCTCGACGCCGATCATCTGCACTTTCTTGTCGTTCACGAACGCGTGAAAAAGTCCCATGGCATTGCTGCCGCCGCCGACGCACGCCACGAGGGCGCTCGGCAGCCGGCCTTCCTTTTTCAGGATCTGACGGCGCGCCTCGCGGCCGATCACGCTTTGAAAATCGCGGACCATCATCGGATAAGGATGCGCTCCCAACACGGTGCCCAGGATGTAATGCGTTGTCCGCACGTTGGTCACCCAATCGCGCATGGCTTCGCTGATCGCTTCCTTCAGCGTCTGCTGCCCGGCGGTCACCGGAACAACCTCCGCCCCGAGGCTGCGCATGCGAAACACATTCAGCGACTGCCGTTCCATGTCGACTTTGCCCATGTACACGACGCATTCCATGCCGAATAGCGCGGCCACGGTCGCCGACGCCACGCCATGCTGTCCGGCGCCGGTCTCGGCAATGATCCGCTTCTTGCCCATGCGCTTCGCCAGCAGGATTTGCCCCATGCAATTATTGATCTTGTGCGCGCCGGTGTGGCAAAGGTCTTCGCGTTTGAGATAAATCTTCGCGGTCCCCAGCTCCTTTGTCATGCGCTCGGCAAACCAGAGCTGCGTCGGGCGTCCGACATATTCACGCAGGTAATAATCGAGTTCCTTGCGAAACGCGGGATCGCGCTTGGCTCGTTCGTATTCACGGGTCAACTCATGCAACGGATACATCAGCGTTTCGGGCACATACATGCCGCCGTACGGCCCAAAATGCCCCAAGTGATCAGGAGTGTTCATAGGCTTCTACATTGTTCGATAAAACTTGTTACTTTCCGAATGTCTTTCTTGCCGGGCGCTATTTCCACGCCTGAACTGACATCCACCCCCCACGGATGCACTTGTCGGAGGGCCTCGCCGACATTCTCCGGCGTCAGGCCGCCGGCCAGCAAGACCGGCTTTTTCGAGCGCTCCACAAACTCGCGCGCGGCGACCCAGTCGCACACGCGCCCCGTTCCTCCCGGCGATTCGGCACTATAGCTGTCCAACAGGAACGCGTCAACGCGATCACAGGGACCGACCGCCGTTTCATCCTTCGTCAGGTGAACGACCTGCCAGACTTTCCAGGAACGTTTTCCAATGATTGGAAAATTTTCCGCCCCTTTTTCCAACGATTGGAAAAAGGTCTCGCAATTTTTCCAATCGTTGGAAAAACCGTGAAGTTGAATGACGTCCAATCCCGCGGTAGCCGCGGTACGGGCGATCTCTTCGGCAGAGTCGTCCACGAAAACGCCCACCTTGGCGATCGAAGAAGGCAATGCGCGGGTCCAGTCGGCCACCTCGGCGGCCGCGACATTCCGCTTGGACTTCGGCCAGAAAACGAATCCGATGGCGTCCGGCTGTCGCGCCGCAACGGCGGCTACATCCTCCGCCGAACAGAGCCCGCAGATTTTGACAAACGGCTTCATGAGCGTGCCGGCCCCTGCATCAGGCCCGTTACCGCGGCGAGCAGGTCCGGCTGTCGCAGCAGCGATTCGCCGACCAGTACGGCCTGAATGCCTCCCGCGCGCAGGCGTTCGATGTCGCCGAAAGTCTTGATGCCGCTTTCGCTGACCAGCGTACAGCCCGGCGGCGCCCCGGCGCTCAAGCGGAAAGTCATTTCGAGGGTGGTATGGAAATTCTTCAAATTGCGATTATTGATGCCGATCAACGGGCATTCGAGTTCGGCGGCGATGCGCATTTCGGCTTCGTCGTGCACTTCGACCAACGCCGCCAAGCCGGCGTCGCGGGCCAGCGCCATGAATGCGCGCAGCTCGTCCTCTTTCAAAACTGCCGCAATCAGCAACACCGCCGCCGCGCCCAGGGAGGCGGCATGCCGGATTTGCCAGGCGTCCACAACGAATTCCTTGTACAACAAAGGCAGGCGCACCGCGGAACGCACCGAACGAAAAGGCGCCTCGCCGCCGCCGAAATATTTCTCGTCCACCAGCACCGACAACGCCTGCGCGCCGGCGTGCTCGTAGATTCGCGCGATTTCAGACGGATCGAACGGCTCGCGAATCGCCCCCGCGGACGGCGAGCGCCGCTTCACCTCGGCAATTAAGCCGATGGGAACGGAACGGAGGGCTCGGATGAAATCGTCGCCGTTGGGAAAGCCGCCGGCCGGCTTCAAATCCTCCGCAGGCTGCTGAACCTTGCGCGCGGCAATTTCCAACCGTTTGTCGGCTACGATTTGTTCTAGAATGTTCATTAATCCGCCGTCGTCCGGTTCTGCTTCAAGTAACTCTCGATGAAGGCGTCGATCTCTCCGTCGAGCACGGCGGCGGTGTTGCTGCTTTCGGTGTCGGTGCGATGATCTTTGACCATGGTGTAGGGTTGGAGCACGTAGGATCGGATTTGGTGGCCCCAGGCGATTTCGCCTTTGTCGCCGTAAAATTTTTCCATTTCCTTGCGCTGCTTGTCGCGCTCCAGCTCGTAGAGTTTGGCGCGCAGCATTTTCATGGCCTTGTTGCGGTTGCTGTGCTGCGAACGTTCGGCCTGGCAGGCGACGACGATGCCGGTCGGCATGTGCGTCAGCCGGATGGCGGAATCGGTCTTGTTGACGTGCTGTCCCCCCGCCCCGCTGGAGCGATAGGTGTCGACGCGCAGATCCTTTTCGTCGATTTCGATGACGATGTTGTCGTCGACTTCGGCGACCACGTCAAGCGAGGCAAAGGAGGTATGGCGGCGTTTGTTGGAGTCGAACGGACTGATCCGGACCAGTCGATGCACGCCGCGCTCGGCCTTGAGATAGCCGTAGGCATAGGGGCCGGTGACCATAAACGTCACGCTCTTGACCCCGGCTTCTTCGCCGGCGAGATAATCGAGCACGTTGACCTCAAACCCGTGCGACTCGCAGTAACGCCGGTACATGCGCAACAGCATGTCGGCCCAATCGCAGGATTCGGTCCCGCCGGCGCCCGCGTGCAGGCTCAGGTAGGCGTTGTTGGCGTCCAGCTTGCCGACCATCAAGGATTGCAGCTCGTAGCGTTGATAGTCGGATTCCGCGCTCTTTAACTGCTCTCCCAGTTCCTTCAGGTACGCCTCCCGGTCGGCGCCGCCTTCCGATTCGATCAATTCGGCGAGCAGTTCCATTTCCTCGACGTTCTTGACGAGGGTCAAATACGGGTTGACCACCGCGCGGACGGCGTTGGTCCTATCGATGGTTTCCTTGGCCTTGAGTTGATCGTCCCAAAAGCCGGGCGAAGCGGCCTGGGATTCCAATTCCGCCAATGTTTTCAGCCGGTTATCGACGTCAAAGAAAACCTCGCATTTCCGCGAGGCTATCATTCAGCTTATGCAAACGTGTTTTGATTTCATCCAACATGTGTCATCTCCAAATTACGACGCGCCGTACGAGCCAACCGCCGGCGCACTCCTAGAGCGGCCAGAAAAGCGAGGCCCACGCCGGCAGCGCTCTGCGCGAATACATCGCCGTGCCGAGTATAGAAGGTCAGCGGACGGACTTCCAGCGGAACTTCCACGGAGACGGTTTTAAATCCGATCACCTGGGTATGCCCCTGCTCGTCTTGCAGGATCGAGGTAATCCGCCCTTTTGCATCGATGGTGCAGGACACGCCCGTATTGGCCACCCGGACGGCCGGCACGCGATTTTCGACGCACCGGAAAATACTCTGGATCATGTGCTGGAGAGACGCGCTCGACGGATCGAACCAGGCGTCGTTGGTCTGATTGATCAACAGCCGCGCCCCATTCCGCACGGATTCGCGCCCCAGCTTCGCCACGGCGTCTTCGAAACAAATCAGCACCGAAAACGCGCAATCCGGTTGCTCAAGCCGAAACACCGTACTGGTGGAGCCCGGCGAAAAACTTTCCTGAATCGGCGTCAGAGCGTTGATGAAAGAAACGAGTCCGTTCCACGGAATGTATTCGCCGAAAATGACCAGGTGCCGCTTGTCGTAGCCCTGGACCATCGTGCCGGTGGGGTCGAAAAGAAACGAGCTGTTGTAAAAAATAGGCTTCCCCTCGTCCTGCCAGGCGGTGTCCATGGACCCGACTAAAATCGGCACGCCGTTGGTGACCAGGTCGTAGACCACCTGATAACTCGGCGGGCTGCTGCGGACGTCGTCGGGCAGGGCCGTCTCCGGCCAGATGATGAGATCCGGCTTTCCGGCCAGCAGGGCGCCCTGCGTCAACTCCTGCAAGCGCCGGTAGATCAACTCGATTTTTTCCTGGTCCCATTTTTCGTCCTGGGGGATGCCGGTCTGGATCAGCGCCACGCGCAGGGGCGCCGAAGCGGGCGGCTCGTTTCTCAAGATCCGGGCGCCGTGCAGGATGGTCACGAGCAATACCGCCGCGCCCACAAACAATTCCGGATGCGGCGACCGCGTCCAGCGGCCCTTCAGCTCAATGTAACGCAAAACCGTCAGCGCGATGGCGGCATTGATCAAGACGATCAGCGCGGACACGGCATATACGCCGCCCCAGGAAGCGAGCTGAATCAGCGCCAGATTCCCGTGTTGGGCCGCGCCGAACGGATTCCAGGGAAAACCGGTCAGCAGCACCGATCGCACATATTCGAGCCCCGCCCACGTCAGGGACGCCAGTGCCATCAAACCCAGATTGGCCCCTGCCCTCCCCACCCCAAAGCGCCGCATCCACCCTCCGGCGACCACGGCAAAAAGTGCAACATAGCCGGCGCAATAAAGAGATAGCCCGATCCATCCGGCCACCGTAACGCGGGTTAGCCAGTAAATGGACATCAACCAGAAAACGACGCCTGCAGTCAGCCCGAGTTTCCAGCCTTGCTTCTCGTCCGCAAAACGCAGGACCACCAGCAAGGGAACCAAGGCGATCCAGGCGACGTTATTCCATTCCCATGGAGGAAAACAAACCGCCATCAATAGCCCGCTGGCCGCCGCCCCAGCCCACAAGGCCAGTCGTCCGGCATTCGGAATTTGGATGTTCCATCTGCTTGTCATGGCCCGGCATACTACTCGTTTAGGCTCAATTTGCAACCTCCCGTCTGCATTTTTGGCAATTCGCCTTTGACGGATTTTTGCTGGTTGAATACTATAACGCTTGGTAGTCGGCTGAATTCACAATTTGTAACTTAGGCAATCGGTTCGTCAGGCTTTACTATGGACGAAAGCAAACTAAGCGGCGCGTTTAACAGCCACCCCTCGGACGACTACTTCTTCTCGTGTGTGTTTGCCGGAATTCAGGACGGCATTTGCATCCTCGACACCCATTACACCATTCGCAAGGTCAACGCCACCCTGGAACGCTGGTATGCCCACGCCATGCCGCTGGTCGGCAAGAAATGCTACAAAGCCTATCGTTCCAGCGACCGGGCTTGCGTTCAATGCCCCGTCCGGCGCACGCTGGAAACCGGGCAACCTCATCATGAAATCAAGCCCAAATGCGATCCGAGCGGCCAGGCCATCGGCTGGATCGAGATCTTTTCAAGTCCCATCAAAAACAACGAGACGGGACTCATCGAAGGCGTTACGGAATATGTTCGCGACATCACGGAAAAGAAGCTGGCCGACGATCGTCAAAGCGCCTTATCCGACGGCTTGCGCGCCGTTGTGGCCATCGCCGACGAATTGATTTCCTGCCCCAACCTGGAGAGCGTGTACCGGCAGGCGGTCGAACTGGCGCGCGAACGCCTCGGCTTGGATCGGGCGGCGATTTTCATCAACGACGGGACCTATCTGAGGGGAACCTTCGGCACCGACATGAGCGGGCAAACCACCGACGAGCATAACCAGAAATTCCCCGCCAGCGGGCCGTGGCTCGAAAAATTAAAGACGTTAAAACCCCAGGATCGGCGGCTGGTGGATTACAGTTTGCCGTATTGGGAAATGACCGGCGAGACCTTGGATCCGTCGAAGAAGCACTGGATCGTGCTGACGCCCATTCAATCCCAGCACGAGGTCATCGGCATCTTCAGCAACGATGCCGCCATTACGCTGGCCCCCTTCGACAAAACCCGCCAGGAGATCGTTTCGGTGTTCTGCTCCCTGCTGGGGGCCATCATCGAGCGAAAACGCTCCGAAACGGCGCTCCAGGAGAGCGAAGAACGCTATCGCAGCCTGTTCGACAATTCCCTGAACGGCTTTTCTCTGCATGAAATGATTTACGACGCCCAAGGGAATCCATCCGACTTTCGTTTTCTTCAAGTGAATCATGCGTTTGAAACGCTGACCGGTCTTAACGCCGCTCAATGCATCGGACGCCTGGCCACCGAAGTGTTGCCCGGCATCGAAAAGGAATCGTTTGTTCGAATTTACGGCGAGGTCGCTTCCACGGGCAAACCCATCCGCTTTGAACAACATTCCCATGTGTTGAAGCGCGTCTACGATATTGCCGCCTTCTCGCCCAAGAAGGGCCAGTTCGCCACCATCTTCACCGACATCACCGAACGCAAGCGAGCCGAATCGGAAAACATCCGCCTGGCCACGGCGGTCCATCAGGCAGCCGAGGCGATCATGATCACGGACCCCACCGGCACGATCGAATATGTCAACCCGGCCTTTACCCGGATATCCGGCTATGCCCGCGAAGAAGCCCTCGGCCAGAAAAGCCGGATGCTCAAGAGCGGCAAACATCCCGCGCACTTTTATCGGACGATGTGGAAGAGCCTGTTGAACGGGAAAATCTGGATGGGCCATGTCATCAATCGCCGCAAGGACGGCTCGCTCTATGAAGCCGATCTGACCATCAGCCCCATCCGCGACGCCGCCGGCAAAACCAACAACTATGTCGCCATATCCCGCGACGTCACACACGAAGAGGAACTCAGCCGGCAATTGCGGCAAGCGCAGAAAATGGAAGCCCTCGGACGGCTGGCGGGAGGAATTGCCCACGACTTCAACAACCTGCTGACCACCATTCTGGGCTACAGCAAGCTGACGCTCGATCAATTGCCGGAAAGCGATCCGCTGCGCGCCGATATCGAGCAAATCGAACGTGCCAGCGAACGCGCCGCCGAACTGACCCGCCAGCTTTTAATGATGAGCCGCAAGAAATCCGGCGAAGTCAGCCGGCTCGATCTCAATGCCATGGTCATGGAAATCGAACGGCTGCTCCATCGGACCTTGGGCGAGGACATCCAGGTCGCGACCTTCCTGGACGAGGAATTAGGCAGCATTCAAGCCGATGCCGGCCAGCTTCAGCAGGTGTTCATGAACCTGGCCATCAATGCGCGCGACGCCATGCCGGACGGCGGAATCCTGTCCTTCGAAACCCGCAACGTCGATCTTGCGGAGAACGAAATATTGAAAATGCCCGGCCTGCATCCGGGACCTCATGTCATGGTGGAAATCAGGGATACCGGCACCGGAATCCCGCCGGATTGCCGGGAACATATTTTTGAACCCTTCTACACGACCAAGGAAGAAGGCAAAGGCACGGGCCTGGGCCTTTCGACCGCCTACGGCATTGTCCGCCATTTCGACGGGCTGATCGAATTCGACACGGAAATGAACAAGGGCACGGCCTTCCGGATATATTTTCCGCAGGTCATTACGCCGGACGAACAGCGGGTCCTTCTTGCCGAGCAGAGCCAGGGCGGATGCGAAACCATCCTGGTCGTGGAAGACGACGAAGTGGTAAGAAATCTGACGGTCCGGCATTTGCGTTCGCTCGGGTACAAGGTCCTGCAAGCTGCCAACGGCGTCGAAGGCCTTGAAGTCGGCGTCCAGTGCCTCGAGAAACTGCACCTGATCCTTTCCGATGTCAGTCTGCCCTTCTTCAGCGGTCCCGAGTTAATCAACCGCATCAGCTTGCTTCGGCAGGATTTCAAAGTGATTTACGCTTCCGGTTTCACTCGTGAAATGGCGATTAGCCAATCCAAACTCCCTTCCAATGCCGCCATCCTGCAAAAGCCTTTCAGCCTGGAAGATTTGGCGATTAAAGTACGGGAGGCGCTGGATGCATGAGATCATAGTTCCTCTTCAAGCCGCCAGCTTGCGCCGGCGGCTGCAAAGTGGGACAGCTCCCTTCCGATGGGAGCGCGGGTTTTTCATCGCCCCGTTCGTCGCGTCACGGGGAAACCCGCCATTAAGATGCTTGATCATTTCAATGAAAAGCATTACACACCTTATATTTGTGCTTGGGAGTTCAATGGGGAAAAACTGATTAATGAACAATTCGGACCAGAACGCCGACTCCGGCGAGTTGATGTACGTAAAGTGCGCTTATTGCGGCAAGTGGATGGACGTGAAGCCCGGCCAGATGAATCAAATCACGCACACCCTCTGCAAGGACTGCCTTGAAAAGCAGATGAAAGAACTCGAGGACCTGGACAAAGAAGGAACCTGAAGGTTCTTCTTATTGTCCATAATGGCGGTCTGCCTCTTTTGTCGGACGATATGTTTCCAGCACCGGCATGACTGCCGGCAAATACTCGTCGAACAGCTCCGGAGGCGCGCTATACTGAAGGTGATGCGACACGCCGTCTTCGACAAAATCCAGAATGAGCACCTTCTGGCTGTAAAGCCTGACCGTTCGCCTGACGGCCGGCCGGCCCACAAACTCTACCGTTTCCACATGCATGTCGGCATCGAATTGTTTTTCGATCTTCCAAATGCGCTTGAGCAGCTCTCCAAACCGATCGTCCTCCACCGGAAGAACCTGTATGCTGATATCCATTTTATACGGTCCAAGAAACACCACGTTGTAGGATGTTCCTTTGGGTTGCAGGTCCCTCCTCCAGCCTTTGGGCGGTACGATGGAAAACAAGCCGGAGGGATCTTTAAATGGAGGCTGGCTCAATCCGAGAATGAGATCCTGACGCTCGCCGGCGCTCGGACTCATAACGGCGAGCTTCTTGGGCTGTAGGATTCGATGCTGTAACGCTCCGATGTCCCTGATTAACGCCAACGCAGCCAATGCGCAAAAAGCCATAAGGCCGTATCGAATCCAGGCTTTGCCCATCGGCAACGAGCTTGGCCCGGCCGCCGGCGTCAAAGGGCCTCGCTGTGGCTGTTCGTTCATGGATTAAACTTGCCAAGTTTTCGCACTTCAGGCTCCAGGTTCAAGCCGAACTTGACCTTGACCGCCTCCGCCATTTTCTGGGAAAGCGCCCACACATCCGCGGCCCGGCAGTGCCCTTCCGTGACGATGATATTGGCATGCTTCTCGAACAACCGAGCTCCGCCCACATGCATTTCCTTTGCGCCGGCCTTCTCAAGAAACCAGCCTGCCGCCTGCCTCCGCTCGGCGGAGGACGTCGGTTCGATATTCTTGAAAAAGCTGCCGGCCGTCGGCGTCGTATGCCAGTCCGGATGCTTCGAGCGCCGCAAGGCAATCACCTCGCCCCGCTCCGTCGTCAAGGATTTCCGATCCCCCTCTTCGAGCTGCAACCGGACGGACACCAGGATCTCGTCCGATGTCTGCAGTCGCGATTTGCGATAGCCGAAGTCCAGGAGCGACGCTTTTTCCCATCGGGTGACGCCCTTCCGATCGGCCAGCAAAACGGACTCGACCCGATCGCCAATCTGCCGGCCGAACGCGCCTGCATTTCCGGCCACGGCTCCAGCCGCCGTTCCCGGAATGCCGCTGCCGTAGACCAGGCCCTCCAAGCCCTGCTCCACCGTATACTTCGCCAGCTCGTCCAACAGCGTTGCGCCCTCCACTTCCACCAAGTTTCCTTCCCGCCGGATCGCCGGAGTTTCGTTATAGTAGCGAACCACAACTTGCTCCAAGCCGGCATCTGCAACCAAAAGATTGGACCCGCCTCCGATCAAGATAAAATCCATTTTCCGGTGGGCCAATTGCCGGACCGTTTCCAACAGGCTTTTTGCGTTTCCACAATCGAGAAGACACGGACAAATCCCGCCCAAACGCAACGTGGTATAATCGCTGAGACGGGCGTGGGGATGGATCTTCACGCCATCCAGAGCTAATTCATTCCAATTCATATTCTTTTTTCTTTCTGAAGGCGGGAGCGGCCTTCTTCCCAGCGCGCCAGGAGCCACAGCCAGTCCGACAAACGGTTCATCCAGACCAACAAATGAGGGTTCTCGAGCTGACGGCTTTCGTTCAAGGCCGCCAGGCGCCGCTCGCACCGGCGCGCCAGCGCCCGGGCTTGATCCAGGCAGGCGCCGGCCATCGTTTCTCCCGGTATGATAAAATCGTGCGGATGTTCGATCTTCGCTTCCAGTTCGGCACAAAGGCGATCCATTTCCGCCACGTCGCCTTCGCCCAGACGCGCCGTCAACAGCTCCGCTTTCTCCTGCGCGGTGGCCGCCTCGGCCGCCGCTACAAACAACTGTTTCTGTACGAACAAAAGCGACTCGCGCATGCCGGGCCGAGCCGCCTGGCATCGGGCCAGTCCCAGCGCGCTGTTCAATTCGTCCAGATCGCCCAGCGCTTCCATGCGCGCCGACGCCTTGGACACTTCCTCCCCGGAAAACAATCGGGTCGTCCCTCGATCCCCTTGCCGGGTGGTTATACTTTGATTCGGTTTCACGGCACGATAGGCTGACGAAAAAGCCCTCGCTTGTCAATGGCATGGGCATCCTGATACGGCCTATGGCAGGCTACAGAGAAGGACCAACTCCTAATTCATAATCGTAATCGTAATCTCTCTTTAATCTCTTGGTTCCGAGATTAGGATTACGATTATGAAGAAGAACTTGAAAAGCGGCCAAATTACTTCTTGCGCCCCAGCACATAGCCCAAGGCAAACCCGACCACCGCCACCCAGCCGAGGCTTTGCCAGGGTTCGTCCCGAACATGACGGTTGACGCGCGAAGCGGCATCCCCTACCCGAGCGGCCGCCTCATCCTTTGCATGGGCCACTCGCTGAGCGCTGTGATGAGCCACTTTGCTCAACTGGGATTGCTTCGAGCCGATCATCGTCATCAAATCGGCATACCGGTCGGACATCAGCGTTTGTAAATCGTCCTTCTTTTCCGCCGCCACTTCGTTCAACAAGTTCAAGGCTTCATGGATTTTTCGGTTTTTTGTTCCATCTCTTCTCATGGCTAGGTCCCTCCCGTCATCTTCTTAGCGCAATGCCCCTGCTCAATCCATCAGCCAAATCCTCATATGCATCCGCGAAAAACAGTAGAAAGCTTAGGGGGCATCTCGGGAGCATGTTCCATCCAAGCATGTCCTTACGGACACGGCTACGCAGCCGCCGGCGTAAGCCGGTGGTCTTCTCCGTGCGCGTGGCCGCAGCAAGACTGAGCATCCGGAATGCGGAAGATTCGGTTCGGCCTGCTCCATTCAGGCCACTGCCGGGTTTTCGTAATAGGGCGAGGGCACGGCGGGATAAACACGGTACACATGACGATACACGTCTTCTGCTTTTGCCTGCACATCGTCCTCCGTGTACTGGGGCAACGGCAGACCGGTCGATTCTCTCCACAGGAAATCGCGAATGGCAAGACGAACGGCGTCCCGGGCAGCCTCCTTGTCTTGCCAATGGTCGATGCGAAGCTTCTCCGCTTTTAAGGTCGCAAGCAGTGTCAGCGCCGAAATGAAATTAGGCAAAACCCACCGGTTTGAAAATGGGCAGGGGTTGGCTTGATTTTCTTCCCCCCTGTTTCCATTTAAACCTCTTCTTCCATCTTCTTCTGCCGGTTAAATCATCGGGGTTGGATCGGTTCAGGATTGCGGACTTGGCGGGGTTGAAGGCCATCGGGGTAAAGGCCATCGGGGTCAAAAGGACATCGGGGTCAAAAGGACATCGGGGTCAAAGGACATCGGGGTCAGGCATAGACAATAGATTCTGCTGAAAAAGTCGACGGCCTTGCCGCGCCGGT
>MHBK01000051.1 GCA_001804865.1 Lentisphaerae bacterium GWF2_57_35
TGCAGTTCTGCACATCTACATTGCGACACATGAGTCCTCCAGCATATCGACCGCCTTCTCCTTTGGTCAGCAAACAATCTCGAAGCACTCCATTATAAATATGCGCATTTCCTCCGCTATCAGCCCTGTTATTCACAATTTTGCATCTCGCCACCAGTCCGCTTCTACTAAAAATGCCTCCGCCATCGGTGGCAGAGTTGTTTTCGATGGTGCAATCCTGAACACTACCATATGAGCTATAAATTCCGCCGCCACAATAAGCTGCAGCGTCGGCTATCAAACAGTTTCGTACGATACCTCCCTCACTGCAAGAGACATTGCCTCCATAGCACGCATAATTCCGTTTAACAACACATCGCTCTATGCGTCCGCCATTCAAGTCCACGCCGCCGCCAGAGCTGTTACCATGGCCAACATTACTCACTATGATGCAATTGAGAAGGGCGCTTCTCGCCATGATATATCCCCCAGCCCCACCCAAATCAGAACCCGCCAGATAGCCTGAGCCCTCCATTCGACCATGCCTGAGCGTGAAACCTATCAGCTCGGAGTCCATGCCGAGATAAACGCAACGAACTACTCCAGCGCCGTCAATAACCGTCACTTCCGGACCATTCACACTCTGAACGGAAATAGGACGATCAATATAGACTCTGTTTGATTGCATATAAGGGTAATAGATAGTGGTTGAGCCATAACGGCTGTAGAAGAACTCATAAGTCCCTCCCGGAGTCACTCTGGCTCCCGTCTGGTAGACTCCGTCCGTCACGACAACGGTTTCCAACACCCCTGCCGCATCCACTGCCGATTGAATGTTCGTGGCGGCAGTGGCCCAGGTCATGAACGGGGCCTCATGCGAACCGCCTAGTGAAACATAATGGATCGGACCGCTTTCATAGGCGCCCGTATCCACATGATCTCCCCGCAGACGAACGGATCCCCGCACGTCCACCGCATTGGTCATCCAGTCCTGGTCGAGACCGGCATTGCAACAAGGAGAGTTCCAAGCAGGGATGTAGTCTACATCTGGCCGCAACACTGGATCCGTATCGATGTTGCCGACGCCGGGCATCGCAGGAGCGCTGCAAGTGTACATGAACGTCGCCCGGCCAGATTCCGATTCCGTTTCCCCCCAGTTGGGCGCTGAAGTCGCGGCGGCATTGTCGTAAACAATGCAGTTAAGAACGAGCGCGCTGCTGCAGACGGAAAGACCTCCATGCAAACCGGCACGGTTGCCCGCGATCGTACAGCTCTCCAAGCCGCCGGCGGATAAAAACACCCCACCGCCTTGTCCTTCACTGGCATTTTCAAAAAACAGGCAGTTCCTGATCCAGGACGAATAGGCAGAGGCTCCTCCGCCACAACGACCGACTTCGTTGCTGGCCATCACGCATAAGTCCAGCAATACGTCTCCAGACAAATAAACCCCGCCCCCGTCATTGGATGCGATATTGCCCATGATGCGGCAGTTTTTAATCAGGCCCGCTGCATTCGTCACGAAGGCTCCACTCCAATAAATCCCGCCCCCGTCTTGAGCGGCCATATTTTCGGAAATCTGGCAATTGGTTATGATGCTTCCCGAACCCGACAGCACGCCCCCACCCCTGAAGGAAGATACATTGTTGAAGATTTTGCAGGACTCCAGCACACTTCCTTCTGTCAACAAAACCCCACCGCCGCCGTCGCCGAATGCCCGGTTTCCTGTAATCACACAATTACGAACCGCGGCGCCCTGACACCTTACGCCCGCCCCTTGGTCGGCATAGCCTCCTGTGATCGTCAAGCCCGCCAGAACGGCATTGGAATTTAGAAGGTCGAAGCAACGCACCAGCCCTTGTCCATTGATGGTGGGATATGCGCTTTCGAATTGACTGACAAGAGTCACCGCCTTCGCGATCCGGATCGAGGAGGTAATGGAGTACGCCCCCGCGTGCACACGAATTACGCCGCCCTCCATGGCCACATCGAGCGCATCCTGCAAATTCGTTGCGGCTGTATTCCAGCTTGTATAGGGAAACACCGGGCTAGAATACGAATTGGCAGGACGAACATAATAGGTTGGCGTCGCAAACGATTCCGAACTAAGTTGAAGATAATCCCAGCAGAAACATCCCGCCGCTCCGGAGAGACCATTGAAGGATAAAACAGCTCTAACTATAGCGGTGTTGGTTGGGGCGGCGGCGGTCATGGCATATCGCGACCACTCGGTTGCTTCGTGTTCCCAAGTGGTCTCACAACGAATATTCATCGCCGACGTTTGAAGCTGAGCATGGTCGGCCGAAAAAAATTCCAGGCTCATTTGGACGACGGAATTCGAAGAACAATCTTCACTCCACATCCCGTAGGCTGAAAAAGTATAATTGGAAATGCCGGACGCCGGAATCTCCTGGTAAATCCGGCCGCCGGAAGTCCAGCCCTTCATGACAATCCCGTTGGACCCATAACGCCTCGCCGAGGTTTCCACGGCGATGTGATCCGAATCCGTCAGCGTCCACCCGGGGATATTCGTCTGGGAGCCCACTTCAAAGGAATCGTTGGTGAGCAGATTCGCTTGCGAACTGTAACCGGCGAATAGAACGAACAGTACGGATAGAAAGAAACTGCGCATGTCATCCTCCTTTGAACAAACGATTGAACCGCCTTTCTGCAATCGCTCTCAATCAAACCGGCCAATATCCGCTTTCGCAAAAAGGGGATTATCCGATTTAACGATTCATCCTAAGTCATCCGTCCGCTGGAAGCAATCCATATTTAACTATATTTTAGTTAATTTCATCGGCGTCTCCCCCGGCATTCCGAAATCGCAATCCCGTCTTCGACAAAACGGCGAGAGATTATGATTAAGATTACGATTATGATTACGAGGGGAAGCTGCCGAAATAGACTTTAAGAGGTCCAACAAAATACTGGCACACGTCCCGGGAGAAGGTAAGATGTTGAAATGACAGAAGAGAAACGAGGGTTTGCCATTAGGGTATGGCGTATGGGATTCGATCTGACGATCGAGGAACGACGCCTCATTGTGGGCATTCTGGCGATCGTGCTGGTCGGACTCACGGCCCGTTATCTGTCATTGCGCGGAGAACGGCCGGATACGTATCAGCCGGAAGGGCTGAAGAAAATCGAACAAAAAGGTGTGCGATGAATGCCAACTGCATTTTCTGCAAGATTGTCGCCGGACAGATTCCTTCCACCAAAGTCTACGAGGATGACGAGGTGGTGGCGTTCATGGACATTGGACCGATCATCAAGGGGCACACGCTGGTGATTCCCAAAGAGCATGTCGATCCGATCACCGAAGCGCCGCTTCCGCTTATCAACAAGCTGATGGCCGTCGTACAACAAATTGCGCGCGCCCAAAAAGCCAGTCTAAGGGCGGACGGAATCAACGTATTGCAGGCCAATGGCGTAGCGGCAGGCCAGCAGGTGCCGCATCTTCACTTTCATGTGATCCCCCGTTTCAACACGGACGGGCATCACTGGAATTGGGCCGCCAAGAAATATGACAACCCCGAGGAAATGCGCCGGCTGGCCGAATCGATCAAAGCAGCGTTGTAACGCGATGGAGATGCAGCTAAATGAGAAAACCGACGTTTGAGCAAGCCCTGGAACAGATTCTGAAGGAAGATCGCCGCTATCACGAACACGCCTACGAGTTCCTGCGGGAGGGCTTGGATTTTACCATGAAAGCCTTGGCCAAGCCGGCCGAGGGCGAGGCCCGGCATGTGTCCGGCCAGGAGTTGCTGCAAGGCTTGCGGCGCTTCGCCCTGCAGGAATTCGGCCCCATGGCCAAAACCGTGCTGCATCGCTGGGGCATTACCCGCTGCGAAGATTTCGGGGAAATCGTCTTCAATCTGGTCGACAAAGGCGTGCTCGGAAAAAACGAACGCGACAGCCGCCAGGATTTTACCGGGGGGTACGACTTCGAGGAAGCCTTCCGCAAGCCTTTCCATCCTGCGCGAAAAACCGAACGAAAATCCATCACCTCTCACAAGACCACGGAGTAACTTTTTATGGGCCGGATTATGGGACGCTTCATTGCCATTCTTTTCGTTTTTTTTGTCGGCTTGTCCGCCGCGACCGCAGCGGAACCTGCCGTCTCGCCGTTGCTGCAAACCTTGCAAACCTCCAACGCAAAACTGCGCCGCTTTGTGCTGGATAACGGGATGATCTGCCTGGTCAAGGAAGACCGCACGGCGCCGGTCGTCGCCGTTCAAATATGGGTCGGCGCCGGAGCCATCGACGAGGAGGAATTCCTGGGCGGCGGGCTCTCGCATTTCGTCGAGCACATGATCTTCAAGGGAACCGAAACCCGCAAGCCGGGCGACATCTCGCGGGAAATCGGCGATGCCGGCGGCGACATGAACGCCTACACGGCCCAGGACCGGACCGTTTTCCATGCCACTGTGCCGGCGCGTAACTGGAAGACCGGGGTGGATGTCCTGGCCGATGCCGTCATGCACGCCTCTTTCCCCGAGGAGGAATGGGCGCGCGAGCAGGAAGTGATCCTGCGCGAATTCGCGATGGGCGACGACGATCCTGGCCGCGTGCTCAACAAGCTGCTGTGGCGCACCGCCTACCGCGTTCATCCCTACAAGTTTCCCGTCATCGGCTACGAAGACATCTTCCGCTCGATGACCTTGAGCGATTTGAAGGTTTTTTTCCGCCGCAATTACGTTCCCGACAATATGATCGCCGTCGTGGTCGGCGATATCCGCGCGGATGAAGTGGAAAAGACCTTGCGCACCGTGTTTGGCGAGTTTGCCCGCCGGGCGCGCGCGCCGCTGGTGCTTCCCACGGAACCGCCCCAACTGGCGCCCCGCCTCGAACGGGAAACCGGCGCGTACGAAGTCTCGCGCATGGCCTGGACCTATCACACCGTCGCGCTGACCGATCCCGACGCCCCGGCCCTGGATGTCCTGGCCGCCATCGTCGGCAGCGGCCGCAGCGCGCGGCTCGTCGAGGAAATCAAGGAAAAGCAGAACCTGGCCTACGACATCGGCGCCTGGTCGCACACCCCGCAGTATCCAGGACTGTTCGGCATTAGCGCCACCTATGACCCCAGTCGCGAAAAGGAATTGTTTGCCGCCATCCAGGCGCAAATCGATCGTTGGGCCTCCACGCCCTTTACCGCGGAAGAAATCGAAAAGGCCCGGCGACAGGTGCTGGTTGGAACATTGTCGGAATTACAGACCATGGACGGCCAGGCCTACAGCTATGCCTCCGGCGAGTTTTATGCCGCCGACCCGTTCTATTCGGAAAAATATATCCAAATGGTTCAGGAGGTCACTCCCGCGCGGCTCGCCGAAGCCGCCCAACGTTATTTCCGAACCGAAAATCGATCCCTCGCCATCCTCTCCCCCACCCCGCCGGCCGTCGCCAACGGCACGGAAGCCGCCCAACGCGCCGGAGTGCTGCCCGTGAAAATGACCTTATCCAACGGCGTCACGTTGGTTGTTCGCGAGGACCATCGCCTGCCCTTCGTGTACGGGTGCGCCGTCTTGCGCGGCGGCCTGCTCAGCGAAATCGAACAGAACAACGGCATCACCCAACTCATGAGCGATTTGCTCACCCGCGGCACGAAGAGCCGGTCCGCTCCCGAAATCGCCCGTACCGTGGAAGCGCTTGGCGGCTCGCTCTCGGCCTTCTGCGGCCGCAACAGTTTCGGCCTTCAGTTTTCCTGTCTCGCCCAGGACACGGAAACGTTCATGGATCTGTTTTCGGATTGCCTGCTGCGGTCGTCCTTTCCCACCAACGAAGTCGAGAAGCAGAAGGTCCTTCAGTTGGCGTCCATTCAACAACAACGCGAACAACCGACTTTTATCGCCGACGAAGCCCTGCGCAAAATGCTGTTTCCGGGACATCCCTACCGCTGGGACAATCTGGGCCAGAAAGAAAATGTGGAACGTCTGACCCAGGCGGATTTGCAGGCTTACGAATCGGCGCACGTCACCCGCTCCAATCTGGTGCTGGCCCTCTTCGGCGACATCGCGCCGGAAAAAGCCCGCGAGCTGGCGGAGCGATGGTTCAGCGGCCTGCCGGATCGCCCGGCGCCGGCCATGCACACCCTGCGGCCCACTCCGCAATTGCCGGCCCGCATCAAACAGCGGGAGCCTCGCCAGCAAACGGTTTTGATGATGGGCTTTCCCGGCGTCGACCTGAAAGATCCCCGCATGGACGCCTTGTCGGTCATCGCCGAAACGCTCAGCGGGCTGTCCTCGGATTTGGCCGTGGAGGTAAGGGATAAACGCGGCTTGGTTTATTACATCGGCGCCTTCCAACGCCCCGGCGTGGACCCGGGACTCTTCGCGTTATATGCCGGCGCCCGCGAAGAAACCGTTAAGGAGGTGGAAGCGCTGATCACCAATCAACTGGACCGGATTGCCCGCGAAGGCCTGCGCGAAGACGAATTCCGCCGGGCCCGGGAGCAAATCGTCACCGCCCAGGAATCCAGCCTGCAAAGCAATGCCGGCCTGGCCCAAACCTGCGCGCTGGACGAACTCTATGGACTGGGCTATCGCCACAGCTTCAACACCAAGGTCCGTATGAACAATTTGACCGCTGACGCCCTTCGGAAGGCGGCCGGGGAGATTTTCCGGTCCGACCGAAGAGCCGTAGCCTTGGTGCTTCCTGAAACGGCCCCGGAAACGAACGGAGAGCAGGAAGCAAAGCCCCACGATCAGGAACCCGAAAAAAGCAAGTAGAGAAGAGGGAAGAAAATCCATGAACAATAATCAGGAATACGATTCGACGAACGAGGCCAATGCGGCGCTGTTTATGCACTTGGTCATGACGCTGGCCACTTCGGCCCTGCAGCATCTCGGCAAGATCGTCAATCCGACAACCCAAAAAGCGGAGGTCCATCTGGACGCCGCTCAGGCAACCATCGATATGCTGGATATGCTGGAAGTCAAAACCCGAGGGAATCTCGACCCAGACGAATCCAAGATGTTGAAGGATACCCTGACCTCCTTGAAGCTAAATTATGTAGAGACGCTTCAGGCCGCGCCCGCGACGACGCCCCCACCCGCCGCCGAAGAAAAACCCACCGGCCAAGCCGAGCCCCAAATCGAACAAGGCGCGCCAAAGGACGGACGGGAAGCGCGCTTCCATAAAACCTATTAAGAGGTGAAGGCCTGTTGATAACCAAACGGCTATGGCACTTCCGTCACCGCCTGCTGAAGTTTATGCATCGGCAGGCGGTGATTCTTTATCTGGCCAGTTTGGCAGCCGCTGTGGCGGCGTTTATCGGCGTCTCCTTCCTGTTGGACAACAAGTCCTCGCATCGGCACGAGGAATTGTTCAGTCAGCAACAGGAAACGCAAATCTTTCTGGCCCGACAGGCGATTTTCGAACACTTCGAATCGTTGTTTCAGACCGTGGAGTCGTTGACCCGAACCGTCATTCCCCCCATGCTCCGACAACAGGTTTCGGCCTACGACATCCGTCAGTTCTTGCTGCAGGAACACCGCCATCATCGGGATTTTTCATCGTTTGCTTATTTGGAGAACAAGCAACTGGAACCCACCCGCGCGGTCGACTCCTCTTTCGACGGAGCAACGGCCGAAGGATGGGCGCAGACGTATGGCCGACGGGCTCTTGCCTGCAAAGAAGGATTATTCATCCCCCCGCTGCACATTCGCCCTGACCGGCAAACCATGGCCATCCTGGCGCCGGTCACGCTATCCAATGGCCCGAACGGCGTTTTTGCCGCCGTCATCGATTTGAGTCTTCTGGCTAAACGATATACCCGGCCCATGCGAGCGAACGCCCTCGGGTCGGTGCACTTGCTCGACGGGCAGGGAAACTATATTTTTCACCAGGACGCTTCGTTCATTGGACGCAACCTATTCGACCGACAGCGCCAGGCCGGCCCGGAACGGCTCCTGCTGGGCGGTCAAATGACCAACCTGCTTTCCGGAACAGGCTCCTTCATTGACAGAAAGCGACCGGGAACGGCCTCCACGACCCGGGAACTGATCTCCTGGAACAGCGTGCGCTTGGGCGAACATCGCATCGTCATAGCCCTTTCCGCTTCAGCCGTGGAAGTCACCGCCCCATTGAATCACCTGCGCATGCAAATCCTTTGGTCCGGCTGCGTTCTTGGCTTGGCCTTTCTGGTCATGAGCGTGATTTTCTTCCGACGGCGGGAATTGGCCCGGCTGCGGGTATCGGAGGAAAAGTATCGCCGGCTGGTTGAAAACATCGAGGAAGCCGTTTTCACACTCGATTTAAATGACCGGTTCACCTACGTAAGCCCCGCCGTTTTCCATATCGCCGGCTATCGGCCGTCGGAACTTCTGGGCACGTCCGCCGCCGCCCTTATTCATCCTGACGACCTGCCCCGCATGCAGGACGATCGATCTCTCATTCTGAAAGGTCTTGCCGCTCCGCATGAATTCAGAATCTTGAACAAGGACGGCTCGATCAGATATGTCCAATCCAACAGCCGGCCCGTGTGGACCAACAATCGGGTGACCGAAATATCCGGCATGCTTTACGACATCACTCAACGCAAAAAGGAAGAGGAACAACGACAGCGGCATGCCGACGAACTCCGCCAGCTCAATGAAGAAAGCAAGCAGTTCGTTTTTATCGTCTCGCACGACCTGCGCACGCCTCTCGTCAATTTGAAGGCCTATGCCCACGAATTGCGCGCTTCAATAAAAAACATGGGCATCCTGCTCAAACCGGCGAAGCCCCATCTGAAACCCCCGCAAGCCCTCCAGCTCGCCAACCTGCTCGACAAGGAAATTCCCGAATCGCTGGATTTCATCGGATCCTCCGTAACCCGGCTGGATCGATTCATCAATGCCGTCATGTCGCTGGCCCGTCTGGGCGCCAGGGAACTTAACCCGGAACGGCTCAAGATGAACGAGCTGGTGGGAGACATTCTGAAGAATCTGGCTCACAAAATCGAAGAACGCTCCGTCCAACTGATCGTCCATCCTTTGCCCACGGCAACAGCCGACCGAATGGCCATGGAGCAAATCATGGGCAACATCCTGACGAATGCGGTCAACTATCTGGAGCCTTCCCGCCCCGGAACGATCGAGGTATCCGGCGAGCAAACCCCGACGGGCGTCGCCTACCGCATCCGCGATAATGGCCGGGGCATCGTCGCCGCCGAAATGAGCAAGCTGTTTGCACCCTTTCGCCGAATTGGCTCGCCCGATGTGCCCGGCGAAGGCATGGGGCTCGCCTATGTGCAGACGTTGGTCCGGCGACATGGCGGACGCATTGCCTGTGAATCGACTCCGGGGATAGGAACAACCTTTATATTCACCATCGCCTGTTCCACCCCCACTTCATAACCAAGCCAGCCCTATAACCGCCGTGCCGACAAATGCCATTGCATTATCCAGAAAATAATGCCGGATTTTCATCTTGATTGTTACCGAGCATTGCATAGACTGCAATCGGTTGCATTTAACAAAGAGGTGACTTTCATGCACAAACTGCTTATCGCGATGCTGTTCATGCTGACAACCGTTCAAGTCCAATCGGCGCAAGATGGCCATGACGTTCTTGACCACCTTCAAAACACCGGCTTCGAATCGCCCGATCTGACCGCTGGCGACGGAAAGGCTGTCGATCCGGACCATTGGTTTTATTTTTCCTCCGTGGAAGGACCGCGATCGGGGGTCGCCATCGAAAAGAAACGACATGGTTCGCAGTCCTTGAGGTTTAAAGCCTCCATGGAAACCAACTCCTATAGAGGTTATGCCCAGTGGTTCCGCGCAAAGCCCGGAATCAGGTATTCTTTTTCCGTTTATGTAATCAACGGTTCCACCGACCCCATGCCGGCAAGCGCCTATGGTCAGATTAGCCTGGAATTCCAAACCGCTGAGGGAACGGAAGTCCAAAGGGTTCATGGCCCCGTATGGTCCAGCACCCTCCCCATGAACAAATGGGAGACCTTTATCGTTGAAGGAACCGCCCCGGAACAAGCCGCCACGGGAACGGCCGTCATTACCCTGTTCTCCAAAGATTCCACCGGCTTTGGAACTTTCTTTGTCGATGACATTGAATTTACGCAAACACCCTCGTTATAATGGCGCACGTAAAAGCTAAATAAAGGAGCCTTCATGAGAGCATGGCTGTTTTCTCTTTTGCTGGTATTTGCATCGACGGTTGACTGCTTGGTTTATGCCGATGACGAACCCGCCAATCTAATCGGCAATGCCGGATTTGAAGAACCCGCCAATGCGCAGGAAGGCGTCAGCCCCGGCGCGCCCTGGCAAACGTTTTCCAGCAAACTCAACTTGCTGGAACTGACTCGTTCAAACAAGAGAACGGGCGAACAAAGCCTGAAAATGACGTCGCAAAAATTGCCAAACGCCTATCAGGGAATCAATCAAGCCATCCCGGTCGAAGGGGGCAAAAAATATACCTTTTCCATTTACGCCATCAACAACAAACAAGATCCGCTCGGAGGCACCACCCATGCCCAATTGGTAATCGAATGGGTCGACGATAAAGGCAAGGAAATCTCCCGCGACTACAGCGCGCCGGTGGGCTCTTCGCTCACGAAAATGCGCTGGGAGACCATCGCCTTGCGCAAAAAAGCGGCGCCCAACGGAGCCGTGAGCGCCCGTTTTGGCATCCATTTCAGCGAAGGCGAAAAAGGCGGCAAGGGTTCGATTTTCGTGGATGACGTTCTGCTCCAGCAATAATCGCCCGACCTGCTGCGCGAATAACCTGCCGTCCATCGTCAAAACGGCAGGTTTTTGTTTTTCTGACTGACCACCTGTTGTTTCACCAGAATGATTTCATCCGAAAGTCTTTTGGAGGGTTCCGCTCTGTCGGAACCTTCTTCTTCCGGTCGCGACGGAGCGCGACCCTCCAAAATACAAATCATCTTGCAGCGACGATCGTTTTTGGCCCAGCTCTACAGAAAGAAAATTTGTGCATAAAAGACAGGCGAGGTTGCCCCGGCTCCATTTCGCAAGCCCGATCCTTATCGAATGCAATGAATCTGCGGAACGCGATGATAAAGATGCACCCCCCATTTGGCTTGACCTCACGGAAGCCTTGGCGTAATCACTTTCCACTGCATGACGAAAGGATTTACATGAACATGAGACCCATGCTGGCCACCAGCCTGCTTGCCGCCCAGCTTCTCTTTTTACCGTCCTTGTTCGCAGAGCAGGAATACAAGACCGTCCCCGCTGCCGATCTGACCGCGAACCCTCAAAATTATTGGGCTCGCGGCGTCATTTTTCACGATGTCCTGACCGCAAAGCCTGAAAATCAATCCTTGCGAATCGAAGGACGAGTCTTTACGCCCATCACGCTGCAACTGGCCGGGACATGCTATGTTGAACCCTCGCTTCTCCCCCTGATCAAGGAGCTTCCCCTCCAACGCCGCTACATCTTCAAAGGGACCGTCCTGCAAGCGAAGCTTCCGGGCTCGTGGTTCTTCAGCTCGAAAAAATATCTGATCGTCGTCAATGGAGTCGAAGCCACAGTGGATGTGGACCAACTGTCCTCCAACTTCCAGAAAATGTATGACCGCCTGGACAAGACGCCGCCCAAAGGCTCAACCCAAGCCATGACCTCGCTGCTCGCCGAAATCCAGACGGCCCTGATCAAATATGCCAGGGATAACAAGCTGGAAATCCCCCAACTTCTCGACGACAACGATGAAATGGCCAAGAAATCCCTGAGCATCATTTACGACTCCATCAGCGCGCAAGAAGCCAAATCGAAGACCACCGCCACCGAAATGCTCGCCAGCTATCTCCTCGCCTTCATTCGATCCCAGCATCAACAAGGCCCCGCCCCTGCGGAGACGCCCGTCATAACCAACGTCGCGCCGGTGGCCGCCGAACCCCTTCCCATCCCAACCCAGCCGGAACCCGTTCAACCGCCCTCAACGCCGGCGAAAGCACCTGTAAACGAAGAACCCAAAACCGAGCCGGCGCCGGTCGCAGAGCCCGCCGAAACGCCGTCCGTCACCAATTTGCCAGCCATCGAAACCAACGCGCCCGCCCCAACCTCCTGGCTGCAGAAGCGGCGGGAAAAACGCGCTCAAAAGGCAATGGAAGACGCCGAAAAGGAAAAGCTGGCCAGGGAACAAAAGTTGCAGCAGGAACAGGCCGCCGCCGCCCAGCAGGAAGCCGAACGCCAGGCCCGCGAAGAATTGAAGCAAAAGCAAGCCGCCGAACGCGCTGAAAAGGCCCGCCTGGCCGCCGAAGAAAAAGAAGCCAAACGCCAGGCCGCGGCCGCCAAAAAGGAAAGCGAACGCCAAGCCCGTGAAGAAGCGCTAAAACAGAAAGCCGCGGAAAAAGCCGAACAAGCCCGCGTGGCCGCCGAAGCGAAAGCCTTGGAAGAAGAGAAGAGAGAAACTACTACCCCCAAGCCGGAAGCCATCTTGCCCGAAGCCACGCTATCCATCCCCGCTTCCACCCAAGAGCCGGACGACCTGAATGCGCCCGTCGGACTTTAAACGTTATCTATCTCCGAAGTCGTCTTTATAAAATAGTCCTTGGCAAACTGACTCCTTCCCACATACAACGAGGTTGATGTTCATAAATTGTTGACGCCAAACCTTTTTCACCCTTGTCCCGCCTCGACGCCATCCGGTATCGTCAGGGGCAAACATGATAAATGGCCGTTGAATAAAGACTACTTAAAGTACGATCAATCAATACTGTTGGCGGTGAAGAAGGAAATGACATGGCATACGGAATTGGACTGACTCTGGACGACATGCTGGATGCGAAGGTGCGCGAAATCTGGCGTCAATTCGAAGCAGCTCGAATTGGGAAGACACCGGGGCAATTCGATGAACCCCCGCACATAACGTTCTCGGTCTTCCCCTTGGGCAATCCTTCCACGCTCATCGAACTGGTTGATGCCACTCCAATCACAGACACGAAGATCAGACTGATCCCCTTCGGAGCATTTCTGGGCGAGAAACGGGTGCTCTACTATAACGTGGTGTTGTCACCAGGACTGATGGAGGCTCATCTGAAGCACTTCACGATGGCGGTGGATATTGACGCGGAAGACTTCGGCAGAGGCGTAGAGATTTAGAGATTTGCGGAAACAACAGGGAGACGTTGGAGGGGAGAGTCCAGAACTTGGAGCTCTTCGAGTTCTTCCCAGTTCATCTCATCCACAAGCGAAGAATCACGAAGGAGTGAAGCCGCCATCGGGTGGAATTTGAGATAAAATGAAATATCTCAGTGATATCATATTCGCCACATGTCTTTTGCTTACGACTGGGTGCACGTCAACGCGATATTACTTTGCAGATCGTGGACGGGATTCGGCTGACATATTTACCGCAGCGGTTGGGTAAGCCAAAAACAAAGATATTTAAGATCACCATCTCAACGCAGAACACCCCTGATGTCATTCTTTATCAACCTTCGTGGTATGCCGCACAGGTGAAACGCCAGATTGCTGAATGGGTGAAAAAGAAAAGCTACAAGAAAATCAGTGTATGCCGAAAAACGCGCCGCCACTGATTTTGGTCGTTGTGCAGTCGTAGAAAAAATGAAGAAGCGAACTAGAATAGGCCTTGGAACAGCAACCTTAGCGGTTGTAGTTACAGGCATATTGCTCTCTCCCGCAATCCTGCGTTATTCATTATACAGAAAAGCTCGTTTAGCCATTGAGTCAGGAGATGAATCACGAGCCATTCGCATTATCGAAACAATGCACAGCAACCGATTTCTTGATCTAGATTGGACCATCCAGCAATTTATCGACAGAGTACCCAAAGGATATTTCCTTTACGGCAAACTGGTCGGATGTTCTCACTGCCGAGGAGATTTCTACACGCTGCTTTATCATTCCGCCCTGAATGGTCATGAAGAGTTAACTCGAATCATGGTCAACTTCGGAGCATCCATTGAATATAGGGACGATGAGGGGGTTGACTTGTTAATAGCCGCTATGGGCTCTAGGGATCTCGCTATTGTAGAATATGTCATTACCTCCGGAGCGAATGTGAATGCTGATCATTTTATGTATCCGGCAATCCATCTAGCAATAATGCCGCCTTACTCTCCGGAAATGATAAACCTCTTGTTGGATCATGGAGCCGATATTAATTCTACTAACGAGAGTGGATGGACCCCTTTGGACATGGCTTGTATTTGGAATACAAATGCCATACCTGATCTAATAAAACTTGGCGCCAAGCTTGGAGAACACAAGAAGAGACCATTGATAGGTCAGGGAGAAGATGTTGCTCAAAAACTGAGAACCATGCACAACAATGCATTGAACGACACCGGTGACTCGCTGCGCGGATCACCGTCCCGTTAGCGCAGTTGTTCATATGGCGCAAGAAGAGATGAGGACACTTCACGCCGCCGCTCAGGGCTGATGTTCTTAGGCGATCAAGATCTCTTGGCAAATTCGGTCGTGCAAATGATAATGAAGACTCAAAAAAATTCCAGCGTACAGCGTAAACGCTGCCGTTGGATTTCGACGTTTGGCGTCGATAACCGGTGAGGCATCAATGAATGTGGATTTGGCAACGAATCAGGATAAGCAACGAATAAAGAGCCGTTCCATCCGCGTCTTTCATTGGTTGCTTATCCTATTCGTTGCCCATGATCCCTGTCTTATAAGAATGACCCCACGGATGGCAAAGCGGCCTCGGAACGCCGAAGAGCCCGTCTTCGGAGAAGCCGGGCCACCTTCAGGGGCGGTTAAGTCTCAGACTTGACGATCCGTGGGGTCAATCTTCTCGAATTCGCGGGATAAGCGTCGGCAGGAGCCGCAACCCTTCAAAATACAAACCAGCTTGCAGCGGCGTTCTTTGGGCTTTTTCAGCAGGTTTAATCTTTTTAGATGACCCTAACATTTCGGTCCACCCTGGTTGAAATACTCGAAAGTCATTGATTTCACGCCTCCGATTGGGCTCGTTTCTATCGAGAAATGGGTGTTTTATAGCGTTTTTCCAATGATTGGAAATTTTGCTTTCATTTCTTCCAACGATTGGAAAAAATCAGCCTAGTTTTTCCAATCGTTGGAAAACTTCGCCAAAGCCGGCTTAGCTCAGTTGGCAGAGCAGCTGATTTGTAATCAGCAGGTCATCGGTTCGAGTCCGATCGCCGGCTCCACTCTTAAACATGCTTGCCTTGCAAGCATTTGCAATTCTCCGTAGCGACCGAAATCGGACGACAAATTGCACAAAATATCAGCCATGGCCCGCTGATTGTCACGATAAATGCAACGACATTTTGTTGACTTAGCCCTTTTGACCGCATAAGCTACCTCCAGCAACATGGGTCACCATTGGAGGGAGAGATTATGGCCACAATCTTCAAACGCGAAGGGTCTCCGTATTACTACGCTCGCTTTCAAGTAAGAGGAAAGGACTGCACCCTCTCTACGGAAAAAACCAACCGCAACGAAGCATTGGATGAAATGCGTCGAATGCTTGCGGAGAAAAAAGGCCAGCTGTCACTCAATGATTTATTCGAAACCTTGCTGCGTGAATTTAAAAGGCAATACGACGCTGCAACCCAGGATCACCGTCGAGTCCTGGACGAAAAGCGACAGGAGTTTGTTCGTCGTATTACGCATGAGCAACAAGATAAGCTTTCGATTCAAGATGCATGGCAAGCCTGGCTCAACAATCCCAAAAAACGAAATCCCTCACAGACAACCGTCGATGGATATGAAACTCAATGGACAAGATTTAAAGCCTGGGCTGAAAAGAAGGGCATTCAGTATTTGCATGAAGTTTTGCCGGTTGTCGTCGAAGAATATGCTCAGGATTTGTGGACATCAAAAGTATCTCCTGGCACTTACAATGCACACATCAGATTTTTGAAAAGCATGTTCAAAATTTTGAAGATTCAAGCTGGCCTGGTTTCGAATCCTTGGGAAGAACTCCCCTTCCTGGAGCTTGAGCGGGAAAGCCGCCGCAACCTGACGCCGAAGGAATTGGCAGCGGTATGCAAAGCAGCAAAGGGAACACTTCGGTATATGATTGGGATAGGCCTTTATACCGGCATGCGCCTCGGAGACGTAGTGAATCTCCGATGGGATGAAGTTGATTTGAAGGAAGGAATTATTGAACACATGCCAATGAAAACAGCACGGAAGAAGAAAAAAGTCCGACTGCCAATTCACCCTGTACTTGATGCACTGCTAAAGGAACTCAAAGAAGCCTCTGAAAGGGACTATTTATTCCCTAAAGAACGAATCAAATATTCCAAGGACAATAGCACCATCACAAAGCAGATTCAAAAGTTCTTTGAGGACTGCGGAATTGAGACTAATGAGAAAGCCACGAACGGCCATCGGAAAAAAGCTATTGTGCGTGTTGGCTTCCATAGCCTGCGACACTCATTTGTCAGCCTCTGTGCTGCAAACAATGTCCCACAAGTCGCTATTATGGATCTCGTCGGACATGGCAGCCCGGCAATGACTCGACTGTACAGTCACGCCGGCACTGAACAGAAGGCAAAAGCAATTGCCGCCTTGCCGACTCTTGTTTTTAATGATGAGGCATAATATTCTGTCGACACTATAGGAGCACAAAGAAATGAAACTCAAAGCCTCGGCAAAGCCACTATCACGAAAAGAATTTCAAAAGGCTGTTGCTGCAATGTCCCGTGATGAACTAATCGAAGTCGTCGTTAATCTTTGTTCCGCCAGCCCTGCCAATCGTGAATTTTTTGTGGAGAAATTTGCTTCACGGAAAGCAAAAAAAGTGTGAGCGTTTCGCGCGAGTTGACTGTTTGCTCTGCGGAGGTAATAGGTATGGAAAACATGAAATACAAGATTCTGAGCCAACACGAATCTAGCAAACTAACTGAAGAAGTGCAAAAGCATATCAATGAGGGATGGGACCCCTTGGGAGGGGTAGCGGTTGCTGCGGTGCTTGTCGATGAAATCCCGGCTCCTCTTTTTGTTCAAGCGATCATCAAGGCTGGCTAATGTTTCAACAGAAGAGCAGTCATTGTGCGTGAACGAGATCTGATCTTACTGGGGGTTGCCTGTTTCTAATCTCTTTGCACACTTCGCAATTTCTTGTGCGGTTTAAGCTAGGTTTTTCGCCGATTATAGGGTGACTGATTGGTCGGGCTAAGAGAGATGTTTTCTTGACTAGCTTTGTTGTATACGGCATCAGGTGTACGTCCTAGTTTTAGGCTGATAATTCTTGTGGGAGTATTTTCTTTAGCCAGTTGCGCTAATCGTTTCACTTCGGTAGGCGTCCAATTCTTGCCTGTATTTCTGTTGTATTTTGCCATACTATTATCCTCCTATTGCTGTTTATTCCTCAGGTTCTTCTGAATTGCATGCCAACAGAGTGATATACTGACCCGAATAGCCGAGAGGAATCGACTCTTCCCATAAGTCGATGGTTTTATAGCGATTAGCAAACCAGCCGGCAGAATCCGACTTCCCTTCAACAATAACATTCACATTGGGATGTACCATGCAATTTGCCGTTGGTGAATTATCTGGTACGACAGTTCCTCTTCGAATAACTTTCAAGCCGATAGCTCCCATTTCATCGGATGTGATTCCAAAAAGCACTTTGCCATTCTCTGAGAGTACTGCAGCACATGGTTCTGCCGCGTATTGTACATACCTAATGGCTGCACATGTAATGGACGTTTCACAGTCATCTGCCATTTTGAGGATGTTACTTAGAGTCATAAACCCTCTGGTTTTCATCGATTGCTCGATGTAATACCGTGGAATTAAAAGTGCGGCAGCGAATGTATCCGCTTCGCGTTCCAGCTGATCGTCACATATAAAGCCAGACATTGAATTGTGAGCTTGACCCGTCATGAGCAATTGACGATGGCCCTCAATGTAGTAATGACCAAGTTCGTGGGATAGTGAGAATCGGATTCGCCGCTGATTACCTTGTTGAGGATAAAGCAATAAAAACTTATCCTTATTTGGGTGATATTCAATACGACCTAAAAAAGATTCTCTAAAGTCGCCTGGACCGAGTAAAATGCCTTCATCTTTGGCTATTTGTAGTGGATTGGAGGGTAATCCTGAACCCATCGTTTCTCTTATGCTATCAGCAAGTTGCTCAATCTGAACATGAATCATTATTTCCCCTGCTCATCATCAAGGAGTTTTTTGCGCAATCGTTTCAGTTCTTCTTCAGTCTCTTCATCGTGTTTATCATCTTTATTCTTTCGATTCATCGCCGCAAACAGCTCTTCTTCGACGACAGTAGGCTCCTGTATATTTACAATTGATTTCCCTAGTACACGGTTTATCACAGCTTGATGCCATGATTCGTATGCCCGAGATTCTCCTTCATTAAGTTGTGGCTTTGTCATGTGTTGGTTAATTTCTGCTTCATTCACTTCGCTAAAGCATCCTGCCCTCAACGTGATTGCGATCAGTGCGTCTAGCGCCTGCTCCTCGTTGTGCGCTGTCATGATCGTTCTCCTTTCAGATATGGTTCTTTGTAAGATACTCTTTGAATTTTTGCCGGATTTCAGTTCGAGCTCTCTTAATGCTTGCGATCGTGGGTCGTTTCCCTGTCCTTCTATATATCTCGTGAGTTGTTTCATCTTGGCCCAACTCGTCAGGAAAATTGTCTGCCATAACTTGAGCTACCTGCCGTTGTACATCTGGTAATGTTCGTATAAACTTGATGAATGTGTCTTGAATGGCTGCGGCTCTTTCATACGAAACAGCAGAATGCCAGTTATAACCGGCCTCTGTGTTTTGAATACGTTCAGCGACAACTCCGATGTCGTCATCTATTGTATCACCAATTTGTGTTTTGTATTTCCGTAGTTGGTCAATGGCTTTGTTTTTTGCTACAGTAAATACAAATTTAGCAAACGGTTGGTTTAAATCGAATGTACCTTTCTCAATGCGTCTCCACACAGCAATGAAGGTGTCGCTGACAATTTCCCCCACATCTTCATGCCTTAAGCCTGGGAATCGCTTTAATAAGAAAGACCATAACGGTTTGCTATAAGTTTCGCAAAGCGTCTCAATGCCCTGTTCTTGTTCTTCATGTTTTCCGCCCAATAGGAGCTTTAGGTCGTCTTCGTCATACATTCCCCACAACCTCCTTTTTCCAAGTAACACGGATTGGCCTCATTCGTCGGACCATGAAATCTTAATTTTTTTTATTGGTCCAGTCTAGTTCGCTAATCCGAGTACTTGATCAAGCGTAGAACGCGCTGTTTATGAACAAAGCACAGTGAGGAAAAAATATGAAAAAAAAGCAAAGCAGCAAGCTTAATGGATCGGTTATTTTTGTTAAATCATTTCGCCATTGGAAGACAGGCAAAATAATCAAAGCGGAAGATTATGGGAAGATTGCATTTGCCATTCCTATCTATCCTGTCAGAAAAGCAAGCTAACAATCCCTCAAGTGATGGGGTTCACCGTTTTATGCATTGTTTTTTTCTCTCTGTGTTCGGTTTGCTTGAAAAGTGATCAAACAACTAAAGGAAAGGAGGTGAGAAATATGGCAAAGGATGCACCTGGAATGCGTGGCTATAGGCCAAGGAATGAGAATGGTCAGCTCCGAGATACCAGAGATGATAAACACGTGGGCACTTTAGAGAAGCAATATCGTCGTGACTTTGGTGTGCGCGATGACATGCATGTCGGCACTCTCTTGAAGGAAACTGGAATGTCATCTGTCAATGATCTCATTCAAAGCGATATCGGAAAGAAGTAGTACGGAAGCTATACGAGCAGGCATCGAGTGAAGCCGATGCCTGTTCATTTTATTCTGTAGAGGGCAAGTTTAGTGGATAAGAAAATTCAACAAAATTCTCAATAGCAGTTCTGTGAGAGACCGTCAGAAACGGTGCATGAATCCATTGGTGAGGCGTATTCCTTTTCTGGTGTTGATAGTGGGGAACTGCAAAATTCAAGAAAGGATCCTATGAGCCGAAATTTAGTGGTCTGTTGCGATGGGACGTGGAACGCTGCGGAGAAGATGAAAGAATCGGATCGATCTAATGTCTGGTTGTTTTACCAGGCAGTCGTAGGGGTGGAAAACGAAACAAAGCTGTATTTGGATGGCGTGGGGTCGAAGGACCTAAAAGATCGAATATTGGGCGGGGCTTGGGGAGTTGGGATTAGCGATGCAATTTGTCGGGCATATGGATGGCTGGCAAAGCATTATCAAGAAGGAGATCGAATTTATCTGATCGGGTTCAGCCGGGGAGCGTTCACTGCTCGGTCTCTCGCGGGGTTTATCGGGTATCGAGGGTTGAAAGCGGGATTAAGGGATTTGGCCGAGAAGGATTTGGTTATAGCGGCATCGGAAGAATATGCCGAATATCGAAATCGGAAACGGGCAGCCAATCCAACGCCTTCTGTCCATTTTGTTGGCGTGTTTGACACGGTCGGGAAACTGGGTGTGCCGGATCATCTGTGGATTGCCAATCTGTTTGATCACCCGCAAAACTATTCTTTTCACGATACACAACTGGGGACACATGTCATCCATGGTCGCCACGCGGTTTCAATTGATGATAACAGGGCGCTATTCATGCCGACCTTGTGGATCAATCCGGATTCGGGTTGTCCGATTTATGACCTTTCGGAAAACGGACGAACGGTAAAACAACTCTGGTTTTGCGGGCAGCATTCCGATGTAGGTGGAGGAGCAAATCAGCCTGCAACGAACATGACGTTGCGTTGGATGCGGGAAGAGGCAAAAGGGTGTGGGTTGGTGCTTGAAGAGGGTTCTATTGAAAAACTGGATGTAAAACCTCTTGCGGATTTGTTGAAGAAATCAGCCCTTCCATGGGACTTGATGCCGCGCGGTGTCCCTCTACTGACTGTCGAAAATGTGGGCGTCATAATTCACAAAAGTGTTATGGCTCGGAAGGATGGCGATGCGACCTATTGGCCGATTCAAAAGCTGACCGAGGGACAAGTCTCGGATGTAATTGTACTGGATTCTCTCAACCATGATTGGCAATTTTCGGGTGTTTGGGCAGAGGCTGGGAAATCGTATATTGCTCAATCTATCAGTTTGGGATCGAAGTTTGTTCAGGGTTATGTGGCCAACGGAGGAAATCCAGAAATTGATGGAACTTGGGCTGAACATCAGAAGTTCGCTCTGAACAAGCCCTTCACAGTGGATCAAAACCGTAGTGGGTACCTGCATTTCAAGATACGCAGGATTCCAACCGGCAATGACAAAGTTGTAAGAAGGAAGTTCCCGACAAAAATTAAAGTAACGATTCAACAAGAACGAAACTAATCGACAACCACTCTGACGGAGTGATCCTTGCGCGTGTAGATTGATCTGTGGACGTATGAAGCGGGGAACTATATGGTCTTGTACTCGTATTTTGTCACGAGTGTTGTGAAAGACATATTGGCCAGGACTCCGTTATGCGGGATAATGACGTACTTCCACGGCTTGCCATTGTTCTTGGTGGTAAAGTCGGTGGCGTGCTTGCAATATTCCGCCGCTGCCGTGGCCTTTTCCTGAACGTCGCCGGAATCGATATCGCCCTCTTTTTTCGTTTCGATCATGTAAATGGCTCCGGGAGTCTCCGCAACAAAATCCGGGATGTATCGGCTGGAATTGTGATTCCAGTAGATCTGGAACTGATTTCGTGCCGGGCGGAGCCATTTTAGGACTTCGCCATCCTTTTCGAGAATTCCGGCGAAATCCTTCTCCGTCTTGGAGTCAAACTTGTAAAGGGTGTGGCACGCTTTGCTGAATCCGCTGAAGATCTTGGTCGGAATGAGCCGCGTGGGCGTAATCGTCTCTGAATAGTCATGGACGTGATCGGAGCTGAACTTGGATAGATTATGCTCTTCGATGGCCGTGAAGGGCCTGACGATGGGCTCGTCATACTCCGGAGCCTCGCAATAGAAATGCTCAGAGGCCATCATTTGGCTATAAATGAAGGATCCCAGTTCACGCTTGTGATATTGCACGACATTGATCAACTCGTCCTCGGAAAGCTCTGCCCGGAGTTTGGTCAGTGAGTCGTTCGCCAGACTGAACAGCAATTCGGATTGCTCGTCGTAGTCAATTTCCGGGTAATTGATCAGTTCGCTCACAATCAGGTTGCCGAGATTTTCCGGAGTAATCCGTCCGACGCCTAAAATGGTTTCTTCTTGGTTATCCGTTAAGGACCGTCGAAGAATGGCCTCAGAAACGGGCTGATAACTCAAGCCGACAGTATCGAGGGTGAAGTTATGGAAACCAGACCGAACCTCATTCTTTTGTTGAATGATGATGCGTGGTATTTCAATGATGTTCCGCACGAATTCCCTGGCCACCGCTTCGTAGTGCGACTCAGCTTCCTTGAGCATTTCATTTACAAAAAGCGATTGCTGGGGCTCGGACTGTATGCGCTCCTTGAGTTTCTCCATGGCCTTCTGTCTGACCTCAGGCCGGCTTAACTCCTGGGCGGACTTGACCTCGGTATTGAGGTCGTTAAGGGTTGAAACAATCTGCTTCTTTGTCTCCAGGGCCAGTTGCGCTTGTTGCTTCTCGGCGGGGTCGGCCAGGGTCTTGATTCGATTCTGTTCGGCCTGCAACCCCTGCGTCATGAGCGAGGTGGCTGTGATGGTCTCTTTCTGGGCTGTGAGTTCTTCGTCTATCTCAATGATGTTCTCCCGTCGGATGATCGAATCCGGGCGGTTGGCGGCGTCCACGATTTCCTGGAAACGATCGTGCGATACGATGGTCAGCTTGTCCACCTTGGATTCGCCCGTCGTCTCGCCATAAGGCAGTCGAAGCCCTCGTCCAATGGTTTGTTCGCGCAAGGTCGTGGACGCGGCCGTCCGAAGCGGGATGATCGTGTAAAGATTGGTCACATCCCAGCCTTCTTTGAGCATGTTGACATGAATAACAATCTCGATCTGGTTGTCCTCATGTTCCAGCACAAGCAATTTGGCGATATTCTCGTCCTTCTCCGACCCGCTCTGGCCGGAATGAATCTCCATGACCTTCCCGGCATACTGCCCTTTGAAAAACGAGACGGACTCGATCAGGGCCTTAAGCTGGCCGGCATGCTGGGTATCCTTGGCTACCACCAGCACGAAGGGTTTAACCAGTCGCTTCTTGGAGTCTCGGGAATAGATTTGCAGGGCGACTTTGGTGTCTTCGTGAATCCGGATGCCGTCTTCGAGCTTGATGCGGTCCAAATCTTCGAGGCTATATTGCGCCGGATCGAAATCCTTTCTGGTCGCGACGGCGGGAACTTTCACAAAGCCGTCTCTGATGGCCTTGGCTAGAGAATACTCATAGACCACATTCTTGAATTTGATGGTGTTGCTGCCGCGTTCAACCTGGGGTGTGGCGGTCAATTCCAGGCCGAGAATGGGATTCAGTTCGTTAATTACGGCCATGCCGCGATCGGCTCGATAATGGTGTGATTCATCCATCAGAATGACCAAGTCATCCAGGTTCGAGAGATAGTTGAAGTAGGGTTCGCCGAGATATTCTGCCATGCGTTTGATTCGTGGTTCGGCGCCGCCCCTGGCTTCCGCGTTGATCTTGGAGATATTGAACACGTTGATGTTCAAATCCGTGTAGAGGTTCCCATGCCGGGCATCCCCGTAGTTATCGCCAGTGATAATGTTCGGCGGATTCTGCGCCAGGTCTCCAATCCCCGGGAAGACATACTTTGGATTCGAGGGATTCGAGAAGTCCTCGATCAACTTGTTGTAAACCGTCAAGTTCGGCGCGAGCACAAAGAAATTGCGGATGCCCTTCTCAAGATACAAATAGGCGATAAAAGCGCCCATCAGCCTGGTTTTTCCGACACCTGTTGCCAGGGCGAAACACATGGACGGAAAGTTTCTTTCGAAATCGGCGCAGGCAGGATATTTTGCCCTCACTTTCGCGAGTTCCGCAACCAGGTCGCTGTTCTTCTTGAGCGTCATTTCGGCGGCCAGCTCGGAAAGAATTCGCAGGCTTTCCTCCTGGGGCGACCGCAGGCTCAAACGATTCCGAACATAAAGCGCCGTGTGGTTCATGATTCCTTGCCTCCTGAGAGCCTCATCCGGGCTAATCGAACAGCATCGTGGAGTTTCTGCTCCAGCTCCTTTTGCGGCAACGCATCGGTCCAGTACGAGGCCACCCGGATGCCGCTGCCTTCCATGTCTAACAGGCGAACCGTTTCTTCCTTCTTGCCGGCGCATAGGATCAGGCCTACGGGACTTTCTTCGCCGGGACGGCGTTCATACTTGTCCAGCCAGCGCAGGTAGAGTTCCATTTGCCCCTTGTACGACGGCTTGAAATCCCCCAGCTTGAGTTCAATGGCGACCAGTCTTCGCAGGCTTCGATGGTAGAAGAGCAAATCGAGATAGTAATCGTCGCCGTCGACCGTGATTCGTTTCTGCCGCTCCAGGAAGGCGAACCCCACGCCGAGTTCAAGAATAAAGGCCTCTATCTCCCGGAGAATGGCGGCCTCGACATCCTTTTCGGCATAGGTGTCCTTCAGGCCGAGAAAATCCAGCAGGTACGGATCGCGGAAAACCAGGTCGGGCGTCATTTTGTCTTCTTCGCGCAAAGACTTGATTTCCTGTTCGATGACTTTCTCCGGTTTCTTGGCCAGAGCCGTGCGCTCGTAAAGCAAGTGGCCGATCTTGTGCTCGAGGGTTCTGGTGCTCCAGCGTTCGATCCGGCACATTTCGGCGTAAAAGTCCCGCTTCAGCGGATCATCAATATAAATGATGGTTTTAAAATGCGTCCAGCCCAATTGTCTCCGCAGTGCGGAGACAATCTTTTCTTCCGGAAACACCTCGGCAAAACGAACCATATGCCTCAAATTCTTTTCCGAATAACCACGCCCGAATTCGATGGTCAATTTGGCGGCCAGCGCTTGCAAAACCTCCTGGCCGTACTCCGCACGTTTTTCGCGAAGGATGTCCTCGCGAATCCTTTTCCCCATCTGCCAATACAAGGTGGTCAACGCCGCATTCACCGTTAGGGCTACGGAATGACGCGCCGATACGATTATCCCCCTCAAATCTTGCAGTAAATTGGCGGGAGTAACCTGGTCCCCCGTTCTTTTCACTGGCACTTGCGAGTTCGCTTTTTTCTTTGCGCTCATCCCTTACCCTCCTCGTTGCCGAAAAGATTCTGCTGGGCCGGATTTTCACGGGCTTTGGGCTTTGCCTTGGGTGGGCCAACGGGAACGAAATTGGGTTCATCCGGGTCGTGCGGCATATTGACGATATTCAGGCTGTAATCGTCTTTTCCAAACTCGCAACGGCCCAGCAACATCGCCGGAATCTTCGTGATCTCGATATTCGGATAGCGGTCCTTGCAGGCGGTGGAAAACTTCTTATTGTCTCCATACGATTTCCCCGCATCCTCAATCAAAATCCGCGGTTCAAGCTGGGGCTGCTTGTCCTTGCCGATCCAGGTCAATTCGAGTTTCTGTTTATTCTGCATAGTGCAAACGGACGGCGACACGCCGTCCCTCCCATTACCACCGCAATTCGTTCAATACGCCCTGGTAGGGCCAGTCTTCCGGCTTGGACACTAAATGCTTTCTCATGGGATTCTGTCGGACATATTCCCATTTGTCATGATAGTTCTCTGCGCGCCTGAGCCGGGTATCCCAGAAGTCCCTTTGCCAAGAGCCCGCTTCCGCGAGATGCAGGCAACTGAATTTGCGCTTCCAGTGTGTGACCCACGCCTTCAAAGTAAATTCCGGTTTGTGCGGTGAACAGAATAAATGAATGTGGTCGGGCATCAAGAGGTAATATCCCACCGACCACGCATCCGCCGCCTTCCACACATCAACCAAAGCCGCCTGTACCGCGGCACAAGCCAGCCAAGAGGTTTTATTTTCCGTGCAAACGGTGAGAAACACCAAGGTCGGCGCCCCGGAGGATATGAAAACCCCATGAGCAGGATGCTTCCGTTGTGGGAGGGTCGGCATATGGCCGACCGACTCTTCATTTTGCGCCTCAGACGGCCATATGCCCTCCATGGGAGGGCGCGATGTTGCGCGCCGCACAACGGACTCTGCTTGTCCTTGCCCATCCAGGCTAGTTTGAGTTTATTCTTTACCATCGCATTCAATCCTCAACATCGTTTTGCTGACGACGGCAAAACGATGGGAGGGATTCAGTCAGCTTTATTTCCGCCTTGCACTTCGGACAGACAATCGCCGGTTCACTCATGGCGTTTTCCCTCATGCTTGCGTATGATTTCACGGCCTTTGTCGGTTAACCGATATTTTTGGTTACGGCTCTGCGGCTTGTCGGGTACGGTCATTCAGCCGCTCCTTTTGCTGCTCAACCTCATCCTGAGCCTGATACAGATTCAATCGCATATCGTTACGGGTCTTTTCAAGGTCTTTAATCTCGCGGTGAGCTTTATCATCTCGTCAGTGACAAGGCCTTTGAGGATATTCATCTTCGGAACCTGAATCATGAAGGGGTCGGGAATTCTCCCCTGCAGTTTCACAACGGCTTTGCCGACCTCCATATTACCCAACGCTGATGCCTGATCGTCATCAAGGAGCATGGCGCTCTCCATGATCGAAACGTCTTGGTGACTCTCTTGGAGAATTTGTGTATAAAAGGCAGGCGAGGTCGCTCCGGCTCCAAAGAAAACAACAACCTGCCGCACAGGAGGCCCTTAGTTCTTCATTTTCTTGACGGCATCCAATACCGAGCGGACGGTGCGAGCCAGATCCGATACTTCGAAGGGCTTTTGGACAAAGCCGTTGGGCGCCGAGCCAACTTCCTTGGTGAAAGGCTCCAGCTCGACGGGATAGCCGCTGGAGATGACGATGGGGATATCCGGGCGCATTTCCCGGAGTCTGCGGAACGTATCCCGGCCCGAGAGTTTGGGCATGGTCAGATCCAGCATGACCAGATCGATCTCCGTTTGCTTCGACGGGAACAGATTGACGGCCTCTTCGCCATCGGCGGCCGACAGGATCTCATAGCCATATTTTCGCAGGACGATCATCATCACGCCGCGCACGGCCGGCTCGTCGTCCACAACGAAGATTCGTTCTTTGCCGCCCGACACCGGGGCTTGCTGCGTTACGGCAGCAACGGCTTCGGACGCATCGCCCGCGCGCGGCAAATAGATAAAGAAGGTGGTGCCGCGGTTCAATTCCGAGTGGCAGACAATCCAGCCGCCGTGCTGTTTGACAATGCCATAAGACATCGCCAAGCCAAGCCCCGTGCCCTTGCCCGGACCTTTCGTCGTGAAGAAAGGTTCGAACATATGGCTTTGAACTTCCTTCGAGATGCCGTGGCCCTGATCTTTAACGGAGAGCAGCACATAATCGCCGGGCCGCGCATCGACCCACTGCTGCGCTTCGGCTTTTTCCACCCGCACATTTTGCGTTTGAATCAGCAACTGGCCGCCATTCGGCATGGAATCGACGGCATTCACGCTCAGATTCATCAGCACCTGCTGAAGCTGGGTGGGATCGGCCGAAACACACCAGAGCTCGGCCTGCAAGTCGGTGTTCAGTTCGATGCGAGGATCCACCGTATGCTTCAAAAGGCCCTGCACCTCGCGGCCGATTCCATTTAAATCGCAGCGGGTAAGATTCAAACGACTGCGCCGGGAGAACCCGAGCAACTGCTGCACCAGCTCGGCCGCCCGCTTGGCCGCCTGACGGGCCAGGACGATGAAATTTCCGGCATCGCCGGCCGGCTTCAATTCCATTTCGGCCATGGTCAGGTTGCCCAAAATCCCGGTCAGAAGATTGTTGAAATCGTGCGCAATCCCGCCGGCGAGCCGCCCGATGGCTTCCATTTTCTGGGCTTGCAGCAGTTCGGCTTCCAGCAAGCGCTGCTTGGACAAATCCCGGAACATCCACAGCCGGGCGAAAACCTGTCCGTGCCCGCCAACCACCGGGCCGGTATAAACCGAAAGCGTCAACCGCGCGGGCTCGCTCATCTCCCACTCTTCCAACGCGGTTTCCTCGGAAAACTTTTGGTAGTGATCCCAGCGAAAGGCATTATCCCTTTGTTCCACAAAATTCACCCGGATCATCGAGCTGACTTCATCGGACGTCTTCCCCATCAAGGAGGCGGCATCCAAGCCGAAGAGGGACGCAAAATTATGATTGGCCGCGATTACCTTGCCCGAGGGCCACTCCATGATCAGGATGCCGTCAATAATGGATTCGTAGGCGGATTGCAGGTGCGCCGTCAATTGTTCCAACTGGCGCTGGGAGTCCCGGAGCTTCAGCGTGCGTTGCTGAACCATGTTTTCCATGCGGCTGCGGTGCTGGCGCAGTTCCTGAACCATTTGATTGAACGCCACCGCCAACTGCCGGACTTCATGCGGCCCCTCTTCGGGAATGACGGTGTCGAGATCGCCTTGGGAAACTTGTTGGGCGGCCTTGGCGACGCGGATGACCGGGCGCGAAAGCTTCCGGCTCAGCAGCAGCCCCACGAGCAGGATCGCCACCAACGTAACGGAAGCGGCGGCCATATGAAGGCGCATCTCCTGCCGCGGCAGCACCAGCAGCTCCCGGTACGGCTTCAACCCCAGAAGAATCCAGTTCTGGCCGACGCCGCTCTGGCGAAGATCGATGGGAATGGAGACGTAGGCCAGTTCTTCCTGGGCATCCGTCAGGTACAAGCCGCGTTTTCTTTCCATCCAGAATCCCGGAGGAATCGTCGGAGCGAATTTCGTGAGCAGGCGATCCGGCTGGGTATCTGCCAGAAGATTCCCGCAGGCGTCCAGCAATACGAAAGACCCGCTTTCGTCCAAGTGGCCCCGTTCGATTACCTGCCATATTTTGTCCAGGGAAAGTCCGACGCCCAACACCGCCTCGACGGCGCCGTTTTCTCCCCGTATCGGACAGAATAGACTGATATACAGGTTGGTATGGCCCAATACCCGATGCGGAGGCAGGCAAAACAACGAGCCTTGCAGCGCCTGACGAAAGCCTTCGGAAAGATACGGATGATCCAGATAGGCCTGGGTCGACGCATAAATCGCTTCGCCTTCGACGTTAAAGAGCGTCACGTCCGAAAACAGGTCGAGAAAGAACTGGAAGCCGGGCGTTTTCTGCGGGGGAATCTTCCGGGCGACCAAACTCGATATCAGGCTGGGATCCGAGCACAGGGCATTCAGCTTCAACGAGGCATCCGAGATTGTTTCGCCGATCTGCCGGGCCACTTCATAGGAGGAAATGGACATCTTGTCGTATTCATAATCCAGCATGGCCTGCCGGGTGAATATCTGGGTGGAGAGGGAAATCAGGACCACCGGAAGAAGCCCGGACAACAAAAGCGCCACCAAAACCCGGCGATGAATGGGAGCAAACGATTTGGAAGTGCTCATGGGTTGACGATCCCCCGGGGTTCGTTCGCCGCGGACCGTTGCGCGGTCAAGGCGTCCAGTTCGGACCAGGTTGAGTTGAGCAACCGAATCGTGAAAACATCGAAGGGCGGGAAAAAGCGGCATTGAGCCAGGATGGACGGCCCGGGATAAATGAGGTCGTTGTTCTTCACGTCCGAGTCCAAATACGGCTCCGCCGCTTTGTTGGGGGTGGCGAATTTCAAGCGATTGGCGTTTTTCGCCGCCACTTCCGGCTCGCAAAAGAAGTTGATGAAGGCATAGGCCTCGGGAATATGGCGGGCATCCCGAGAAATGACGAATTGATCCATCCATCGGGGCGAGCCTTGAGCGGGCAAGAGGCATCCCACCTCCGGGTTCCGGGTCATGGCCACCACGGCATCGCCATTATAGAGGGGCGCGACATCGACGTCCCCCGTCACCAAAGCCTCCGCCAACCGCATGGAATCGCCGTAGCCGCGAATCAGGCCGGCCTGTTTCACCAGGGCTTTTCCCGCCCGCTCCAACTGTTCTTCGTTTTGCGAGTCGAGGGGCGAGCCCGTATGAAGCAAAGCCAGGCCCAAGGCTTCACGTCGATGATCGAGCATCATGATTCGTCCGGTATAAGCCGAATCCCATAGAGCGTCCCAGCTTTCCGGAGGCTTTGCCTTATCTTTGCGATAGGCCAGCACGGTGGTTCCCCAAAGATAGGGCACCGAATATCGGTTGCCGGGATCGAACGGCAGGTTCAGGAATCGCCAATCGATATTCTTCAAACCCGGCAGAATACTTAGATTCATGGGCGTCAGGAGTCGCAGTTCCCGAAGCAGGTTCACCGTATAATCGCGGGCAATGACCACATCCCATCGGGAGGGCTCCGCTTGCAGATCGAAAGACAACCGATCGAGCGATTCATATTCTTCGTAGACCACCTTGATCCCCGTGCGGGCGGTAAACAAGTCCAGCAGGGTCGGATCCATGCGTTTGGCCATGTTATAGACGTGAAGGACGGCTTCGTGCGGCGTCTGAACGGGGACAAGATCGTTGATCGGTCGATTACAGGCCGTAAAGGTAAATACACATAAACCAACCGTCATCGGAATACAAACGGCTGGCCATGTTTTGAATACGAACAGGCTCTTCGTTATTCTGGACACGTATTGTGTTTACAGCACCGGCAAAAAAAGTAAACCCTTTTTCATCGTGAACATTCAAAAAGATTGCTGGTTTCGCACGGGAAAGTGCATAAACTGAGTGAAGTTTTACATCGATTGAACGAATCGGCGGCTACGATACGCAGTTATCGAGAAAGAGGGGAGAACATGCTTCATCAGGCGACAGCACGTCTGAAATCGGGAAGGGAGAAGCACATCAAGAAGGGGCATCCCTGGGTATTTTCCGGCGCTGTCGACGAATGGCAGGGGGATTTACACTGCGGAGCCGTCACGGATGTGCTCGATCATTCGGGAGTCTGGCTCGCCCGGGGACTGCTCCATCCGGAATCCGCCCTGACCATCCGGCTTTGCACGTGGAATCCCGAGCAAGCCCTTGACGCCGACTTTTTTGCCCTGCGGCTGGATGCCGCCATCGCCCAACGCGAGCGCATTTTCGCCGACTCGATCGCGCGCAACGAGACCAACGCCTACCGATTGTTTTTTTCCGAATCGGACGGCATCTCCGGCTTGATCGTCGACCGATATGGCGATGCGCTGATGGTTCAAGTCGGCGCAAAAGCCCTTTTGCCCTATCTGGACGGCATGCTGGAGCATCTCAAGAGCGAAACGGGCATCGGCAACATCGTGGTTCGCGTCGAAGACGACAGCGCTTCCAGGGAAGGCATCGACTCGGCTGAGTTAGCCGCGCGCTACAAGCCCGTCCAAGCAACGACCAGAATCCGGGAAAACTCGTTTCTTTTCGATGTCGATCTGCGGTCCGGCCAAAAAACGGGGTTTTTCCTCGATCAACGCACGAATCGCCAAAGGGTCGCCGCCTACGCCAAAGATCGGCGGGTGCTCAGCGCCTATTGTTATACCGGCGCTTTTGAAATTTATGCAGCCGCCGCCGGCGCGAAGGAAGTTATCGGCATCGACCGTTCCGACAGCGCGCTCGACCAAGCGCGATTCCATCATGAATTAAACCGAACGATGGTTCCCATCGATTATGTAAAAGCCGATGTTCCCGAGGCCCTCAGAAAGCTTCGCGACGCGGGACGGACCTTCGATTTGATCGTTTTGGACCCGCCCCGGTTCGTTTCAACGCGCGCGCAAAAGGAAAAAGGCTTGCGGGCTTACAAAGACATTAACTTGCTGGCCATGAAGCTTCTTACACCTGGAGGCGTACTAGCTTCCTTTTCCTGCTCCGGCCAAATCACGACCGACGATTTTAAAACCATGATCGGCTGGGCGGCCATCGATTCAGGCCGACGGGTCACGATTTTGGAAAGTCTTAGCCAGCCTCCCGACCATCCTGTGCTCGCTGTTTTTCCGGAAAGCGAGTATTTAAAAGGAGTTATATGCTGGGTCGTATAACAATACGCAACTTATACTTGACTAAATTTTGTCAGAATAAACTGACAAGCGCATTGACTGGGATCGCTCCAGCGGCTAATATCTCGCCAGTTCCAAGGGCCCTTAACTAGGATTTCGTCATGCATAATGATTCTTCTGCCGGTCGCGATCAGAACGCGATGGATCAGTGGGTAAAAAATACCCGGCTATTTCGGCAATGGGAAGACATCAAGCAGGAGATCCTCCTGCACAAGTGGTATGAAAGCGAAAAAGCCGGCCACGACATCGGATGGGAAAGAGCGGCGGTCGACTGGATGATTCGTCACGGACGAAACAGCAAGCCCTAGAGCCTATTTCGGCAGCCTCAAGCGTCAGGGCAGATTTTTCCCCTCTTTTTCTCCTAATCGTAATCGTTGAGCCAGAGAAGCGACCGGCTGAAACAGGTTCTAACCCGCATTTCTCACCGCCCGGTGAGAAATGCGCCCCGATAAAATCGGGACGCAAACGGGGTAGCCACGTTCGCGGTGTCGGAAGACACCGCGTCACGTCTTTCGGCAGGGCGGTTTGCCCTAAACCGCCCTGCCGAAAGCGGATTTCTCACCAGCGCGGCCGCGCTGGTGAGAAATCCGGGCTAAGGGCCAAGAGCGCCTTCTTCAATCCACCAAACTTTGCGCTAGAACCCCTGTATGTTTTTGCGGTAGTTTAGCGGCGGTTTAATCAACAACACATAACTATGGGAAAACGACTATGTATCGAAATAATCCCCTAAGCAAGATGCCTTGGGAAAGTTTTCTCAAGCTGAGCCCGGAGGAAAAAGGGCCCTATTTCATGCGGTCGGACCGCCCCTATCACGCCTTGATTGCCCAGCAGTTCAATCGCCCGACCCTGGACCGGCTGTGCGAATTGGCCTCGCGCATCCGACGCATCGCGAAAACACGCGGCGGCACCCTGTTTCTTCGAGATCTGCTTTCCGAGAAACGCGCGATGCTGTACTTCGCCCAGCCGTCCACCCGGACGTTCCTTTCCTTTTATGCGGCGTGCCAGATTGTGGGCATTCAGCAAGCGGAGGTGCGGGACACCGCCACCTCCAGCGAATTGAAGGGCGAATCCCCCGAAGACTCCATCCGCACGTTCAGCTCCTACTTCGATCTCATCGTCATGCGGCATCCGGTGGGCGGGTTTGCGGAAAAAATCGCCTGGATGCTCTCGAATTCGGAGCGCCCCGTGCCGGTCATCAATGCCGGCTCCGGCAAAGACCAGCATCCCACGCAGGCCCTGCTGGACATTTACACCTTGCAGCGCAGCTTCGAGCGGCACGGCGGCATCGAGGGCAAGCGCATCGCCTTTGTCGGAGACCTGGCGCGCGGGCGCACCGTCCGCTCGCTGGCGTTGCTCCTGACGCTGTACCCCGGGGTCAAACAATACTTCTGCGCCCCGGAATCGCTGCAAATCGGAGGCGACATCCTCGCCGCCCTGGACAAGGCCGGCATCGAATACGAGATTTCCAGCGATTTCGAAAAAATCATCCCGGAAGTGGACGCCATTTACATGACCCGCATCCAGGACGAATGGGATACCGCCCAGGAAAGCCGGCAGATCGAAATCGAAAAGTTCCATTTCAAGGCCCATCACCTCCAGGCGCTTAAGGAAGAGGCGGTCATCCTGCATCCTCTGCCGCGCAGGAAGGAAATCTCGCCCGATGTGGATTCCGATCCCCGGGCCATTTACTGGCGGCAGGTTCGCAACGGCATGTGGATACGGGCGGCCCTGATTCTCACGATCTTCGACCGGGAGAAGGAAGTCGACCGGTATTACCACGATCTAACCAGCTGACGAAAGGAACCCATCATGTTGCATTTGCTCTCGCTCAGGGATTGGTCATCCGCCCGCATGGAAGAGGCGTTCGCGTTGGGCCGTGAAATCAAGGCTCACCCCGAGAAATTTGAAAACGTCATGCGCCGCAAAACGCTGTGCATGATTTTCGAAAAGCCCAGCCTGCGCACGCGAGTCTCCTTCGAGACCGGCATGATCCAGATGGGCGGCCACGCCATATTTTACGACACCTCCACCTCCCCGATCGGAGCAGGCAAGGAAAGCGCTTCGGACACGATCCGGACGCTGAGCCGTTACGTGAACATCATCATGGCGCGTCTGTTCGATCACGCCCGGCTGGAGGAAATGGCCCGTCATGCCACCATCCCGGTGATCAACGGCCTGACCAATTTCTCGCATCCTTGCCAGATTCTGGCGGACTTGATGACCATCCTGGAACACAAAGGCGATTTAAAGGGCCTCAAGCTGGCCTATCTGGGCGACAGCTTCAACAACGTGACCCATTCGCTCCTGCTGGGCTGCACCAAAATGGGCATGAACATCAACATCGGCTGCCCGGAAGGCAAGGCCTACAGCCCCGATCAGGAAGTGCTCAAGGAAGCCCTGCGAACCGGCAAGAAAATGGGCTGCGAGGTGAAGATCACCCACGACCCGGTCGAAGCGGTCAAGGGCGCCGATGTCGTGTACACCGACTCCTGGATGAGCTATCACATCCCCGCGCATCAATTGAACGAGCGCGTCCGGATCTTCACGCCCTATCAAGTCAACGAAGCCCTGATGAAGCAGGCGAGCCCGAAGGCCATTTTCATGAATTGCCTGCCGGCCTTGCGCGGCTACGAGCAGACCGCCGACGTCATCGACGGCCCCCAATCGGTCGTGTTCGACGAGGCGGAGAACCGGCTGCACATTCAAAAAGCCATCATGCTGATGCTGGTGCGCGAAAACAAAACCTGATAAGCCAGGACTGCAAAGGTATCCGTATTTGAGCGAGTCACAAAAAACTCCGCCGCGCCTTCTGGTCATCAAGCTCAGCTCGCTGGGCGATTTGTTTCACGCCCTTCCGGCGGCTACGAATCTGCGCGAGGCCTTGGGGGCGGCGACCCTGGATTGGGTCACGCAACCCGAATACATCGAGCTGGTGAAATGCTTTCAGGGCGTTGACCGCGTTATCGGCTTTCCGCGCCGGAATTTTTTCCGGCAGGCGCCGGCCTTCGCGCGGGAACTGCGCGAACGCACCTACGATTATATCGTCGATTTCCAGGGCCTTTTGAAAAGCGCGCTGGTCGCCCGGCTGGCGAAGGGCCGCCGGCGCATCGGCCCCTCCTATGCCCGCGAGGGGTCCCGCTGGCTTTACACGTCGACGGCAGGAGCCGCCGATAAAAACCGCCACGCGGTCGAAGAGGCCCTGGACGCGATCGGACACCTCGGACTCCAACGACGCGACATTTCGTTCCCCGTGCGCTTCCCGGCGCAACCGCGCCTGGAGCCGCAGCCGCGCATTGCGCTGGCGCCCTGCTCCCGTTGGATCACCAAAAATTGGCCCGTCGAAAATTTTGTCGAGGTAGGTCGCCTCCTCCAGGAAGAGCTGAACGCCAGCCTCTACCTGATCGGCTCTCCGGCGGATCGCCCGACCTGCGACCATATCAACCGCCAGTTGCCCCACCCCGCCGTCAACGCCTGCGGACAAACCACGCTGGTCGGATTGGGCAGCCTGCTGCAGGAAATGGACCTGCTTATTACCGTGGATTCCGGCCCCATGCACATGGCCGCCGCCCTCGACAAACCGGTCGTCGCCGTGTTTGGCTCGACCGATCCGGTGCGGACCGGCCCCTACGGAAGCAAGCACCGCGTCATCGTCGTTCCCAACCTCGCCTGCCGCCCGTGCAGGGCTCGCTCGTGCGCCCGAAACAACCTCGCCTGCCTGCACCAACTCTCCGCTCAACAAGTATTTACGGCCGCGGCGGAAATCGCAGGACAAATTTGAATTTAGCGTGTACAGTTATAACGTTTTACCCGAAAAATGGGATTTAAGGAGAATAGGTATGAGTAACGACGTCAAGGAATTGGAAAATCTGGTTCGTAATTATCATAAATTGGACACCCCGGAAGCCATCAAGCTGAGCTTTCAGAACCACTTGAAATACACCCTGGCGAAGGACAACTATTCCGCCACCGAGCACGATCGCTATTATGCCTTGGCCATGACCGTCCGCGACCGGCTGATCGAACGCTGGATTCAAACCAGCCAGACGTATTACAAGAAAAACGTCAAACGCGTGTATTACCTATCGATGGAGTATCTGATTGGCCGCTCCATGGGCACCAATGTACTGAATCTTCGCCTGGATCCCAGCGTAGATCAGGCCATGAAGGACCTGGGCCTCGATTGGGAAAAGCTCCGCGGCGTGGAGCGCGATGCCGGCCTCGGCAATGGAGGCTTGGGCCGATTGGCCGCCTGCTTCCTGGATTCCATGGCCACCATGGAATTGCCCGGCTACGGCTACGGCGTCCGCTACGATTACGGCATCTTTCGCCAGATCATCAAGGACGGCTACCAACTGGAAGAGCCCGACAACTGGCTCCGGTACGGCTCGCCGTGGGAAATAGAACGCCCGGAATACCAGTTCGGCGTCCGCTTCGGCGGGAATGTCGTCAACGAGTACGACAACGGACGTCTCGTGCCCAAATGGGTCAACTACGAGACGCTCGTGGGCATCCCGTACGACCTGCCCATCGCCGGCTACGGCAACAACACCGTCAACAACCTCCGCCTCTGGACCGCGAAAGCCGCCGAAGAATTCGATCTGAAATTCTTCAACAACGGCGACTACGTCAAAGCTTACGAACGGAAAACCCTGACGGAAAACATCACCAAGGTGCTTTATCCCAACGACCTGATCGAGCAAGGCCGGGAGCTGCGCTTCAAGCAGCAATATTTCTTCGTATCCTGTTCCATTCAGGATATCGTCCGGCGGTTCAAGGTCACCAACAAGGACTTCCGTACCTTCCCTGACATGGTGGCCATTCAGCTTAACGACACGCATCCGGCCATGGCCGTAGCCGAGTTGATGCGCCTGCTGCTCGATGTCGAGCGAATGGAATGGGACGAAGCCTGGGACATCACGCAGAAAACCATGGGCTACACGAATCACACCCTCATGCCGGAATCCCTCGAACGGTGGTCCGTCCGGCTGTTCGAAGAACTGCTGCCCCGGCATTTGTCCATCATTTACGAGATCAACCGCCGCTTCCTGCGCCAGGTCATGAACAAGTTTCCGAACGACCCCGACCGCGTCGCGCGCATGTCGTTGATCCAGGAAGGCGGGGACAAGCAGGTGCGTATGGCCTACCTGAGCGTAGCCGGCAGCCATAGCGTCAACGGCGTTGCCGCGCTGCACTCGGACTTGCTGAAGAGCCATCTTTTCAAGGATTTCTTCGAATTGTGGCCCCACAAATTCAACAACAAGACCAACGGCATCACCCAGCGCCGCTGGTTGTTGAAATCCAATCCCGGCCTGGCGGACCTCGTCACCGAGCGCATTGGGGACTCATGGATCACCGATCTCTACCAGCTCAAGCAGTTGGAATCGGCGGTCAACGACTCGTCGTTCAAGGAGAAGCTGCACCAGATCAAACGCGACAACAAGGTTCGCCTTTGCGAGTTGATCAAAGAAACCAACGGCGTCGTGGTGGACCCGGATTCCATCTTCGATACCCAGGTCAAACGGCTGCACGAATACAAGCGCCAGGTGTTGAATGTGCTTCACATCATCCACCGGTACTTCCAACTCAAGGACAATCCCCAGCTCGACCTGCATCCCCGGACGTTCATCTTCGCCGCCAAGGCGGCGCCCGGCTATTACATGGCCAAGCTGATCATCAAGCTCATCAACGACGTGGCCGGCATCGTCAACAACGACCCGGACATCAACGGCAAGATGAAGCTGGTTTTCCTGAGCGATTACCGGGTTTCGCTGGCGGAGCGCATCATCCCCGCCACGGACCTGAGCGAACAAATCAGCACCGCCGGCACGGAAGCCAGCGGCACCGGCAACATGAAATTCGCCCTCAACGGCGCGATCACGATCGGCACCCTGGACGGAGCCAACATCGAAATTCGCGAAGAAGTCGGCGCCGACAACTTCTTCCTCTTCGGCAAGACCAACGCGGAACTGGAAGAACTCCGTCGGGCCGGCGCCTACAATCCGTGGGATTACTATCACAAGCAGCCCGAGATTAAGCGCATCCTCGATGCCCTGAAAGGCGGCTTCTTCGATCTCGACGAACCGGCCCTGTATCAGCCGATCTACGACGCCTTGCTGACCTTCGGCGACCGGTATTTCCACCTGGCCGACTTCCAGTCGTATGTGGATTGCCAGCAATACGCCGAAACGGTGTATCGGGATCGGGATCGCTGGCTGCGCATGAGCCTGATGAATATCGCCAACACCGGCAAGTTCAGCTCGGACCGCACGATTCAAGAATACTCGCAGGGCATCTGGCATCTGACCCCTTGCCACATCGACTTGCACAACGGAAACAACGCGTAAGCACGGTCAGGGGACGTCGACAATGTTATTGGAGGCGTCCCCTTTTTCGTTCAGGGCAGACTTCAGATACGGCACAGGCCGGTACCCATTCAATTCCTGCAGCCGCTGCAGAATGTCGGCAACGCGGTCGGCCGCTTGTACGCACTGCAGCACCATTTCCTTAAGGTGGGGCGACAGCTCCTCCCGTTGAATCAACTCCAGATACAGCCGGATCACCGTCGCCGGCTGTCCCAGATGATGGCACGCGGCGCCCAGGCTTTCGATCATGACCCGCTGCCGCTCCGCATCCAGCAGCTCTGCCTGCTGTTTCTCGATCGTCTGCATAAGGGCGCGCTTGTGCAGGGCATTCGCCGTCGATCGACGAAACGCTTCGGTTGTAATCGAGCCTTTCACCAAATAATCCATGGCGCCGGCTTTCATCGCCTCGACGGCAATGTGTTCGTCTCCGGCGCCGGTCACCATGATGACGGCCAGCGCAGGCTGTTTTTCGAGGGCGTGTTGAAGGCATTCCAAACCGGACATGCCGGGCATCTGGTAATCCAGGAACACCAGATCCACCGGTTGCTTCGCCAGGCAATCCAGCGCCTGCGCCCCATCCCCGGCCCGCAGGATTTCCGGGTTCATCGGCTTGAGCGCGCCATGAATCAAACGGCTCAACCCATCCTGAAAAGGAGGATCGTCGTCAACAAGAAGTATTCGTTCGACTAGGAAGGCCTCATTCATGTTGCCGCGACGACTCGTTGATAGACGAACACCCGGATTTCATCCGGAATATTTCCCTGCAAGACGAAGTTTTTAAGACGCTGCCGCAAGGTGTCGCTCACCTCCTGGTCCTTGTTCACCACCAAGCCTCCTCCCCTCGCACGAACGTCTTCCGCCAGAATCATTCCGTTCCGCAGCTCTCCGACTTTCACCACGAGGCTGGATTTTTCCAATCGGGGTGTTTCGACGCGCGCCAGCGCCGCCATCAAAACCGGAGGATAACCGCCCCGATCCGCCATCGAGCCCTTGGCTCTTTCCGGCGTCATGCCCCGGGACAAAAATAAATCGAAATCGACGGCGACCTTGAGGATATGGGCGCCGATTTCAGCCGTGAAAGAAGCGTCTTCCGCCGCTGGAAGCTGCAATCCCGAGAGAGGTTTCTGCTGATGGGTAATCATGTGGGCGATCGTGTTGAGCCGGGGGATGTTGATGATGAGCTGGCCGCCCACTTGAGGGTGAGCATCGAACATCTCCTTTTCCTGGGGCGTCAGCGCTTCCCCGGCAAAGGCTTTCTCCAACACCTCGGAGGGAAGCGTCACGCAACCGACTTGCGAGAGCAAGGCGGCCACTTCGAACTGCCATACATTGGGCAGATTCAGCGTCTTGGCCATCTGTGCCGCATAGTGCCGCAACCGCAACGCCCGGCTGAAGGCCACGGGATTGGTGAGAGCCAGGATGTCCGCCATCGCCTGGATGCTGCCCTTCAAGGTCTTTTCCAGCAATTCCCGCTCGGCCGTAATCAGCCGATACTGGGCGACGCCCGCCTGCAACGCCATGGAAAGGCTTTCGATGCTGCACGGCTTGGTCAAAAAACGAAAGATATTGCCCTGGTTGACGGCATTCATGGCCGTCTGCAAATCCGCCATTCCGGTCAGCATGATGCGCACGGTATCGGGCGCCAATTCCCTCGCCTTGGCAAGAACCTGAATGCCGTTCATGAACGGCATATGCATGTCCGACACGATCACGGGGAAGGGGCCTTCCTTTTCGACCAGCTTCAACCCTTCCTCTCCGCCGGGCGCCGTGACCAGGTCAAAATCCTTGCGAAGCTGGCGTCGAAATCCGTCCAGCACGGAGGGCTCGTCATCGATGAACAGTATTTTATCCATTTTTTTTATAGCCTTGAGCTGAAACCTGGCGGCAGAGCGTCATCCAGTCGTCCAACGGAGCGGCGAAGCCCGCTTTCTCCAGGTATTTTTTATCCAATTCCGCATACGGTCGCGTTGCAGACAATTCACCCCAAATATTGTCGGACGCACTGGCGACATGAACCGCGGCCAGAATGCCGGTATGATTTCCAATGCATTCGGACGGGCGGTGATGGAAAGCAGCCGCCTCGACCACCGGGTCGGAAAAGCCCCACAGGCCCAGCAAGTAACCCCCGATCTCCGCATGCGTGGCGCCGAACACCGCTGTTTCCGCATCCGTGAGCAGGACGTACTTCTCCTGAAAACCTTTGATCGCTTGGGCATATTGCTCGGGCAGATTAAGAATCAGCAGCAGCCGGCCCAGGTCATGAAACAGGCCGGCAATAAAGGCATCGTCCACCGAACGCTTATCCAAGTCCATCTTTCGGGCGAGGGCCTGCGCCCCCCGTCCGACCACCAGACTGTGCGCCCACAGATGCTCGACCAAACCGGCCGGCAAATGCACGTTTTTGGCGGAACCGAATACGTGCACCACCAGCACCAGGGACTTCAGAATATCCAAGCCCAACAGACTGGCCGCCTGGGTGGGACTGCTCACGTGATAGTGCAGTCCAAAGAACGCGGAATTGATCAATTGCAGGACCTTGACGCTCATGGCCATGTCTTGGGCAATGATTTCCCCAACCCGCTGAACGGAGGCATTCGGAGAACGCAATTCCGACACCACATCGACATAAAGTTTAGGCAGGCTGGGAATGACCCGCAATTGAGTTACAAGCCTGGTCAGGTTGGCGCTAAGAAGAAGCTCCCGCAAACTAAAGGCCCTTTCGATCGTATTAATCAAGCATTCGGCTTCGCAGGGCTTGGAAAGGAATTGATGCGAGGAGGACAACGATTGAAAAAACATTTCCCGATCGGTTTGTCCCGACAGGGCAAACCGTACGGTTTTCGGGTATTCGTTCATCACCGTCGTCAGCAACTCGGCGCCGCTCATTTCGGGCATGCGCATGTCGGACACGATCACATCGAACGGCTTTTCCTTCATCAGCCCCAGGGCTTCCCGGCCGCCGGGCGCAAAAGCCATCTCCCACTCGTTCCGCTTCTGCCGAAGCAGACGCTGCAGACCATCCAGAACACTTGCCTCATCGTCCACAAAAAGAACGCGTTTTTTCATTCTCTCCCCTTGCCGGCCTTCTAGCCGCCGTCCTTGACTCCTTGTTCGCAAATCGTCGTGCAGATCGCCCGCCATTCCGGAAGGGCGCCGGCCACCCCCACGCGCTCCAGATACGGCTGGTCCAAAGGCATCGGAACCGTGGCGGACTCGCCGGCCACCTTCAATTCGCTCACCACGACATTGGCCACATGCACCATCGTCAGCGCGCTGCTTTGCTGCCCCACACAAGCGCTGGGCAGATGGTGAAAGGCCGCCGCCTCCACCACCGGATCGCCAAAGCCCCACAACCCCAATAGATAGGCGCCGACTTCGTCATGCGTACCTTCAAAAATATGCAGCTCCGCATCCGACAGCTTCATATATTTGCTGGAGATCAATTTCATGACCTGTCCGTACTTCTCGGGCATATTGGCCATCAACACCAGCTTGCCCAGATCGTGAAACAACCCGGCCATGAAAGCGTCGTCCACCTCCTTTTTGTCCTGGTGCATTTGTTTGGCCAAGGCCTGGGCGCAGCGGCCTACCAGCAGGCTGTGCGACCACAACGCCTCCAGGGAACAGCCTGTCACGGCCGTTTTTTCCATTTGGGAGAACACCTGCACCATCAAGACCAGCGACTTCAGAATATCGAGTCCCAGCAGCGAAGCGGCCTGGGCAGGATCGTTGACATGCCGGCGCAATCCGAAAAAAGCGGAATTCACCAATTGCAGGACCTTGGCGCTCATGCCGATATCCTTGGAAATAATCTGCCCGACCCGATTCGTGGAGGCATTGGGCGATTTCAGCTCGGCGACCACTTGCAGATACAAATCGGGCAGACTCGGAATGACGCGAATGTGCGTGACCAAGTTTTTAAGGCTGTCCTTCTTCAGCAAATCGCGAATGGCAAAAGCGCGTTCGATCGTATTGATCAAAACCTCGGCTTCGCAGGGTTTGGACAGGTACTGATGCGTGGAACCGATGGATTTGTAAATCAATTCCTGGTCGGCGTGACCCGACAAAACAAATCGGATCGTGTCGGGCGATTTTTCCATCACGGTGGTCAGGAGCTGGTTGCCGTCCATGCCGGGCATGCGCATATCCGAAACGATCACGTCGAAATGGCTGGCTTTTATCAGGGCCAAAGCCTGGGCGCCTCCGCCGGCAAAGGCCATTTCCCAGGACTCCCGTTTGTGTCTCAACATGCGCTGCAAGCCATCCAACACGCTGGTCTCGTCATCCACAAAGAGAATGCTTTTTTTCATGAAATAGTAACTCCGTCTTCTTCCGCGGCCATGGGAATGCGTATGACAAACGTCGTGCCCTGGCCGACTTGCGTCTCGAACCGAATGTCGCCATGATGCTTTTTCACAATGATATTATAGGCCAGGGACAAGCCCTGTCCCGTACCTTTTCCAACTTCCTTCGTCGTAAAGAATGGGGAGAAGATCTTGGATCGAACGTCTTCCGGAATCCCGGTCCCGTTGTCGGAAATCCGGATTTCCACCACGGCATTGTCCGCCTGAGTGGCGATGACGATCCTGCCTTTCTGTCCCGGCTTGTCCTTGTTTGCTTCGGCGATGGCCTGTGCGGAGTTCACGATCAAATTCAGCATGACCTGGTTGAAATCGCCCGGGAAGCAGCTCACCAGAGGCAGCGAGGAATCGAACCGGGTCTCGATCTCCGCCACGTACTTCCATTCGTTTCGTGCAATGGTAATGGTCGTTTCGATGGCGTGGTTGATGTCGACCGACGACTTCTCCGTTTCGCCCGGGTGGGAAAATTCCTTCATGGCCCGCACAATGTTCGACACGCGCTGCATGCCGTCCAACGATTGCTCCAGGGCTTTGGGCACCTCCCGGCGCAGATACTCCACATCGAGCTTTTCTTCGCCTTGCGCCAGGCTTTCCAGCAGGGTCGTCGAGTCTTCCTTCAGGTGCGATTTCAACTCCCGATACTGCGCGAGCAGCAGGAGAAAATCGCGAAACGCTTCTTGCAGAAATTTCAGATTATCCCCGACAAACTGAATGGGCGTGTTGATTTCGTGGGCGATGCCCGCCGCCAGATGGCCCACCGACTCCATTTTCTGCGAATGCAACAACTGGCCTTCCAATTTCTTGCGCTCGGTCAAATCCGTGAAAACGCAGGAAAAGCCGACCACGTTAAACCGGTCATCCAGGGTGGGCGCGCCGCGCAGGAGGATGGGACAGGGTTCGCCCGTTCCCGTCGTCATCTCGACCTCTCCATCCCAGGCCGCCCCGTTCAACAACGATCGAACGATTTCGCTCGCTTCCTCCGGCTTGGCGAACAACGATTGCAAGCCCGCTTGCTGGAGCGATTCGAGATTGTGTTTGAACAAATTGCCGAAGGCCATGTTCACATAGAGCGCCTGGCCTTTTTCGCCGGCCAACACCACGCCGTCGGAGTAGTCCTCCACTGCGGAATATATACGCCGCATCTCCGATTCCGCCTTCACGCGTTCCGTGATGTCGAATTGCACGCCGTCCAGCCAGCGGAGCCGTCCGGACGCGTCGAAGGCGCCCTGCCCCCGGTCGAAGACCCAGCGAACCTCGCCCTCGCGCGTAATCACCCGATACTCCAGGTTGAACGCATTGCCGATGGCGGCCGCCTCCCCGACTTTTTGCCGCACCAGGGCCTGATCGTCCGGATGCACGATGTCGAGATGATGGCGGGCGCCGGTCAGGAAATCGGCAGCGGGAAAACCCGCTAATTCGGCAATCGCATCGCTCACGAACAGCGTCGTGAAAGCCTCGTCGTTCTGAATGCGATAGACCACCCCCGGCAGGTTCGCCAACACCGTCCGAAATCGCTCCTCGCTTTCCTGCAAGGCGGAGGTGCGCTCCGCGACAAGACGATTGATCAATTGCTCCCGGGAGGAGAAGCGATAAATCCAATACCCGATCGACAGCGTCAGCAGCAACCCGCCGGCCAGGACCAGCCAGGCTTTCCAAATGGGATACGGCTGATAGAAATCCGGCGACGTGAAGGCGGAAGACCCGGCCCCGCAGCCCATGACCCCGCACGCGACGAGAAGGCCGCCGAAAAGATATGCCGCATGAGTCGAAGATCTCAAGAAGCTCCTTCGATTTTGTTGTGCGGAAACGGATTAGGCTGTGGGACGGGTTTCATTATTTATCTGATTCAGGCTTAACGCTCCCTGAAACCCTCGGACAAGCCTGCTATAGAATCTCCTTGATCTTCAGATCCAACTTATCCAATGAAAACGGTTTGCGCAAGATATTGCCGCGGGCAACCCATTCGGGATCGATGAGTCCGTCGATTTGATCCGAAACGAACAGGGTTTTCAAGGTTTGATGCGTTGGCAACAGTTTTCTCATAAGAGTTTCGCCGCTCATATCCGGCATCGCGAGGTCTGCGATCAGCAACTCCACGGGCTTGTTTTGCTTCCCCGCTTGTTCGATCGCCTCTTCGCCGCTGCCGGCTTGCACTACATCATACCCACGACCTTCAAGGAAATGAACGATTAAATGGCGCAACAATTCTTCTTCCACAGCGATCAAGACCGTTTTGCTGTCCGGCGGCCGGCCGGCGGACAGGGAACTCTCGCTCTCCGCCCGGGGCAAATACAGCGTAAAGACGGCGCCCTGCCCCAACTTGCTGGCCACTTCCACATGGCCCCGATTCTGTTTGACGATTCCGTAGACAGTCGACAGGCCCAAGCCCGTCCCCTTATCCTTGCCTTTGGTCGTGAAAAACGGTTCGAACAAGTGCGACAGCGTGTGCTTGTCCATCCCCTGGCCGTCGTCGCGCACGATCAACTGCACATAAGGACCAGAAGCCAGGTCGTGCAGTTGCCGGGCTTCGTCCGTCCCGATTTCGGCATTGGCTGTTTCGACCGACAGGCGTCCGCCGTTCGGCATGGCGTCGCAGGCGTTAACGACCAGATTCATCAAAACCTGCTGAATGTGCGACGGATCGGCTCGAATCCAGTCCAACTCCGGCGCCAGCCGGGTGCTCAGCTCCACGGTCTTGGGAATCAGCCGGCGAAGGATCTTTTCAAAATCCTGGATGACGGCATTCAGGTTGAGGAGCAAGGGTTGGATCGGCTGGCGGCGGCTGAAAGCCAGCAATTGATGCGTCAACTCGGACGCATGTTCGCGCGCGGAACGGATTTCGAGCACAAGACTTCGGCGGGGATCCGACGGGAATAAATCCTGCAGCAGGAGATCGCAGCAGCCGTTGATTACGCTCAACAGGTTGTTAAAATCGTGGGCGATGCCGCCGGCCATTTGCCCGATCGTCTCCAGTTTCTGCGCCTGTTGAAGCTGCGCCTCGATCATCTTGCTGTCCTCCTTCAGCTTCTTCTGTTCCAGGGCTCGCTTGACCGCCTCGCCCAGCCGGGCCGGGCGATCTTTGAGCAGATAATCGGAGGCGCCATGCCTCATGCATTCGACGGCGGCCTCCTCCCCGAGAGAGCCCGTGACGACGATAAACGGGATGTCCACCTCGGCTTCCTGCAACCGCAACAGCGCCTGAAGGGCGTTGTATTGAGGCAGCGAATAATCGGCCAGAACGAGGTCCGGCTTGTCGTTCAAGGCGTCAACAAAATCCTCCTCGTTCTCCACGCGACGGCTCTCGCATTCGAACCCGGCGCGCGCCAGCTCGTGGAGCAGCAATTCGGCGTCCGTCGGATTGTCCTCCAGAATCAGCAGCTTCAACTTCGTCGTCATGGACTACTCCCCGGCTTGGGGGGCTCGTTCAACAGCAGCCAATACAGCCCCAGCTGCCGAACCGCCTCGGCAAACTGCTCGAAATCCACGGGCTTGACAATGTAGCTGTTGACGCCCAAATGATAGCTTTCCACAATGTCCTTTTCTTCCCGTGACGTGGTCAGGACGACCACCGGTATGGCCTGGGTGAGTTCGCTGGTCTTCAGCTTGCGCAGCACTTCCAGGCCGTCCACCTTGGGCAGCTTCAGATCCAGAAGGATCACCTTGGGCGGTACGTTTTTGGGTTGCCCGGCGCCTGGCTCCGAGCCAAAGAAATACTCCAGGGCCTCGGAGCCGTCCCGGGCAATCTGGACGCGATTGGCCACCTTGTATCGGCGAAGCGCATGCAGCGTCAGTTCGACGTCGCTCGGGTTATCGTCCACCAGCAGAATCTCAATGTGCTCTTTCATTTGTTCCTTTTGCCCGTCCCTTTGTTTACCCGTCGGACGACAGCCTCTTTTCGAATCATATGTTCATCTCGTCCACACCGCCCGAAACCGTCGCATCCGGAAGCGTGAAATAGAACGTCGCGCCTTCGTTGACTTTCCCTTCCGCCCAAGCGAGCCCTCCATGACGCTGGACAATTCGCTGCACAATGGCCAGCCCCACGCCGGTCCCTTCGTATTCTTCGACGCGATGCAACCGCTGAAAAACTCCGAACAGCTTTTGCTTATATTGCATATCGAAACCGACGCCATTATCCCTTACATAGCAAACGGAAACTCCATTCTTTCGATAGCTGCCGATTTCGATGACGGCCTTTTCCTTTTTGCGGGTGAACTTCAGGGCATTCGACAGCAGATTGACGAACACTTGCTTCATCAAAGCCGGATCGACCTGAGCGGTCGGAAGGCGTCCCACCACCCACTCGACCTGCCGGGTTCCCGCCTCCGCCCGCTGGTCTTTGACGATACTGTTGACAAGACTCGAAAAGTCCACGGCTTGACGATTCAACAACTGCCGCCCCAACCTTGAAAAATCCAGCAGGGCGTCGATCAACTGCCCCATCTGGCAGGCGTTTTCCTGAATCAGGCGGAGGTAGCGCCGCCCGTCTTCGGAAAACGTCGTTTCATATTCCTCCTGCAGGATGCGGGCAAACCCGTTGATGCCCCGCAACGGCGCGCGCAGGTCGTGCGAGATGGTATAGGAAAAGGCCTCCAACTCGCGGTTGGCGGTCTCCAGTTGGGCCGTGCGCTCGCTCACCCGGCGCTCTAATTCCCGATGCAGACGCGTCACCTCGTCTTCGGCTCTTTTCCGGTCCGAAACGTCGTTGTAAAGAGCCACCACCTCGCCGGAGGGAAGCTTGTAGACGTAGTTTTCCACCCACTCGCTCAGCCGGTTGTCCTGATACAACGTCAGAACCTGGTGCTCGGGCGCGCCGCTTTTCCACACCCGCTGAAGCACCGCAAAAAGTCCCATGGACCGGATGCAGGGAAACACCTCCAACACGCTCCGTCCGACGACGTCCTTCCGGGCGACGCGGCTGAACTTTTCCCCGGCCCGGTTGATGTCGTCGATCACAAAATCTTCGCCTTGCTGCGCCGGTCGGTAGACCACCACGCCGCAACTCATGTGCTCGAAAAGCTGGTGCAAGCGCTCTTCGCTTTCGTTCAACGTGCGCTCGTAAAAGCCGGTCGCCCACCGCTGCCGCCACATCGACCAGGCCAGGAGCGCCGCCGCCACGATGCCGGCCAAGACCGTCGCAATATACCGGGCCTGCGCCCGCAAGAGGGCGTTCGCCTCGACGATCGTTACCTGCGCCACCAGATGCCAGGACGTGTCCGGAACCGGCCGGATCGCGGCATACACCCGCCGGCCGCGACGATCGGATCCCTTCACAAATCCCGTCTGCCCCCGTACCGCCATCGCCGCGGGCAGCGCCGGATCGGAGGCAGAAAGATTCAACGCCTGCGATGCGCCGGACGGAGTTCGCGATTCGTGCAGATAAGCGACCGAGTCGTTTTCTTTCCGCACCAGCAGCGACTCTCCGGCGCGACTATGGCTCGGCCACCACCGGATCAGAGGGAACAGAAAGACTCGGGGATCGACCCGCAAAAGAATAACCGCCGCGGCCGGAGGCTGCGCATCCTGAGGCGGCAGCACCGGGATCAGCAGATCCAGACAACAAAGATCCGCATCCCGCGACCGGCGGATATCGGTGAAAAGAACGACGCCCTGCTTGGCGCATTCGCCGATCAAGGGAAGCTCGTCGACGCTCAACCCCTCGTCTTCAGGATGCACGACCGCCAGGATTTTCCCGGCCGGGTCGAGAAGCATCGCATTCCGGTACTGCGCATTCACCGTCAGCGAAGACAGCCACTCCAGCGTGGTCGCGTCGACGGCGCCGGCGTCCGTCCGGGCCATCCGCTTCGTCACCCAATCGCGGACCAGCGGATTGGCTTTAATCGACTCCGCATCCGCCAGCCGGGCCTTCCGCCAGCGCACGATTTGATCCGCCTTCAACTCGGCCATGGCCTCCAATTCGTCCCGGGTTTGCCGGATAAACACGGCTTTTTGCCGGACGAAGTACAACCAAGCCGCCAAACCCAGCGAAACGAGCATCAATCCAAAGACGATCCAGGGAAGCCATAACCGGACCGGCGGCCTCTTCGACGAGCCTTCGGATTCCCTTGCGTTTGCCATGTGAACACACCCTTATCCCTGTCCTCACGAGCCAATCTTTACATCTAAGAAAATACGTCATAAAACGAAGAACTCAATGCATGGCAAAGACTCGTTATTCGTCTGCCGTGAACTCACCCCCGGCAAAAAAGGGGGTCTTCTTGAAAGCTTATAAAGTTGTATCGCAGAAACACCTGAAGTACTTTTCAGGGAAGAAGCATTAACCATTTAAGCCGTTAGGACCACGACCTTGGCTTCTTCTATGGGAACAGGAACAACACATGAAGAAAAGCGCAACACCCCAACTCAGGCAGAGTAAACCGGCCAAGCCTGTGCCGCAGGAAAAGCCTGCGCCGTATTCGAGCGATTCGTTCCCCATCGTTGGCATTGGCGCCTCCGCCGGCGGGCTGGAGGCCTTGGAACAGTTCCTGGGACATGTGCCGGCGGACAGCGGCATGGCGTTTGTCATCGTCCAGCATCTGGATCCGACGCGCAAGGGCATCATGCCCGAACTGCTTCAGCGCGTTACGAGTCTGAAGGTGCTCCAGGTCAAGGATCGCACCCGGGTCCAGCCGAACTTCGTCTATGTGATTCCGCCGAACAAAGATATGTCCATCCTGAAGGGGCACTTGTATTTGCTCTCGCCGACGGAGCCGCGCGGGCTGCGCCTCCCGATCGATTATTTTTTCCGTTCCCTGGCGCAGGACCGGCAGGATCTGAGCGTGGGCGTCATCCTTTCGGGCATGGGCTCCGACGGAACCCTGGGCCTGCGGGCCATCAAGGAGAAAGCGGGCGTGGTGCTGGTGCAGGAGCCGGCGACGGCCAAATACGACAGCATGCCGCGCAGCGCCATCGACGCGGGGCTGGCCGATATCGTCGCTCCGGCAGACGCCCTGCCTGAAAAGATCCTCGCCTATCTGCGGCATGTTCCGCTCATCGCCAAGCCGGAACTGGCCATGACGGATAACAATCAGAGCGCATTGGAAAAAATCGTCATCCTGCTTCGCGCTCGCACGGGCCACGACTTTTCGCTTTATAAACAGAATACCCTCTACCGCCGCATCGAGCGCCGCATGGGGATTCACCAGTTCGGAAAGATTGGCTCCTATGTCCGGTACTTGCAGGAGAACAGCCAGGAGTTGGATTTGCTCTTCAAGGAGCTGTTGATTGGCGTGACGAACTTTTTTCGCGATCCCGCCGCGTGGGAGCAGTTGCGCGAGCAGACGATTCCGGCGCTGCTGGCCGACCGGACCTCCGGTCACGTGCTGCGGGCCTGGGCGCCCGGCTGCTCAACCGGGGAGGAAGCCTACTCCCTCGCCATCGTGTTCAAAGAAGCCTTGGAACGGCAAATACCGCCTAAAGGGAATTTTTCCCTGCAAATCTATGCCACCGACCTCGATACGGACGCGATCGGCAAGGCCCGCCAAGGCTTCTTTCCCGACAATATAGCCGCCGATGTGTCCCCGGAGAGGCTGAGCCGTTTCTTTGTCAAAGAAGAAGGCGGCTATCGGATCGGAAAGGAAATCAGGGGCATGGTGATTTTTGCGCCGCAAAACCTCGTTATGGACCCTCCCTTCACCAAGTTGGATATCCTGAGCTGCCGCAACCTGCTGATCTATCTCTCCCCCGAAGTTCAGAAAAAACTTTTTCCTGTTTTTCATTACAGCCTGAAGTCTAATGGAATTCTTTTTCTTGGCAGCGCGGAGTCGATCGGCGACTTTTCCGATCTGTTCTCGCCCCTTCACGTCAAGTCCAGGATCTTTCGACGCAGAGAGGTGTCCATTAAGCAGGAGCCGGTTGACTTTCCCCCATCGTTTAACAGCGCTTCGGCGGGCGAGCCCCCGGCCCGCCCCGCGCCGAAACCGTCCGCAAATCTTCAGACGTTGGCGGATCAACTGGTGCTCCAGCATTATTCCCCGTCGACCGTGCTCGTCAACGACAAGGGCGACATCCTGTATATCAGCGGCCGGACGGGCCAATATCTGGAACCGGCGGCCGGCAAAGCCAACTGGAACATTTTCGTCATGGCTCGCGAAGGGCTTCGTTATGAAATCGGCGGCGCTTTCCAGAAGGCGCTCCGGCAAAAAGACGCGGTGACGCTCCGGGGCCTCAAAGTGGAATCCAAAGGCGGAGCGCAGTTCGTGGATGTCACCGTGCGGACCCTCGAGGACGAGGAGCCGCTTCGGGGACTGGTGATGATCGTTTTTAAAGACGTGAAGGCTCCAGTGGACCCCAAGGCGGCCGGAGGAGCGCGGAAAAAAACCGCCCGCAACGCCCGTGTGGTCGAACTGGAGCGGGAACTCCAGCGGCTTCGAGGGGAAGTACAAAACGCCCGGGAAGAAATGCAGAGTTCGCAGGAGGAACTCCTGTCCGCCAACGAGGAGTTGCAGTCGACGAATGAAGAACTCCAATCCACCAACGAGGAACTCACCACCTCCAAGGAAGAGATGCAGTCGTTGAACGAGGAACTCCAGACGGTCAATGCCGAGTTGCAAAACAAGGTGGACGAACTCTCCCGAACCAACAACGACATGAAGAACCTGCTCAACAGCACAGATATTGCCACCTTGTTTCTGGATAACGAACTTCGGGTGCGGCGGTTTACCCCCAAGGTGACGAAAATCATCAAACTCATTCCGGGCGACATCGGCCGTCCGGTCACCGACCTGGCCTCGGCGCTGCATTATCCGGATTTGGTGGAAGACGCCCGAGAGGTCTTGCGAACGCTGGTCTTCACGGAAAAACCGGTCGCCACCGAGAATGGCCGCTGGTTTTCCGTACGCATTATGCCGTATCGCACGTTGGACGATCGCATCGACGGCGTGGTGATCACCTTTTCGGACATCACCGTGGCCAAGTCGCTCGAGGCGGAATTGCGCAAAGAGCAAGCCAACCTGAAAACCCGCCTCACCAGTCAAGACGCAGACATTGCGACTCACAAGAGAAAAGTGCAGGCAGGAACCGGCAAGGATTAACGGAACGGTTGAGACATGAAAAAGAAAAAACATCTCACGGACGATTCCGGCGAACTGCGTCTCCGCGCCGAAACCCGGCTGCAAGAGCAGCCGACGAGTGCGCCTGCGCCTGCCGAAGGCGTCGAAACACAACGGCTGCTACACGAATTACAAGTCCACCAGGTCGAATTGGAGATGCAAAACGAGGAACTCAAGGAAACCAGAGACAAGTTGGAGTCGCTGCTGGAGAAATATACCGACCTGTACGACTTTGCCCCGGTGGGCTACCTGACCCTCGACCCGGAGGGAACGATTCTTGAGTCCAACCTGGCGGGGGCCGCCTTGCTAAGGCTCGGGCGAGCGGCCTTGGTAAACCGGCGCTTTGGTTGTTTCGTTTCCGAGGAGGACCGTTCCGCCTTCAGTCCGTTTCTCAAAAGGGCGTTTGAGAGCAAAACGCGGGAGATTTGCGAGATAACGCTTTCCGTGGAAGGCCGGCCGCCGATCGGGGTGAGGATGGAGGCCTCCATTCTTGAGTCGGGTCATGCTTGCCGGGTGGTGTTGACGGACATCACCGAACGCAAGCAGCTCGAAGTGGACCGGCTCATTCTCAGCAAGCTGGAGTCCACCGGAATTCTGGCGGGCGGCATTGCCCATGATTTTAACAATCTTCTTACCGTGATCCTCTTGGATCTTGAATTGACCCAGGCTCTTATGCTTTCCAACGGAGAGGAGGCGACTCGTCGTTTGGAGGAAGCCAAACGAAGCGTGCGAATGGCCCAGGGCTTAACCCAGCAATTAGTCACCTTTGCCAAGGGCGGCGAGCCGATTCGGAAACCGACGTTCTTGCCCGGAGTAATTCAGGAATCCGTCGGGATCGCCTTGAGCGGCTCTACGGTGCGGAGCGATTTTTTATTGCCGGAAGGCCTTTGGCCCGCGGAGGTGGATCCAGGGCAATTCAGTCAAGTCATTCGGAATATCGCCCTGAATGCCCGTGAGGCCATGCCGAAGGGAGGGATGATTTCGGTTCAGGCTGCGAATGTGGTTAGCACGGCCCGGAAAAACGTACCCTTGCCGCCTGGAGCCTACATCCGAGTGAGCATTACCGACCGGGGCGAAGGCATACCGAAGGAACTTCTTCCAAAAATCTTCGATCCGTATTTCTCCACCAAACAACGGGGAACTCAGAAGGGAATGGGACTGGGCCTGGCCATTTGTCATTCCGTCGTTCAAAAACATGGGGGAACCATTGAGGTGGAGTCGAAATCAGGGGTTGGAACTACTTTCCATCTCTATTTTCCTGCCGTTCGACAAATGCCCAAAAAATTGAAAGTTTCGGCGCCGAAGCCCCTTTCTCGATATTATAAAATTCTGGTGATGGATGACGAGGAATGGTTGAGGAATGTGGTGGGGGCCACGCTGCAGCAGATGGGTCATGAAGTGGAATTGACGGAGGAGGGCGAGGGCGCTATCGAGGCTTTCGAAAGAGCCTGGGAAATAGGCCTGCCCTTCGATATCGTGATTCTCGATTTGACGATTCGCGGCGGCATGGGGGGACAGGAGGCGATCCAGTCGTTGCGCCGAATCGACTCCGGCATCAAGGCGATTGTCATGAGCGGCTACTCCAACGATCCCGTGATTTTGGAGCATGAGCGATACGGATTCAAGGGCGCCTTGCCTAAGCCCTTCGATGCCGGAAAGCTGCAAGCGGTTATTTCCCGGATTATGGAGAACTGACGCGTTTAATCAACCCATTGCGCGACGCCCCAATCTTGGGGCAGCGCGTTGGCTTTAATCGACCTTATCCCTGTCTTCACGAGCCGATCTTTACATCTAAGAAAGTATGCCATAAAACGAAGAACTCAATGCGTGGAAAAGACTCGTTATTCGCGGCCCCGGCGCATGGCGTTTCACCGCTCCGGCGGAGGCCGCGACCGTGTGCGGAGGTCGCTGCGCAGCGCGATCAACTCCTCCCGAAGAGCGGCAAGCTCTTTGGCCCCGGCCCGTTCAGCTAGGCTATTTTCCGCATCGCGGCCGATGAAGAAAGTCGCGAGCGTCGCCGTGACATAGCCAAAAACGGCAAAGGCATACAGCGCCAGGAAAACGCACAGCACGCGGCCCTCGAACGTCTGCGGCCAATACTGCGAACCCATGGTCGTCATGATCATGGCGGTCCACCAGAGCGCCTCCCCATAACTGTTGAGGCCGTTGGGAGTCACGTTCTCGAAAGCGTACATTCCGGCCGCGCCGACGAAAAGAACCAGCACCGTAAGAGCGATCACGTAGCCAAAGCCCCGGCGGTGAAGGCTTGCGCCCAGCGCGCGCATGCCGCGGTTCAGCGAGCTTACCATGCGAAGTAAACGCAAACCTCGGCCTACGCGGGCCAGTCGGAGCAGCCGAAAGACTCGAAAGATGCGGAAAATACGCAATGCGGGCAGCAGCAAGGAAAGGGCAGCCAGCCAGTTGCTTTTAAGGTAAGCCGCTTTGCGGGGAGCCAGGATGAATTCCAGCACGAAATCGAGAATAAATACCATCCAGACGATCGATCCAATGCGCTCGAACGAAGGACTCTCGCCCCAGATCAGTTCCCCAACCAGCAGCGCCAGCCACACGAAGGCGAGGATCAGCATCGGCGTTTCCAGCCAGTCCTCCAGACGTTGGAGCAGTTCGTAGCGCTCTTTTTCAAGAGACTTCTTATCGAAGTCGTTTTTGCCGGTGTTCAGGTCGCTCATAATGGACCTCGCAATTTCTCAACCCTCTCGTCGAAGGTGTTCCGGATGCAAGTTACAAAGCCATGAGGTCCCGCGGAGAAGCGCGCGAAAGAGTAAAAACGACGGAAAACAGGGGGCGGGAAATCGCGGCAAATATGTTTTTCAGGTTCGCAAAGCGAACGCGTCAAATGGCGGAGAGGGGGGGATTCGAACCCCCGGTACCCCTTCCGAGGTACACACGCTTTCCAGGCGTGCCCAATCAACCACTCTGGCACCTCTCCGTTGCAAGCGAAAACGCAGTATGCCGATATAGAGGCGAAATGGTAAGAAAAATCTGAAGGAAAAGGATGGTCTTCGATTTTCAGCCATTTTTCGTCGTTGAGCATTCATGCGACGCCCTCCTTCCTCTTGTGCACGATGTTGGAATGCATCAATATAGGCGTGAAGGTTGGGAAAGCAAATGCCTGACGGCGAGCAAGGACAACAAAGACGACAGCTCGGGAGTTGCTTATGGGTTAATGTCGATTCCGTTCGTTGAGACGGGCGCGGGTCATGCGTTCGCGCAGGCCGCCTTCTTTTACGAAGGACTCTTCCAGCTTCTGAATCTGCTGGCCCAGCAGATAACTGGATACGCGGATCAGGCCGATGATGACGTTGGCGGAGATCGCGGGGTCTGAATGCTCGATGCCCTTGCGAAAGTGCTCATAGGAGGCGTCAGGAATCCGGTTGAGCTCCCGAAGTCGCTTTGCATAGGGGTGGTCTTTGGCCCATTCGGCGAAATCGCTCGTTCGCAGAAAGTCGCGATAATCCTCGAGGAGTTCTTCGAGGCTGGCCCGAGCCACGTTGGTTAGCTTGATCTCCATCTCCTTGGAAGTCGCGGAAGCCATGCTGCCTTCGATGATGTTTTGCTTGCCGGAGCGCGCCGCTTGAATCATCTGATCGTAGGTGCGGTCGCGCTTTTCAAAAAAGCGGTCGCAAAAATACACCGTGGCGTCGTACACAATCTGCGCTTTCTGATAGGAAAGAAGCTTTTTGTAGCCGCCATGAGGCGGAATGAAGCCTTGTGTCATGTGAACCCTCCTTTAAAGGACAGCAAGGACACCAGCGACATCAAAGACTTTTTTTAGTCCTTGCTGTCCTTGGAGTCTTTGATGTCCTTTGCTTTTCAATTGACTTTTCCTCTTTATTCCTGAATTTTGGCGCCGCTTTCAGGTAGGCAAACGCGCCGACGAGCAACGCGATTCCGACGAGCAGGAAGGCCAGCACGCGGTAGATCGGCGCCGTGTTGTCGAGATCGACGAAAAAGACTTTGCCGACGACGACCGCAAACAGCAACAAGCCGGCCAGGCGCAAGCCCCGGAGATTTTTCGAAATGCCGCCGCCCACGAAGGTCACCGCATACAAAGCCCACAACACCGACAGTCCGCCGGCCTGGAAGGAAGGCAGCTTCCAATAAAGTAGGGCGTTCAATTCCAAGGTCGTATAAACGAACAACATAAAAATCCCAGCCCCATAAAAAGCCTTCCGAAAAAAACCGGCCCCCCTGGCCGGGGCTGAAGCGGCCTCGACCATGCCTTGAGGCCGTCGTCGTTCCAGCATAAACGCGCCAAAGATCGAACCGATGCTCACTCCAAACGTCCAAAGGCGCGACGACAACTCCCGCAGGTAATCGCGAAAGGCCGCGTCGGCCTCATGACCCGCGAAAGAAAAGTTCCGATCCATATCCACCGCCGCCAGCTTCAGGAATACGACGACGTACAGGAAATAGGACAGCGACCGCAGAAACGGACTGCCCACCCGGCCGCTGAGCCAGAGAAACATCAACGCCAGCAGCGCCCAGCTCAACGTGAGGGATTCTTTTTCCAAAACCAGCGGCATGGTCAGCGTCGCATAGAACCCGGCCAGCGCGATCAACGAAATCAACAGCGAGCGATCGCCCTTCCCAAGTTTGAGCAGCAGGAAGACATGGGCCACGTAGAAAGCCGACAACGCGGCGCTCAGCACCGCCGGCCAGGGCCGCCCAAACTCATGCTGGATGAGTCCATGCGCCAGCCCGGAAAATACGAGCGCATTGGCCAGCAGATAAATAATCTCCAACACCGTGACGCGCTCGCCTTTGGCCGCGTTGTGCCAGTAAACGATCGAGGTGTGCAGCACAAACAGCAGGGACATCAGCGTCATGACCACGGCAAAGTCCTCCCGCTCGTAGCCCAGGAGCGAACCCGCAACCATCAGCCAGGTCAGGACAAAACCCAGGTAATTCAACAGCCGCCAGGGCTTGAAGTGCGACAGCGCCAGAATGCCCGAGCCCAGCAACAGCAGATACGAATAGAGCACCGGGAAGTTCGGCTCGCCGGTCCGAAGCATGATCGGAGTACAGAAGCCGCCGACGATGCCGAGTATGGCCACCAGCATGGAATCGACCCGCACCGAAATGAAGCCCGCGGCGAGCGTGACCAGGATCATCAGGAAAAAGGCCGCCCACAACGGAACCAAACGATACATCTGCCCCGCCGCGTACAGGCTGAAGTAAAGGGTGGCCAGCCCACCGCCAAACAACCCCTGCCCCATTAAATGATACTTCTTTCCAAACAGCCGATAGCCGCCGGCCAACATGCCGCCCCCGGCCAACATCGCCATGCCTGTCCGGCCCAGCGGACCGATCAGATCCTTGTCGATGGACCACTTCAGGAAATAGCCCACGCAGGCCACAATGACCACAATTCCCGCGCGCAGCAGCCACGTGCTGGCCACGGCAAACTCGACGCTCACGTCCTTCCGGCGATACTCCTCCCCCACGAGAATCCACTGTCCTATCCGGGAAAGGATATCTCCAACCAACGAAGGTTTTGGAGGAGGAAGCGGTTCGCTTATCCGGACCGGCGCAGGGGCTTGAAGGGGACGAATCGGGGGCGCCGCAACCGGTTTGGGCGGCGGAGGCAGCGGAGCCGGCTCCGCTGCCGCCGGCTTTTGCGGCGGCGCGGATTCTTTTTCCGGTTCCGCAGACGGCTTTGCCGTCAATTTAGACAACAAGCTGCGGACGGTACGCTGCTCGGTCCGAATCTCGTCGAGCAGCGACCCCAAGACGGATAAGCGGGAAAGCACGACCCCAACCAACACCAGCAAAACGACTATGAAGACCATTTCCATCGTCGACCTCTTTGTTTGAGCGCCCATTTCCAAACCAACACCGCCAGCAGGATCGGCAGGCAGACCAGAAAATCCACGATCATGACTTTAACATTATGCCACTGAAAAAGCGCGGCCACGTTGGCTTTCTCGGGACCCAGGAAGTACGAGCGATTGAAGAGGAAATAGTCGCTCTGAAAGGGCCAGAAGGCCATCACCCCATAAGGATAGCTGGTGTCTTCCGTCAGATAGTCGATGCCCAAATGACTCAACGCCGCCAGAAAAAAGAGCACAAAGCAGCGCCAGCCGTCTTCAGGATGAAAGGACCTCCAGCACAAATAGACGCCGGCCGACATCAAAAACACCCACCCCAACGTGTGCGTGTAGGCATGATGAAACGCATTCAGGTTGCCCACCCATAGACCCGGGAGCAAATCCAAATCGGGAGAGCCGGACAAGAAAAGAGTTGCCGCCAACAAACCCCACTTCTCCCGAAACGCGCTCCACGCATAGCGCCAGGAGCCTTTTGGCAACACATAAGCAAGCCCCAGCGAAAGACCGATCATTCCATGTGAAACAGGGGAGGACATTACTACATTTCCTTATTCGGGCTTCAATTCGACGGCATCCACCGCCAAGGCCAGCTCGCGGGGATCTCGGCCCAGGCTCTCGCGATAAGCCATTCGAAGCACCAGCCGATTCTTTCCGGCCAGCAAATACTCCGACGGAACGGGCAGGTCATAGACCTGGAACGAGGGATTGTGTTCGCAGAGAAACTCGCCGAGATAGCGGTCATTAAGAATTACTCCGACCTTCTGCCGACGCCAGCCCATGTATTGCGGAGCCGCCGTCACGTACAGCCGCATGGCGGCCGGCGCGGCCAGCTCGAACCACACATCCGCTTCCATGCGGTCGATCCACTGAAACGTTCTTTCGCTGTCTTTCTCCCGTTTGGACCAGCCGAAACCCAGAGAGGATTCCGACGGCGGCGCCCCCACATCGATTAAAACGCCGGAGGATGCCGGGGAGCCCCACCCGACCGCGGCGCAGAGCAACAGACCCGCCATTTGTCTACGAATTAGCACCCGTTCAGTTCCCCACGGCCTGCCGGATCGCCGCCAACAGCTCCCCACCCTGCAAGTCACGGCCGATAATCATGCCGTTCCGGTCGAGAAGAAAATTGGTTGCATCGCCGAAGATGTCCAGCTGCCGGGCCAAGCCCCCGTCCTTCATCACCACCGGCCAAGTCATTCCGTTGGCGGCGGCAAACGCAGCGCCCTCTTGCTTGTTCGGGGCAATGTAGACGCCGACGATCTCAAAACCCGCCGGCTTGAATTCCCGGTACGCCGACATCAGCACCGGCAACCCGCTGCGCCAGGGCGTCCAGCTTTCCGCCCAGAAATCGACCAAGACCACCCTCCCGCGATATTTGGACAGGTCGACGGTTACACCCTCCGCATTGCTTCCCTTAAACTCGGGGAACATGCGCCCCGGGGCATAGCGGGCCCGCTTCCTATACATTTCCATGGATGTCACGGAAATGGATTCGCTGCCCCGGGCATTCGCCCGGGTCACTGACAGCGGGACCTCTCTGCCCTGACCGCCCGAAAACGAATAATGCTCCGGGTCGTAATAAGGGCTTGCCTTGAAAGCCGAAATCAATAGCCGGATGGCCTCCTCGTCGCCCAGCTTGGAATAAACCTCCGCCTCGCGGACGTACACCCGGGGCATGGCCCGCACGTTCATGGAGCCGTAACGCCGACGCGTCTCTTCCAGAATGGTCAACGCCGTCGCCTGGTCGTGCAGCATGTCGCTATAAACCATTGCCTTGATCAAATTGACTTCAACCAGGTCATTCCACGCTTCGGCCTTTTGAGCCTTGTCAATCATCCGATCCATCTGGGAAAAGAGGGCTTTCCAATCCGATTCAGGATAATACCCATGTCCCATGGCCTGAAGCTTGCTCAACAAGGCATTTCGCTCCGCCGCCAGACTGCCGTCCTGCGCCCAAACGACCGTAACAAGCAGCATAAACAAGCCCGCTCCCAAGATGCTTTTAATATGCTTTCCAACCATGACGAACTCCTTTTCTCAAACCCGATGCCTGCTTCCGGCAAACAGGCCGACGAGTTCTTCTTCGTCGCGTGTTAACACAAATCGATGCAAGATCTTTAATTTCAATCATCGTGCACCGGCAACCACAGCCGGTCAACATCGAAAAAGCATGGGAGAGGAGTCAGAGTGCATCCCGACACGGCCGCAACAGCGGACGGCGACGGAGCGCCGTCCCTACCTTTCTTTGCCGTTGGTAGGGCGCTCACTCCGCTGAGCGCCTTCTTTTCCGCATATGACCTGCGGCCGCGTCGGGATGCATCCAGGGGCGCCCGGCATTTTAATTACCGCCCGGAAGCCGCCGTCCCGATCGATCAAAGGCCGTACAGGTTATTCATTGCAGTGTAGAACCGTTCGGATGCCCTGCTTCCGCAAATACGCATGTGCCTTGGAAACCCGCTGATGAATCACGGCTTCCGGAACCTTGGGTTGGATGCCAACGGCTTTGGTCTTTTCCTTTTCGTCATAGGGAAAGAGCATCATCGAACTGAACTTGAAACGGCCCAACTTTTGCAAGCTGTCGTCGAAATCGTCTTCCGTCTCCGACGGGAAGCCGACAATGATCTGGCTGGATAGGATGAGTTGGGGGTTGATGGAGCGAAAGCGCTCCAAAACCTTTAGAATGCTTGCGCAATCGTGGTCCCTTTGCATCAAGTCCAGGATTCGGTCGTTTCCGGACTGCATGGGGCAAAGGATGCTGGCGATATGCTTGGAATCCATTAACGACGCCAGTTCCTCCTGATATTGAATGATCCACCGGGGGTTGATTTCGTCCAGATGAAGCTGAACTTGTTCCGCCCTCGCGTCCCCGCGGTCTCTACGCGCTTTCAGTTCGTCGAGCAACGCGGCGAGAAGCTCCGGGAAGCTGCCGCCCTTGTCCTGCCCATAGGCGCCCACGTCGTCGCCGATCATCGTAAATTTCCGATGCCCCGAATCGATCCCTCTTCGGAATTCGTCAAGCACCGTGGGCAGGGGTTTGCTCCGGATGTCTCCGACGGCAAATCGGACGGCGCAATACGTGCAATGGCCCAGGCATCCCCTGCTGGTGAAAAGAAAATATTCCTTGCCGTTTTTAGTCAGCTTGTGCTGGAGGTACCGCATGGACCGAAGAAAAAACGGCCAGGACAGCTCGAAATCCTCCGATAACTTGGCGAGGGCAGCCGACCAGGACAGATGATTGATGCTGTCGCGAATGATGTTGGAATCGACGATATCGGCAAATTTATAGGTCATATTTTCGAAGTAATTGTCGATATCGTTAATTTTCCGGGGCGGCAGATAATTAAGATCGAAGGCTCGATGATACTTGGCGGGGGCAATGTCCGGGAGGCAGCCATACACCAGGACCTTGCCGCGGTGCCGGTTCAACTTCTCGATCAAGGACATGGAATGATCTTCCTCCGCCTTCTTGAACGCGCAGGTGGTCACAAGGATGCGATCCGCCTGTTCCGGTTCATCGATCACTTCATGTCCGTTCAGGGTAAAATAGGTGTGAAATTTGGCTACATCCAGTTTCCGACGCGCACAACCCGAGCTTTCAATGTAAATCTTCATGGCTCCCCTTTGTCCTCCAAACCCCTTGTCTATTTCTTAATGCATGCTATAACCCATTCGCTTGAAATAAACTGAAGCCAGTGAAGTCCCTGTTTTTTTTCAAGACGCTCCAATCCGGAACTAATCCGCTCGGACATTTTATCCGGAAGATAGTTCCTTCTCCAAAAGGTCAGCGGCCCATACTCGTTCCCGTAAATCATGGACTTCTGAAAATAGGTTTTCTTGAACATGCGATGGATTTGCATGAGCGTATAGCGTCTGATGACGAAGACTTTGTTGGCGCCGAAGTTTTCGGAGTCAAGCAAACGCTTCATCGCCCGACGTCGATTCAACACATGGAACCAAAGGTATTGCCAGTAACGGCAGCAATAGTAATACGGGTCGAAAAAGTTGCCGAGCTTCAGAAGATTAGTCAGCACAAATACGGTCATGCCTCCTTTTTTCAGCACCCGTCCAATTTCGTCGAGCGCTCTGCTGTCGTCGAGAAGATACGGCAGAACGCCCAGGCACAGCACCAAGTCCTGCGATTCGTCCGGGAAATGAAGGTCTTCCACGTCGCCTTGCACGCAAACGGGTTCTTCGAAGCCATACTTCTCGATCTTTTCGTTCGCCTCCTTAACCATGCGTTCCGAGATGTCGATGGCCGATACGCGATGGCCTCGCTTGACCATTTCCTCCAGGAACACCCCCGGTCCACACCCGATATCCAAAACCGACAACGAACGAGACGCCGCAAATTCATCCACCACCTTGAGGACCGTCGATTTCCGTTTATGCATGACGAGTTCGTCGGCACGGCAACGATTCTCCAGAGATCTTTCATAAACAGATTCCCAGTACGAAGCGGTGTCGGAAAAGAAGATCATCACATTCCGTTTATGCGTATCGATCGATCCATGATTGTCGTTGAAGGCTGCAGGTGAAGTATCGTTCATAAACTGACGCCCTTTCATATTTTCCGTTTCAAAATTATTAAGGGACATGCAAGATTGAACACATCTTCGCACTCGCATCCCAGATGACCATGCTATTACTATGGCTCTGAAACGAGTCGGGTCAAGGCGGCGCCATTTGCTTTAAGAAGGATTCCGTACGAACGATTCGCGACTGCATCCACCATGATGCCATAATGTTATGAATTTACTTTGCCGAAAAAACGGGCGCTAAGGTTTTATTCCGCCTGTTTTGCCGGGATATCCGGTTGAGACAGCAAAAGTTCCGGCGATTGCAACTGGCGGGGCTGAATATCCACGGGGTCCAGCAGTTCGATTTCCGTCTCGCCGCCGGTCGACTCCAGATCGCGGAAACGGCGGGCGCTCACCAACACGCGGGATTCCAAGGTGCCGGCAGCTTTGTTATAGCTCTCCACGGCTTTTTCCAAACGACTTCCCACGTCGGCAAAATGACAACTCAAATCCTTGATTCGCTTGTAAAGCTCCTTGCCCAATTCGCTGATGACCCGGGCATTGTCGGCCAGACTTTCCTGCCGCCACCCGTAGGCAACGGCTTTCAGCAGGGCGATCAAGGTCGTGGGCGTCGCCAGGATGACGCGCTGCTCCACGCCTTGCTCGATCAGCGACGGGTCTTGCTCCAGCGCGGCGCTGAAGAACGTTTCGCCCGGCAAAAACAGCACGACAAATTCAGGCGTGGGCGCAAATTGATCCCAATAGGATTTCTGGCTGAGCGCTTTCATGTGGTCGCGAATCTGACGCGCATGATCCTTCAACTTGAAAAGACGCGAGACATCGTCCTTGGCCTCCATGGCCTCGAGGTAAGCCGACAACGGCGCTTTCGCGTCCACCACCACATGCTTGATGCCGGGCAGTTTCACAATCAAGTCGGGACGGAGCCGTCCGTCCTCGGTGTTGACGTTCTTTTGCTCGTAGAAATCGCAGTGGTCCAGCATTCCGGCCATTTCGACCACGCGGCGCAGTTGAATTTCGCCCCAGCGTCCGCGGACTTGCGGCGTCCCAAGCGCCTTCACGAGATTGGAGGCCTCCTGGCGAAGCTGGTTTTGCGTTTCGGCAAGCGTCTTGACCTGCTCCCGCAAAACTTCGTAAGCCCCCACGCGCGCTTTTTCCAAATCCTGGATCTTCGAATCGAATTTACCGAGCGACTCCTGGACCGGCTTGACGATCTGCTCGATGGCCTGCTGGCGTTTTTCCAAATCGCCTTTGGCCGTTTCCTGGAAGCGTTCCAAGGTCGCCTTGGCCAGCTCCATGAACGATTGATTGTTGCTCTTGAGGGCCTCGGAAGAAAGCGCCTTGAAGGCGTCGGAAAGTTTCACCTGGGCTTCATTGAGAAGGGCCGCCTTCTCCTGGGAGCGCACGCGCTCCTCTTTCAGGGCCGTCTCCAACCGGGCGGCCTGCGCCTGCAGGTCGGCGCCCGACTGCTGCAACCGCTGGACATCCGAAAGAGTCGCATCGAGACGCCGGTTCGTTTCAAGCAATTGCTGTTCCCTGGCAGAAACTCGCTCCTGCAAAACCATCAAACCGGATTGGGCTTGCGCACGGGCGGATTCCTCCGTGCCCGCGATGCGAGCCTGGAAAATCATTCGGCAGACCAAGCCCCCCACGACCAGCCCTACCGCCAAGAACAACAGTTGTAGCAGCGCTTCCATGTCCGAAGATGGTGCACGCCGCGGCAACGAGGGTCAACCTTTTTAAAGAGAGGAGTTCGGCGAAACAAACTCTCGCTTTACGTTTACTGGATATTCCTCCAAGGTTTGATATGTTTTGGAGTTCCAGAGAAAACGAAGCCGTAAGGAAGGTCCATTATGACACTATTTGAACGAATTGAAAAAAGCGTATTGATTATGGATGGAGCCATGGGCACCCAGATTCAGGCCCGAACCATCCCCCACGAGGCGTGGCAGGGCAAAGACGGGTGCAACGAGTTGCTCAACCTTACGGCGCCGGACGTCATTCGTTCCATCCATCAAGCCTATTACGAAGCCGGCAGCGATGCCGTGGAAACCAATTCGTTCGGTTCGTCGCCCCTAACGCTGGGCGAGTACGGCCTTTCCGAAAAAGCCTTCGAGATCAGCCGCGCGGCCGCACGCCTTGCCCGCGAAGCGGCGGACGCCGCCTCCACAACAGAAAAACCCCGCTATGTCTTCGGCTCGATCGGCCCGGGCACCAAGCTTCCAACCCTTGGACAAGTTTCCTTCGACGTTTTGTGCGACGGCCTGCAAAAGCAAATCGAAGGCCTCGTGGAGGGCGGCGCCGACGCCCTGCTGATCGAGACCTGCCAGGATCTTCTTCAAATCAAGGCCGCCTTGGCGGCCGCCGACAAGGTCCTGGGGCAAAAGCACAATAAACTGATTTACATTTCGGTCACCGTGGAACAGACCGGCACGCTGTTGATCGGCTCGAACATCGGCGCGGTGGCGGCGTCCCTGTCGCCCTACCCCATTCATGCCCTGGGCTTGAACTGCGCGACCGGGCCGGAAGCCATGCGCATCCATCTGGATTACCTGGCCGAAAACTGGCGCGGGCTGCTCGCTTGCATGCCCAACGCCGGCTTGCCGGTCATGAAGGCCGGCGGCGTGGATTATCCGCTCAAGCCGGTGGAATTCGCCGCCCTGCTGGGCAAGATGACCCGCGAGATCGGATTGAACATCGTCGGCGGTTGCTGCGGCACCACGCCCGAGCACATCCGGGCGCTCAGCCGCGAAGTAGAGGGCCATCAGCCGCAAAAACGTACGGTCAAGCCCCCCGATCAGGCGTCCAGCGTTTTTGCGCCGATGGACCTGACGCAGGCGCCGCCTCCGCTCTACATCGGCGAGCGCGCCAACGCCACCGGCTCCAAGAAATTCAAGGAGGCCCTGCTGGCCAACGATTACGAAGCCTCCTTCGGCATTCTGAAGGAACAGGAAGAAGGCGGCGCGCACATCCTGGACCTGAGTTGCGCTTATGCCGGGCGCGACGAAGTCAAAGATATCCGGATCATGGTGGCCCGGGCCGCGCAGGAATGCCGGCTGCCGATCATGATCGATTCGACGCAAGTCGACGTCGTCGAGGAAGCCCTTAAACTGCACGGCGGCCGCATGGTCGTCAACTCCATCAACTTCGAATCCGGCGAAGAAAAGGCCGCCCGCGTGGTCGAGCTGGCGCGCCGCTTCGGGGCCGCCTTGGTTTGCCTGACCATCGACGAACAAGGCATGGCCATGACCACCGACCGGAAAGTCGAGATTGCCAAACGGCTCGTGGCCTTCTGCGAGCAGCGGGGTTTGCGGCGCGGCGATCTGCTGATCGACACCTTGACCTTCACGATCGGCAGCGGCGACGCCACCTTGAAAACCGCCGCCCTGGAAACGCTGGAAGCCATTCGCCGGATCAAGGCCGAATTGCCCGGCACGCGAACCGTCCTGGGCTTGTCGAATATTTCTTTCGGACTCAAACCGGTCAGTCGAAAAGTGTTGAATGCCGTGTTCCTGAACCAATGCCTCAAGGCCGGCATGGACTCGTGCATCATCAACGTCGCCGCCATCGCCCCGCTGAATCAGATCGCGCCCGAGGCCATTCGCGCGGCGGAGGCCCTCCTCGGCAACGACCACTCGCAAGGCGATCCGCTCGAAAATTTCATCCGCTTTTTCGAGGCGGACAACACGGCGGAAGCCGTCGACGAGAAGAAAGCGCTGCCGCCCGAGGAAATGCTGACGCAGTGCGTCATCAAAGGAAAAATCCCCCCGCTGGCCGATGTGATCCCGGTGCTGCTGAAAGATCGCGCGGCCGAGGACATTCTCAACAACCTCCTTGTCCCGGCCATGAAGGAAGTCGGACGGCTGTTCAACGACGGCATCCTCCAACTGCCGTTCGTATTGAAGTCGGCCGAAGTCATGAAAAAAGCCGTCGACCTGATCAAGCCCTTCATGAAGAAGGACGAATCGGCCTCCGGCCGCGGCACCCTGGTGATCGCCACGGTCGCCGGCGACGTGCACGACATCGGCAAAAACCTGGTCGACATCATCCTGAGCAACAATGGCTTCACGGTCGTTAATCTCGGCACCAAGATTCCGGTGGAAGCCATGATGGCCGCCGTACGCGAGCACAAAGCAAACGTACTGGGCATGAGCGGGCTGTTGGTCAAGTCTGCCGCGATCATGGCGGAAAATATGAAGGCCCTGGAAGCGGCCGGCATCAAAATACCCATTTTCCTGGGCGGCGCGGCGCTGACGCCCGGCTACGTGGCCGAGGCCTGCCAGCCCCATTATTCCGAACCCGTGGTCTACTGCCGCGATGCCTTCGACGGCCTGACCCGCATGCGCGAATTCATGGATACCGGCCGCCTCCCCAAGGCCTCCGTTAAACCGGAAACGCACTCGGCGCCGGAACTGGAATTGCCGCCGGTGGACATCGATCTGTCGCAGCCGCCGCCGCCAGCGCCGTTTTACGGCTTCCGCGTGGTCAAAGAAATCAATCTGCACAACGTCTATCCGCTGCTCAACGAAGTGGCGCTGATCCGCGGGCGCTGGGGCTTCCGGCGCGGCAACATGCCGGCAGAGAAATATAACCAACTCATCGAAAATGAAGTCCGTCCCAAACTCGAAGCCATGAAGATCGAGTGTTCGCGAGGAGGCCTGTTCAAAGCCAAAGCGGCCTACGGCTACTTCAAGTGCCGGGGCGAAGGCGATACGCTGGTGGTCCACGCTAACGGCGATTCGGAGCCCATCCGCATGCAGTTCCCCCGCCAGAAAAAATCGCCCTTTCTCTCGATCCCGGATTTCTTCCGGCGCGACGAAGACGTCGCGGGGTTCATGGTCGTGACGTTGGGTTCCGGCCTGGAACAAGAAAATATCCGGCTGCTCAAACAAGACCATTACCACGACTATTTCCTGCTCCACGGTTTTGCCGTCGAGGTGACGGATGCGCTGGCGGAATACTGGCACCAGGCGATGCGGAAGGAATTGGGCTTCGAAGAACAGCCTTGGTCCGCCCAGGATTACGTCACGCAAAAATACCAGGGCTCGCGTTACGGCTTCGGCTATCCCGCCTGCCCGGATCTCTCGATGAACGCAACGTGCTGCAACCTGACGCACGCCGACCAGATCGGCGTATCGGTCTCCGACAGCTTCATGATGCTGCCGGAAGTCACCACCTGCGCGCTCGTGGCGCATCATTCGAAGGCCAAGTATTTCAGCGTGTGATTGGGGGAAGAAAGGGAGAAGTGATCAGTGATCAGTAATCAGTTATCAGTTATCAGTAATCAGTGATCAGTTATCAGTAATCAGTAATCAGTGATCAGTTATCAGTTATCAGTTATCAGTTATCAGTAATCGGTAATCGGTAATTTTATGAAATTATACCGGCGGATGAACGAAGTGGATTGGGCGAACTGGCGACCGGCGGAGAGGGCGACGCTGCTTTTCGTGATGCAGGACGGCAAGATGCTCATGATTCACAAGAAGCGGGGGCTGGGGGCCGGCAAGCTCAATGGGCCCGGCGGACGGCTGGACCCGGGCGAGGAGCCCCTGCAAGCCGCCATCCGCGAATGCCAGGAAGAACTGCTCATCACGCCCATGGGAATCAAAGAAGCCGGCGAGTTGATGTTTCAATTCACCAACGGCCACGCCATTCATGGCTATGTCTTTACCGCCACGGGCTACGAAGGAACGCCCACCGAAACCGACGAGGCCATCCCCATCTGGATATCGCCCGACGAAATCCCCTATCAGAAAATGTGGTCCGACGACCGCGTCTGGATGCCGCTGATGCTCGCGGGCACGCCTTTCACCGCCAGCTTTCTTTTCGACGACGATCAGATGCTGGGTTGCGACATGAACGTGGGAGGAGGAGAAGAAGAGAAGAGTCTAAAGTCCAAGGTCCAATGGCCAAAGATAGAGATTTAAATGCTCCAAAGGTGGTCCGGCTTCTCCGAAGACGGACCATTAGTAGACGGTTGTCCAGACGGGTTCCCCGGTTTCGAGGTCGACTTTCAGCAGGTAGGCTTTTTCGTTGACGGGGCGGCTCATCAGGTCGGCGGTCATGCCGAGGACATACGCCGCGCCGCCGGCAACGGTCGCGGCGGAAACGCCGGCGATAGGAACCGCATCCTGGCCGCTAAAGATCTTCGCGGTTTTCTCCCAGAGTACGGCGCCTTCGTCCGAAAGCCGGGTCAGCCGGACGCCTTCAGCGCCGGGACCGGCCACGACAAAACCTCCCCCGGGCGCCGCCGCCAACGCCGGCGTCGCGAAAGAGGAATAGCCTTTGAGTTCAACCTTCCAAAGCTGCTTGAGCCGGCGGTCGAAATGGAAGACGAGGGCATCGTACAAAGACGCCGAGCCGACGCCTATTTCGTTCGAACCCGGCGGGCCGGAGGTCGAAACGATCACGGCAAAACCCGTGGCGCTGGCCGCCGCCACGCCGGCTCTCGATAAAATCCGCGCGCCTTCCAATTCGACTTCCCGCTCCAGCTCGCCCTCGGCGGAACAGTTTAACAGCCAGACGCTCGAAGGACCCCGCCCCAGCCGCTCGGAACGGGAAGAAGCCAGGACCAGCAGGTAACCGTCGTCCAGGGGAGCGGCGCCCACCATCGATTCGTCGGAGCCGCGATCATACGTTTTCTCCCAGATCTTTTCCCCTTCGGGCGAGCATTTCACCAGCCAGCCGTCGTGGCGGCTTTCGTCGCGGCCGGAGGCGGGAGTCGTGCCCGCCAGATAGAGGGACGAGTCGGCCCCCGCAAATAAAAAGCCGGGCCGGCCCCATTCTTCAAACGTGAAAACGGGCTCGAGCTCCGCCAACCGATTGAGCTTTTTCAGCCAGGCGCGATGCCCGGCCCGAGGCTGAACTTCAAACCGACTGCCGGTCAACCACAGGCTGCCGTCCACATTTACCCGTCCGGCAGTCACCTCTTCCCGATCCGGCGAGGAAAGAGTCTTCTCCAAGTACCGCTTGCCGTCAGCGTCCGCCTTCCATACCCACAACGAGACGTCTCCCGACGCGGATGAAGATTGACCCGCCAGGAATAAATCCCCGCGATCCGTCGCTTGAAGCACAACCGGCGTGACGCTGCGCGTGTCCGGAGTGTCTTCCGCCAAAACGGACAACGAAAAACCCACGCAAAACAATAACCATATCTTCGACATGCGAGCGGCCCTCTTTTGAACAAATCCAAGGCCCGAGGGTATCAAAGAACCATGAAGAGGCCAAGGCACAGATGAAAAAAGATACTTGCGCTTTGTAATCCGCCCACATAAGGTAAAACGCTTTACCTCTGGGAAAGACGTATGAGATTAACGATTCGTAGAAAGCTGTTTTTCAGTCACTTGCTGGCGATCGTCCTGGTGTCCGGCTGCATCGGCACGTATTTCTATTTTAGCGCCGTCGGCAGCCTGATGAACAGCATTCAGTCGCGTTTAAAGAATAGCGCCGCGCTGGTCAGCCAGGCGTTGGATGCACAGGATTTTGCGGAGATCCGCCAAGCCGGCGACACGAATCGCCCCGCCTACCGGCAAGCGGTGGAGAAGCTGCGCGCCCTGCAAAAGACCAATCCGGACATCGCCTTTCTGTACATCATGCGCCGCGACGGAGACCAGGTCTCCTTTGTGGCCGACTCGGACGAAAGCGGCGATCAGGCCGTCCCCGGACAAATCTACCAGCACGTCGTGCCGGCCTTGCTGGAGGGCTTCGCCTACCCCGCCGTCGACAACCGAATATGCAAAGACGACTGGGGCTACTTCATGTCGGGCTATGCCCCGATTCAACATGGCGAAGAACGTTTTCTGGTCGGCCTCGATATGCGGGCCAACGAGGTCCGGGCCAAGTTCCACGCCCTGCGCATGTCGGGACTGATGTCGCTGTTCATCTCGATTCTGCTGGCCATGGCTTTCAGCCGGGGCTTGTCCCGGCACTTTGTCAGCCCCATCCGCAGCCTAATCCGGCGTTGCCAGGATATTGCCTCAGGCCGGCTCAACGACCAGGTCGAGCTGAAGACCGGCGACGAACTGGAACAACTGATCGACGCGTTCAACGCCATGTCCAACGACCTCGCCCGCGCCCGCAGCATCCAGCGCGCTACGCAGGAGTCCCTGAAACGCGCGCGCGACGACCTGGAAGTCCGCGTACGGCAAAGAACCCACGATTTGCAGGAAGCCAACGATCGACTGGTGCGCGAAGTCAAAGAACGCACCGCCTTGCAGGAGGCGCGCGAAAAAACGCTCGCGGACTTGCAGGAAGCCCTCGCCAACGTAAAGCTTCTGCACGGCTTGCTGCCCATCTGCGCCCATTGCAAGAAGATCCGCGACGATCAGGGCTACTGGCGGCAGGTGGAAGAGTATATGAGCCGGCACAGCGACGTGCGCTTCAGCCATAGCATCTGCCCCGACTGCGAAAAGCATGTCTACTACCTGGCCGGGCTGCCCAACCCCTGAGCGACAATGGACGGGTGCATCTTGACACGGCCCCCGCGCATACGAATAAGAATCCACGTCCTTACGGACGCGGCTACGCAGCCGCCGGCGTAAGCCGGTGGTTTCTTTCCAGGGCCAGACGCTGAGGAGGGGCCGTGCTCGCGGAAAAATCTCTCCATGGCATCCGCAACCGTCCCGGTCGTCGGTCCATTCATCGGTGACGTTGACGACGCCCTCTTCCGAAATCTCGTTAACCACGCTTTGAAGGAAAGAATTCGAAGTTACGGATGGCCTGTGCGAAAACTTATCCTTCTTGAGTAAATCCTGGCCTCTATCGTTCACAAGATCGTCGAAACCGTCTTCAACAGCCCACCCCGCCGGCTGCGACAACGCCGCTTTTCCTGCCGGCATTGTCGCCCAGCGCGAGAACCGCATCGAGCACAACCAGGTTACGGGAAACGACTGGGGCATCCGTCTCACCAGCACGAACAATTTCGTGGTCGGCAACACGGCCCTCGGCAACACGACCAATTACGACTTCGGCGTGAACAACCGCTGCGGGGAGATCATCAACGCCGGACTCGTGATCAGCAACTCCGCGGGCGCATGGGCCAATTTCGCGTTCTAACGTTTTGGCCTCTTTTTACCGGTTAACTGAGTAGACCAAATTGTTTCCTTGTCTGCAAATTTCTCTTGATCTCGTTTTCTCGCACCTTTTCGAATATCGACCTGTATACCTTTGGCAAAGCGCGTTCAAATGCGTTTACACCCAATTCGGTATTCCCGCCTTTTCTGGCAACTCGACCAATGAGTTCTCTAAAACTTTCGTTCTTTTCCAACAACAGTTTTGATGTTCCAAACATCGAAGAAAGAATAATTTCGAAGCTCGTTCGATAATCTATCCCTTTTTGTTTTACGGCGGATTCAATGAACAACTCGAAGATTGAGGCTATCAAACCCGGGGCACAACTTGACAGCACCGTATACGCCGCAAACTGCTCCTCTCTAACTACTTTTACGCTCCCTATTTTCTTCAAAATCTTTTCTAAATACTTTTTTTCCCTTAACTCCATCCTTCCATTATGACAAAGCAACGAAGTTCCTTCCAATACTTCACAGGTTAAAGTTGGAATTAACTTCGATATTTTCCCTTTAAAGATTTTCTCGACGCTTTCCATTTCTAAACCGCCGGAAATAATAACCACATGCTTCGATTCGGTAAGACCGTTCGAGATTTCCTTCATTACATGGATGACTTCACCGGTATTTGCGCATACAAATATTAAGTTCGATTTCTTCACCACTTCGATATTTGTTTGGGCAATTTGTATCGCTGCGTAGGCCTTTTTAAATTTATGCAATTTCTCTTTTGATCGGTTCGAAAGAATAATGTTTTCCGGCTTGATTGCTTTGCTTCTAATAAATGCATGGACCAATGCGGTTGCCATGTGCCCCACACCGATAAAACCAATGTTGTTCATAATTTCTTCCTTTGGGGAAATCTAACGCTCGCGCTCGCCCTTGCCCCGACCCGCCTTCTCTGGGCCAAAGAATCATCGCCCATGGTCCGCAATCCGCTAAACTGTTACCGCAGGAGTCCAGGTCAAAATGCGTCTTCGTTTTTTCCAAGGGTTGGAAAAGGCTGGATTATTTTTTCCAATGGTTGGAAAATCGGGCTAGAAATTTTCCAATCGTTGGAAAATCCTGTCGAAGGGCAGGACGGCTGAAAGGCGCGGAGATTCATGAACGAGCTTCCTCAATTTAACGTGGTGGACTTGGCGGTGTTGGGGTTTCTTCTGCTGGGGTTGGTTATGGGGATTCGGCGGGGGTTGTCGGGAGAGCTGGCAGGGTTGATCGGCGCGGGGGCGTCGGTATGGGCGGGTTGGTACTACTACCAGCCGGCCAGCCAATACTTGGTGGAAAAGACGCGTCTGACGGGCCAGGCGGCGCAGGGCGTGGCCTTTCTCGGCCTGCTGGTCGGCGCGTGGATTTTAATGATTCTCCTGCGGCTGGTGCTCCGGCACGTGATGGAATTTGCGTTCAAGGGCAAGATCGAACGCATCGGCGGCGGCCTGGCGGGCCTGCTGAAAACCGGGGTCATCGCGTCGGCCGTGCTGCTTTTGCTCGGAATGTGGCCACACGCGTTCCTGCACCGGCTCTTTGCCGAGGATTCGCTGTTCGGGCGGATCGCCGGCCGAAACCTGATGCCAGTCTATGACGAACTGTCGGTGAAATACCCAATCCTGCGTTTGCACGAAGCGGAAGAGGAGTCCGTCGCCGAAGAAGACGCCGGGGAACCCCCCGCGGCGGACGCTGACGCCGGCTTCATCCGCGACGAGCCGGAGTGATGTATGTCTAAAATCATTCCCAAAGACGTCATCGAAACGATCCGCATGCAGAACGATATTGTGGACGTGCTGGGGTCCTATCTACAACTGAAGCGGGCCGGCGGCACGTACAAGGCGCTATGCCCCTTCCACAAGGAGAAGACCCCGTCGTTTAACGTCAATCCGCAGCGGCAGATTTATCACTGCTTCGGCTGCGGGGCGGGCGGCGACGTGTTCAAGTTCATCATGGAGCACGAGCGGGTGGACTTCGGGACCGCGGCGCGAATGCTGGCCGAGCGCGTGGGCATCGCCCTGCAATACACCGCCGAGGACCGCAAGGAGATCAACAAGGATCTGCTGTATAAAATCCACGAGGACGTCGCGCTGTTTTATCATCGCTGCCTCGAGCAAACCCCCGAGGCCGAGAAGGCGCGCGACTACCTGGCCTCGCGCGAACTCGACGCGGAAACCGTGAAGGATTATACGATCGGTTACGCGCCCACGGGCAACCCGTTGCTCAAACTGGCGAAGAAAAAAGGCTACGCCTACGAGCAGTTGGAAGCCTGCGGCCTGGTCATGAAGTCCGACCGCCCGGAGGACGAAGGCCGCTTCTTCGACCGGTTCCGCCATCGGCTGATGTTTCCCATCCGCGACGAACTGGGCCGCGTGATCGGCTTTAGCGGGCGCATCCTCGAAAAGAACGACAAGCTGGCCAAATACGTCAACAGCCCGGAGACCATTTTGTTTCGCAAGAGCCGGATCTTGTTCTCGCTCGACAAGGCCCGCAAGACCATCATCGATACGCATACGGCGATCATTTGCGAAGGCCAGATCGATTGCATCCGCTGCCAGCGCGCCGGTTTTACCAATGTCGTGGCCTCGCAAGGCACCGCCATCACGGAAGACCACGCCCAATTGCTCAAGCGGTACGCCGACTCGCTGATCCTCGTCCTCGACGCCGATGCGGCCGGGCAAAAAGCCGCCATCGGCGCGGCGGAAGTCTTTTTGGGCAAGGGGTTGAGCATCCGCATCGCCGCCCTGCCGAAGGGCGACGATCCCGACACCCTCATTCGCAAACAGGGCGCGGAGGCCTTCCAGAAGGTTTTGGACGGCGCCAAAAGCATCATCGACTTCCAAATCGACGTGCTAACCAGCCGGGAGGATATCCGCAACGAGGACGCCGCCATGCGCGTCGCCAAGGCCGTTTTGCAGACCATTGCGTTTGCTTCGACGCCGGCCCAGCAGGAGCACATGCTGAAACAAATGGCCGGCCGTCTCAAACTCCAATTCTGGAAGCTGCAGGAGCAACTGAGGCATCAGCCGGGCGCCCCTCATCACCGTACCGCCTCCGTCGCCGTCACCCCCACCGCGCCGGCCGCCCACCCCATCGAGGAAATGATGCTGGCGGAACTCATCGTCGAGCATGCCGAGGTGGCGGAACTCGCGCGCCAGCATCTTCGACTCGAACACCTGACCGATCCCGACTGTCGCCTCATTATCGCGCAATGGCTGAACCGCCCGGAAGACCCCCAATGGAACCTAAGCGCCCAGCTCAGCGAGGAATCCGAGGAATGCCGGCGCGTAGCCGCGCAAATCCAAATGCCGTCCAAAACCATCGTCGGAGACGAGGCATCACCCCTGACAGCCGCCCAACAGGTCATCCAGCTCGTCTGGCGCAAGCATTTCGAACGGCAACGACACGAGTTGCGCCTAAAAATGCAGTCGGCCCCCGCGGAAGAGCGGGAGCACCTCAACATCCAATGCAATCAACTTACTCTTGACATAAAGAGGCTCCAGCACCGTTGGGAGGATGCCATTCATATCTTTGACGTCTGAGAGCCCTTGACACCGATTGCAACCACGTTTAATTATGCATGCACTTAATGATTAACACTTTATAACACACGCATAAGCCTATTTGCAACCACTTTCTCCTGGGCTTCTTACGTAAACTATTGATTTTTTTGTGAGTTGCTCTTGACGGGGAGAGCCGAATCGGAAATATTCATTGACCTTTGTAGATAGAATAGGATTTTTCCGTCATTTTTCTGGGGACTCTATGGTTAAGACAGTTAAGAATAAAAAGGCCGCCGCGGCCCATGTGAAGAAATCGGATAAGGATCACGCAAAAAAGAAAGAGACGGAGAAGCATCCCAAGCCTGAAGTTTCGTCACCCGCCCATAAGGCCAAGCCGGAAGTCGAACAAACTGAAGCCGAAGTGACGGCGGAGGGCGTTCAGCTCAAGGTGAACCGCGACGAGCGGAACAATAAGATCAAGGATTTGATCAAGCTGGCCGGAGATCAGGGCTACCTCACGTACGACGATATCAACGAGGCTCTGCCGGAAAGCGTTCTCAGTCCTGAAGAATTTGAAGGCATCCTGATCCTGCTGCGCGGCATGGACATCGAGATTATCGAAGAGTCCGACGAAGCCAAGTTCAAGACGCAGATGGAGAAGGAAGAGCGGGCCAAGCAAGCCATGCGCGTTGATGTACTGGACGATCCGGTCCGCATGTACCTCAAGCAAATGGGTCAGGTGCCCCTGCTCACCCGCGAGCAGGAAGTCGAAATCTCCAAGCGTATTGAGGAAGCGGAGATTAACGCCCGCAATTTGTTCAACCGGTTTGGCTTTGCTACGCAGACCTATCTGGGCATGGTCGAACGATTGGAACAGGGCAAGGAACGCTTTGACCGCATCATCAGCGACAAGCACGTCGACAGCCGCGAGAAGTATCTCAAGACCGCCCCGGCGGTCGGCAAATCGATCCTGAAAGCGCACGAACTGGTCACCAAGAAGTTTCTCGTCTGCATCAAGAACCGTTTGAGCAAACCCGAACGCGCCCGTGCGGATAAAGCCTTCGAGCAAGCCCGCGACCAACTGGCGGCGCTCTTCGACAAACTTCATTTCAAACAGAAGGCGGTCGAGGATTTCGTCACGATCGCGGACGAACAATATCACCAGTTCCTGACGGTTCAGAAGAACGTCAAACGCATGGAAGCCGCGGCCAAGAGCTCCAAGGCCAAACAGGATTTGCTCACGGCTGAAGTCAAGAAACTGCACCAGATGGAGCAGGATCAGCACATGACCAGCGAAGAGTTCGAGGCGAAGTACAAGGAACTCAAGACCTGGCTCCGCAAAGGCCTGCGCGCCAAGACCGAAATGGTCGAAGCCAACCTGCGCCTGGTCATCAGCATTGCAAAGAAATATACCAACCGCGGGCTCTCCTTCCTCGATTTGATCCAGGAAGGCAACATGGGCCTCATGAAGGCCGTCGAAAAATTCGAGTACCGCCGCGGCTACAAGTTCAGCACCTACGCGACCTGGTGGATTCGACAGGCCATCACGCGTTCCATCGCCGATCAGGCCCGGACCATTCGTATCCCGGTCCACATGATCGAGACGATCAACAAGTTGATGCGCGTGCAGAAGCAGCTCGTGCAGGAATTCGGCCGCGAGCCGACCCCCGAAGAAGTCGCCGAGGAAATGACCCTCCCCGTCGACCGCGTCCGCGCCGTCCTGAAAATGGCCCAACAGCCTATTTCGCTGCAAAGCCCTGTCGGCGACAGCGACGACACGCACTTTGGGGACTTCATCGAAGATAAGAGCGCCGAGAATCCGTCGGAAATGACCGCCTACAGCCTGCTCAAGGACCGTCTGCAAGACGTCCTGCACACGCTGACCGAACGGGAACAGGAAGTCTTGACGCTGCGCTTCGGCCTGGCGGACGGCTATTCCCGCACCCTCGAGGAAGTCGGCAAGAAGTTCAATGTCACGCGCGAACGTATCCGACAAATCGAAGCCAAGGCGCTCCGCAAAATGCGCCATCCGACCCGGATTCGCAAGCTCGAAGGTTTTCTTGAATTTGGCGACTGATGCGTTGTCCATCCTCCGTCCGGCAAAGGAAGAACGCCGACTCACACATGACAACGTTCGTGTGCAGGCCGGTTCTGTGAACCGGCGGATTTTCGGTCGAAGCGGCACGGAGGATCGGTCGACGCTTAGAAATCAAGAATAAGGAGGCTCATGAGCGCGAGTGCATGTCCGATCACCCAGATCGTCAAACGGGACGGCAACCTGGTCCATTACGACCGAGACCGCATCACAACGGCCATTTTCAAAGCCGCTTCCTCCGTCGGCGGCAACGACCGCGAAACGGCCGAGCAACTATCCTTGGAGGTCGAGAACACGCTGGTCGAAGCCTACGGCGCCCAATCGATCCCTTCCGTCGAGGAAATCCAGGACATCGTCGAAGCCACACTGATCAAGAACGGCCACGCCAAAACCGCGCGCGCGTACATCATTTACCGGCACGCCCGCGCGCAGGAACGAGCCTCACGGCAGTACACCTTCGAAACCAACGACAACATTCCCTACAAAAAGATTTACGAAGTCCTCCGCTGGAACATGGACCACAAATGCGAAACCGTTGACGGCCTCAACAAGATCGTCGCCGACGGACAGTTTGCCCAGTTGGTCAGGGACAGCGAGCAGCGCTACGACGAGGAAGTCGCGCTGGGCGCCACCCGCATCATGGAACGGCTTCCCGAGGTGCGCATTGCGATCATCGCCGGCCCCTCCTCCTCCAGCAAGACCACCACCACCATCAAGGTCAGCGAAAAGCTTAAATCCATCGGCATGGAATTGGTCGCCATCAACATCGACCATTACTTCTTCGATCTGGAGATGCATCCGAAGGACGAGTTCGGCGACTACGATTACGAAACGCCACAAGCCCTCGACCTGGACCTCATCAACGAGCACCTGGTCGATTTGCTCGCCGGCAAATGCGTCAAGACCCCGCACTACGACTTCAAGACCGGCTCCCGCAAGCTCAGCGTGCACGAGTTGAGCCTCAAGCCCAATCAGATCCTGCTCATCGACAGCCTGCACGGCCTCTATGGCGACATGACCAAGAGCATCCCGGCCTCGAAAAAATTCAAGCTCTACATCGAAACGCTCGGCCAGTTACGCAATGCCGAAGGCGCCTTCATGCGCTGGGCGGACAACCGGCTGCTCCGCCGCATGATCCGCGACAGTTGGCACCGGAATCTGCAACCGACGCAAACCCTCACGCACTGGCATTACGTCCGGCGCAGCGAACTGAAAAACATCATTCCGTTCATCGGCGCCGTCGATTATCTGGTCAACAGCGCCATGCCCTTCGAATTGCCCATCCTCAAGGCAAAACTCTTCAAGTATTTCCCCGAGGCCATGGAACGATTCAAGGACGAGCCCAAGCGCCAGGACGCCTACCTGCGCGCCAAACGCGTTTTCGAAATGCTCAACCCCATGACCGAAGTGGCCGACGACAGCGTCGTGTCCTCCCGGTCGCTCTTGAGGGAATTTATCGGTGGAAGCGAATATCAATACTGAGTTTCGTCCGCTGCCCGATCTGCTGGCCGCAAGCGTCGAACGTTTTGCGGCCCAGCGGGCCATCGTCTTCAACGGCCGCACCACCGACTTTGCGGCCTTCGGCCTGATGACTGACCGCCTCGCCGCCGGCCTGGCCGCGCGCGGCGTGCAAAAAGGGGATCGCATCGGACTTTTTTGCGTCAATTCGGATGCCTTCGCCATCGCTTACTTCGGCATCGTCAAGGCCGGCGCAACCGTCGTGCCCATCAATCTGCTGCTCAACCCCAAGGAAGTCGCGTTCATCCTCAACGACGCGGGAGCGCGAGGGCTTTTCTACATCGACTTGCTCGGCATCTCTGTTCAGGCCTTTCGGTCCGCCGTCCCGGCCCTGGAATTTGCCGTATGCATCGGCGATCAGAAAGCTGCGCCCGGCGATCTGCTTTTCAAGGACCTGCTGGCGGACTCCGGAACGCCGCCCACGCTATCCATCGATCCGTCGGAGGATGTAGCGGCCATCTTGTACACCTCGGGCACCACCGGCCGGCCCAAGGGCGCCATGCTCACGCATCGCAACCTCGCTTCCAACGCTTGGAGCGTCAAGGAAGCCCTGTTGCTGACGCCGGGCGAGGACGTATTGATCGTTACGCTGCCCATGTTCCATGCTTTTGCCGCGACCGCCTGCATGCTGTTTCCCCTGCTCTACGGCTGCACCATGATCCCCGTTCCCCGGTTCGATCCGATCCTCGTAGCCCAGCTCATTCAAACCTATGGCGTAACGCATTTTCTCGGCGTGCCCAGCATGTTCGCCTCCTTGCTGCACATGCCGGACGAACACACGGCCAAGCTGGCCCCGCTCAAATATGCCATCTCCGGCGGAGCCGCCATGCCCGTCGAGGTGATGAACCGCTTCGAGGCCCGCTTCGGAAAATTGATTTACGAGGGCGACGGCCCCACCGAATGCTCCCCCGTCACGTGCGTGAACCCCATCGGAGGAACGCGCAAGCCCGCCTCCGTCGGACTCCCCGTACCGCTCGTCGCCATGAAAATCCTCGACGAAACCGGCCGCGAAGTTCCGCACGGCGTCATCGGCGAAATCTGCGTGAAGGGTCCCAACGTCATGAAGGGCTACTGGAAACTGCCCGACGACACCCGCGAGGCTTTCTTCGGCGAGTGGCTCCGCACCGGCGACCTCGGCACGGAAGACGACGACGGCTACTTCTTCATCGTCGACCGCAAGAAGGACATGATCATCGTCAACGGCATGAATGTCTACCCGCGCGTCATCGAGGAAATTCTCTACCAGCATGAAGCCATCCGCGAAGCCGCCGTGGTCGGCGAACCCGACGACCTGCACGGCGAAATTCCCGTCGCGTATGTCGCCCTGAAGCCCAACGCCCAGACCACGGCCGCCGACGTCCGGAAATTCTGCCGCGAAAGCCTCGGCCGCCACGAAGTTCCCCGCAAAGTTTTCTTTATGCCTGCACTCCCCAAAAACGCCGCCGGCAAAATCCTCAAACGCGAGCTCCGCAAACACGGGGAACTCGAACGCGGCATCGACAGCCGGACCGACGAATAAGTTTCTCCCATTCGAGCGCCTTGGCAGGGACTCCGCCCTTGTCGCGAAGGCGCCACTTGCATTCGATTCGTATACGCTTATCTTGGAATGGCGTCGAAATTTATCGATTAACAAAGGAGCATAACATGAAAAAAGCATTCATCGTCACCGTGACCATCGCCGTGTTGTCCGCAACGGGAGCCCGTGCGCAAGGTAATCTGGGAATTGGCGTAATGGCCGGAGAGCCCACCGGAATCAGCATCAAGAATTGGTTCAACGATATTCATGCCATGGATGCCGGCATCGGCTGGTCGTTTACCGAAAACGATTCCCTTCACCTGCACACCGATTATCTTCTGCACAATTACTCGATCCTGCCCCTGAGACAAGGGGGCGACAAGATGCCCGTATATGCCGGCGTCGGCCTGCGCTTCAAAGCAAAAAATACTCATGGCAGCGGAGAGAACGAAGACGACCATATTTGGGGCGTACGCGTTCCCTTCGGCATCTCCTATTTGTTTGCCAACAGCCCGCTCGATCTTTTCGCGGAGATTGCTCCGGTGTTCGATTTTACGCCTGATGACGAATTCTCCATCAACGGAGCCGTCGGCGCCCGGTACTATTTCAGATAAACGCCTGCTCGGAAAAACTTACCCATAAAGACAGACTCGTTCTCTAACACGCATTTCTCACCGCCCGGTGAGAAATGCGCCCAGATGAAACCGGGTCGCAAACGGGGTAGCCGCGTTCGCGGTGTCGCAAGACGCCGCGTCACGTCTAAAAGCCCGCAAAGCGAGGCGCTAAAAAAAAATTAAACTTTGCCTTGCAGAGTTCTCTGCTTATGGGTATCTCTTATCTGCAAGGAGCACGATCAATGATCGCCAGTCACATACACGATGCGTTGTCGCAGGTGCGCCGGTTGCAGGAACTGATCCTGAACAAGCGGCAGTTCATGGGCTATTCGGGCAAAGCCCGCATCGCTTCCGGCGTTCTCGCGCTGGCCGGCGCGGGAGCGCTTTCCCGGGGAATCGTCCCGGCTACGCCCGAAGCGCACCTCATCGCTTGGGGGATCATCCTGGCCGGCGCCGTCGTTTTGAACTACTCCTGTCTCGCCTACTGGTTTTTCTTCGACGATCACGTGCGGCGGAACCCCATTATGCTCAAACCGGCCCTGGATGCCATTCCCGCCCTGGCCGTGGGAGCGGCCCTGACCGTCGCCCTCGTCCTGGCCCGCCAATTCGACCTGCTGTTCGGCGTCTGGATGTGCCTTTATGGTTTGGCGCAAGCGGCCTACCGTCAATCGCTGCCCGGCGGAATCTACCTGGTCGGCCTCTGCTACATCTTGTGCGGAGCCGCCTATCTCGTTTTTTCAGGCGTTTCCTTCCTGAACCCCTGGCCGATGGGCTTGATGTTTTTCCTCGGGGAACTGGCGGGCGGCTGGACGCTCATTCATCAGGAATACACCCAGCAACAGCTTCTACAGAAAGAGCAGGCAGATCATGCGGAATAAAGAAAATCTTTACGAAGCCCTTGAACGATTGTTTCACGAACCCAACCGCCTGGCCATCATGTCGGCCTTGTGCGCCGCCGACCAGGGCCTGACCTTCAACGAACTGAAAGAAGAATGCCATCTGACCGATGGAAATCTGAACCGGCATCTGAAAGTATTGGAAGAGGCTCATGCGGTTCATATAGACAAGGCCTTTGTAGATTTAAAACCCCGCACCACAGTCCGTCTTTCCGCACAAGGCTTGAGGGAATTCGGCGAATACCTTGACGCCCTGGCCGAAGTCTTAAAAAAAGCAAAAAACGCCGTTCCGTCGGCCGAAAAACGAAAAATCGCCGTTCTGACCGGTAAAACAGTCCGCATCTAACGGAGATCAACATGAAGCACAAATCCATGGACATTGCCTGGCATCGCACTTTGCTAAGCAGAGCTCTTTGTCGTTATTTATCCCAGGCGACCCCTCGCAAAAAGGGAGGAAAAGATGAACGCAAACGAGTTCGATGAAGACGCCGCTTCGGCGAGGCGATGCTTTCAAGAAGGCAGCACATTTGAGATCTTCGGAAGAATTCGAAGCTTCCGCTATGCCTTCCACGGCCTGCTCATCCTGCTTCAAACGCAGCATAACGCCCTCGCAACCGTGGTGGCAGCCATTGCCGGATGGCACTGGGGCATTTCGAAGACGGACTGGAGCTGGTTAATCTTAACGATCGGCTCGGTTTGGGCAGCCGAAGCGATGAACACAGCTCTTGAACTTCTTGCCGATGCCGTCCATCCGGCCTTCCATCCTCTGGTGGGGAAAGCAAAGGACGTGGCCGCCGGCGCGGTATTAATAACCGCCATGGGATCTCTGATTATTGGACTGACGATCTTTGGCCCTCATTTGATATACAATAAATAGCCGGTTTAAACTTTGCCGGGAAAGAGAAATGCTCATGAAAAACAAACATCAGAAAATACAGAGAATAGACGCGATTCCTTTCTTTCTCTTTCTCGTTCTACCCCTACTGGGAATCCTCATAGCAGGAAAACCCCTCAGCCAATATCTGGAATTCCCGCCCCTGACTCAGCATGTCGCTCATGCGGGGTTTTCCTGGGGCGTGTTTGCCTTTTTCTGCGCCTTCGATTTGTTGTTTGCGGGCCCTGTTGCTTTTCATCTTTGGCGATGCCGGTTTCAGCGGCCGCCGGAGAGCTTCCACCGCTTTCCTTGGTGGGGCTGGTTGGGCGTAGCGATTACATTTGGGTCATGGGTGCTGGCCTGGACCCGGTTCGAATTTTTCGAACCGCTTCAAGCCTTCACGTTCAGCCCGCTGTGGTTCGGCTACATCCTATGCGTTAATGCCTTGGCGTATCGCCGAACAGGGTCCTGCATGCTGACTCACCAGCGGTTCTATTTCATCCTGCTATTTCTTGTCAGCGCCGCCTTCTGGTGGTTCTTCGAATATCTCAATCGTTTCGTACAAAACTGGTATTACGTGGGGGCCGACGACTTATCGCCCTTTAAGTATTTCGTCTTTGCTACGCTCCCGTTCTCCACGGTTCTGCCGGCCGTGCTCGGAACGTACGACCTGCTGAACTCTGCGATGGCGCCACCGCCGGCAACCCGATTCTATGGGTATCTTCCCGTCAAATCTCCCCCGATTCTTCCGTGGACGATTTTGCTGTCTGCTTGCCTGGGTCTAGCGGGCATTGGGATCTGGCCGGACTTGCTGTTTCCCTTGCTCTGGCTATCGCCCTTGCTGATCCTTGGCGCCTGGCAGGCGATCCGGCGGGAGGAAACCATTCTGTTCAACATCACGCCGGAGAAATGGCATCGGATTTGCCTGCTTGCGGTCGCCGCGTTGATTTGCGGTTTTTTCTGGGAGCTGTGGAATTTTCACAGTTATGCCAAGTGGATCTATACGGTTCCGTTTGTGAATCGATTCCACCTATTCGAGATGCCGTTGCTGGGTTATGCCGGGTATCTTCCTTTCGGCATCGAGTGCGCGCTCATCGGCGACCTGATCAAAACGTTTGCCGAAAAACGAAAAACAAGCGAAGGAATTGCTCATGGCTAAAACCATCAGAAGAGTGCTTGTCGGCTTGGGTTCGCTCCTGATCGCCGCGGCCTGCTGGCTTCCCCTGTCGCATTTTTTCTTCCAACCGCGAATGACCGATTACGTCGCCGCCCACGGCATCCCGGCCAAAGCACGGCAGCTCGCGGCCCGGCAACTGGAGATCTGGTCCGATCCCGGGTTGAAGGCGCAAGAGTTGGCCCGGATGCGATCCAGCAATGCCGAATGGGATTTCATGTCTCGCACCTTTTTCGTGCTCGCGCTGGCCAACATGGGCTTCCGCGACCCCGCTGCGAAGTCGCGCTATCTGGCCATTATCGACACGATTCTGGACGAGACGTTAAAGCTCGAAAAAGAAAAAGGCCTTTATCATTTCTTGATGGACTATGCGAAGAGCGGTTCGTTTAAATCCAGCGCGAAGCGGAGCCTGTTTCAGGATGGCGAAATTGCCCTGATGCTCGGCATGCGGCGTCTGCTCGAGGAAAAGGAAGCCTACAAACCCCTGCTCCACGAGCGCGTCGAACAGATGCTTTCCTGCATGAGGGAAAGTCCCGTGCTCTGCGGCGAGAGCTATCCGGACGAAGGCTGGATGTTTTGCAACAGCGTCGCCCTGGCCGCCATCCGAATCGCCGACCTCCTCGATCACGAGGATCACTCGGAGTTTTTTGCGCAATGGATTTCGACCGCACAAAAGCGGCTGACCGATCCCAAAACCGGGCTGTTGATTTCCAGTTTTCTTTTCGACGGCACGCATGGCGACGGACCGGAAGGGTCCTCCATTTGGATGACCGCCCATTGCCTTCAGTTGATCGATCCCGCCTTTGCCGAAGACCAATACCGACGCGCCAAAAAAGAACTCGCGGGCCGTTTCCTTGGCTTCGGCTATGCCCGCGAATGGCCCAAGTCCTGGCCGGGACAGATGGACGTGGATTCGGGGCCGGTCATTCCGCTGTTCGAGATCAGCGCCGGATCGAGCGGGCTGGCATTTGTCGCGGCCGGCGCCTTCGGAGATCGCGAGTATCTGAAATCGCTGCTCACGTCGCTGAATTTCGGCGGGTTTCCCATTCTCCAGAAAAACCGGTTGCGCTACGCCGCCAGCAATCCCGTAGGCGATGCCGTCCTGCTCTATGCCCTGGTCTTGGGTCCGGCCTGGGATGAAATAAACAAGAGAATGGAGGACCGGAAATGAGACTCCCCTTTTTCTTCCGCCGACAACCGCTGCTTTCGCCCACGGATTTATTGGCCCGCGCCTTCGTCGTCTCGCTGGCCTTCGGCGTTGTTCATCTGTTGGGCTGGCGGGAGTACACCAGTTTTCTCAGCGGCACGCTGGCCTCGAACAGCATGCCCTCGTTCTACGCGTTGTTCATGGGCCTGACCTACATCGTGCTCTTCCTGGCCTTCACCCTGCTCGCACCCGCCCTCTTCTTTGCTGCATTGCTGGCTCGGGGTCTTAACCTGCTTTTCAGCCAAAGTCGGAAACACAAAGGAGGGGCCTCATGACTACTCGTCGCATAGGAATAGCCTCTTAGATTTTCCGCATCAACTTTTGCTTGTACAGAGCGCGGATCGTTTCGACGTCGAGGGAATGGCCGGCTTTGTACGAGACGATGTCGCCCAGGAACTGGCCTTCGTCGATCAAGGCCACGGCGGCCAGCAGATCGAGCACGGCGCGATGCCAGGCGGCTTCGAGCGACTTTCCCTGATGGAGCAAACGCGGCTTGTTGTAATAGCAGAATTTCCCGGCGACCAGGATGTTTTCGGTCGTGTAGCCCAGATTGCGGACGTCCGCGAACAACTTGCCGATGGTGCGGCAATAAAGCATTTTCAGGGCGGACGTGTTCGTGCGGGCCTCGGCGCCGCGCCGGAAGTTCGTATAATTCACCGGGAAGCGAATCCGTTGCTTCCGAATGGCCGTTTTAAAGTCCACGGCGCAGTCGATCGTAAGCCCGGGCTTCTCGTTCGAACAAGGCGACAAGGTTAAGAAAGCCCCATTGGGCCCCGCCACGGTCACCTTCTCCTTCACGGTCACGAATTGCACCGGCCGCTCCAACTCCTTGATGCCGGCCGATTCGAGCGCCTCCACGAGATCGAGGCTGCCGTGCTGGAACAGCGGGGGATCGCCCGAGTCGATACGGATCATCAGATTGTCGATGCCCATGCCCATCTTCAGGGCGACGATGTGCTCGACCATGCGGATGTAGTTGTGAGGCGAGCCGCTGCGCAACACGATGTTGCTGACCACCAGACCGGTCGTCCACACATTGCGAATGGAAACGCGCACGGGCAGGGAATCCGGAAGATCCGATCGATCGAACCACCAGCCTTCCATGTCCGTGGGCTCGAACGTTACGGTTCTTGTTTTTTTCCCAAAGAACGTGCCGGGACCTTTGACTGTGACGGGCCGGGCTATAGTCCGTTGCTTGCGCGGGGCGCCCCAGCCATTGCCGTCGACCAGTTCCAAGTCCACCGGTTGATTCGAAAATTTTTCATACGCTTTGCTGACCGTCTCCACATCCCCGGCCAAAAGTCGTCCAAACGATATATCCGCCATGCTGCACTCCATGTTTCAAAACAGCCTAAAGGAAACGCCGGGAATCTTCAATCGCCGGAGAAGGAAACCTCATACCAGCTTTGGAAAATCTGCTTTCCCGCGCAAAATGCCCGGACATACATTTGTCCTTCACGAGCCCGACCCGGACGGATCGGCAGTAAGATCGTCTTTACGGATTCCAGAGCCACCCGCTCCTCCAGACGTCCTCCCTTGAAATCGCCCTCGTACTTGACCAGCACTTCGGCTTCCTTGTTGGAATGGTTATGCACTCTCAAACGAATAGCGGCAACTCCTTTCTCGCCTTGAACCCTGGCGGCCTCCGAGCGGACGACGACCGGCGGCACGAAATCCGGCCGAATCAAACGCGAACACCAGAGCTCGGAAAAACCTCTTTTCAATCCCCACTGAACCTCAAGCCAGGGCTGCCCAACGGCTTCCTCCGCGGTGAACCAGCCTTTGAAGACCGCCTTCATGCCCGGCAGCAACGATTCGGTCTGATCTTCAAAGGGACGAAACTGCCGGCTGGAAATCAGTTTTAAATCCGAGAGAGCCAGGGTGTTGGTTCCGACATTGACGACCTCAAGCTGAAACACATTTTGCTGATTCGATACCGCGGGCGCCGGCCAGGAAAGCCGGCAGACCGCCGAAAAGGCCTGTTCGGAAAGCAAAGATTCGACGTTCTTCACGCACGCCGTCGATTCGCCCGCCCCTGAATTCCAGCCTTTCAAGAACGTCCGTTCGCCGGACGCCTCCGTGAAATCCACCAAGTCCAACACCGCCACTTCTTCCGGAAGCAGCGCCACCGACAGCGCCGTAAATTCTTCGCCCGCAGGAGCCTGTAGCCATTCCGCGGCCCCATTTAACGGATTGACCGCGAAACCCGGTTTTGCTGCGGGAATGGAAAGAACCGCCCGCCGGGATTCCGTGGCCGTATTGCGCAGCGTGATATGCCGAAGGCCGCTCTCCTCACGGCCATAATGCTCCACGGACACGTCCGGAACATCGGCCCGAACAGGTCCAAGCGGACGCCAACCCGCGGCGACCAGACGCGCCGCCAGGGGTCGATAGGTTTTCACGAGACTTCGATCCAAACTGTCCGGGCAACTCAAATCTATAATGGACGCATTCTTATCGCCGCCGAAACCCGGGAGAAAACCCCAGTACAGGCTCTCGCGCAAAAACCGGGTCGCCGCTTCCGCCACCAAGCCGGTCGCCGGTCCTTCCAGCAGACAGATCACGGGCTTACGACCGGCCAGGGTTCTGAGTTGGCTCATGCGGCCATCGTCCGCCCGTCGATAGAAGCCATCCTTCGCAACCGCGAACGATTTGACGATTACATCCGCCGACGGCATGAAAAACGCGTGGGAACCCATCGAGTCTTTTACGATCGACAGCTTGCCGCTTTGGCGAAGCAGCCGGGACGCCGGAACGATAAAATCCTCGGCCGCGAAAGCCGTTGCCAAGGCCGGACGGAGAACCGTTGAGTCATACACGCAGGGATAATCGGCCACGCTCATGGACGGCGGATTATAGTCCAGAACGGACGAAGCCGCATCGAGGTCCCAGCACACGCCCGCAAAACGGGGATCGCGCAGAATGCCGCGAAGGCGATTCCATTCCGACAGGGCGCGATTGAGAGGCAGGTTCGTTTCGCCCGGCAACTCCGGATCGATGTTCACGGCCATTTTCGCACCCGCGGGAGTCGTCGTGTAGGCCATTCGCCGGGACCCATCCGCTCGTCGCGCACAACCCAACAGGGCGCTCGCGGCCGCTTCCCGTTCGCCCAGCAGGCCGCAGGCAGCCGTCAGGGCCATTAAACCCAGGGCATCATGCTCGTCGCCCACAAACGGAGCAGGAATGGCCAAACGATAAGTCCAAGGCGCCGAAACAAGCCCCAGAGCCGACTTCGACGCCAGCTCCAGCGTCGAACTTCGGCCTTCAGCAAAGGCCGGATATCGCTCGTAAAAGTTTTCCACCGCCCGTCGGAAGGCCTGAACCGCGTTGGATTCGGACCGAAACCCGCATTGGAACGCTGCGCGGGAGGGGAAATTGGAAGTGGCCGGCGTCAGGGCCAAATCATACCAAACGCCAAAAAAGCCGTTCGAGACATCTGCTGAAATTTGCATCGAACGGGGTTCGTCCGGATCTGTTTCGACGATCATCAAGCCTTTTTCCGAGCTGACGACTCCAAACGGATAACACGATTGAACGCCTCGCGCACCCCAGGGAACGGGGAGGACATTTTCAAAGAGGGCAGCGCCCGCCGCCATCGCCCGTGCCGCATACAGGTCGTCGTGCCAAAGCCAATCCTTTAAATCCATTTCGACGCCCACGCCGATACGCAGACACCGCTCGCGATCCGCCGACAGCCCGCCCTGCACGCGCAGGGTTCCATCGGAAAGCTCTTCGCGAACCAGAACCCAATCCACATCCAGCGTACGTCCGGCCCAACGAACCCCATTGCTCGAGACGGCGGCTTCTCCCCAGGCCAGGGCTTCGGTTCGACCCGAAACCACATCCGCAAGCACGACCTTGAAGGAAACGTTCGAAGAAAGCCCCTCCGGCTTCCAGGAAAAGCCATGAATATCCGGATCGGGCTTCCAGAGTCGGTCTTTGATTTCCGCATCCAATCGAAAAGACAAAGTACGCGGCATCAGGGCGAGCAGCTCATCGGCATAACCCGGCGTCACACGGGGCGCCGGAGTCTTGGCGGGCATGGCGGCATAATCGAATTCCAGCTCGCCCCGCTCGGGAAAACGCCCCATCACCGACCAATCCGACCGGACAAACTCCACGTGCCATTTGACCCGCGAGGCAAAGGGCGCATCGCGAATGATCAACGTCAGCGTTTGCTCGTCCTGCAGCGCCAGCGGCGGCGGAAGTTCGTCCCACGACCAATCTTTGGCGCCGGACGGATACCGAAAGAAGCGCCCTCTTTCGATCATGAAATCCGCACCCGACTGCGGCTCGCCGTGCGCCCGACCGTCCACATCCAGCATCACGCGCAAACGGAGCAAATCCGGAGTTCCAACACATTGAAGCTGAAGCCCCAGCCAGCCTTCCGTAGTTTTAAAAGCAGCGCCCTGCGAAACAAGCCCGGCGCGCTCGGACGCATTGCCGGAAGAGCCCAGCAGCCCGGCCAGCAGAAGAAGCCCCGGGAGGAGTTTTTTAGTTGTTTTCATCGCGGTATCTAAGCAAAAGTCGATGGCTGACGCCATGAGAATAGTGGAGCGAAGGCGATACCGGGTGCATCTTGACCCAATCCCCGCGCATACGAATAAGAATCCACGTCCTTACGGACGCGGCTACGTAGCCGCCGGCGTAAGCCGGCGGCCTGAATACGACGATACGTTTTGTCTCAAGGGCCCTCCCTTCAGCCTCCACTTGCATCGAAACGGTTCTCAAGACATAATGCGATCATGCAAAACGACGACATGATAACGGGGCTGGAAAGGAAACCGAATCTGGCGGTTCTTCCCGACCAATTGCTGCTCCTATCCCGGGGCTTCTCGTGTCTGTTTTGGAGCATACCGCTCGGCTTGCTGTTGTTCGCAATGGTCCCCCAAATCCAAGTTCTGCGCTATTTTCAAATGCCGTCGTTTCTGATTGGACTCATGACCGGCTATTGGGGACTGATCCTGTTGCGGAAGGCAGGGCCCATCACCCCCCATTGGCCGGCATTAATCCACCGGGGACTTGCGATCATCTTCTTCCAGCTTTATCTGGCGCCGTTTATTCAGTGGTGGAGAGTGATGCCGGGAGTGCCCTATTATTTCTACAACACGGCAGCCTTTTACCTCTGTACAACCTGGGGGCTGTTCCTGGTCAACCAATTAGCCGGAGAAGCCGGCCGCGCACTGCACCAGTCTTCGTTTGAATTGGAAACGCACCTTTTTCGCTGGGCGTCATTGGCCTTCATGCTGGCGCCCCTGCTCGGCATTCTCGTCATGGCCGGATATGCCTCCCATCAATACGAGAGCCCGGTCTGGCTTGAATTGGTGAGACTCGGACAATTGCTGCCCCGCTGGGTCTTCATTCCTTTGCTTCTGCCGTTCACCTTGACCATGGCCACCGCCTGGAAAGCGAAGGAGCATGGGTTGTCGGCCTTGAAACGATCGGCGAAGTTGCCGGCGCTCAGCGAGTCGTGATGGGGTACAAGACGACGTAGGTGGGCAGGCCTTTCACGCCGAAATATTCCAACACTTCGCGGGCGGGCAACTCCGAAGGGCGTTCCGCCTGGGCTTTGATCGTCACGTAGTCATCCAACCGCGAACGTACGGCGCTTCGCTTGAAGGTGGTCTGCTCCATCGCCTCGCAATTTTTGCACCAAGTGGCCCAGAAATCGATGAAGACCGGCTTTCCTTCCTTCTCCGCTTGCAGCAGGGCGTCGACAAAGCGGTTGTCGGCGGGGCGATCCAATTCGGCATACCGCACAGGCCCCTGGCCCTCGTCGGCCAGCCGGGCGCTGCCCCGGAAGCCGCGCCAGGCGATGGAGCCGTAGTACAAAGCCAGGAGCAGAATAAAAAGACCAAACCCGTACTTGACCCAAACCATCCATTGCCCGGGCTTGGGAAGGAAGGTTAGGCCCGCGCCGGCGAACGGCCACGGCAGCGCCATTCCAACGCCCAGCAAGAAAGGCAGAATCAAGCCCGCCTGCCAGCCGTGCGCATATAGATTGCCGGCCAGCACGAGAACGGAAATAACCACGGGCGCCACGCAAGCGCCGGCCAGGAGCGCCGACAACCCGCCCATCAGGAAAGCCAGGATCATTCCTCCTTTGCGGCTGCGACTTCGCCCGCCGACCATCCCCTGTTGCAACCGGGTAAAATCGATCGTAATCACATCGAACATGGCCAGGGCCAGCAGGACAAATACAACCGCAATGATCAGGTTGAACCACGGCGACGAATTCAACGCGCCGAACTGCGAGCCGCTCAGAACCACCACCAAGCCCAGCAGGCCATAGACCAAGGCAATGGCCGTTCCATAAACCGCGCCGAGAAGAAAGCCCCGCCGCCGGGAGGACGCCTGTACGCCCGCACCGATAATGGCCATATTGATCGGAATCATCGGCAGGACACAGGGCGTCAGGTTCAGCAGAAAGCCCCCCGCCAGGATCAGCAAAAGAGTCCATCCAACGCCGAATCGGCTCATAAACGTGACCGGATCTTCTTCGAACAAACGGGCCCAGGCCTTGATCCCGGATGCCTTTCGCTCATCGACGACGCCGGCCGTCCGATCGAGAAAGGCCAGGAAATCGTCCTGTCTCATATAACCGGCCGCTTGCCCACGGGATTCAAACCGCTGCACCACGTCCTGCCAGTCCTGTTTTTGCTCCGGCTGGCCGGCGTCGGCCGCCGTCGCCGGCGAAATCGCATCGGTCGGACGGCCCCCTTTCAAGGAGAGCTCGAAAGTTCTCGTTTCCGGAAAAAAACACACCGACTCATCGCAGCCTTGAAGCTTGACGGTCAATCGAACAACGTCGCGATTCCCGGGACGCACAAGAACGGAGAAGGATTTGTCGTAAATCTTTTTATATTCGTCGCTGAAAGGATCTTTTTTGGAGACCGGCTCGGGAAAGGCAATGGACTCTAAAGCGTCGGCCTCTTCCGCGAATATTTTGGTTTCGTCCGCGTAAAGGATGTGCTGGGGCGGGATGGAAAAATCCACGCGGATAGCGGCCGCCCCATCGATTGTTTCGAGACGGGCCGTCACTCCGAAGGGGCTTTCGGCATAGCCCCTGCATAGCCCCAACCAGCCCAGGACAAGCAAAACGAACACCCATCGAGCTAATGAATATCTATGCGGTCGGCAACTCATAAAGAAGATTGCTTAAGCAGCGTCTCAATATCTTCCCGCAAGCGGACTTCAGGCACGACCCCCACGTAGTACTGACGAACAATGCCTTGTTTATCCAGCAGGAACTTAGTGGGCACCGCCCGAATGCCTCCGTAGGCTTTCTGCACATCTTCGTTGGCCAGCCCCACCGGATAGGAAATATCGAAACCCTTGACAGCCTCGGCAACGGCAGATTCTTCTCCGTGGTCGACCGACAACCCAATCACCAGGAAACCCCGGTCCTTCCAATCCTGGTACAACTTATTCAGTATGGGCAATTCCGCCTTGCAAGGAGCGCACCAAGTTGCCCAGAAATCCAGCAAGATGACGTTTCCGGCATAGTCGGAAAGCTTCAAGGTGGGCGAATCGCCGTTCAATCTGGCCACGATAAAGTCGGTGGCCGTCCGGGATTCGTCTTGAGCGCCGGCCGTTGCGGACTTTTTTTCCGGCGTCGCTTTGGGCGAACAACCTATCAGTAGCGTTGCAACCGCCAGCCCCGCGAGGCATAAACCCATCCATGCTGATTTCATGCAAGTTCCTTTCCAGCTTATGTAATCGTTTGTAAACATACCTGTTTCATGGACGCTTTCAAGCGACATTGCCGGGGAAAACACTTGCTTTGGCCTAACAGTTCTCTCATAGTCTGCCCCGGATTGGCTGTAAGTTGTCCATAAACATCGAATGCAAGGACATTGCGTGAAGAAAAACCGCTGGTCGCCTCCAGGTTGGCCGTGGGAGCTTGAACTTCTGGCGCTGATCTTTGTTATCATCGCCATCGGAGTTCCCTGGTATCTTGAGCATGCACGCCCGCCGGAATTGCAGACCCAGCAACAGATTTCCCTGATTGCCAAAGCCCAAATGGAAAACCAATCCCAGGTGGCTACCTGGCAACAGTTGCAGGGATTCTTCTGGGCTCTGGCCGTGATCGGAATCTATGTGGCCCATTTAATCATTGCCGGCGCTTCCAGCGATTACATCTCGACGCCGTTTACCTATCTGTTTTCTCCTTTGACGTTCGCCATGATCACCTATTACCGGCTGTTTCAGATCAGCCGGGCCTCGTCGACGGAAACCCGCATCATCAGCGGATCGCCTATGGAGATCGCCGGCTGGATTGCCGGCGTGCTGATCATCACCTTTCTGGTCGCGCGTATCCGTATGGCCCGGCACATGTTGAATTTCCGAAGCTTGGATTGGGAAATTTCGTCGCCCGTGAAATTCGACAACACCTACTTCGAACTCATCGCCCATTTCCAACCGCTGGTCTATCCGCCGCGCATGTACCGGGCTTGCAAGGAAGGGATTCTGATCGAAGGCTGGTTTTATGCCATGCCCTTGTCCTTCGACCACATTCAAGGCGTCGATGCAGCGCATGGATCGTCCGTCACCTCTTCAGGCTATTACCTGGCGACGTCATCCAAATCGCTGATGCGGATACGAGTGGTGGATAAAACCGTTCCCATTTTGATATCGCCGCGCGATTTTGCCCCGTTTCTCCATTATTGCGAGCATCAGGTGGCGGCGCGCAATCCGGGGTCGTCAACCCATACCAGCGACACCAAGGGCGGCTCGACGGCCACTCGCACCAAAGCCTGAGCCTCGGGAGACCCGTCATGTCGAAGGAAGCCTCAACTCAGATGCAGGCCCATGCCCTGAAGATCGTCCAACTGCTCCGGCAAGCCGGACATCAAGCCTTCTGGGTGGGCGGCGCCGTGCGCGACCGGCTGATGGGCAAGGAGCCGGTGGATATCGACGTGGCCACCTCCGCCCAACCCGAACAAGTCCAGGCGTTATTCCCCCGCCACGTGGCCATAGGCAAAGCGTTTGGCGTCATCCAAGTCTTGCTGAACGACGAGCCTTTTGAAGTGGCCACCTTCCGCGAGGACATCGCCTACGCCGACGGACGCCATCCGACAGGCGTTCGCTTTGCCGATGCCGAAGCCGACGCCATGCGCCGTGATTTCACCATCAATGGGTTGTTCTACGATCCCGAGAGCGACACGATCCAGGACTTCGTCGGCGGACGCCGGGACATCGAGGCTAAAATCATCCGGGCCATCGGGCCGCCGGAAGAACGATTTAACGAAGATTATCTTCGCATGCTCAGGGCCGTGCGCTTTGCCTCGGTGCTCCAGTTTTCGATCGAACCGGCCACCGGCGCCGCGATACGCCAGTTGGCCGGCCATATTACCGCCGTCAGTCCTGAACGAATACAAGTGGAACTCACGCGACTGCTGACCGAATCGCCCAAGGCCGGCCAAGGGCTTCTCCTGCTGAAAGACATGGGATTGTTGGCGCCCATCCTGCCCGAAGTCAGCCGGCTGGCCGGCCAGGCGCAACCGCCGCAATTTCACCCGGAAGGCGATGTGCTCACGCACACGGCCATGATGCTCGACCAAATGGAACGCCCCTCCGTCACGCTGGCATACTCCGTACTCCTGCACGACATCGGCAAACCGCCCACCGCGACACTCTCCCTGGAACCCGACGGCTCGACTCGCATCCGATTCGACCGGCATGCCCAGGTGGGCGCCGAAATGGCCCGGGACATCCTGCGGCGCTTGCGGCTGCCCAACGAGGAGATCGATAAAATCTGCCAATGCGTGGAACGGCACATGCATTTCATCAACGTCCCCCAAATGCGCAAAGCCACCTTGCGAAAGCTGGTCGGCTCGCCGACTTTTCCGGAGGAATTGGAACTGCACCGGCTCGACTGCCTGAGCAGTCATGGCCAGCTCGATAATTATTACTTCTTGATGGATTTCGTGGAACAGCTCAAAAACGAACCGGTCCTTCCGCCCGCCTGGATCAACGGCCGCGATTTACTGGCCCTGGGCATGACCGAAGGCCCGGAAATCGGCCAACGGCTAAAAAAAGCCTACGAGCTGCAACTGGAAGGCGCCGTCGGCAGCCGTGAAGAGCTGCTGGAATGGGTCCGCAGGACCATCACAATCTACTAAAATAGAAACCGCTACTGACTCCGCAATCTTGTCCAGGCTTCGTCGATTTTTTTGTCGAAATCGATTCTTCGCAAGGGCAAGGAGGACAACCCCAGCAGCAAACAAATCAGCATCAGAATTTCGCTGTCGCCAAAATTATATTCCACCAGGCCGTTCAGGAGCAGCCCGCAAAAACCGCCCCAGGCGCCCAGCAGAACCCAATCGATTTTTTTGCGGTCTTGGAGGACCGGCTTGAGCAGCAGCCAGAAGGCCATGCCCATCCAGACCAGCCACGTCAGCAAACCGGCCGGCCCCATTTCCACGGCGACTTGAAGGACGTTGTTGTGTACGTGATTCAAGCCCTCCTGAATGCGGACGCCGTAGCCTTCAAAATCTTCCTGGGTCGTACCGGCATAGCCGATGCCGAAGGGATGCTCTGTAATCAAGGCCGGAGCCACCCGCGACCACAGGGCGTAGCGCCCTCCCGCCACGCGGGACCATTCCGAGGACAGCATGCCCAGGCGCTCGCGGGTTTGCGGCGCCGCCACCAGGACGACCACGACCAACGGCAGGATCAGCAAGGCCTTTTTCCGGCCGGCCAGCAGGCTCATCACGGCGACGACGGTCAGACAGGAGATCCACGCCCCCCGCTTAAAGTGAAGCGTAAGTCCCAGCACATTCGACAACGTCGCCACGACCAGCGGCCACCGGCGCAACGAAGCGTCGCCCGCCAGCCAAACCGCCGACAGCAGACAAATTCCCACCAGGTACATCTGCGGATCGCGCATGTTGCCGGCATCGAAAAGGGCCACGCCCTGAAAGAAGACTTCGACCGGCACGCGCACGGCGTCGTACAAACCCAGCACGGTCGTTCCGGCCATGAACATAAATACCAACGCGCTCCGGCGACTCCATCGAGGCCCCGCGTCGCCGCCAAAAACCGTAACGATCATGAACACCAACGTCAACAGGCTCAATCGATCCACTTTGTCGAAGCAAACGTCCGGATGAAGCCCGCGAAAGGCGCTCAGGACCGCCAGCCCGGAGAACAGGATCATCGGCCAGAAATACGGACATCGCGTCCAGGAAAATTCGCGGCGGGAAAATACGTGCAGGAGCCAGACGACCAAGCCGGCATAAGCGAAGCCCTCCGAAAGGGCAATGGAGAGCGGCAGCGAAAACGCGAAGCCCAGCAGTAGAAAGCGAAGCGCTTTCTCGGTCCAATTAAAATTAACCCTCAACGAACAGCTCCTTGGTTTCGGTCCTCGTCCCCTCATTTGACGTTCTGGGAGCCGGCCCGAATAATCCGCACACTCGAGCCCGCCGGAACGTTCAACGGACTGTGCGAACGCACATAGTTAACCACGGCGGAGCGGGTGTCAATATTCGTCATTTCCAGGCGCGAGGCGGGACGTTCCACAATGGAACGCAACGTCGCGTACCGGCCGCCGGCCGACGCCAGCGTATGACTGTTGAAAGCGATTTTCAAACGGCGTTTCGGATGGATATTCCGGCCATCGGCATAGCGCAGATTCGCGATGCGTTCGCCCTGCGGCGCCGAGGGACAGAAATCGAAGGCCAACCCATAAACGCCCTGATAATGACCGGAGCCGGCATAGTCGGATGCTTCCTCCAGAATCTGCTTCAATTCCTGGGGGTTGAGATGGACGATCCCCACGCGGTTTTCGTAAGGAACAATCCGCCAGATGTCGCTGCGGCGAACCGGTCCGGCTTCGATCGGCTCCGTGGCCAGAACTCCATGAAGAACCCCGTCGGCGCGCGTGACCTCCGCAATGGAAAGACAAAGCAATTGCTGCACCGGGCTCTGCCCGGGGATTTTGAGCGCCGCGTCCATGAGCACGGCATTGGTTCCGATAATCTCTCCCAAATAGTTCGTGGCTCTCGCCAAATCGTCGCCCAGCATCGACCGTAGAGGCGCATATTCCGCGGTCGACGCATCCACCTCCAGGAATTCGCCCCGCTTGTCCACCACGCGACGTTGGACGGTGTCGTAGACCAGATCCACCCGGCCGACGCCCTGGGCATAGTTTCCCGCCTGGGCAAACAAAACTCCATCAAGTCGGATGCCCGGAAGGACCCAATGCAAATGACCGCCCAACATCACGTCGAACTCCGGAAATTTGCGGGCTATCTGGGCTACTTCATTGGCAAAATCGTCGCCGCCCTTCGAATACCCCTGATGCACCAGCAGCAGCATGACGTCCGGGCAAAGCTGGCGAATGGAAGGCATCAAGCGAGCCAGGGTTTCTTCCGAGCGCGTGAATTGAATGGGCCCAATCACATCCTCCCGAAGCCAGGAGGGAATGCCGGGCGTCGTCAGTCCCGCGATCAGAACGCGGACTCCATCGATTTCCTTCAGAACGAATGGGCGCACCGTCGGCAGCGCATTCTCCACGCCAGGGGGAAATTGAATGTTGGCGGCCAGCACGGGAACCCGTGTCGTGGCGCAAAGCGCCGAAAGATTTTCGATGCCCCAATCGAAATCGTGATTTCCCAAGGCCCAGGCGTCATACCGCATCGACTCCATCGCGCGAATCATGAGCCGCCCGCCCGTCAGCCAGCTTTCCGCGCTGCCCTGCAGCGCATCGCCGCTATCCACCAGCAAAACGTTGGGTTCACGAGCCCGGATTTGTTCGATCAAGGCGGCGCATCGCAAGAGCGAGCCGCCTTTTTCTGCATAGGGATTCTCCAGCGGCGGCAGCACGTGCCCGTGTATATCGGTGGTATGAAGAATGGTCAAAGCGACCTGCCTTGCGTCGGACGCCGTCCCGCTCCACAAAACGGCGAAAAAGACAGTCCCGGCAAGCAGTCGCTTCAGGAAGATATCGATCGATTCCTTCATAGCTCCTTGGCCGGATGACGCCCATAGGCAAAGACGTCATCCAACCCCCTCCCCCTCACGGTCTTTTTATGTGCGCTGTAATTTGTTGGATCGCAAAATGAGTTCGGCACACATTCGAGCAATCCAAGCACATGATTCCTGGAGGGTTCAGCTCTGTCGGAACCGTCTTCTTCCGGTCGCGACGGAGCGCGACCCTCCAAAATCCGGAAAAGGCGCCCCGCAAACTAAGCCGTTTGCTTCATGCTCGATCCGTCGCCCAATCCCAACGAAGCCCGATGTCCCGCAATAACGGAAGGCGTAATGCAGCATTCCTTTACGTTGGACTGACGCGGCACCTCATACATGATATCCAGCATGATGTGCTCGAGAATCGCCCTTAACCCGCGGGCGCCCGTACCTTTTTGATAGGCAATCCGGGCCAGCTCGCGAATGGCCGGCTTCGTAAAAGTCAAATCGACCCCCTCCATGCCCATCAGTTTTTTATACTGCCGGATCATGGAATTCTTGGGTTCGGTCAAGATGCGGACCAGATCATCTTCCTGCAACTCGTCCAGGCTGGCGGCCACCGGCAACCGGCCTACAAACTCGGGAATCAAGCCAAAGCGAACCAAATCCTCCGGTTCCACGCGCCGGCCGTTCTTCTTTTCTTTTTTCGGATCCAGCGGAGGCTTGACCCCAAAGCCCAAAGCCCCTTTGCCCAATCGGCGTTGGATGATCGCATCCAAACCGACGAAAGCGCCGCCGCAGATGAACAGGATATGCTCCGTATTGATCTTGATGTATTCCTGCTGTGGATGTTTGCGGCCGCCCTGGGGCGGCACATTGGAGACCGTGCCTTCCAAGATCTTCAACAAAGCCTGCTGAACGCCCTCCCCCGAAACGTCCCGGGTAATCGACACGTTCTCCATCTTGCGCGCAATCTTATCGATTTCGTCGATATAAATGATGCCCATTTCCGCGCGTGCAATATCGAAATCGGCCGCACGAATGAGGCGCAGCAGCACATTCTCCACATCCTCGCCCACATAACCGGCTTCGGTCAGCGTGGTGGCGTCGGAAATGCTGAAAGGCACATCGAGAATCTTGGCCAGCGTCTTGGCCAGCAGCGTTTTTCCGCAGCCGGTGGGACCGATGAGCATGATGTTGCTCTTCTCGATCTCCACATCGGCATGCTCGCCGCCGACGGTGGACTCGGTCATGTCCTTGATGCGCTTGTAATGATTATGAACCGCCACGGAAAGGACTTTCTTGGCGTATTCCTGCCCCACGACATATTCGTCGAGTTGCGCCATGATCTCGTGAGGCTTGGGGACTTTCAATTCCCGGGACTTCGCTTTTGGCTTTTTCGACGTTTCCCGGTGAATAAGAGAACTGCACAGTTCGACGCATTGGTCGCAAATCTGAACGCCCGGACCGGCAATCAACCGCTGAACTTCACTCTGGGCCTTGCCGCAGAAAGAACACTTCGGAGCATCGTTGCGATCGACCATAACCTTACTTCCCTTTCTTGGCCTGGTTCTTGATATTCACCACGACCTCGTCGACCAATCCGTATTGCTTGGCTTCCTCCGCCGACATGAAGAAATCGCGATCCGTATCCCGAACGATGTCTTCCATCGGCTTGCCGGTATGAAACGAAAGAATCTCGTTCAAGCGGTCGCGCAAGCGGAGGATTTCCTTCGCTTGAATGCTGATGTCGGAAGCGGCGCCCTGCGCCCCGCCCCATGGCTGATGAATCATGATGCGCGCGTTCGGCAGCGCATAGCGCTTGCCCTTGGCGCCCGCGGTCAGCAACACGGCGCCCATGCTCGCGGCTTGTCCCACACAGTAGGTGACCACGTCGCACTTGAGATATTGAATCGTGTCGTAAATCGCCATCCCGGCGGTCACCGAGCCGCCCGGCGAATTGACGTACAAAAAGATGTCCTTTTCGGCGTCTTCGCTTTGCAGGAAAAGCATCTGCGCGATGATCAGATTGCTGACCTCGTCGTTGATCCCCGTGCCGATGAAAATAATACGGTCCTTCAGCAGGCGGGAATAGATGTCGTAAGCGCGTTCGCCGCGTCCCGTCTGTTCGACCACCATGGGTATGAGAATCTGACTGTGTTCGCTCATCGTCGATTCCTTTCCAAAAATACACACCGGCTTGTCTCCCGGCGCAATTGAGTTATTCATTGATTACAGCTTGTTCCAAGATAAAGTCCACTGTCTTCCGAATGCGAATGTCCTCCACCAACTGGTCGAGCGTCTCGCGCTTTTCCAGCTCGGCGCGCAAGGCTTGCTCCGGCATGCCGTACCGGGCGGCCAGGCCGTGAATCTCCGCCGCCAGATCGTCTTCCGATGTGGCAATGCTTTCAGCCTCGGCGATCCGGTGCAGGATGTACTTCATCTTGACCTTGTCCGAGGCATTCCGGGCTGCGATTTCGAAAATCTCGCCCTTCTTTTCCTCGATTTGCTCGCGCGGGATGCCCCGGCTGGTATTGTTGCGGACAATGTCATAAACCGCGTTGCGGGTCTCTTCCTGCACCACGGATTCCGGCACATCCAACGCCGTCTTTTCGAGCAGCGTCTTCACAATCTCGTCCTTGAGGCGGCGCTTCTCCTGATAATCCTTCATCGAGGCCACGTCCGTGCGCACGCGGGCTTTCAAGGCGTCCACCGAGTCCACTTCCATCGTCTTCAAAAAGGCTTCGTCGATTTCCGGCAGCTTCTTCTCGCGGATATTCTTCACTTCGACGGAATACAGCGCCTGCTTGCCCGCCACGGCCTTTTCCTGGAAATCCGCACTGAAATCGACCGGGATGTCTTTCTTGTCGCCGGTCTTCAATCCCTGCAAGCCCTGGGCGATCCCGGGCAGAAATTCGTTTTCGTCCGCCCGCACCCAGAAATTCACGCCCTGGCCCAACCCCTTCGCGGCGGGAGCGAGCTCCTCCACCGGCTGGCCGTCGCAGACGCCCTTATAATCGATCATCACCATGTCGCCTTTTTGCACCGGCCGATCGACCACTTCGTATTTGGCGCTCTGCTCGCGAAGGTCGCGGATGGTATCTTCGACTTCCTGGTCGGTCACGTCCGCTTTGGCGCTCTTCAACTCCATGCCCTTATACTTCGGCAACTCGAATTGAGGCGGGACGTCCAGCATGACCGTAAACGAAGCCGGCGCGGAGGGCTTGATCACCACATCGGTCACGCTCAAGACCGATACCGGGCTGATCTTCTCCTGGGTAAGCGCCTCCCGATAAGCGGAAGAAATCACTTGAGAATTAAGTTCTTCTTCGATTTCCTTCGCATAGCGACGCTTGACCAGATCTTTCGGGGCTTTGCCCGGACGGAATCCGGGAATCTTGGCGGCGCGGCTGTACATGGAGACGATGCTCTCGTATTCCTCGCCAACCTTCTCGACCGGAACTTGAATTTTCAACACTTTGCGACAGGCCCCAGCATCTTCAACCGTTACGTTCATTATAAAACCAACCTCCATACACATTCATCCAATTTATATTGGGCGCATACCATAGGCCAGCGGGGGAAAGACGTCAAGAAAACCCCCATTCATGGCAACGGAATATCGCCTCCGTAGGGAACCGGAAGGCCATAGGCATCGGCCAGCCGGCGAATCTCGTCCATTGTTTCAGCCTTTCCCCGTCGAATATGCTCGCCAATCAAATAATATACCTTATGCCAGGCCCATTGCGATCTGATTTCGGCGTCTCCGGAACTGCTTTCAGCCCATTTGAGCGAAAAAACCATGTCATGGCGGTTTGAACCCGACTTTCCAACGATTTGCAGGACGGCGTCGGGGGTTTTGACAGGCACTTTTCCATAAATCGTCAAAGGGCGGTCCAGATACAAATGCGTCAGCGTCCGGGGATACAGCTCCTGTTGGCCGCGTCCTGAAATGCGATAATCCAGGTCGATCAGCACCGGCCGGGCCAACTGCCGGTCCATATCCATCATGGCGCCCGGCACCTCCTGGCGTTCCGCCACAATCGTCGAATCGCCGCGGTTTTTATAGCTGAGCATGTCGAGCAGGAATCGATTCACCCGGTTGCCGGCGCCCAACGCGAACATGGATATGCGTCCCGCGTTCTGTTGCGTGAACTGTTCGATGATGTCGGAGCTGTCCACCATGCCGGAGGTCGGACGCCCATCCGTCAACAACACCGCCACCACCGGACGAACCGGGTCCTTGGGAAACGACAGCAACTCCTGCAGGGAGGCAAAAACATCCGTCTTGCCGCGCGCCGCCATGCGATCGATATAAGCCAGGGCTTGCTTCTTCGAGGTCGCGGTCACCGGCGCCCACGTGGGCATGCACTTATCCGGCGTCTCGCTGAAGCCCATGATGTTCCAGCGGTCTTCCGGCGACAGCTCGTCCATCCAGGCCGTCAAACCTTTCTTGAATTCGTTGAGCTTCGACTGGGTCATGCTCGCCGAACAATCCTGGAGAAAGATCACGTCACGGGGAAGGACCGGCAAAATCTCGGCCCCCTGGCGTCGAATCCGAATCCTGAAGTACAGGTCTTCGGGTTCATCGGTCGGCCGGTACGTGCTGACGTCCAAAGCCAATAACTGCTCCACGGGCTTGAGTTCGGAAATGACGCTGGCAGGGTCTTCCAGCATTTGGCTCTGCTCGGCCAATTCGAATCCATCCCAGGCGCCCCCCCTCCCAGCGCCTGCCTGGCCCCGTCCGACTTCGGCAAAATTCTTCAACGGAATGTCCGTTCGCCCGGCGCCTTTCGCCACGCCGGGGGCGCCTTTGCGCTCTACCAGCGGCAACGGCTTGATGGACGCCGGCAGGGAAATATTCGGGGCTTTCTTGTTGGGCGACTCCCGTTCGATATAGCGGCGGGGCAACGCGCTGACCTTTTCCGCATAAATCTGATCTTCAATCAGCAGCAGATCCTGGCGGGGTTCCCACTTCACGTGCTCCACCGGTTTTTCGGGCGACAATAGAGCGCCGGAATCGCCTCGTAATCCGGATTCCGGCATGGCCGGCGCCTGGGGAGGTTCCGGGGCGAGCGCCTGGGCCGCCTGGGCTTGCTCCAAACCCGCGGCAAAGGTCCGTTCCGGACTCTCCGGGCGAAAACGGGCGGGCCGTTCGATCCGGTCGCCCACGAACTCCTTCAAGACATCCTGAAGCTGTAGGGAGGGAATCCGCACCGTCGCATCGAACGCCGCGGGACGTCCGATGGGCAACGGCGGAATATGCTGCAGGATGAACGCGTGCAGCGCCACGGAGACTGCCGCGGCGACCCCCCAAGCCATCACATGATGACGGGTGCGGGGCCGTTCCGCGAACAGGTCCACCCTGGCGCCTTCGCTATCCATGTCCGATCAACCTTGCATGGCCATCAGAAACTCGGCATTGCTCCGAGTCTTCTTCAGGCGATTCACCAATAATTCCATGGCTTCCACCGGCGGCACGCCGTTCAAGGCCTTGCGCAGAATCCAGATCCGATTCAATTCGTCCGGATGCAGCAGCAACTCCTCTTTACGCGTACCCGACTTCTCGATGTTGATGGCCGGGAAGATGCGCTTGTCCACCAGATGGCGGTCCAAGCCCAACTCCATGTTGCCGGTGCCCTTGAACTCTTCGAAAATAACTTCGTCCATCCGGCTTCCGGTATCCACCAGGGCGGTCGCGATAATCGTCAGACTGCCGCCTCCCTCGATGTTGCGCGCGGCCCCGAAAAAGCGCTTGGGCTTGTGCAGGGCGTTGGCGTCCACACCGCCGGAGAGGATCTTTCCGCTATGCGGCTGCAGCGTGTTGTAGGCCCGCGCCAGACGCGTAATGCTGTCCAGCAGAATGACCACATCCCGCCCGCATTCGACCATCCGCTTGGCCATTTCGATCACGATTTCCGCCACTTGAACATGCCGTTCTGGCGGCTCGTCGAAGGTGGAACTTAGCACCTCCGCCTTCGTGTTGCGCTCCATGTCGGTTACTTCCTCGGGCCGTTCGTCGATCAGCAGCACGACCAGCTTCACCTTGGGATTGTTCGCCGAAATGCTGTTGGCGATCTTCTGAAGCAGGACCGTTTTGCCCGTGCGGGGAGGAGCCACGATCAAGCCGCGCTGCCCCATTCCGATCGGCGTCAACAAGTCCATGACGCGCATGTTGATTTCTTCCGGCGACGTTTCCAGCACCAGCCGGCGATCCGGGAACAACGGCGTCAGGTTTTCGAACGGAATCTTGCTGCGGGAGCCGTCGGGGTTCCCACTGTTGATCGCATCCACCTTCAGCAAGGCAAAGAAACGTTCCTTGTCTTTGGGCGGACGGATTTCCCCTTCCACCAAGTCCCCCGTGCGCAGGGCAAAGCGCCGTATTTGCGACGGCGACACGTAGATGTCTTCCGGACACGGAAGATAATTGTAATAGGGCGAACGCAAAAATCCGAAGCCGTCCGGAAGAATTTCCAGGATGCCCCGGCCATGCATGTTCCCGTTGTAGCGGGCATTCGCCTTGAGGATTTCGAAAATCAGCTCGTGCTTGCGCAAGGCGCCGAGATCCGAAAGCCCATAGCTGTCCGCCATCTTCAACAAATCGGGTACGGTCTGCGTTTGCAGTTCGTACAATTTCAGATTTTTCCCATTCGCCCGGCGAGGCGGTTCAACGACAGGCGCGGGTGAAGGCGCAGCCGGGGCCTGAACTTCCGGCATCGAAGGAGCCGCCGAAGCGGCGGGCGCTACAGGCTGCTCTTCGGACGCCACGAGCGGCAACTGCTGCGGCTCCATGGGTTGATTGTTTTCCGGCGCCGCGGGGGCTTCGGTTCTTTGTTCCGACGGACGATATTCCTCCGGTCCGACGTTTTGCGACGGAATCCTAACCGTTCTCCGTCTACCCCTTACTGGTTTTCCTTCAGCCATGATGCTCTATCTCCTTCTTATTTCTTAAAATATCCAACCATATGGTCATTAGTTTATCTTCCAATTCCGCGAGCGTTCCGTCGTTCCATACGGCGTAATCCGCCCGCTGCATTTTCACTTCCACGGGCATCTGCGCGGCCAGCCTTTGTTCGGCTGCTTCCGGCAAAAGACCCCGTGTCTCCAATCGTTTCATTACCACGTCCCTCGATGCGCCGATGGAAATCACCGCATCCCAACCCTTCTCCACGCCCGCCTCGAACAGCAAGGGGACGATGGCCACCGCACGAAGCTGGAGACGCTTCGCCTTATCCTTCCACTCGTGCATTTGCGTCAAAACCGCGGGATGCACGATCGCATTCAAGGCTTTAAGTTCGGTGGGTTGGCCAAACACCCGTCGGCCTAATTCTTCCCGATTCAGCGATCCATCCGCTTTGACCACTTCCCGGCCAAAACGCCCGACGATCGCCTTATATACTTCCGTTCCCGGCGCCATGATTTTATGGGCTGCCTGGTCGGCATCCCAAATCACGGCCCCTTTTCGTTCCAAGATGCGCCCGGCTTCGCTCTTCCCGCAGGCCAGCCCGCCGGTCAGGGCCAGACAAAACCCAATGGATAAATCAGTCGGCTTCATGTCCGCCGTATTTGAATCCCAGATCTTTTAGCGAACCCACGTGCCGGAGCACTTCCATCGCCCGGCGATTCTCCGGGTCAAACTCCAAGGCGCCGATCGCATCCTTCTGCGCCCTATTCAACCGCCCCTCCTGCAAGGCTTGTTCGGCCTCGCGAGCTCGTTGCTCCGCCACCTCGGGATCGTCCTCGGACACCAGGCGGTAGAGCTGGTATTTTCGGTTGCTCCAGAGCAACTTGAAATCCTTCGCCGTTTCCGGGTAAAACTCGAAAACGCGAGCGGCCGCGTTGGTGGGCGGGGTCAAGCAATTGATCATATATCTCATCTGCTGATCGGGCGCCAGGGTCGAAAATTCACCCAACGCGTACACATAATACCGCGCGCCGTGCGCTCGAACCCATTTCGCAAAATCCTTTTCATTCCCTTTGAAAAGCGCCTCCCCATAACTTTGAACACGCGCCCGGATATCGGCCGATTCAAACTTGGGATGCAATATGATTGGACATCCCGCATACGCCAGAATCGACGAACCGATTCCGAAATTTGCCAGCACCGGCGCCGGCGCCACACTCTCCTTGAGTCGATTGATCAGGCCTTCAACTTCCACATAATATACATTCGGTCGCCCCCATTGCTCCGGATGTTTTACAATTTTTACCGCTTCAACGCCCAGTCCAGCGGCCAGCGCCCCTAAGACCAACGTTTTCCTCAGCCATCGCCCTCCCAAGCCCCACGCGGCTAACACGCCCATCAATCCAGCCGCGAATAACGCCAGAAAAACGTGAAACCTCACAAACATGCAATAAGCAATTAGCGAAGCAACATAGAAGAATAAAAGCCGAATTAAATTGGAATTAGATCTTGTACTCTGAAGCAACAATATCCCAAAAGCGGCCAGCGTCAACAGTAAAATCGCGGGAAAAAGCTGAATCGTCAGCTCCAGGGTGGCCGAATGCAGGGACGGCACCCACATGATTCGCTGCGAAAAAGACAGCCAGGAAGGGTCGGGCGGCTTCACATTCAGGAACCGGATTTTGGCCGCAATCAGCTCGAAGAAATGACCGTACGAGCGGGCATACAACCCCGCGAAGAGCCCGCCCAGCGCCAGCGGCACGAGGCCCGTCAACGCCTTTAACGACCGATGCCGATACGGGCGCAACGAAAAGCCGATGTAGGGTTCCGCCACCCTCATCAGCAAGATTCCATACCCCAACAACATCGCCGGGGAGGCCAGGAAGGCATGGGCTCGCAAGTACGGATTGAAGGCGCCGACCAGCAGCAGCGCGCCAAATTGGATTTGCCACTTGATAAACGAACGTCCGCCCCCTTCCGTTCCGGCCATCACCCGGACAAACTCCGCCAGCAGCCACAACAACACAAAAAACTGCATCATATCCCAAAGCATCAGAGCCAGCCCCAGGCACACCGCCGAGACCACCGTCGCCAGCCAGAAGCGAGGGCGACTCGCGGCGCCGTTAGCCAGCGCATCGAAGGCCAGGTGCGCCGTCAGGAAGGGCAGCGCTGTATTTTCGTGAGAGAGTTCCTGTCCGGTCGACCGAATCACGGCGGAGGCCGAAACCGCATAAAAAGCGCCCGCAAAAGCCCCCGCCCAAACAGAACGAGTCCACCAGGCGATCCATAGGGCCAAAAACGGGATGCCCAGGCAAAACCAGAACACCTCAATCCAGCGGATGCGATCCTGAAGGGAAATCGATGAGGGAAAAAGCCGGGCCAAGCCGGCATAAACATACTCCGCGCCCACCGTATCCGTCGCGCGCACCTCGATGCCCTCGGGATACTGTATCGCCCGATCCGTTTCCGGCAGCTTTCCGGAGTCGAACACCTGCTGAATGCGGCGGAATTGGAGCGCACTTTCCAACGTGAACGACAACTTGTTCCCCTGCGCCTTGTACTGCGTCGCCAGAATCTCCCGCCGGATGCCCACGCCCAGCGCAAACAAAGCCATCAGGCCCACCAAAGGAAGACCCCATTTTTTTAGAATCTCAAATTTCAAAGCTCACATCTCAAATTTCAGGTTTCAGATCTTGGGGTGCATCTTGACCCCTCCTCAACGTCTGGCACTGGAAAGAAACCACCGGCTTACGCCGGCGGCTACGTAGCCGCGTCCGTAAGGACGTGGATTCTTATTCGTATGCGCGGGGGCCGTGTCAAGATGCACCCCAGGTCTCGTCTACTTTTCCACTTCACATCTTATCCGGATCGAACAAAAACAGCTCCTGGCTATTCGGCGTCGGCTTCTGCCGTTTCGGCCGGCTGGGCGCCGCCAGGGGCGGCCCGCCCTGCTTCAGCTCTTCCGCCAGCGAATGAAGATCCAGCTTTTCGAAAAAAGGCGTCAGTCTCAACGGATCTTCCGGCGTCGTGCGCATCGCCTCCCACGGCGGATATTCCGTCAAATCGACCCGCAACTTCATCAAACCCATATTGCGCCGGATCAAATCCTGATGCGTCTCCAGCAACAGGCGTATACGCTCCGGCTGGACTTCCTGAATGCGCGCCAACAGTTGCTCCACGGAGCCGAAATCCTGCACCAGCCGTGCGGCGGTCTTCGGGCCGATGCCGGGCACCCCGGAGATGTTGTCCACCGCGTCCCCCGTCAACGACTGCCAGTCCACAATCTTATCCGGCCATACGCCGGTTTTTTCGAACACCTCGTTCGGACCCATCTTGTCCAGCGCCTTGGACGGGGAAACGATGCACACCCGATCCGTCACCAGTTGAAAAAGATCCTTGTCGCTCGTGGCCATCGCCACCGACATCCCCAACTGCTGCGCCGCGACCGACATGGACGCCATGACATCGTCCGCCTCCTGCCCCAGCACCCGAACCACCGGAATCTGCGCCTGGGCCAGATATTCCTCGATGGGGGCAAATTGGCTGCGAAGATCGTCCGGCATGGGAGTTCGTTGGGCCTTATATTCCGGGCACTTCTCCACCCGCTCCGCGGGCAGTCCTCCATCGAATACCACCACCCGATGAGAAGGCTGGAGCAACCGACCCAGTTGGCGGAACATCCGGACAAACCCAAACACCGCGTTGGTCGGCTGGCCTGACGAGGTCGTCAACCCCGCAATCGCATAAAACGCGCGGTAGGCTACCGCCGTGCCATCCACAATCAACAACGTTGAATTCGACCTGTCATCCGAGTTCATTGTAATTCCCAGGAAAATGGACGTGCCGAGGTTTTGGAAAAATAAAATCGGAGCCGTGTCTCATGCACCAACCCTCGAGACCATCCCTCACTCATCCCCGTATCCCATCACCTGCCGCGCTCGAGTACACCCAAGAGGATACATCATTTCAAGCCAGGGTAAAGCCCCCCCCTAATACGGCAAAGCAACGCCTCCCTACGGAAGCGTTGCCCCTGCCTCAGTCCCCAGCCCCAATACTCCTTGGCCTTTGGACCTTGGACTTTGGACTCCTTGGACTTTGGACTCTTCGTCCCTTGGACTCCTTGCCCTCTTCTCAGGGCTTAGCCGTCTCGGTCGTCGTCGTCGTGCCGCCGCCCGGCAAGGCCATCGATTCGGCCTTGTGGATCGGCTTGCCCGCCGGATCGACCAACCGCGCCGTTACAAAGATCAGCAAGTTCATCTTCTTGCTCGACTGGCCTTCGTTGCGGAACAGGCGGCCCAACAGAGGGATGTCGCCGAGGATCGGAACTTTGTCCTTGATCGTAACCAGTTCTTCGCGAATCAAACCGCCCATCACCACCGTCTGGCCATCCCAAATGACAATGCTGGTGGTCACTTTGCGGCTGCTGAAGACCGGCTGCGGAATGTTGAACTGGAAGGTACGCTCCTGCGTTCCGATCTGAATGCCCAATGCGCTCAAAATAGGCCGTTCCAGCGTAATCGCCGAGCCATACTGAATCCAATCCACCAATTCGGCCACTTCCGGCACCATGACCAAGTCGATGGTATAGCCATCCGGGCCGACGGTCGGGGTGACGTTGAGGATCACACCCACTTCGCGGGTTTCAAAGGAGCCCGGCGTAACCGTCGGAGGCGTCACCAAATCGCCCTGGCTTTGCACCGTGGGCTGCGTCACTTCGAACTCGGTCGGATAAATGATCTCGCGAACCACCTGGATCTGGGCGTTCACGCCGCTGCGGGTCGTCACCCGGGGAGCCGACAGCAAATCCGCGCCGCCGTGCTGCGACAAGGCCTGGATGACCAGGGTCATCTCCGGATTCGTCAGGATGCTGGAGAAGCTCAGGATGCTGCCCAACATGGACTGGCTGACGCCTTTGGTGACCGCCGACATCGGGCTGACCGCCGCCGTGCTCCGATCGAACCCGAAGAAGCGGTTGCCCTGCGTAATGCCGTTGGGGTTGGCGTTGGCCTGGATGCGCTCCTGCGTTCCGATGCCGCCCAGCGAATTCTTGTTCTGGGCGATTTCGTAATTGTCGGTCAGAATCCACTGCAAGCCGAGTTCTTCCAAATCGTTTTCCCCCACTTCCACAAAGCGGGCTTCGATTTCCACCTGGTTCGGCACCACGTTCAATTGCGCCAGGATGCGTTCGAAAATTTCCAGGTTGTCCGGCGTATTCGCCACAATCAACTGGCTGATGCTCTGGTTGTACGTGATCGATGTGCCCACCGGGAACGGAACGCCGGCTTTTTCGAAGAACTCCTTCACGTCGCTGCGCTTGATGGAGGTCTTGCTGCCCATCTCGATGAACTCGCCGGTGTGTTCGTCGGACGACGAGTCTTCTTTGGAAATGATGACGTCCAGGATCGAGGGCTGCACCGGATACATGCGCGTAATCACGCGGCCGGACACCACGCCGGCCGGCGTAATGATCACGGCATTGTCTTCCAGACGATACTTCAAGCCCGCCACTTCCGTGATGTACTTGACGGCATCCAACAGCGAAATGCGCCGAAGGTTGAGGGTGATGGTCTTCACACCGGCCGCCGGAGCCGCCGCTTCAACCGACGTCGAGCCGGCATCGGTCATAGCCCAGGGATCGTCCACCGCCGGAGCCGCTGCCGGAGCCGCACTCGCCGTACCGGAGCCCGGAATGTTCAGGTTCAAAACAATGTTCACGCCGGCGCCTTCCGGATCGCCGCTGATGCTGGCTTCAACCAAAAAGTTGATGACGTCGGTGATGTTCGCCGACCGGAATTCGATCGACGGGATCATGATCTTCGCCATGCGGTCCTGCAGCCGTTGCGTAGCCGTCTTGGTTTCTATCGCGCCGCGCGCCATGACCTCTTCCGGCAACTTTACTTCTTCGCGAATCGGCGGATTCCACGCATCGCGTACGTTTCTCATCAAACCGGCGACGGTCGCCTCGCGCTCCTTGGTGCTGATCTTGAAGCGGATTTCCTCGATCTTCTTGAGATACCGCATGGCATCCACGTTGAACTCGTCGGTCAACAAGACCGTCTCGAACAAGGCTTCGGCCTGCTTGTAGTCCTTCAAATCGAAATACTGAATGCCTTCCTTGATCAGCTTTTTGATTTCGCTCTTCTTCTCGACATAGGCCGGCGTTTCCCCCGGAGGCAAGGGCAAGCTCTGGCGGTATTCTTCGCGGGCAATCCTCTTCAGCAGACTATCCACACCCTTGTGGGCCGGATCGAGCTTCAGGGCTTTTTCGGCGTTATGACGGGCATCCGCCATGTTGCCGCGCTTTTCATATTCGTTCCACGACGTGCGATAAAGCGCCTCCGCCAAACCCCATTTGGCCTGTTCGCGCTGCTCGTAGGTCGCCGGACGTTCCGGCAGATTCGAAAGCGTGTCTTCAAAACTCTTGGCCGCCGCTGCGAAATCGCCCGCCGTCAGAAGCTTGTATCCGCCTTCGAGATTCTGCAACGCCTGGGTCTCCATGCCCTGACGGCGAATCTCTTCCTGTTCCGCCAGCACGCGAGCTTGCTTGGGGCTGATCTTGGCCGCCGCCGGAGCCGTGGCTTCCGCGGGAGCCGATTCCTGCACCGGTTCAATCACCTCGGCAGGAGCCGGCTCTTCATCGGCCGTTACGGCCGACGGTTCGACCGCCGCAGGCGCTTCAACCACCGCAGGCTCTTCGGGCGCGAGCTCAGGAGCCGCCGTAACCGCCGGTTCTTCAACCGGAGCGGTAAAGAAAGCGTCCGTGCTCAAAGGTTCTTCGGCCACCGGCGTAACCGGTTCGGCAGGAGCGGCCGGCTCGGCCGGCGCTGCCGGCTCGGGAATGGTCGCCGCCTCCGGAGGCGTTGGACTTTCAAGCAACCCGGCATCCGTCGCCGCTTCCGGCTCGATGACCGCCGGCTGTTCCGTCACGGCCGGCTGCTCGACCGCCGCAGGCGGTTCTACCGCTGCCGGCTGCTGTTGAGGAGCTCCTTCAATATCGCTGAGCAGAGATTCCAGATCCGAATCCTGTTTTTCCTGCGCAATGGCGCCCACGCACCATACCAGCGAAGAGAAAACCATTACCGCCATCGCTGTCGTACCGACTCTCATTTTGGAAACTCCTCCTTGGGCCTATTTTCGTAACTTATGTTTATTGCAAACTAAATTCCTGGACTTGGATTCGAACGATCCTCCGCTATCCCCCAGGCTGACCGTCCCCTACGGCAGAACCGCTGCCTCGTAACAGCTCAAGCTCCCCTTCGCTGAGCAATCCAACAGATGTGTTTTTCCCTGTTGTCACGTTGCGTATTAATACGCGATCGCGCAGGATGTCAATGACTTTGTAATCAACATCTTTTACCTGAAACACGTCGCCAAGTTTTTGACGCAGCCGGCTACGGTCGATCAGCAAGGCCATATCGGCCACCATTTCGTGCTGCGTAATCGCCCGGCCCTTGACCAGGCGAATCGTGGTCGTGCCCTGCCGCAAAATCAACGTCGGACCCTCTGTGGTCTCCGGCACATACTCTACGACTTCAAACCCTTCGATCTGATCGCCCAGCCGGGCAAAGAACGTCCGTTCCAACGTCCGCAAATTCAGTTGATATCGATTGCCGTCCGCCAGCTTCTGGACGCCTTGGAAGCGAAGCTTGAAGGGATTCGACACCACGCGAATCAAGCGCAGCTTGGCGGTGGGCGGAGGACTGCTCGTTGCGCTGTTCAAATCGGTCCCGGCGAGAAATTCTTCGAAATTCGTGAATCCATCCCCATCGGCATCCAGCGCGGCGTCCTCGTGGCTCATCGCGTTGAGGCCCTTGCTTTTTTCGAAAACGTCCGACATGCCGTCGCCATCGCTGTCGATGTCCTGCGTATTGATCATGATCGGCTGCGCCGCGGCGCAGAACGAACACTTGGCCGCGCTGTACGGAATCGGTTTTCCACAACTGATGCAACTCACGCGAAGCTCGCTGACCATCAGCCGCGAAACGGTCTGGGAACTTTGGAAGGGATGGTCCAGGGAGGCCTGCAAGCCGGCATAGACCTTGGTATCCAGCGGCGGAACGCTCTTCAGCGTGCCTTGGGGTTGCTCCCACTGGGCTTCATCCAAGGATTTCTGCCCTTGCCCAATCTGCAACAACAGGAACAGGGCCGAACCCATCAACAACACCAACACCACGACAAGAATGAGCTTCTCGTAATTCTGCATCAACCAACTGGAAGATGGACGAGGAGTGGATTTCATGGCGTCGCCTCCTCTTGTTGAGCGCCCGCAAAACGGTACACATCGACCTCCAGTTTCACCACGACCGGTTCGCGCCCGGCCACAATCCGCTGCTCGCGGCTGACAGCCGTATCTTTAGCCCCCACGGCGGACGGAACGGACCCGGCCGGAGCCACCACGCTCGACGAGGGCGCGGGCGCCTTCGCCGGAAGAATGTCGGCGCCTTTCTTGACGGACTTGCCGGCATTGTCCAATTCCAGATTGGAGACCACAACGAACAATGGGGATCGAGCCATCGCGTTCAGCACCTCGCGGATCGAGGAATCGTTGGAGGCGAAGGTCAGCGTATAATGCTCGCGCGAATACAACCCCGCCTGCTCGCCGGCGTCGGGCTGATGAGGGAAGATCGCCGTTGCAGAGGCGTTCTGCTCGGACTGATTCGCCATGCCGCGCCGCCGCCCGCCGCCCTGCGGCTCCGTTGGCTGCGCCATGCTGCCGCCCTGCTCGAAAACCTCCCGCGTAACCGATACAATCTCGCCGATCTTGGATTTGTACAGCAAGTTACAAAGTTCCTCGACCTCCTTAACCTGCACCACCAGCCGGGGAATATCCGAGGAGGAGGGCAACTCGCCCTTGGCATAGCGGTCGAATCCAAACGCGAACCGGGCCGGCAACTTGACATTGGCGGTCATGGAGGAATCCAGCAACTTGCGAATGGTACGCTCCAACAGCAGCGGAAATTGCGCCGATTCCATGTTCTCCGGCTCGAGCTGCCCGACCTGGAGTTGACCGTATAAATTGGTGAAAAAGCCCTGAAGAAGATCCGCCTGCTTCCGCATCTGCTCGACGTTCGCCTCCGAAGGATACGGATCGCGCTGATGTAAAAAGGTCAGGCGATTCATCGAACTCTGCAGCTCGCTGTTCACCTTCTTGAACGCCCCGTGAAAGCGAAACAGCATGACCAACGCCGCCAGAATCAGGACTAGCGATATCGTCCCGCCGACTATTAAAACCATGTGTTTTTTTAAATTCATTGTCATTACTTGGAGTATGGGAATCGCAGATTAACGACTATTTTAAAAGCTCTTCCTCGCCATACTGCTCACGTAGAACCCCATCTCAAATTTTCGATCTAAAATTCTCCGCCTCCCCCTGCTCCCTACACCTCCAGAGGCTTCTTCAGCACCCCGATAATCCGAAACTCGAGGATCACATCGTCCGGCCCCGGAGCCGGCTGCCACCGGATTTCCGTCTGATCGTCGAACAGCGACATCGTACGCAACTTGTCCCGGAACTTGCTGATCGCCTCCGATGAAACCTTGTCGATATAGCCCGCGCCATTCAATTCAATAAACCGTATCCCCTGCGGAGCGGCAGCCTCTCCGGACGGATCTTGCGGCGGCGTCGCGCCGGTCGGCGCATCGGAGCCGGAAGAAACGGTCGGACGTATCGTTTGCAGCCACATGCCGTCCGGCAGGCATTGATTGATCTCGTCGAGCACCTTCAACCATTGGGAACGCCGGTCCACCAAATGGAGCGTCGTGCGAATCTTTTCGTCAATCTCGTTGCGCTGCTGCTCCGTGCTTCTCAACTGGCTCTCGACCGATTCCAGCGCCGCCGCCACGACCTTCACCCGGTCCAGCCGCGCCTGCGCCAGGCTCGTCATCTTGAGGAAATAGCCGCACCAGATTGTCAGCACCAAAAACAGCACCACCGCGGAGGCGACAAACAAGGGCTGTTTCTTGCGAAACGCCTTTTGTTGTACGACCTTGGGAGGCATCAAATTGATTTCGATCGGACAGGACAACTCGCGCCGCAGGGCCAGGCCGACCACCTGCCCCAACGTATGGGCGTGCCGTCCAATCTGCTCCGCCGGAATCCGCTCGCTCACCGCGACGTTCAAAAACGGATTCATATAATCCACATCCACTTTCAGCTTTTCCTTCAGGAAGGTATCCGTGTAAGGAATCACCGAAGTGCCGCCCGTCAGCAGCACCAACTGCGGTTGCTGCCCCGATTGCTGGCTGCGGTAGAAATTGATCGAACGGTTGATTTCGGCGTGCAGCCGGGTCATTACGCTGCGGACGCTCTTGGACACCTTGTCCACCGTTTCGCTCTTGGGTCCTTCGTAGGCGCCGCCGAAGGCTACGAAGGCGTGCGCCATCTTCATCTGCTCGGCATCGGCAAACGACAGGTTGAACTCCTGCATGATCTGCTGGGTAATCGCGTTGCCCGCCACCGGCACGCTGCGGCTGAACACCCGGCCCGCTTCGATGAAAATCAGGTCCGTCGAACGCGCCCCGATGTCGATCAGCAGCGTACAGGCCGGCAAGTCGGTGTAGTTGTAGCGAACGGCATTGTACAGCGCCATCGGCGCCACATCGATCAGGTCCGGGCGCATCCCGGCCGACTCCACCGTGTCCGACAACTGCTCGATGATGTCCGCCTTGATGGCCGCCAGCATCACGTCCACTTCGCCGCCCGCCCCGCCGATCAATTGGTAATCCCAAACCACTTCGTCGATCGGGAACGGCACGTTCTGCTGTGCCTCGTAGAGGATGATCTGGTAAACCTTGTCCTTGTCCACCGGCGGCAACTTTACGAAACGCGAGAAAACCGACTGCCCTGACACCGAGATCAGCACCGTTCCCGGCCGAATACCCGAATCCTGCAACAGCTCTCGGATGGTCGTCACCAAGTAGGTCGAGCGATCCCCTTCGCTCTGAGGATCCATGCCCAACGAACCGACCGCATAATTGACCAGTTCAAGTCCGCCCGACTTCAGTGCCACGAACTCCGCCAGCTTGATGCCGCTTGCACCGATGTCCAGGGCCAGAATACTTTCGGATTTCAGCATACTTAAAGAACCTTATACAGGCGAATACGGCCTGTGTTATTTTCTCATCTTGATCGCTTCGTAATCGTCAAAATTCATCATCGCAAACGGCGTTTCCATCCGGTTGAGCACCAGCCCATCCACCGGCGGAACCGGCGACTGCTCCCACCACCGCGCATTGCTCGACGGCAAACTTTCCATCGCCAGCATGCGGCCTTGCGAATTGATCAGCACCGCCACCCGCTCCACCGTGCCGAAACGCGCCAGCGTGCTGGGATGAAGGTAGATGTCGCTCAAATGACGGCCGCGCGCAATGTTCACATAGGTCACGTCGCCCTTGAACAAGCTGAATTTGCCGGCCTTGGACTTTACCAGCACGTAATACGTGAAGCTCAGCTCGTCCACCCAGTCCGGCGCCGTCTCGTAGTGCGCCACGATCTGATACCAGTCCAGCGAACGAGCCACCACCTGGCCTTTTAACAACTGATATTGCGGCGTCGCCACCTTCGAACCGGTGACCTTGCGGATCTGAACGATATTGGGACTCTCTTGGGCCAATACAACGAAGGAACTCAGCAGACTTACAGACAAAACCGTCAAAACCAACTTCAGATTTAAGCGAGAACACTTCATTCCACACCCCTTTTCGGATGAAAGTGAAGACTCAACACACAATGCCCCTAAAAAAATTCTCGCGAGTATAGGCAGTGATTCCGCCAACAGTCAACCAGCTTTCTTATTCAAACCGCCGGTTTTTTTGTCATGAAATCCCTCTCACGCAAACCCAGGATCGAAACGGCTGCGGGCGTCGCCCGCAGCCGGATTGCCGAATGCCGATTTCCGATGGCCGAATTTTTGTCGGCCCAATTTCTGCGGCGGGAGGATGCCGTTCTGATTTCTACTCATAATCTTAATCATAATCTTAATCGTAATCTTCATTTTCTTATTCAGAAAGAGATTAAGATTACGATTAAGATTATGATTATGAGTAAGATAAGAAAAGACTTGCGCGCACGAGAGGCTCTTAATGGAAGGGAGGGCCTTCTTGCCCGCCATCGCAGCCAGGAATGGCTGCGGTCCTTTAACAAACTCCCAATGAGTCCAAGCCTGAGTCATAATTACAGTTGTTGTGACGCCAAAACCTTCTATTGCCAAGCCATCCGTTTGGGGGTATTTAATAACTACAAGGGTCGCCAAGCTGAAAGGTGTGTTCCATGTTCAAAGTAAAAACCATTCTTCTCGCCGTCTTGCTAGCTACAATATGCTATATGCCAAGCTCTTATGCTCAGACTTCCGTTTGGAGCGGGATGGCGGTGGTCGGGCAATTTAATGGCTGGCATACCACACCTAATATGATGCTCATCGCCAATAACACATGGCAATCAGAACATCAGCTATTTGTTGCTTCGAACCAGTTCAAGTTTGTCGCCAACAACAATTGGGTAAATCAATGGGGCGATACGAATCAAAGCATGAGACAAGTTCCCATTACAGGGATAGCCGAAGCTGTTGGTGGACACGACATTGTCATCACAAACGCGATACCTGGTCGCTATCTCTTTACCTTTGATGCTTCCACTCGGGAGTATAGCATCCAACGTCTTTACACCGATGCTTCCGGTGTAAATATAATTCAAAACTCCAATTTCGAACAAGCCGGCACTGCGCGTGAACGAGCCTCTCATTGGCAATGGGGCTCTCCTGACAACCATGGCGGATACTGGTCCGATAACGCTCAACGCCAAGACTTTCGACGGCATAGTGGAACTTGGGCGGGGACCCTATGCTCGCAACCAGTAACAAATGGCGACAAAGCTGGCGGTTGGTGGCAAGAAGGGCCGGCCACACCCGACCTGCAATACAAAGCCGCCGCTTGGTTTTGGGCGGACCCTACCTGGACGGCCGGCTCGATGATGATGAAGCTCGAATTCTATGACACCAACCAAACGTTGATAACTTATGCGTCCACATCGATCGACAGCATCACGAACACCACCTGGAGAAAGCGACAACTCACCGCCGTCGCGCCCGCTAAGACCGCATGGGCACGAGTGGTAATCTTCATGACCGAAGTGGGCACTCAAGGTGCGATATGGTTCGACGACGTCGAATTGCGTCGCTATTCGACGCGCGAGCAGGATTTCAACTATTGGACCTCGTTTACAAACGAGTCCTGTCACAGCCTCGATTGGGAACTGTGTCCAGGACATGCAGAATACAACACCATCCCTCCCGAATCCCAAGCAGGCGTCTTCATGTCCGAATATGTCGAGGGCAGCAGCCAGAACAAAGCCATTGAGGTTTTCAATGGCTCAACCAATTCGATTGATCTTTCCACTACCTTCTACTATTTGCAGGGCTATAATAATGGCAGCCTCACCCCCACCTACACCGTGCGACTCACCAATGGCATCATAGCTCCACAAGCCGTTTATATCGTTGCAAACCCATCGGCAAGCGCGGACATCCGCACCAATGCCAGTCAACTTTATGGCTTAACCTTCAGCGGAGACGATTCGATTCTGCTGCGGCGCGACTCCAGCAGCGGCCCGATCATCGACCGGTTCGGTCGCGTCGGAGAAACTCCGGGCGCCGCCGGCTGGAACAGCATAACGACAGACCATACGCTAAGACGCAAAGCCACCGTCCGAAATGGCGATACGAATTATCTCGGGGCGTTTGACCCAAGCATTGAATGGGACGTATATCCCAAAGACGACTCCATTGGGTTAGGATTTCACCTGCTGGGACCTGGACCTGGCGGCTATACACCCAGCGGCCTCAGCGCATCTCTAGCCACCAACATCGGCAGCTTCCTGCAATCCGGAGATCTTTCCGATGGCGGGATCGGAACGGTTAGCTTCTGGTATAAGGCCGTCACCAATACGCCAGTCATGAATTATGCTATTCAAACCTCGCCGGATGGCACAGCCTGGACCGATGCCGGTTATATGGTGGACGTGAGCAGCACTTCATTCGAGTATTATTCTCTCTACATCAACAAACCCGAGCATCGCTATGTGCGCCTGTACCACCTCGACGGCACTAATCGGCTGCTGATAGACGACATTCAGGTGGCCTACCCCAACACCGTACGGCGAACGGAGGATTTCAACATGTGGGATAGCCCCACCTATATAACCGAAGGCAACTATTCATTTAATGGTTGGTCGGTAAGCAACGCCAAAATTTCATCCGCTTACGCCCACGACAAAATCCTTTGCGCCTATGTAGCCACGAACGGATCCATTCAATCGCCCCTGCTGCCGGAAGGCGCCGGCGCCGTCAGCTTTTGGCTGCAAAGCCTGGCGAGCACTTCCCCCGTCGACATCAACGTGGAATTCTCGTCAGACGGCATCAACTGGACTACGGAACGGAGCATAACGCATCCCAATAATCTTAGCGCTTTTTATTCCATATATGCCTATGCAACAAACCCGACCTACGTGCGGCTTTTCTACGTGGATAACCCAGATTATCCGAACCACCCCTATGCCCTTTTCGATCAAGTCGAAGTCAGGCTTCCTGTTGTATATCGCTCTCAGAATTTCAACTCCTGGCCGCGACAAACCAGCTATTCGGATTCCGAATACCAAGGATGGTCGGTTCACGGGGCTGTAATCGGCACGTCCAATGCCCTGTCAGGTTTTTCTGCCCGTCTTGATAACACCTTCAGCAACCATGCTACGATCCGCACCCCGCGTTTTCAGGATGGCATCGGAACCATTACATTCCAGTATCGCAAATGGAGTGAATCCGAAACTGATCCACGGTATGAAATTCAAGTGTCAACCAATGGATCCGCATGGAATACCATCACCAACATGCTCATTACCAATGCAAGCTGGCAGGCCTTTTCCTTGTATTATTATAGCTACAGCAACCAATATCTACGCTTCTACCATCTTAGCGGAGCAGGACGGGCATTGTTCGATGAAATCAACATCGCCGTCCCCACGCCTCCGGCCAACGTGGAACTTTCCGCCTGGGTCGATCCGCAAGCCCCCTTCACCAATGATACGCCTCACATCATGTCCAGCGCCTATCCTTCGTATGGGGCTCAAAATATCAGTGTGACCGGTTATTACCGCCTGGGAACCGCTGGAGCATTTACCGCCACCTCCCTGCAGTTGACGAACTACGTCCTCTATCGCAGCATGACCACCCTGCCGCCGCAACCGCCGGGAAGCGTCGTCCAATACTATATTCAATCCACCTTTAACGGTCCGGGGTCCTACCTGACCTCGCCCCAAACCTATCCCAGCAGCGGAACCAATGCGCCGTTAAGTTATACCGTACCACGCAGCCGGTCCGGACAGGTGTGGATCAATGAGCTTAGCTACATCAATTACTGGGAAGCCTTCTGGGATACCAATGAATTCATTGAACTTTGCGGACCAGCAGGCATGGATATTAGCGGCTGGACGATTGAATTGGTTTATGGAGATCAAGTCACTAATGCAACGGTCAATGGATACGCCCATTATCGCGTACCCAATGGCATCATACTCAATGATGAGACAAATGGATTCGGGTTTTACACCGTTGGGGATGTTCAGTGGGGCGAATTGATGGATCAATATTTCACAAATCTAACTAAAGAGGGTTGGGCCGAGAATAATTTTGCCGATGGCAATCCAGATGGTGTCCGAATATGTAATGAAGTGGGCGGCATCGAATATGCATTGTCATATGGAGGCTATATCCCAAACTTTCAACGTATCGTGCAGAACCAAACTTGGGAAACAGTATTAATGCTAGCGCTTAAAGGCACAGGATCGGTCTTCACCAATTTCACATTTGCATTAACCAATGGAACTCCGGGGAGAATTAATGCAGGGCAAACACTGATCCCGCCTCCCGAACCGCCTGAGTATCCTCCTACGGTGGATCTTGTCAGAGTTGTAATAGGCACTAACATTACGATCACAGCATACGGGAACACAAACTCGCCCTCATGGGCAGTGCAACCCTACTACACCACGAATCTACCGTTAAACAATCCGCAGTGGCTCGCCGTCTCGCCATTCTTCAGCACCTATGCCGGAGGAACAAACGTCATCTGGTTTGACCGGCATACTAATGGACAAGTGTACTTCTACCGGGTGCTGCTAACGAAGCCGTAAAGGAAGAGAAGAGGAGTCCAAAGACCAAGGGGGGCATTTCCGGCGCGTGTCGGCGGCTTTTGTCATCCAGCTCGTGCGGGACGGAGTGGCGCAACCGGCGCAGACCGCCAAAACGGCGCTGGCCAGAAGAAGTAAGGAACAGCGGATTGGTGACTTTTCATTTTCTTGTGGGAGAAAAAAAGGACGGGGGTACATGAAGTAGTTGTTCTCTCCAAGTTGTTATCGACGTAGTGATTCTTTTGTGGCTGAATGGCCGCAGGTAAAGGGGGTGGGGAAATGGTTCAGAAACTTAAGCGCCTTATGGGGCGTGTGGACGTGCGCTTGTTGGTTCTGTTGGCGATAGGGGTTCTGCTGGGAACTTTAACGTGGGCTGCCGTGCAGTTGACGAAGGATCAGACAGACGACTTCGATGCCCGGACGCTCAACACTTGGCGAGATTTGATCACTGAATTCACGGCCATCCGCGAAACTGCTTATCCCTTGGTTATACCGGCTCTGCTGCCCGACGAGTCCTCGATAGATTGGGCGGCCCTCCAAAATGACGATCCCGAATGGTATTGGGATTTTGATGCGGGGACCTATTATTTCGACCCGGGTTCTGAAATCTCCAAGCAGATCCCGCACGATACCGACTTGCTGGTCTATGAAGACATTGCTGAAGAAGAACTTCTTATCCTGAGCGTGCCGAAGACCTCGGACGCGCCTTACAAAGAAGAAATGGTTTTCCGCGCGATGGCTTGGCCCCAGCCGTCAAAATTCGAGCGCTACCAACGTTACCTCGACCGCGAACTCTGCAAGCGCCGGATCGCCTGGCACATCACGCTGAAATCCCGCCGCCTGGCCGAGAAGGAAGAAACGCAACCAAGAATGTCCGCGCTCCTTGAAGAACCGCAGGCATTCCGTCCTGCGAATTCTTCCTCTATGCAAATGATGTCGATGGAGTCTTTAACCGAATTGAAAATCACCGGCATCAAAAAGATGAGCAACACTTGCGCCATCGAAATATCCTACCCATCGTCGTACTCAGGAACTTCTTGGTCTGTTTTCTCCTATGATATGCCCGCGTGCGTGTATACCAACGAGAGCGGCGGGAGTGGTGGAAATCCACAGCCCCCCACCAACGAAGCGCCCTGTGAAGGCTGCTCGACCTGCTACACCGACCCGGAAAGAAGCTTCGCCGGACTGGACCGCGTCTGGATGCTCTCCGAAAGCAACCTCGTCTTGACCGGCGAGACCAGCACCGTTTGGCTCGATCCCCGGCCCATGGGCCTGGACACCAACGGCGAGCCCTGCCACCGCACCTATGCGGTGGGAGCCAATGCCGCCGATGAGGACAACGATCAAATCAGTTCGGCTTTTGAAATTTTCGCTCTCAAAACCAATCCTGCCATTTGGGATTCAGACGGCGACCAGATGCCGGACGGATGGGAACTCGCGAATGGGTTCAATCCGCTAAATTTTGCGGACGGGGCCTTGGACGCCGATGAAGACGGCTTGGCCAACTTTGAAGAATTTGCCTTGAAAGCGAATCCCCATAACAGCGCCGACGCCGCCAAGCTGCTGACGGAATCCCGCGCCAGAATCCAATCTTATTGGGCGGCCGTGAAGAATACGCCCTTGGTTTTCACCCATACTCCCGGCTCGCCGGAAGATCTGCTGGATCTGAAGAATGCCCTGATGGATCTTTCAGGAACCTTTAGCCGGGAAGTGGAGGTGCAACCGTGAAGCACCTTTTTCAAGCCCTCTTTGTAACCGCAGCCTGCTGTACTCAGACTCTTCAAGCAACGGAAACCAATCTCTATTACCATAACCGTCGCTTCGAACCGGTGGTTTTCAACAATCTGGCCAATCCCACGATCTATAAGGTGATCCAGGCCGGACGGGAGCTGACCGGCATTGTCGGACCTTTCTCCGTAAAGACTAATTATGCCAATGCCATCGAACGAGAAAGCCTTTCCGTTGGCATGTCGAACGCCCTGGACGCCTGGAATGCAGTGGTTCAGTGCAACCGATCGTTGCATCACCAAGGCGCCGTTTACGATAATGTCGGTTGGATCAAAGGAACGACCACCGCGTATGGAGATTGGGGCGGCTATTTCTGGTCGTTGCAGCAGACCATGAATTTCTTCTCCTCCACGTCCGATGTTTATGTCAGCAGCGCTGGGGTTACCAGCCGCATTGCCCGTGTTCTGGTCGGAAGCATCGGAGACTTTTCTCCTCAAGCTTACTGTTCGGTTGTCTGGCCTTCCATCGACACGAATTTCCCCGGAGCGGGCGGCGTGTGGACGGAAGTGGTCTACCGGGCCGACTTCCAGGCCTATTACAAGCTGGCCCTGCCGATCACCCTTCAGCCGAATGTCAAGGACGGCGATGCCGACGGCATCCCGAATTTCGCCGACGGGTTCAACTGGGATGGAACTCCCGGCAATGCGGACGATCAGACCCCTGGTGAAGAATTCATGCCGTGGGACATTACCTTGCCGACCTACGTCAGCGTCACGACCTCGACCTACATTCAAATCAGCTATTCCGCCTCCGATCCTTCCAGCCTGACCCGTTCAGGTCCTTCGACCAATTATGTGTACACTCCGGCCTCCGGCTTGCTGCGGCTTTGGACGAAACCCGAATCCGATCAACGCGTTCGGCTGGCGGTGACCAATGCAGGCCACTTTGTTCCTGCCGCCATTTATGAGGCCACTGCTTTGGGTTTTTCTTCCTCCAAGAGGACCATCACCCTTTACGTGGAAGGCATAAGTCCGACAGCCCTGTCCAGCCTATGCCTTGACTTCAGCACCAATCGAACTTATCACAACGGTTACTGGAACTATTATTGGACGTACTTGGATAGAGCTCAGGCGGAGATCTTTAGAGTAGAACTGCTTTCCGACAAAGCGGTGAATTCACCAAAGGAATTTACCCTTAACCAACCAGTGGATGATTCGTGCGAGTTTGCATACGGTTCCGACAGCCAACGGCAGGAACTGGAGGAGTTGGAGCAGAAGAAAATTAATTCGTCACTGACCATCTACTTTAAAGATGCATCCGATATTGCGGGCAATGTCTTGGATTTCGATGTGATGTTACGTGTCTCGCCAACAAACCTACAAGGTGTTACTTGGGAAAAAGTATGGGGACCTGCAAATTCGGGCACGCTGATTGATGCAAACAAAGCCGTTGCTATTTTCAGAAATCCCACCAAGGGCGGAAAATACATTTTTGATGTAACACTGCCGGATGGAGATAAGGTTCGTACACAGCTCTGGCTTCCAGTAAGCGGCCCAGACATCTCAGAGAATTTCCAAAACGAAGTTGATTATATCAAGTCCGACTGGGGGCCGAGATACCAGAGCAACTTCGGTGTTCGATATGCGGCATTGGCACCGCCTTTTCTTGAACTCTCTCCGGCTGCCGTCGTTGCCTTCACCTTCAACATGAAGATTGATGATATTTTGAGTTTCGGTTTGGACATGGACTACATTCTTCAGGCATACATAAACGACATCTGTGGTCTTGCCCATATTGCTGGCCCTAACTTTTCCGCAGGAGACAGAGAACGATTTACCCTGGCCGGGACTTCAAAACGGTATGTTATTGATTTTGCTAAGCGAAGTAACATGGGGTATGCAATGGCTGCAGCAGAAATCGGTCTTCAAGATATTATTATTCTTGATGGCCCAGATCTTTATCTTAAATGGGTTGGGGACGAAGTGGGTTCGAAGGACACGCCTGCCGCTAAGGAGTCATATCGTGCGGGGATCGATCTCATCAAGAACGACAAGACGCTCTCGGAGGTTATGGATCAAAGGGGGATTTCAATGCAGGAAGCGAACACGCGTGTTCGCAAGGAATGGCCACAAATCAATCTTGCACTGTTTCCGTACATAAAGCTCGAAGATGAAGCACCAGCATACACTAAGCAAAAAATGGAGGCATTGACTGTTTCACCATGAAAACTATGAATATCATTGTTGCGGTTTTGGGTCTCACTTTCTTGGCCTATTTTGCCGTTGCTGATGACTGTGATGTCCAGCCTTTCGTGGATAACGTGAATCAGGAGTGGATTGCGCGCGACTATCCGGAAATACTTGCTCTAATTGATGCAAGACTATCAACTTGCACCAATGACATTTTAGCTTTGGGCATAAAAATTGAGTACTTTGGCTTGGCAGTCGTGAATCTCTCGCAGGCTCGGTCGGCAGCGAGCAACTTCCTCGCTGCTGTTCAGGCCGTAGCCCCAGAAGAAATTACCTCGCCAACGGCTCTGACACAATACGCAATATCTATTGCTAGCATCACAGTGCCGACAAACTATGTTGATGTTTCGCGTACATCGAACCAAGTGGAATACGTGCACAGGACATACTCTTCGGCGTTCCCTCGTATTGAGCGATACGTGGATTTTGTTGAACGCCTAAATCAATAATCTCTAACCCTATGAAAACGAATAAGCGAAACTTAATGATCGGGAATCAAATAGTGACCGCTTGCTGTGGGGTCCTGGCCTTCCTCTCAGTTCCTACGGCCGGTTTTTCTTCTATCCTTCAGGAGCGTCCCGGTCTCGGACGATGCGAGACGGCCGTTTCGAATATGCTTTGGACTCAGAAAGCCGTCACGGAGCGATGTTGGGCCGCCAATCGCACTCCGCCAATCAATGGTTGCCGTGACGTGGCGAGTTTAAAAAGCGAAGTGAAACTCGTGGCGCCTAAATTTGTGATTCCCAACGTCAATCCGCAAACATGGCATAATACCGTCTGCAACTTTCTTCCGGGTCCTCTGGGAAGCGGTTATCTGCCCGTGTATAAGTCGCAACGGCCCGCCAATACGGTTGCCGGATTCTTATCTGCTTTGAGCCTTCCAACGAATTATTTGGATGTCTCAAGCTGGCGTGTGGCGGGTTTACAAGATACGAATTGGAATGACGTGATGCGATGTCTTACAAGCTTGCAGAAGACTGTGCATGATTCTTCATGGGGTAATGGGGTGGAGAAGACGTATCTTCGATGGGAAGACCAGACCGGATGGAAGGTGGACAATACGACGAGAGCGGTACAAGGTGCAGGTCCTTATGTCTGTACGAGGACGAGCATCTTTGTTTTGGACGGCTACTGTAACGATTGGACTATTATAAGGGATGCCAACGGGCGCTATACACATGTCACCTGTTATGCCTATCAACAAGTCGAAAACTTAACGGCTCAATTGAGCGGAGAGATCAGCCTTTTTGTGTGGATAGGGACAAATCCTTTTTATCATTTTGGCGATGGAGGCTACCTTCAAGGAAATAGAGCGCGGTTCAATAACTGGTGCTTGAGCAGTAAAGCCACAAACGCAACCAGCGTAGTTTCCTCGGCGATGCTTGGTTATCAAGATTCGCCGCCCGGCTCGTTTCCGCCTATCCCAACTCCGTCTTGCCGGGGCGATTTGTGTTTGGGGAACAATGCTTACGATCTGTACTCAAGTCTTGGATGCAACACATCGGAACCGCTCTTGGTCGATTGCATGCCCATTCCTTGCGTATGCGAGTCGCAACGTGATGCCTGGCGCCAATGGTATAACGCTTTGAACTCAGATTATTTTAATAGCGATGTGCGTCCTTATGCGGTGGTATCGTGGGATTTTACCTATAAATAAGTGTTAGCAGATCAACCCAACACCTATCAACATCGAATTCCGAACGACCAAGGTGGGAGGTCATTCGGAATTCGGCAATCGGAATTTCTTCTCATTCATCCAAATATCTGAACTGCCGGACAAACATTTCGTGAATGTCATCACCATTGGGGAATGGATCCCGCCAAACCAGAGCCACGGCCCGACGTTCTGCGGAAATAACATCAAGGTCAGCGTCCCAATCACCAATCGGCTCATTATCCTTGATAGCCTGAGCCACTACGACTACGGTGAAAAGGTTCTCCGTAGGATTGAAGGCCCGATACGTATTGCGTACCAAGGCATCGCGCTGATTGTTGTTTAAACTCTGAGCGCCGCCAGACATGGCCCCACCGACTTGCATGACGGAGACCCCCGCCCAACTGGCGGGACTGTCGAAACTGTCCAGCCCTTCGCGCCCCTCGTGCGACCCCGTTACGATTTGATCAATTAAAAAGTCGAGCGGCTCTGAGGCGCCATTCAAGACGTTCGTGTCGTCTGGCACAGGAGCTTCTGCGATACTCGCATTCTGAAAAATACTCCTTAATACGTTCGAATTGAGCGTACCCGGATGCACCAGGCCATTAGTCCAGAAACCGTTAACAATTCCTTGAGGCGCCAAGACTTTTGCCATAATGTTAGTCTGTTGATTGCCACAAAACCTATTAAGAAGCTCGATGCCTGCCGGCTCAAAAAGATTGATGGTCTTCCAAGGCTGGCCGATGCTGATAAAGCCAAAATCCGCTGGCGATTCTAAGTTTGCATCACGAACGTACAAAGAATATCCTTCGTCATCTCCGCCCGAAGCAGCAACTGAAGGATTTATCAAACCTGGCGACACAGGCGACGCAGCTGTCCACGCTGTGACTTCGTAGTTCATGCGAGGATCATTAACCTCCAGTCCCTTCTCAGCCAGAGAAACCGTGCCGTTCGCAGCAGCAGCAGTAAAGGAAAAAGGCAAAAAGACCAGCGCAGAAACGGAATCAGCTGTATCAGCGTTTCGTATAAGCTCTAACAAATTAACACGAACAAGCAATCGAAGACTATCATTTGCCGAGATCGGCAAGCCATTAGCTGTATATGTATAATCCCATTTCTGAGGTTTTCCATCACTATAATCTTCGGTAAACATAATATCCTCAGATGGTGATATTAGCCCAACATTGGCTATTGTTCCTTGGGTCATATTCTGAAACGTAAAGGAAATCTCACCTGACCCTAGAGGTCCAATTCCCAATCGGGGATTATTGGGCTTGAATCGATAGCCACCAAGTGCTGGCTTTCCAGGAAAGGGATACCAAGTTTCGATTGTCAGATTGACAACTAAGTTTGCCGTAAGCCCATCACTAGCCGTCGTCAAAGTGCCTTTGTAAATGATTTCATTAATCATCGGCACGGCCTCGGTGGAGAAAGAGTTTACATTAATGGGTATTCGATTTGTATCTCGAAAATCCATCAGACTGTCGGCCATCATATCCGCCACCGAAGCATCCATACCCCAGAAGTCAGGACTGCTAAATATTTTCTTCGCCTGCGCTGCCGTCCATTTGTTAACATCGGGATTCACATCTTCCCATCCAAAAGCCTGCCAGCTTCCCGATCCCCAATCAAACCACCCCCGATAATAATTAAGGCTATAGGGCATCAAGTTGGAGAGCTTATTTGTATCCAGGGCAATCAAATCGGGGTTTTGCCAATTAGGACCATTCCCTTCCCCATCGTTGAAAGTAATTAACTCAGGGAAAGAGTCAAACCCATGATACCAGTTCCGATTTTGTATGAAGTTCACCAGAGCCACGGCTTCCGGCAAAGAACTCATGTCTACATCGCGAACGTTTTGCCTCTCGCTCGAAGGATTAAAGAGACCGCCCGCGTTGGGCATGGAGATCAGATTAGCATCCATGGCCCCGGAGCAATCCAGCACGACATAACCATACCGCCCGAGGATTCGTCTAGGGGATTCAGGATCTACCACATAAACCCACTGAGCGGGAAGGTTAAAGGGAGGAAGGCCATTTGTCAGAAGAACCCTGGCATTCAGTTGGGGCATCGTGGGGGGGAAATACTTCTTGGGAATCCAGTTAACCACTTCCCCTTCCAGCAACTTGAGGTTTCCCAAAGGGACCGCCTGGTTGGGAACCGAACCCACATGCCGCGACATAAGAACCGACTCGGTCAGGGAAGGAATAATCAAATTGCTATCCCATAATGCATGGTCGTAATCGTTCATGGCGGCGTTCAACGCAGAACGGGCCAATTGACGACAACGGCTGAGTTCCAGAGCGGAATCCGCCACCAGTCGTTCCGTGCGCGTCAGCGTCAGCAAAGCCACAGCCATCATAGTTAAAATGCTGAGAAACCCCAATACCACCACTAAGGCAATGCCGTCGCGCCTGTTGATGTTGCTCCACAACTGAATCGTCATAAGAATTCCTAGTGCCAATAATGAGCCGGATGGCTCCATTGCCCCGGCGTCATGATCGGGAAAATACGAGTCATTAGTACATTTGAATCGCGGATCATCAGTGAACGCCCTTTTCGCCAGACATCATCCTGGGAGCTCCCAACGTATAATAGATTCGCGCCGCCCTGACTGGCCGCTTCCGTGGACGTAACTTGCAGATAAATGTCAATAGCTGCAGGATGCATGTCCGCATCATAAAGACCGGGGTATGTCTTGCTGCTTGAATAGGAACTGATCCCCCCTGATTCCTCCTGCAACAAGACACCTTTCTGCGTATGCAGATACACGTCGAACCGGACAATATTATCGATCAGGACTTCGGGATTCCCACTCGCCACAGACAACGTCAGCCACCAATCTTTGTACAGGAGAGGATTATTCGCCGACGGCTGCAAGGGATCTTTAGAATTCTTATCCATCACATCGAAATTCCATGAAGAGCGCCGAAGTCGAAAGCGCTTGGATGCCACTAAATTATTCGTTGCTTGATATTCATTAACATCATAACACACAAGCTGATAAGCCCGGCCATCATCCTGATCACCGCCCGTCGTAACAAACCAGACCTCGTCGAACCCAAACCCGTTAGGATTTGCTCCCCACGACCCGGTTGTCTTGTCCACCGAATCCGCCTCGTGATAGAAAGCCAGACGTTCATTAATCACAGCACATTCAAGTTCGTGGCGGATGAGATCCAAAGCCGATTCAGCAGCGCCATTTCGCATGACCGTGGTCGTCCCTTTTTTAAACGCGTTCGTGGCTTCCGTAAAAACACGGGTTAGGGCCAGCATCAAAATGACCAGCACAACCATGGAGGCCAACACCTCAATCAGGGTAAAAGCATCCGTTTTTCGTGTCGTCCATGAACTTCGCATAAAACTACCTCAGTGGGAGATATTCCCTGTAAAAGACCTTGCCGGGCGTGCCAGGGGTCTGTCCAGATGGGTACTGTCCGGGCCAAACCTGCAGACGGGCATATTTAAGTCCAGGATAAGCGTTCACCTCCGCGATACTAAACTTGTAAGTGAAATATGCGGCTTTGATATTCCCATCTAGCCAAACGTCACCGGCATAGAAATTAGGGATCCAGTAATACGGATTCTCTACCTCGATCACACCGCTGGGAACGATAATCGGTTGCAGGTTTGTGTTCATGGAATGTGATTTCATCAACTGAAAGGAGCCGCTTGTCTCAAAGTCATCCCACAGTTCATTCGTATTGGCCGCTTCAAAATCAAGGCTGCTGAAAACATAATCGGCAAAGGCGGCAACTTCCGTGTCGTCCACCGCTGCCCGGGTGGCATTCAAGCCTTCGGGGAAAAGGCCGAAAACAGCCAACAAGCCGATGGCGACAACCAGGAGAGCCAGACTTACTTCGACCAATGAGTATCCGGCATCCTTTCGAATAGAGTCTATTGTGGCATGCATATTCAAAAGTTCATATTTCCTATGTCTATTTCCACCTGCCCGGTCTTCCCCCTGACACGTATCCGGTTCGTGATGCCCGGCACGGACAACCGTTCCTCCAAGTTGTTGCCAGCCGCATTGGGCTCATAAAACTTGGAAGTCGTCAGAAAAACACTGACGGGCACATCCCCCCAAGATGCGCCTCCATACTTATAACCATGCCCATTGGGTTTGAAAAGGATGGCTGCCATGTCGCGGCGTGCATCGCTTTCTGCCGGGAAAGGCAAGGGGAAGCTTGTCCCAAAGACCTGACCAGTCAATGAACTGTTAGTCAAAATATAAACCCCGGAGGGAAGATACTTCCATGAAGACAGATACACAAAATTAGTCACTGTTTTGGTTTCGTTGGTTAGAGCCATGACCACATAACCCTGAAGGCATTTATTGAGATTTTCAGAGCTATAAGTTCCATCCGAAATGGAGGGAAAGGCAACAAAGACCCATTGACGTTGAGTGACTGCATGCTGCCGAGCCAGACGAAGAGTTGTGGCCAATTCGGTGGAAGCTCCATTGATATCCTTTTTCCCGAACGTTTCGAACACCGGCATGGCGACGACGAACAGCAGGCTGATGATGGCAATCACCACCAGCAGCTCGATGAGCGTAAAGGAACTTCTGTCTTTGCGTGTTAGATCCATATTCATTACCAACTCGTCAAATTATCGTTGGTGGTCGCATCCTGCCCATCCGGCCCGGAGGACCAAGCAATGACGGGAGCCAGCACCGCGTCGATTCCCCCGCCGGGAGGGACAATTCGTCCGTCGCGGGTCGCATCGAATCTCACCTTGTAGACATTGCCCCACGGATCGACAAAATCGTTGGCGGAGTTTAAAGCGGATTCGTCCGGCTCAAAAAATACGATTCTTTTAGGATTCCGGGGGTCGGAGGTCTTGAAATAAGCCCGCAACATGAGCACAACCTCGCCGTTCATAGCGTAATCCAATTCGTTTTGAACAGGCCAAATCCCGTATTCATTGAAGTACTTCATCCACACCGAGGCCAGCAGCTTGGCGTCGGCCTGAGCCTGAGCTTGCTCCCCTTTTTTGATCATGGTGTTGATGGCCGGCATGAGAAGCGCAGCCAAGATGGCCAAGATGCCAATGACAACCAGCAATTCGATCAAGGTGAATCCATTTTTCGTTTCAGGTTTTTTTTTCATGGGGGTGTAAAGGTCGTTAAGGCCCGGCTTATATCATAGCTAGCTTTGTTGTTGCTTCCCGCCGAGTTTCCGCCCGTGGGCGGACCATAGGACACGACGCCTACTTTGTGGCCAATTATTTCGACTATATTCCAAACCTGCAGGGGCGTCTGAAGTCGAGAAAACAAAATGACCGTGTCGGCGTCGGTATCCATGATAATTTGATAAGGATTGCCCCAAGGGTCGAGAAAATAGTTGTTGGCCGGGGTATAAGAGTCGCCGTTCATATCCACGCCCACCAACGATTCCTCGGGGATTTGCAGGTAGACCTTACGATTGGGATTATTCGTCGTATCGCGGGCGGTCAGAATATTCATCACAATGCTCTGATCGTCCGGAGTGGAATTACCAGGCAACTGCTTCATGCCGTAGTCGGAATCCTGACTGCCATTTCGGCCCGGGGCGGGCATGAACCCATAGTCCTTGTAATAAGACAAAATGGCGGTCTTTATATTGTTCATCTCCGTCTTGGCGCGGGTGATGTCCGCGCGCTTCATGGCGGCATTGATCGCGGGAAACAACAGCGCGGCCAGCACGGCAATAATGCTGATGACCACCAGCAATTCGATTAGCGTAAAACCCCTTCGATTTGTGTTTAAGCGCACGATTTCACCATGATTTAATAAACGATTTCGCCTTGCCCGGTTCGGATCCGAAGCTCATGACGCCAATTTTTAGGCCAGGGAAGGTCCCGTCGCCACCCGGTGACGCGGCATTAATGGCCGTACGCACTTCCGCATATGGGATCAAATCGAAAGCTCCCCGGTCGATCCCCTCATCCCGGCTGGTATCCATCACGATGTAATATGGATTTTCCCACGGGTCGAGATAGTAGTTATCCGCTTCGGTATAAGAAGCCGAATCCCCCGTCAAAGAAGCCTTGCCGACAAGGCTTTCCTTCGAAATATCGAGATAAAGCTGCTGGCCCTTGTTCTGGCTGTGATCCGGATTAAACGTGCTGTGCGGCATGGCCCTCAAGACATACATGAGAGAACACTGCTTGTCAGCCAAATTTTGCCCGCCAAACAGGGCATCTGCGCGGCCGTTTTGATTGTACGTCGGCATTCGATTATGCTTTTGATAATAATTGCGGATGGCCGTTTCGATGTCCTTCATCTGCGCCATGGCTTTATTCTTGTCCGCCCGTTGAAACGCCGCGTTCATGGCAGGGAGGATAATCGCCGCCAGAATGGCAATAATGCTTATAACAACGAGTAGCTCAACCAATGTAAAAGCGTGCTTGCTTGGGATTCTTCTCATCAACATCATCTCCGCTCCCTCCAAGACACGAACTTACCCTCCTAAAGTTTAAAAGTCCAGCGGCCTTTCCACGAGCCGTCCGCTAAAGCTATTGAGCTGTCCAGTTATTCAAATTTGTCTGCCCATCAGGGCCCAAAGACCACAAATCGTAGCCAAATTTGGAGTCGTTGTGATCGGCATAAGGACTAGCAGAACGATGAAGATATCGATACGTCGCCCCCCAAGGATCGATGGCTCCATAGTTGATGTTGGGATCGGTCCAGCCCTTTAACACCAAGAAGGGTTTCTTACCTAAGGCTTGGGGCTGGCACCACAATTGAGCGACCCAGTTGGTGGTATTTGCAGGAAGAAAATTGATTGGATATCGTCCATACTCGACACGATAATCTTCCAAGGCATTCTTAATCTTCTCCATATCGGACAGAGCCTTGCCCTCATCTGCCTTCTTGGTAGCAAGCCCCGCCACCCCCAAGATCATCGAAGCCAAAACCGCGATGATGGCAACCACCACGAGCACTTCAATGAGGGTAAAAGCCTGGGAAAACACCGAATGGTCTGAGGTCGGAGCAGAGATATGTATACGCTTCATGTCGCGGTCTCCAATTTTTCCAATGATTGGAAAAAATCCTACACGATTTTCCAATGATTGGAAAACGTTTAAAGGGTTTTTATAGCTATTGGTTAACCGAATAACTAAAACAATGGTCCAAATGGGCGCTTGGATATCGCTGAGTCACGCTGGCGCCATCTTTGGAATACTCCGACTGAAGGAAGTACTCAACCTTGGTCTGAGGTGGCTGCGCGGGAATGGGCGTAGCGGTGTAGTACACGTCAAACGCATTCGTCATACTTAGCAATGTAAAGACACCGTTCGTCCCTGCGCGATACCAGGTTCTTAGCGCAAGATTCGTTAGGTCGGCACGAGGGAGGATTTTGGCATGAATATACACCGTGTCATTGGAATATGCAGACTGAGGAACTTGTCCCACATTCAGAACGTTTATGCGACCTGGGGCCGTTTCTGCCAGAATCGAGATGGCTGAAGCGGTCCCCAATAACTGTCCAGCGTAGTTGCCTAGCCATGCTCCATCGGTTCGCTGAGCTGAAAGAAGATTGGTCGCGCAAGCGTATCGCCAGTTCTGAGCGCCAATCATCTCAATGGGTGGATCGAACATGTCACAGGCTGCGCCGAAAGCGTGCATCCCATAAAGGTCAGAAGCTTCTGGAATCGAGTTGGCATTCAAGTAATTCAGGGCCAGCTGGACTTCCGTGTTAGTAAAAGTGCGGTTCAGGAAAGCCAATTGAGCTAAGCCATAGGAAGTGCGCGCAGAAGTGCCGTAAGACGGCCCATCATAGCCAAAGTATCCGTTGTCGTTTTGCGAATAGGCAATCCAAGCCGCCAATTCGGCTCTCAACCCGTTAGGGATGGAAATCCCATCCCAGGTTTGTGCATGATACAATCCGACCGCTGACCACCATGACGCAGAGTTGTCCGAAGACTCATGATTCGCGGAATACCGCCATCCGCCACGCCCGTAGCCATCGTCCGTTTGCGCCCAACCGCAATAATCGGCCATATCTTGCATGATATCGCGATATGATCTTCCCGCAATATTGCCGGGTGCATTCTCGGGAGCAACATTGGTCGGCCATGCAGACTCGATAAATGCAGTCATTATCGAACCAAGTTGATACATCTCGTTATTGCTATTAGCCAGCCCTATACCTAAACCATTCGAATTTGCATCAGGATTGTAATTACATTTGTCCGTGGAAATGGGTTTGGCTTGAAGGCAGTCGATTAACAAATACCGCAAGCCTCCTGAAATCGTCTCCTCGTATATGTCGTCTTCACAAGATGGCCGATGGCCAAGGGACGCAAAGGCGGTGATCGCCAGGCTATTGGCGCAGGCAATGTAAGAAGTTCCATAGTTATCGTGCTGCCAATAATATCCGTGAGCATGAAAAAACGCATTTGTATATAACCAGATCAACCCATTTTCCGCGGCGAGTAATGCCAGCGCATCAAAGTTGTTTGTTTCACGACACGCTAGTTGAAAATCGAGCGTTACAGGAACTCCCCGGCTATCGCTTAAATAAGCGTTTACATCGTATATAGACGATGTCGAATAAACATGTTCGGTCCCAATATAACGAGATCCTGTTGTTTGCGTTACCGTAATTGTCGCACTGTGGTGGCCATCGCCTAAATCGAACCAACAAGACAACGGCCATTGATTGGTTTGAATTTCAGTTGCTGCCATCCAAATACGAGTCGTCACGCCAACAACCGAAACTCCCCACGTATTACTTTGGTCATAACTCGGCATATGCATGAAACGATTGAATGCGCATTCATCTGCACCGATATCTACCACGGCTTCTAATATCCGAGCATCGCCATCCAAGTCCGTTAGCATTTCCATTCCAGACGTATTGCTCCCCGTATTTAGACAGGGGGATGCATGTGATAAGTGCCAGCCGTCCGGTGCGAAAAGAGGATTGGAATTCAAATTGCCAGGTCCTGGAGGTATTAAAGAATCTTGCAGACAGGAATAGGCAAAGGACCAGTTTGTCCCCCATACATTGTTGGAGACGAAACCCCACACAATGCAATTTGTCATAGTCACGTATGACCCAGGCACTCCCGTATTATCGAGAAAAAGTGCATGCCCACAATTATCAGCGCTGTTATTGACCAAGGTGCAGTTCATGAATCGAATCGGATATCCAGGGTGTCCACTCGAATAGAAAGCGCCGCCTTTGTGGGCCACGTTGCTATGAAATAAACTCGTATTTACATCTACCTGCGAGCTTGCCGCGATGGCGCCTCCGGTGGAGGCTGTATTTTCAATAAAGCGGCAGTGGGATAGCGAAAACACGCCCAAACCCATCAAAGCTCCGCCTTGATTAACTGCGTGGTTGTCCTCGAATCGACATGCCGCAGCCCTGAATAATCCGTTACTTTGCACAACGACTGCACCGCCATTCAACGCTGTATTTTGATTCAAACGACTGTTTTCCAGATTAAGATTTGCGGACACTTTCAATGCTCCGCCTATCGCGGACGAATTATTGGTGAACCCGCAGTCCGCGAGGTACGATTCACATTCAGCGTCAATAGCGCCTCCAACACTCGTCGCATTGTTGTCCTCAAACGAACAATTTGCAGCCATAAGAATTCCATTACTGCGCGCCGAAATAGCGCCACCATCAATCGCGCTATTACCCGAAAACAAGCAATTGGATAAGTAAAGATCGGAGCACCCCGCCAGCGCTCCGCCAATGGCCGCCAGATTACTGGAAAAGCAACATTGTACAAAGTCAGATTCGCCATCCGAACTGATCGCTCCACCTTTATCGAATGCATTATTGTTAGCGAACAAAGAACCCCAAATAGAGGCCATTCCGTCTCTATGAATAACAACCGCACCACCGACAAGCCCGGTATTGCACAGAAAAATACTATTGGTTAGATCCAGATAACTGCCAACAAATACAGCGCCGCCTGTGGCTGCGGAATTACCATTGAAGCTGCACTGCGCCAGTCGCGCATCTCCTCCCAAATACAAAGCACCGCCCATTCCTCGAGCTTGATTCCTTGTGAACAAATTATCTTCAGCAAATAGCGAATAGGAATCTGCTGCGGTATATAAGCCTCCCCCCAGACGCGCCAGACAACCTGTTATAATGCAATTTGCTATTCGCACATCTTCTTCACACCAAGCGCCGCCACCGTCTTGAGAGAGGGTTCCTCCGCTATTATCAGTGTGACCATTATAAAGAGTGAACCCATCAACAGTGCATTTTGCGGCTGCATATAAACAACGAGTGGATAATTCGGGGCCACTGCCAGATATTGTCGTAACAGATGGACCATTGACACTTTGCAGGTGAACCGAATCCTTCAGAAGAGCAACCCGACACCCAATTCCGTCCCCAACAATCCGCATTCCTGAATCATAAACCCCATTGGAAACCAATACAAAGGAACCGACCCATGCCGCATCAATGGCATCCTGAATATTGGTTGCAGCGGTTGCCCATGTGATGAATGGGACAGAGGGGCTGGAATTATATTTATCGACATAATAGACACCTAATTCGTCCGCGCCGATATCAACGATTTGATCTTGTATTCTTGGAGCACCATCTAAATCGGCTTCTACCGCGAATCTCGATAGGTTGGTCCCCGCATTTCGACACGGAGAGTCCGGCATTAAATGCCAGCCGTCGCGTTGAAAATTCGGATCGGTATTGATATTACCTACACCTGGAGCGGGCGATGGGCCTTGAATACAAGAGTACGCCGCGCCCCACGTTCCGCCTTCAATAACGCGATTATTTGCGGCTCGCAATATACAATTAGTCAAACAAGCCGTGCCCCCTAAATAGATCAGCGGGGCTAAAGATCCGGCGTCGTTGTCAACCAAGGTGCAATTGACCAAATTCAGGTCACCCATCGAGCGAATTGCACTGCCCCTACATCCACCGCCATTATCCATCAACAGACTGTTCTCAACGACTGTGCGCGAGGTCGAATATATTCCTTCCGCACCGGGAGAACAACGGTTGCTGGCAATAACACTGCGGTCGATATATATAGGCAAGGTAACGTATAGCGCTCCCCCTTCTCTTGCGTAATTGTCCTCAAAAACACATCTCGACATTAGGCAAGTAATCCCCGACAAATAAATAGCACCACCTGCACTGCCACCAATGTTTCCGGTGAACAAGCAATTTTCCAATACAAATGATCCCGATGTGCCGCACACCGCACCACCATAGCCCGTTGTAATGGAATTACTGATAAATGCGCATGACTGAACAGTCAGCATGGCTCCATCAGCATTGATCGCTCCGCCAAAATAGAATATATGTCCATTTCGCATGGTCAAATGCTTAATGACGGCACTAGTTGTCCCATTTTGAATCAGAAACGCCCGGCCAGAAGATTCACAGTCGATGACGGTATTGTCTCGTTGCCCTTGCAGGCCGGTAACGGCCAGGTTTTTTCCGTTGAAATCCACGTCACGATTTAAAGATCCCGTATAGGCGCCAGGCATAATAATAATATGGTGGCCATTGGACGCCTGCCCAAGCGCGTAAGAAATGGTAGCGTAAGGGTTGGTATACGAGCCGCGGCCTATGGCATCCACGCCGTTGGTGGCGACGTAGTGACCGCCGACGGGCTGAGAGTCAAGCGAGTTGGGATTGGTTTGGGCGTTATACTCTTCCAGGTTCGACCAGCCGTCCTGGTCGGGGTCCAGGTCCGCATCGGCGGGGTTGTTGGGATTCAGGCTATGCCAGCGTTCCCAGTCGTCGCTCATGCCGTCGCCGTCGGCGTCCACAAAACCGGCCGTTGGATCGGCGCCGGCGTAATATTCGTAGAGATTGATGAGGTGGTCGCCGTCTTCGTCGTTTGTCTCCACACGCGACAAATTAGAAAACCATTTCATTTCCCACCAATCCCCCATTTCATCGTCATCGGTGTCCGGATTGGTCAGGACGATATCGGCGTTGTCGATTGGGCCGGCAATGGAAAGGGCGGTGTTCGTATAGTAGCCGCGGGCTTCGTACACTCCGCAGGTTCTGTTGCCGTCGGAGTCGCGCCAGGTCCAAATCCAGCAGGGTCCTTCCGGAAAAGCGGTCAGCCGATAAGGGCCGGGTTGCGGCAAGACTTGTGCAAAGTTTGTGCTGCAACTGTTCGAGGCGGCGACGGCCACAACATAAATCAAGCCGGTCTGGCCTCCACTATAAGGCGCATAACTTATCGTGCCGCCGATGCTGGGCGGGTCCTGGAGCGCAAAATCGATGGCGGTCCTGCGGTTGCTGACGGCAAAGGCCGTTTGGCTGTACCGCCCCACCCGTTCGGGCCAGGCCATGTTGAAATTTGTGTCGGAATCGACGAAGGCGCGAATCCAGTAATTCGAGGCGGGCATTCCAACGATGGAATAATTGACGGGGAAGGTCACAACCGCCATTTCGCCGGAAAGGCCGCTGCTTTGTATCCAGGGAATGACGCAACGATACGTCGTATCCCAACTATTCGATGCCGTGACCGCGACGATCCAAATATCCCCATTGACCGAACCCGTGTAGCTCAGTTGTCCCCAAATCGAGGGGACATCCTGCAGGGCCATGTTGACGCCGCCGATATTGGACGTCACGTAAGTTGAGGCCGCACTGTAAAGAGCCCAAGGCTCCCAGCCGTCCAGGTTGTGATTGTTGTTCGCATCGCGAAACGCTTTGAACCACCAAGCCCGAGGGATGGCGACGCGATTGTTGCTATAGGCGTCCGGCGTGGGCATCGAGACGGAGCCCCCCAGCGACCAGCTCTCGGAGGCGGCCACCGCCAGCATATAGACCGAACCGGTTTCAGCGCCGCTATACGAAATTGCACCCGACACGAGAGCCGGGTGAGACGATGCATTGGTCGGATCGGAATGGTACAGAAATCGTTCGCGCATATCGGCATACCCATCTCCATCCGAATCCAGATCGGCATTGCCCGCCGCATAGATGCGTGGCGTTACCGGGGGTATGGCCACTTCGGCATCGGTCCATTCGATCCAGTTGGTTGAAGAGGAGACCGGGGTCGTGGCCGCAAGATCCCACCAGAATTCAAGCAGGTCATCCGTCCGGAAAACATCGAGCCGATTCGTGAAGCAGTTGACCGGGTAGGTTGCGCCACTATAAGGATACACAATGGTCAGACGGACAAGATTGGTCATTCTTTCGATAGCCGTGATGCAGATGTTCGTGACCGGCGGGCCGGCGTAGCGCATAAGCACGGCGCCGCCTTTCGGTGTGGAGGAAGAAAGGGCAGCATTCTGCGCAATAAGGGCGGTTGTGTACAGGTACGGCTCGGCATATTCGCACGGAACCAACGTAAGTTCCACCTGCACCCGCGAACTGTCATATAGCCGGGACATATAGTCCACATAACCGGGGCTGTATTTTCCCGAGAACAGATCCTGAAAGATCGTTTTGAGATACCATTGCGGCTCACGGGTTGCCGATTGAAGTGCAAATATCTCTTTGCCTTTTTCGTTAAAGAACCGAGTGGTCCGCGACTTTTGATCTTCGACCATAGTCAGTTTGTAGGCGGGAACACTGTTCTCGTAGCGTAAGACGAGATTTTTGAATTCGTGCGGAAATTTATGCCAATTAAACGGCAAGACTTGGCCGCTGGGTTGGCGCAGGATGAAATCCTCGGCAGGCGGGAGGAGCGGCATCCATTCGAGTTGCTGTTCGGCAAACCATTCATCGAGTTCCCCCACATCCTCCAGTTCGGCGGCCATGAACGCCTTATAGGTTTCGGGATCGATAGAGGTTCGCGAGGCATCCGATGGACCGCCCGCCGTCAGAAATAAAACAAACACCCCCGCCAAACAAACCAACGAACGAAAAGCCACCCATTTGCCACTCGACCGGTTCCTCATCATCCCCTCCCTTGTTTTCGCGACGGCACAACTCGTTCTACCCCAAATAAATGGGCGCAGACCTCGTCCGCGCCCAATCAGAGGGACCACCAAGCCCCACATCGAGAACGCTTCCGAAGCCGCGCCCAATGGGCGCGTCTCCGTAGCGTCGTTCTCGATAAAATTTTGGTGGTTTTCTGATTGAACGACCACTGCCGTAACGCAAAATATTGTTGTGTTATCTCTTGGCTTACATCTTCCCCTCAAAAACGAATGGATCTACTGAAAAAGAAAAGTAACTTGTTGGAAAAGCTCTCACAGAACGAAAACTCAAGCAAGTCGTTTTTCCGCACGGGGCTTTGGGTATCACGGTCTTTTTATGTGCACTGTAAACTTGTTGGATGGCAAAACGGGTTCGGCACACCTTCGAGCAATTCAAGTACATGATTCCTGGAGGGTTTCGCTCTGTCGACGCCTTCTTCTTCCGGTCGCGACGGAGCGCGACCCTCCAAAATACGGAAGAAACTCTTCGTCGTGGGTAGGGCGGCCACTCCGCTGGCCGCCTCTTCGGACGCGAGCGGAGTCGCGTCCCTACCCGTGCTTCCAGGCCCGCCTGCGGCTGTTATGGGATGCGCCCGAATGCCCGCCCTCCCATTAAGAGTTTCGCGTCAACGCAGAGGTCGTCCTATCTTATTCATAATCATAATCTTAATCTTAATCTTAATCTCCTTCTGAATAAGAAAATGAAGATTATGATTACGATTATGAGTAGAAATCAGAACCGGCATTCTACTGAAATTACAATGGCTGGCTTTCCTTCCCCTGGATTGACGCCCTATTTGCTAAAAGCGTATACTCACGCCATGAAAAAACCATGCGTCGTATTCCCACATTCGGCATTCGGCAATCGGCAATCGGCATTTCCCCCTGCTTTCACATTGATCGAGTTATTGGCGGTCATTGCGATCATCGGGATTTTGGCGGCGATTTTGTTTCCTGCGATAAGTTCGTCGTTTGAAAAAGGCCGTCGTGCGGCGTGTTTGAACAATCTTCGGCAGATGGCGTCGGGGCTGTTGCTATACGCGGGCGATAACGAGGGGCGCATGCCGACGCTGTCGCCCGCCAGCGATCAATGGCGGCACATGCAGGCTTTATCCAAGTATCTTGCCGATCCGAAAGCGTTCCGCTGTCCGAGCGCGAAGGGGGACGACAGCGGCAACGCGGCGGCGGTCAACGCGCCCGAGGTCTATATCAATCCCGCGGACACGGCCTGGGTTTCCGACTACAAGATGAACACGAACGGGCTCTTCATGGGCAAACCGCTTTCGTCGTTCCGACACACCGATCAGGTGGTGGGGTTCATCGATCTGGAAAAGGCGCCGAACGAACGCCATAACGAAGGCCGCAACCTGGCTTTCATGGATGGGCATGTGGAGTGGAAAAAGAAAGACGATTACCGCGTCGGGACGAATCAGTGGCATGCGTGGGGATTCAGGTAAGAGCCTATTTCAGTAGGGCCCCCCTCTGCCTCCTAATCGTAATCTTAATCATAATCGTAATCTCTTCATCGACACAACAATGAGAGATTAAGATTACGATTAAGATTATGATTATGAGTAAAAACTGGATGGAGAGGCTCTGTATTCGTTGCCAGCTCTTTCTGTCTATACCTCGATTTCGATGAAATGATTATCCATTCTAAATATTCTTTATCCGTGGGACCGCTTTGCCATCCGTGGGGTAATTCTTCGTCCCTACTTCCACGACAAGATATCGTCCGCGGTATCGGAGCGGCGGTCGGGGCCGCAGGACCAGACGACCATGCCGGAGGGAAGACCGGCGCCGTGGAGGCTGTCGGGGATGTCGCAGACGGTGTTCAAGTCGGTATCCAGCACAATTTGATAAGGCATGCCCCACGGGTCCAGGATGTCCCCCTGATCGTTCAGCCCGGAGCGGCCGGGCTGGTAGGGGCCGAATTCGATAAAGACCACATGATTGGGATTAACGGAATCGTTGACATTGCCGGGTCCGGCAATGGAACGCAGGACGTTCATGAATTCGCGGTTGGGGAGGTCGTCCCCATAGCGGTAATCGCCTTCCTCGACGACGTACTGGCTGGGCCAGATGCCGTACTCGTTGTAGAAAAGCCGGCTGGCTTCGATCAGCGCCTGCATGTCGGCCTTGACCATTCGAAGATTCTTCTGGATATGCACCCACCGAATGGCGGGACCGACGATGGCGATCAAAACGATCGCCAGGCCGGCTATAATGGCAGTCTCTGGACGTGATAGGCGCATGGTTCGACCGAATACTTACCATAGGTATTTGCGATTTGCGATTTGCAATTTGCAATTGGGAGAGAGTATCGAGATCAGGTCACGGATAACGGTGAAGAAATTTTTGCAGGAGGCGAACCGACGGCTGGATTTTAACGAGGCTCCGCCGGAGGCGTCGCACGGCCAAAGATCAATTCCCCTTCCCCCAATTGCAAATCGCAAATCGCAAATTGCAAATTGCAAATCAACCTGCGGGCGTAGCCCGCAGGTCCTCGAACGCCAGCAGGCTCAAGCCTTGCCGGTTGGCTTGTTCGACGATTTTTTCCCGCTCGAGCAGAATGGAGCGCCGCGCCTCGATGGCGAGCACGGCGGCGCGGGTTTTCCGGAGCAGCTTCATCGTTCGTTCGCCGACGACGGGAATGTCGAAGCGCATATCGTGGCCGCGCTTGGCGACCTTGACGACTACGATCCCGGGCCCGCCCAATCGGCCGGCCCGCTTGATCGTTTCGTCGGTGCCTTCAAAAGCTTCGACCGCCAGAATGGTCCCCTGCTTGATGACCACGGTCTGTCCGATTTCGAGACCGCTGGTGGTCTTGGCCACTTGAAAGCCCAGGCGTACGTCGTCCATTTCGTCTGCGGTGAGCGCCCGCGCAGTGAGCAAGCCGGGCTCGGGCATGGCCGATTCCATAAACAGGCTGGCATCGGTCAGTTCGACGCCGACGGTTTGAAGTTCCGCGCCCACGGCCCCAAAGATGGTCTCGGCATTGCGTTTTTTCAGGCGGCTTAGAACCGTCAGGGCGTCTTTGTCGAGCCGGACGCTGAACAGATGAGTCGGCGTGATTTGCCCGGCCATGACGGCTTGCGGGACGCCGCTCGCCTGCAAGGCGCGCTTCAGCGCGCCCAACTGCCCCACGTACAGCCATTCCACGCGATCGACCAACCGGGCAATGGCGCGATCGGTCTCCCCCTTGAACGCCACGGCAAACAGGCGTTTGACCCCCTGCTTTCGGGCGGATTCGGCCAGCAGGAGGGGATAAACGCCTTTGCCGGCAATGATGCCCAACGATTCGGGAACTTTTTCCATGCTCATTTCACCTTGTGAAAAGGCAGTATGCCAGAAGCCGGAGTCCTTCACAAGAATCAAGCAGCATAACAACAACCAGAGGGCGCCTCTTCACGGCCTCCGCGCATATGAATAAGAATCCACGTCCTTACGGACGCGGCTACGTAGCCGCCGGCGTAGCCCTGTCTTATATACATAAATCCTATGGATCTATCGTTTGCAAAAAACGTGATCTCAAAGATTCCTGGAGGGTTCCGCTCTGTCGGAACCTTCTTTTTTCGGTCGCGACGGAGCGCGACCCTCCAAAAAACAAGTCTTCGTACAACGGCAACTCTTTGCGGCGACTCTTCTTGGCCCAACTTTTCATGATGGTAATTTTGTGTATAAAAGACAGGACGAAGAGGATTCAACAGCAAGACATCAGTTCCAGGATTATGGCGAGTCCATTCCTCGATGCAGACACGGCCTGAAATAAGGCTGCTTACGCTTCGGTCATGTGGATCGCTTCGACGGGACAGACCTGCGCACAGAGAGAACACCCCACGCACTTTTCCGGGGCGATCTGCGGGTAAGCGCCGGATTCGAGCACGGTGATGGCCTGGTAGCCGCCGTCCCGGCATGAGATTTGGCACTTCCCGCAACGCACGCAACGAAGCAGATTCACCTGAGCGCGGGTCCGGAACGATGCGTCCAGACGGTTGAAGGTCGTAACGCGGGAGCGCCCGAGGCCTGTGAAATCGGCTACCGTTTTCAGCTCATGTTTTTCCATGAATTGAGTCATATCGTTCACAAGCCGGTCAATCAGGCCGTATCCTTCAAACATGACGGCCGTGGCCAGTTGAACAAGCCCGGCGCCCAGCATCAGAAACTCAATGGCATCGCTGCCGTTCATGCACCCCCCGCATCCCATGACCGGGCGCTTTGCCTGGCTGATCAGGTCATACACGCATCGCAACGCAATGGGTTTAATCCCGTGTCCCGAATAGCCGCCGGAGGCCGTATGTCCACGCACGTTGACCCTGGGATTCAGCGTGGACAGATCGAAGCCCAGCAGCGAGGGCACGGTGTTGATCGCGCAAAAGGCATCCGCGCCTGCGGCGGCCAGTTCCTCGCCGATGAAGGCAATGTCGGTGACGGCGGCGGTCAGCTTCGGCGCGATGGGGACGGTCACCCGCGGATCCGTTTTAATGCCGCGTACAATTTCCGCGGACGTCCGTTCGTCCTGTCCAATCGCGCAACCCTTCCCGCGTTCGGGGTATCCATGCGGACAGGAAAAGTTCAACTCCACCATGTCCATGCCTGCATCCTGACAGGCCCGCGTCATTTGGAGCCAGGCCTCGTGATCCCGCGCGTCCGCCATAATGCTGCCGATTAGGAGCCGATCGGGAAAACGCGCCTTCAACTGACGCGCGCCGGTCAACCACTCCGCCATGGAGAGTTCGCCGGCGAGCTCAATATTTTTGAACCCATACACGTGCTTCCCGATTTTATTCGTTCCAAATCGGTTGCACAGATTGTGCACGGGATCGTCCACCAGGGTCTTGATCACCGCGCCGCCCCAGCCAGCCTCGAAGGCGCGCTCAATCATGGCCGGCGTGGCGGTCGGAGGGGCCGAGGCCAACAGGAAAGGATTGATCGCTGAAAGCCCGGCAAACTGAACAGCCAAAGAATTCATGGAAAATGGCTCCTTAAAAATCGGCCAATTGAAAGTCGGATGTTTTGGGCAGCGTGATACGGCATTCCTCGAGGTGCTGGAGCGCGATCTGCGGATTGCCGATTTCACAATCCACCAGCCGGCCTGTTACGGTGTGATCTTCCGAAAGAAAATGAAAGCGATAGCCGGACCAGGCCACATCATCAAGAAGCGTCGGGAAATAAAACCCCAGCAGGAGCCCGCGAATTTGACCGAGCCGACAAAGTAGAGAATCGGGAATCTCATGCGCGGGATGGTAGTGTGGAAGCGGGCTTATGCGGAGTTGCGAAAAAAGGCCCCGGACCCGTACGGCGTAGGCAAAATTCGGCGAAGGCGTCATTCGGGAGATCGTCGTCACGAATTGATTGCAGCCTGCCGGGCAGGACACTTCCTCTTCAGACTCCGGCGCAAACTGAACGATGGCGCCATCCAGAATGGACTCATCCAGCGCGAGCGGGCAAGCGATGCAATCGTTGCGGCAGGAGGCAACGACCTGGTCCTCATAGAGCGTAAAGAGACCCTTTTTGTCCGGCCGTGTTCCGATCGCCAGATTACCCAGACCCGCAAAATCATCCAACCGGTTGCTGCAGCCGCGAAACCCCCGCTGAAGGGCCAATCCCGGCAAGGCCAGACTGACATGACTCATGCTTTCCGTCCTTTCCTTCGTCCTGACTTCAACCCGGCGGCCAGCATAACCGATTGCATTTCCGGATGGCACAAAAAAACGACCATGCCGCGCAGGCCCTTTCCTGTAGGGGTTGCGCTCTTGTCCGGCGTAGCCCTCCCCCAGGCGAAGACGGATGCCGCAACCCGCGGGCGTCGACAGGGACACGGTGGCCGCGGAATTTGGGGGAGAGCCGGTATATGGCGCACCTGGCAGGACTCGAACCTGCAACCTTCTGATCCGAAGTCAGAAGCTCTGTCCAATTGAGCTACAGGTGCACAAGAGGGATTCTTATGTAATATGTTTCGGGACTCGGCGCAAGACAGAAAGGCATATGGCCGATTTCCGAATGACTTTCCGGCCTGAGGGCAGGCCGGCTCCATTATTATTTGTCATCTCCGTGGGGGCATTTGCCCTGGAAGAGCAGCCCCACGGATGGCAAAGCGTCCCACGGATCGTCAAGTCTGAGACATAAGGGTCATTCAATCGGCCCGAAGTGGACCTGAAGGTGGCTCGGTTTCTTTGGCGTTTTGGAGGGTTCCGCTCTGTCGGAACCATCTTTTTTCGGTCGCGACGGAGCGCGACCCTCCAAAATACAAACCTTCTTGTAGGCGACTCACCCCGATCGCGCCGATTCCGAATATTTCAAAAGAACCGTTTTATTCGACCCAACTTCTCCAGTATAGTGCTCTGTGTTCATAAGGAGATTGATGAAAGAAGTCGAGTTGGTGACGGAAAAAATGGTGTTCGAAGGCAAGGCGCTGGCGCGGATGGACCGGTTTGTGGTTTTTGTCGAGGGCGCATTGCCGGGCGAGCGGGTGCGGGCGGTGATTACGACCAAGAAACGGCAATTCGCCGCAGCGCGCGTGGTGGAAATTCTGGAGCCGTCGCCCCACCGCAAGGAGTCGGATTGTCCCCTGTTCGGCGAGTGCGGAGGCTGTACCTTCCGGCATTGCGATTACGCGGCGCAGCTTCAATTCAAGCAGGAGGTTTTCACGGAGTCCATGCACGGGGTGCAGGGCGTGCCGGAGCGCGTTCAGCCCATTCTGGGAATGGAACCGCCTGCTTTCTATCGCAACAAGATGATCTTCACCTTTGGGCAGCAGGAGGGCGTGCCGGTCATCGGACTGCACCGCCGGAATAATTTCTACCATATCGTTCATACGGACAACTGCCTCCTGCAATCGCCGGAATCCGCCGACATCGTGCGGCGAACGCTGGAGTTCGTGAAAAGCCGTCAGATTCCGGTATTCGACGAGCGGACCAAGACGGGGCTGTTGCGGACGTTGATGATCCGGGAAGGCAAGCACACCCGTCAGCGGCTGGTTCAAATCAACGCAACCGATTATCCTGCCGGGATCGAACAACTGACGGATATTTACGGAGATTTGTGCGACACGCTCATCGTCGGCCTGGATCGCCGGGTCTCCGGTCCGCCGCGTCCGGTGGAATTGAAGATTCTCAAGGGCCGCGGCATGATCGAGGAAAAGCTCAACGGCCTGACCTTCGAAATTCGTTCCGAAACCTTTTTCCAGACCAATACGATTCAGGCCGAACGGCTTTTCCAGGAATTGATGAAGCAGGTCGGGACTTTGCGCCCGAAGCTGGCGCTGGATTTATATTCCGGCGTGGGGCCGATTGCGATGCATTTGAGCCCGGTGGCCGAACAAGTCGTCGGGGTGGAATCGGTGGACGAGTCGGTAAAGGCGGCAGAGCAGAATGTGGCCCGAAACGGCCTGCAAAACGTGAAAATGATTTGCGCCGCGGTGGAAAAAGCCGGACCGGACGTTTTGCCGTCGGGCGCGGATTTGGTGGTGGTCGATCCGCCCCGCCCCGGCCTGCACGAAAAAGCGGTCCAGAAAATCGTCGCTTTGGCCGCGGAAAACCTGATTTACATTTCGTGTAATCCAGCCACCTTGGCCCGCGATCTCAAGCTGTTTACAAGTTCGGGGTATGAGGTTATGCATATTCAACCCATCGATATGTTTCCGCATACGTTTCATATCGAGGCGTTGACCGTGTTGAAAAAAAGATAACGATCACATCGACGACTAAAGGCCCGGAGGAAGCGTGAAAATTTTGTTGGTGGAAGACGAACCATCCGTTCTCGATGTGATGAAGAAGGTGATGGAAAAGCATGGTCATGTGGTGTTTACCGCAGCAGACGGACACCGCGCCCTGAAAGTTTTCGATACGGCCGAACCCGATCTCGTCATCACCGACATACAAATGCCCGCCATGGACGGGCTGACGCTCCTTTCCGAAGTGCGGGAGAAGAATCACGAAGTCATTGTCGTCGTGATGACCGGCGACGAAAGCGCTGCCACCGCGGTCGAGGCCTTGCGCCGGGGCGCCAACAATTATTTATGGAAGCCGATCAATATTGCCGATTTGCTGTCACTGCTCCATCGGTACGAAAGCATCGTCAACGAACGGGTTATCGGGCGTGAAATCCAGAAGTCGATCGTTTTTCGTTCGTTGACCCTGAGCCTCGAAAACCGTCTGAATTTCAGCACGGAGTACGCTCGATTTCTAGTCCAGGAAATCGAGGATTTGCTGCCCGACAAAGAACGGCGGGACATCATATTGGGCTTGGACGAATTGCTGATGAACGCCATGGAACACGGAAATCTGGGCATCACCTACGAAGAGAAGAACGCCGCGCTGACCGAGGTCAGCGGCTTGAAGCAACTCTATGAACAGCGCCTGACGGAGCCCAAACGCATCGACCGGCGCGTAGTGGTCGAATTCAAGTTCAATGGCGCCTTTTTCGAGTGGCTGATCACGGACGAGGGAGAGGGCTTCGACTGGAATGCCATCCCGAATCCGCTCGAGGAAAATCGAATCCTGAATAGTTGCGGCCGCGGAATTTTCCTCAGCCGGTTGATCTTCGACGAAATGGAATATCTGGGCAGAGGCAATGCCGTCCGCGCCCGAAAATTCGTGAAAAAACCTGAGGCCGCGGACGAAACGAGAGATTAAAGAGTCCAAAGGCCAAGAGTCCAAAGTCCAAAGTCCAAGAGTCCAGAGTCCAAGGTCCAAAGTTCACGGGGACAGAAGCCAAAGAATGGGCGTCGGTCAATTCACTCTCATTAAATCCCGCCACGACTCCAGCTTCGCGGGGCTGATGCCCTGGATTTTCAACAGGTCGTCGAGCGTTCGATAGGGACGTCCGGAGACGATCTTTCCGGCCAGCGCGGGGCCAATGCCTTTGATCGTTTGGAGCTCTTCCTTGGAACAGGTATTGACGTTCAGGGGAGCAACGGGCGCCTCTTCGCCCTGCAGTCCTTGCCGGACGGTTCGGATGGCCTGTTCTTCCTGGCGCTGGGCGGCGCGGTATTCCTCCAGGCGGTCAGGATTGGAGGACTGCCAGATGCCCAGATTCTTAAGCATGGCGGCAGCTTCCAAGTCAGACAAGCGCGCCTTCATTTCGTCGCGGGACACGCCGTCGGGGTTTTCCCGGCCCACGCCATAGGCCCGGGCCAAACCCTGTTGAACCAGCAGACGCCCCAAATCCTCGCCGTCGGCGGTGCGGACAAACGCGTAGACGCGCCCCTCGGGCGAGCGGCCCAGAGCCGAGGCAAAGGCGGTGTAAACGTCGAAAGGTTTGGCCAGTTTTCCACGGGAAAAGGCTGCCGCCGCTTTGCCGTAGGCCAGCACGGCCTTCTCGTCCGGCAGGCCAAAATACCGCCGCTGCTCCTTGATTCGGACCAGATCCGAGTCCCAGGAGGCCGAGGTTTCGGGGGCATCCACAAAATACAGCCGGACGCGGAATTGTTTACCGGCGCCGCTGACCAGGAAACTGTCGCCGTCATTGCCGGCATTATCAACCAGCAGGGCGCCTTTGAGTTCTTGCAATTCCGGCGACGAGGCCGCGGACGCCACGCCAGCACACAACACCAGCGCCATAAGCCAAAACCGCCGCCGGAAGGCTTTGCTGATTGAATATTGCTTTTGTATGCCATGCCTCATAGGTTTCACCTAAATACACCGTATGCAGAATATTCTCAACTGTGCAGGAAAAACAACAAGCAAGCGTCCCAGAGCCGAGGCAAAGTTGAAATGTTGATTCTGCCGTGAGTCGGCGTTCCGATATTTATCCAGCGAATCGGGAGTGCATGGGGGTGCATCTTCACGGCCCCTCCTCAACGTCTGGCACTGGAAAGAAGCCACCGGCTTACGCCGGCAGCTACGTAGCCGCGTCCGTAAGGACGTGGATTCTTATTCATATGCGCGGAGGCCGTGTCAAGATGCACCCAGTGCATGGAATAGTTTGTAAAATTGCTGTGCAAAACCGTTTTTTGCCCGTATAGTTAATGGAAATTCATGGTTAAAACGCTGTTAAAAAAAGTTTGGAATAGTATCCGAGGACGACCTAAGCCTGCCAAAGAAGCTCCTGAGGCCACTACTCATCGTTCTCATAAGCCGGCCAAGGAAACCCCGGCAGCCGGCACGCACAAGCCGGCTGCGCATCGGACGTCCACCAAGCCTCAGGGAAAACAACCGACCCAAAAACCCGCAGCGGCTTGGACGCCTGAGGATTTTGTCGTACCGCCTTGCGAAGGCAAGATTCCCTTTAGAGATCTCGACCTTCCGAGAGAGTTGCTCCACGCGATTCATGACATGGGGTTTCAGTATTGCACCCCGATTCAAAAGGAAATTCTTCCTTCCGCCCTTAAAGGACTCGACGTCACCGGCCGGGCTCAAACCGGAACCGGCAAGACGGCGGCGTTCCTATTGACGATTTTTACGCGGCTGCTCCGACATCCAGCGACCGGGCAACGTCCGATGGGCACGCCCCGGGCGCTGATCATGGCCCCGACCCGCGAACTGGTCATGCAGATTCAAAAAGATGCCGAGGCGATTGGGGACCATACGGGCTTCACGATTGCCGGGGTATATGGCGGGATGGATTACGACAAGCAACGCCAGATCCTCCGTAAAAAGGCCATCGATTTGATCGTGGCCACGCCGGGCCGTTTGCTGGACTTCAAGCAAAAGCGCGACGTCGATCTCCATGCGGTGGAAATCCTCGTTATCGACGAAGCCGATCGCATGCTCGACATGGGCTTCATCCCCGACATGCGCAAGATCGTCAACAGCACGCCGCCCAAGGAACAACGGCAAACGATGCTCTTTAGCGCCACACTCACGCCGGAAATCATGCGCCTGGCCTCGCAATGGATGAAGGACCCGATCAACATCGAAATTCAGCCGGATCAAGTGGCTTCCGACAGCGTGAACCAGATCATCTACATCGTGACCAGCCACCACAAATTCTCGCTGCTTTATAACATCCTGCAAAAAGAGAATCCCGAACGGGTCATTATTTTCGCCAATCGCCGTGACGAAACGGAACGCCTGGCGGACCGGCTCAAACGGCATGGGATCGATTGCTCGCTATTGTCGGGCGCCGTCCCCCAGGAAAAACGCGTCCGTACGCTGGAGCAGTTCCGCGACGGGAAAATCCGGGTGTTGGTAGCCACCGACGTCTGCGGCCGCGGATTGCACGTGGAAGGCATCAGCCACATCATCAATTACAATGTACCGCACGATGCCGAGGATTACGTCCACCGCATCGGCCGCACCGGCCGCGCGGGCGCAACCGGGACCTCGATCACCTTCGCCTGCGAAGAAGAGTCGTTCTATCTGCCGCAGATCGAAACCTATATCGGACGCGCGATCAAATGCACGATGCCCGAGGAAGCCTGGCTGGCCACGCCGCCGCCGCCGTCCGGCCCCGAGCCGCGCCGAGAACATCGCCGACCCTACAGCGGTGGCTCGAGAGGTCCTTCCCGGCGACGTCCGCCTTCTCGCCGATAAAGAACGTCCGACCCGCCGTTTGTTCCCTGGTCTTTTTTTTGGAGGGGCGCGCTCCGTCGCGACCGAAAATATCCGGAAAAACCCAGTGCCGGCCAAAGCCCAGCCATTGTAATTATGACTCAAGACGCATCGAACGGCTCATTAGAGTCGATTTCGGTAGGATGCCGTTCTGATTTCTACTCATAATCTTCATTTTCTTATTCAGAAGGAGATTAAGATTACGATTAAGATTATGATTATGAGCAAGATAAGGGACGATTTGCATTGACGAGAGACTCTTCATGGGACAAAGAAAGTCCATTATGTTACATTGAAACGGTGTAACAAGTTGAAAGGAAAGCCATGCGCTGTCCGTCGTGCAAACAAGATATGCTGGCCGTGGAATTCAAAGACGTAGAGGTGGATTACTGTCCCTCCTGCGGCGGTTGCTGGCTGGATCGAGGCGAACTGGAGCTTTTGATTGGAAACACGGCCATTCCCTTTCCGGCAAAAACCAAAGGGCGCCGGCTTTGTCCTCATTGCAGAAAAAAAATGTATACGGGCCCCTTGTCGACCACTGAAATCGAAGTGGATGTTTGCCCACAGCATGGGCTGTGGCTGGATCAAGGAGAATTGCAGGCCGTGATTCAATCCGGAGGCCCCACGGCGGAGACGTCGACCCTGGCGGCCTATTGCAAAGAAGTTTTTGGGAAATAAAATCAGAAGGAGAAGGTCATGGCAGCTATGCTGATATTGTTGGGCATTGTGGCGATCGCAGTCTTGTGGTTTTTCGGCGCGTACAACGGGTTGGTGCGCCTGCGCAACCAGGTGCAAAATGCCTGGGCGCAGATCGATGTACAGTTGAAGCGGCGGCACGATCTCATTCCCAACCTGATCGAGACGGTCAAGGGTTACGTCAAACACGAACGGGAAACCCTGGAGAGCATTACCCAGGCGCGTACGGCCGCCATGCAGGCCAATGGCCTCGCCGCCTTAGGCAAGGCGGAAGGAGAACTGAGCGGAGCGCTGGGCCGCCTTTTCGCAGTGTCGGAAAATTATCCGGAACTCAAGGCCAACCAAAACTTCCTGGCCCTTCAGGAAGAGCTGACTTCGACGGAAAACAAGGTGGGCTTCGCGCGGCAGGCTTATAACGACCAAGTGATGGCTTACAACACGCGCATCGAATCGATTCCTACCAATATCGTGGCGAACATGTTCGCGTTCACGAAAAAGGAATTCTTCGAAATCCAAGCCCCGGCGGAACGGGAAGTACCCAAGGTGCAATTCTAGCCGAACGCGAGAAGACTCGTTTTTGCCATGTGGGAAATTATCCAGTCGAACAAGCGTAAATCGGCGATTTTGATCGTCGTCTTGGCCTTGGTGCTAATGCTGATGGGCTATGCCATCGGCTTTTCGCTGGAACCCGGCGGCGGCGGTTCGTTGGGCGTCCTGATTGCGATGGGCATCTGGCTGGTCATGATGCTGGTCAACATGGCCGGCGGAGAGAAGATCCTGCTGGCCTCGGCAGGCGCCCGCGAAGTAAAGCATGACGACGCCCCGCAGCTTTACAATATCGTCGAGGAAATGAAAATCGCGGCCGGTCTGCCGGCGATGCCGAAGGTGTACATCATCGATTCGGCAACGCCCAATGCTTTTGCGGTGGGCTTGAAGCCCGAACGGGCGGCCGTGGCGGTCACAACGGGCTTGCTGGGCCGCCTGAACCGCGACGAGCTGCAAGGCGTGATCGCGCACGAGCTGGGTCACATCGGCAACCGGGACACGCTCTTCATGACCCTGGCCGGCGTCACGATGGGGGCGGTGATCCTGATCGCGGATATTTATCTGCGAGGCATGATTTATGGCGGCGGACGGGGCCGGCGCTCCTCCAACAAGTCGGAGGGGCAGGCGGCCGCCATCATGGCCATTGTAGCATTGGTCATGGCCATTCTCGCCCCCTTAATGGCCCAACTGCTCTACTTTGCCTGCTCCCGGCGGCGCGAGTACCTGGCCGATGCCAGCTCGGCCCAATTTACGCGCTATCCGCAAGGACTTGCCTCCGCGCTGGAAAAGATTGCATCCTCACAGGGCGCGGAATTGAAGGTCAGCCGGGCCGTGGCCCCCATGTTTATTGTCAATCCGCTCGCGGCGCAGGGTTCGTCCACCAGCCTGTTCAGCACGCATCCGTCCACGACGGAGCGCATTCGCGTGCTGCGCGGCATGACCGGCGGCTCGTCGCTGGCGGCCTACGAGGAAGCCTTCAAGGCCCAGCACAACAGCCACGGCGTCGTGGGCGCGCGCAATTTGGCCGCCTCGGTCGAGCAAGGGATTCAGAAACCGGAGGCGGCTCCGCCGCTTCTATCGGCCAAGCCCTGGCGCGAAGCAAAGGATATTGTGCACCGCATGAACGAGACCTTGATCGTGCCTTGTGCCTGCGGCATCCGGTTTAAAATTCCCGCGGATTTCAACCAATCGGCCTTCGACTGCCCGAAATGCGGAACGCATCACGACATCGCGGACGCCCGGAATAACCCAGAGCCCGTGCAAGGAGGTTAAGGATGGCATCCATTTTGATTCAGGGAGGACGTCTGATCGATCCATCCACAGGCGAGGATCGCATCGGCGATCTGTATATTCACGATGGCTGCATCGCTCCGTTGCCGCGCCTTGTGCCGGCGGAGGCCTCCATCGTGAAGGCCCAAGGGTTGACCGTTGTTCCGGGCTTTATCGATCTGCATGTGCATTTGCGGGAACCCGGCGGGGAAGCGGCGGAAACCATCCTCACCGGCTCCCAAGCCGCCGCTCGCGGGGGATTTGTCACGGTGGTGGCCATGCCCAACACCCAACCGCCGCTCGATACGCCGGAACGCGTCGCCTGGGTTAAAGAGCAAGGCGACAAAGTGGGGCTGATTAACGTCCTGCCGTCCGGATGTCTGACGCGCAATCGGGACGGCTTTGAACCCGCAGACCTGGCCGGCATGGCCGCCGCCGGCGCGGCCGCGTTCACCGACGATGGCACGACTGTGGCCGACGAAAACACCCTTCGCGAGGTCATGAGACAGGCCGCGAAGCTCGACCGGGTGGTCATGGACCATGCCCACGACCGCGAGCTCGAGAAAAAAGGCGTCATGCACGAAGGCGCGTATTCCCGGCGTCATGGCTTGCCGGGAATTCCCTCCATAGCGGAAAGCCGCGTGGTCGAACGAGACATCGCCATGGCCGCCGAAACCGGCTGCCGCCTGCACATCCAGCATGTATCGGCCCGCGAAAGCGTGGAAGCCATCCGCAAGGCGATTCGAGCAGGTCTTCGCGTTTCGGGCGAACTGACGCCGCACCATCTGGCCCTGACCGATGCCGACGTCGATCCGCAAGACGCCCGCTACAAAATGAATCCGCCCCTGCGTTCCGAAGAGGACCGGCAAAGCCTGATCGAGGCCATCGTCGACGGGACGCTCGAAGTCTTTGCCACCGATCATGCTCCCCATACGAAGGAAGCCAAGGCCAAAGGATTTCTCCTCGCGCCGTTTGGGATTGTCGGGCTCGAAACAGCCATTGGCGTCACCTTTACGGCCTTGGTGGCCTCCGGGCGGATGGATCTGCTGACCTGGGTCCGCCGGTGGACCACGGGGCCAGCCCGAATCCTGGGCTTGCCGGCGCCCTCCCTCCGCCCGGGCGCCCCGGCCCACATTACCCTGCTCGACCTGGAAACAGCCTGGGTTGTGGACCCCGCCCAATTTGCTTCCCGCTCTCGCAATACGCCCTTCGAAGGAAAAAAGCTCGTAGGCAAAGCGGTACGCATATGGACAAGCGGGAGAGAATTTACAAGAGCGACCTGAAAAGGCTCGCCCTCCCATGAAGAGCCTCGCGTCAACGCAGATCTATCTACCTCATAATCATAATCTTAATCGTAATCTTAATCTTTTTCAGGATGAAAAAATGCAGATTATGATTATGATTATGATTATGATTACGAGTATGAGATAAGAATCAAAACGGCATCCAATCGACCCCCATAAGCCCCATAAGCACAATGGTCGATTGACAAAGTAAGTTAGCCTTTGGCGGAGTAAGTGAGCCTGGGGTGCAGTTAGTCTATCCGAAAAGGGGGCTGAAGGCGCA
>MHBK01000052.1 GCA_001804865.1 Lentisphaerae bacterium GWF2_57_35
TTCAGCCCCCTTTTCGGATAGACTAACTGCACCCCAGGCTCACTTACTCCGCCAAAGGCTAACTTACTTTGTCAATCGACCTTCCAAGCCTGGAATTACCAGGGCTCGGCCGCCCTGGCTCGGCGGCGCGAACTTTGATAGGAGGCGGGCTCGCGCTCCAGATCCTTGAGAATGTAATTCAGCTCCTTCAATTCGAATTTGAGGTGTTCGACGCCCTCCTTCAGTTCGCCTTGGAGGTCGTGTTTGACTCGCGTCTTGTGGGCGTTGTCCCAGGTTGAAAAGCCATAGCCGGGCTCGTTGTTACGCGCTTTTTTCAACAGGCTCTTCAGCGAGCGGAGGCCTTTTTGAAAATGTTTTATCAGGTCCAGGAGCCGGGAGCAGGAAGTGCTCTTGCCCAAGCTGCCGGCTTCCAGATCGCATAGGGCGCGCAACGTCTCCAGCCGCTCCAAATCCTTGTTCCCGTAGGCTTCCTGAACTTCGTTCCAGAGTTGTTTGGTCCGTTCGTTCATGGCGGCGCCGGTATCGGGATGGAGTTGGCGGCAGATATCGCGGTAAAGACTCCGCAGGCGCGCGCCTTCAAGAAAAGCAGAGCGCCGCTTTGGCTTCTCGTCGGCCAGCCGCGAAAAGAAATCCTCCCAATCGGCTTCATCGTCGGCATCCGATTCTCTTCCGCTTCCCGAGAAATCCCGGCCGGCATCGGGATCGGGAGGCGGCTCGTCGCGGGCGGGATCGCGTTTCATTTCCTCCTGAACGTCGTGCAAGCTCTCGCGCAACGATCGTCCGGAGAATATACTGCGCGCATGGGCTTCGTTTAAGAGGAAGGCCTTGTAGTCGTATTCCTCCTTCATTTGGTGAAGTTCCGCGATCAGCGCCCCGCATTCCAGATGCACCCACCGCTCGTAGGCCGGACGTTCGATCTCCGTATATTGCCGCCACTGCTCCTGAGCGGTCTCCAAATCCTGCCGCACTTTTTCGAGCTTCTTCCGGTGGCGGTCCGCAATACGGGCGGTATCCAGCGGGATCAGCGCTTTGGATGCGCCGGGCTGCGCCGCCGGTTGAGCCCGTTTTCCTAAATTGGTTTTTCGTTTCTTCATGATCATTTGTTTTCAGGAAGCCTACCACATCGTCGAGCGCGGCGGGAATAGCTCAAGAAAAAAACCAGCCGTCCGGCAGGGGCTCTGGACGATGAAGATTAGGAATCAGCGGGGCGAAACGCCTCATTCAACCGTAATCCGGTAGAAGGAAGCGCTGCGGTCGTCCAGACGGTCGAGATAGACATTTTCCGGCGGCGTGGCGGCGATGCGAGATTGAATGGCGACGAATCCTTCCAGGAGATGGGTGGAACGCCAGACCGTGTACAAGCGGCCTTCGGCGCTGGCCCAACGTACGACCATGGCCTTTTGGTCTTCCTCTGTGCTCGCCGTCTGCATTCCTCCAGCCGACAAGGTTTCGACGGACTGAATGATGAAGACGGAATCGGCCTGGGCGGGATTCGTACCCGCCCTGAGTTCATCTTCATCGCTCATGCCGTCGCCATCGCTGTCGCTGTCGATTTCTTCGGGTTGCGAGACCGCGTATTCGTAGGCGCCGATTTCAAGGCCCTCATCGCTTAAACGAGCCCGGCCATCGAGGTCCAACCCGGCCAGATCCGCCCAAGCCGCATCGCCGGCATTGATGCAGGGCGAATGGCTGGAGAGCCGATAATCCCCCTGCAAGCGATCGAGGAATTCTGGAGCGTCCGACAGGCAGGTCGCACTGGCGGAAGGCACGGTGCAGCAGGAGAAGAAATAGGCCCCGGCATTGTAATGATTCATGCCGGACGGGGCGTTGTTATCGTAGATGATGGAGTTGGCGCAGAGCCCGAAGCTCCACGCATCCGCCATGAAAAAGACGCCGCCGCCGGCGTTGGAAGCCGTGTTGTCGACGATGGTACAGTTGTAGAAGTCGCCGGCCAGATTTCCATAGCCGCCGCCGCCGCGCATTTCCGCCGTGTTGCGGGCGATCAGACAGCTTTCTGCATAGCCGGCCTGATACTGCGCGCCGGCCGTCGTGAAAAACATAATGCCTCCGCCATAGCGGGCGGTATTATCCGTAATAACGCAGTTGCGAACGGAAGGCTGACCCCGGTCGCAATACACTCCCCCGCCCCGTTGAGAGGCTTTATTGAAAGTAATCGTACAACGCACGATTTCGCCGCCATATTCGCAGCAAACGCCGCCGCCGCCATCGTTGCCGATCAAGCAGTTGCCGCTGATCCTGCAATTCTCGACGCGGCCGCGGTAAAGACAGTGGATGCCGCCGCCCTTCAGCGAAGCCGTATTGGAAACCACATGACAGCCCAGCAAGAGTCCGTCGCTCATGAGGACGCCGCCGCCATTTCGCGCAGAACCGCCCGTTATGGTGAAGCCTTCCACGGTTGCGTTGGTCAAAATCGATATAGCCCTGTGCCCTCCTCCATTCAAAATAGTTGATTCCGGGCCGTTTACACTTCTCAAGCACACGGGGGTCTGGATGATCGCTTCAGGACCGGCATATACGCCGTCGGCGACTAAAACAGTGTCGCCGGGAAGACTGACATTTAACGCATCCTGAAGATTGGTCGCGGCATCCGCCCAGGATGCGTAAGGCGCTGTATGTGCGCCTTGTAAAGATACGTAACGGATCGATTCACTCCTGCAAGCTCCTGCCATCGCCAGCGCTGCAATTATTATGAATCTCAATCGCATTTTTCACTCCCCCAGGAAACCACCTCATGAGAACCGACGAAGCCATGGACCAATTCCGTTAAAGAGAGTCGTCTTTTCAGGAGCATTTATTCCGTTCGAAATACAACAATTGCTTCCGCAGGTCATATAATCGTCCAAAGCTTACAAGCCCGCCTTACCCCTCATTGCAACCGTTCTCATTTATCTAACTATTTATGCCTTAGTGGATACTGAACATTTAAACCCAACCGGACAAATACGGATTCTTTTCCAAAAAGACCAAGATAGCGCGTGAAAATGAGAGCGTTCTCATTACTTGCTGGGCATCAATACCCCATCGCTTATATATCTTGCAAGTATTTTGATATGTAATAATAACAACGCCCACCGTTTCTCGTCCCTTTCCTATTTCGCCAAGGGGATCACATGACGAATAAAAAATGCATGGCAAAGTATTGACTTATTTAAATGTTTGCATATGTTATTAGCCATGAATACATCCTCATCTGGCTGTTTAGACGATATTTCTCCTGCCGTGTTGGAGCGCATGGCGCAGATTTTAAGGCTGCTGGCGCATCCCCAGCGGCTAAAGATCATCGATTTTCTGGATCGGCAAGGCGAGTCGCCGGTGCACGCGATCATGGAAGCGCTGGAAGTGCCCCAATCCGTCGCTTCGCTGCATCTGAACCAGATGAAACGGGTGGATTTGGTGGCGGCAGAAAGGCGCGGCAAGGAAGTTTGGTACCGAATTGCCGATCCCCGGTCGCTGACGATCTTGAATTGCATCCGAGGAAAAGGAGGGAAAGCGGTATGACGAACAGATTATTAACTTGGGGCGCCGGCGCAGCCGTGTGGACGGCGCTGGCGGTAACGGGACAAGCGATCACGGTGGACGAATGCATTCGGACGGCGCTGGAAAACAACCCCGACGCCCAAGCGGCGGGGTTCCGGGTCGAAGCCGCCGAGGCGGCCATTGCGCAGGCGGAGTCCGCCTATTATCCGCAGCTCGCCGCCGCCGGCACGTATGGCCGCACCGACAATCCGCCGCAGGCATTTTTCATGAAGCTGAACCAACGGCAGGCCTCGATGACGGAAGACTTCAATCAGCCGGACGACACCGAAAACTATCGCGCCAGCCTCGGCGCCAAATGGCGGTTGCTGGACGGCGGCCAGCGCGGACTGACGAGAAGAATGGCCCAATCGGGCACGCGTACGGCGGCCTACGCCCAAAAGGCGCTTCAAAACGAACTGATTCATCAGGTCACCCGGGGCTATCACGGGATTCTCCAGGCGCAGGCGTTCGTCCTCGTGCAGGAAGAGTCCGTTAAAAGCATCGAAGAAAGCCTCCGGGTCGCTAACGAACGGTTCAAGGCAGGCTCAGCCGTCAAAGTCGACGTCTTGAATCTTGAAGTCCAAAGGGCGCAAGCCCGGGAGGATTTGATTCGCGCCCGCAACGGCGTCCAACTGGCCATTGCCGCGCTGAACACAGCCATCGGGTCCGATCTGATCGACGAGACCGGGCTGCCCCAAGGCAAGCTGGAGGAGATTCCGACCGAGGCCGCGCCCGTGGGCGGAGTCGAGACCCGTCCCGAGCTTCTGGCGGCGCAGACCATGACGGAGATTCAGTCCGACGGCCTGAAAAAAGCCCGACGGGATTACGCCCCCACCCTGAGCGCATTCGGCTCGCTCGACTGGGACAGCGACGGCAGCAGCGACCTGGAAAACAGTTACTTTGCCGGCGTCATGGCCGAATGGGATCTTTTTACCGGCTTTCGCCGCGGCGGCGCGGTGCGCGAAGCCAAGGCGAAGCAGGAACTGGCCCGCGCGGAACTTGAAAAAGCCCGCAACCAGTTGCGGTTCGACCTGACCCAGGCCGGCATCCAAGCCAAAGAAGCCCGGGAACGGCTGGACGTGTCCCAACAAGCCGTGGCGAGCGCCGAAGAAGCCCTGCGCATCACGCGCGAGCAATACCAGCAAGGCGCGGCCGATGTGACCCTCCTGATGACCTCGCAGGTCGGCCTGACCGCCGCCCAGAGCCGTCACGTGGCATCGTATTACGATTACCTGAACGCCCTTTCCAACCTGGAACGGGCGCAGGGGCAACTGGTGAACAAGTACGTTGATGACCAAGGAGGCAAATAATGAACAAGGAAACCTTGAAAAAAATATGGAAGCCCGCGGCAGGCATCGTGGGGTTGGCGGCGATCATGGCCTGGGCCGGAGGCGCGTGCACGGCCAAGATCCCGTCCGGCAAGCTTGAACAAGCGCCTGGCTTTGCCCTGCCGACCGACGCGCCCACCATTCAAGTCGTACGGCAGCCCATTTCCAGCCGCATCTACGTCATGGGCACCGTCGCCTCCGAAGAGAAAATAAACCTGAGCGCGCGCATGCCGGCGTATGTCGACAAGGTTTTTGTGTCGGCCGGCGATCGGGTCAAGAAGGGCCAGACGCTCGTCACGCTGGACGACCGCGAAATCCGCGAGCAATTAGCCGTTGCGGAAGCGCAGTTCAAGCAGGCGGAAACGGAATATCTACGCGCAAAACAGTTGTTCGAATCCAAGGCCACGACGGAACAGGCGCTGACGGCGGCAGAATCCATGTTCAATTCCGCGCGCGCCCAGGCGGAGCGGGTCCGGGTCATGCTGACCTACGCCCAAATCGTCTCCCCCATCGATGGCGTGGTGACGGATCGGCGGATCGAAGCCGGCGATCTGGCCAATCCCGGACAGGTGCTGCTGGCCGTTTACGACCCTACGCGCATGCGGCTCGAAGCGCCGACGCCCGTCCGGCTCGTGGACAAGCTGGCCCTGGATCAAACCGTCGATGTGAATCTTGAAACCCCGGCCCGCCCCTTCAAAGGCCGTGTTTCGGAAATCGTCAGCGAGATCGATCCATTAAGCCGCACGCGCCATGTGCGGGTTCACCTGGATGACGCCGGCGGCGACATCCTGCCCGGCGCCTTTGGGCGGCTCTGGGTACAGGAAACGCCGCATGACGGAATCTTGATTCCGGCTGAAGCCGTCTATGCCAGCGGCCAGCTCCAACGGGTCCAGGTCGTGGAAAACGGCCGCGTGATCCGCCGGTTGGTTACCACGGGCCCGCAACAAGGCGTCCACGTCGAAATCCTCTCCGGCCTCGAAGGCGGAGAAACCATTCTCGCCGTGCCCGTCCGGGAGGGTTGATTCATGGAAACCAAAACCAGTTTCATGTCCCGGTTGATCGAGGCGTTTCTCAAGGGAAATTTCGCCATCCTGCTGATCGTCGTCAGCCTGATTGCGGGAGCGATCGCCCTGACGGCAACACCGCGCGAAGAAGAGCCGCAGATCGTCGTCCCGCTGGCCGATGTTCTGATCATGTATCCGGGCGGCAGCGCCGAGGAAGTCGAGCAAATGGTCTCCTCGCGCCTCGAACGGATGCTCTATCAGATCGACGGCGTGGAATATGTCTATTCCATGTCGCGGCCCGGCATGGCTGTGGTCACCGTCCGGTTCTTCGTCGGCCAGGATCGCGAAGAGAGCCTGATCAAGCTCTACAACAAGATCTTTCAAAACATCGACAAGACCACGCCGGGCATCGCCGGCTGGGTGGTCAAGCCGATCGAGATCGACGATGTGCCGATCGTCAGCGCCGCGCTCTACAGCGACCAGGCGGACAGCTACGCGTTGCGGCGCGTCGCCGAGGAAGTCGTGGACAAGCTCCAGCACATCCCGGACAGCGCCAACATCACGATCTACGGCGGCGAACGGCGCACGGTACAGGTCCATCCCGATATGGAGCGGCTGGCCGCCTACGGCCTGTCCGCCATGGAGATCGCCGGCGCGCTGAAGGTTTCCAATGCGCAGATGGAATCCGGATCGTTTAGTCAGGGAAACCGCTCCTACGTGGTCGAAGCGGGCACCTTTCTGCAAAGTGCCGACGAAGTCAAAAACCTGATGGTCGGCATTCATGAAAACCGCCCGGTCTATTTGCGCGACGTCGCGGAAGTCACGGACGGCCCCGAGGAAGTCTCCTCGCTGACGCGTATCGGCTTCGGGGTATCCGAGACCCACGTAGGAAAGAGCTTCCCCTCCGTCACCATCGCCGTCGCCAAGAAAAAGGGCAGCAACGCCGTCTGGGTGGCGCGTAAAGTCGAAGCGATGCTCCAGGAATTGCGCGGGCGCGTCATCCCGGACAACGTGCAAGTGCGCATCACCCGCAACTACGGAGAGACCGCCAACGCCAAGGTCAACGATCTGGTCGCCAATCTGGGCATGGGCATTCTCACCGTGGTGGGATTGATCGCGCTGAGCATGTCGTGGCGGGAGGGCGCGATCGTCGGACTGACCATCCCGATCACCTATTCCCTGACGCTGCTGTTCAATTATCTCTTCGGGTACACCATCAATCGCGTGACGCTTTTCGCCCTGATCCTCGCGCTCGGGTTGCTGGTCGACAATCCCATCGTCAGCGTGGAAAACATCACCCGTTATCTCTCGATGAAAAAATTTTCGCGCGACGAGGCCATTTCGCGGGCTATGAACGAAGTGATGCCGCCGATCGTGCTGGCGACCCTGGCCATCATCGTCTCGTTCATCCCGATGTTTTTCATCTCGGGCATGATGGGCCCCTACATGGGCCCGATGGCCCTCAACGTGCCGTTGACCATGCTCAGTTCCATGCTCGTAGCCTTCGCCATTACGCCCTGGCTTGCAAAGAAGCTGCTCAAGGACACCCCGTCCGAGGAAAAGGCCTATGACATCCGCACAACCAAAACGTTCGCCGTCTACCATCGGGTACTCGCGCCTTTTGTCGACTCCCGGGGCAAGAGCCTGGCCCTGATGGGCCTGGTCGTGGTGCTGTTTGCCGGTTCCGTGGCGCTGGCCCTGACCGGCCTGGCGCCTCTGAAAATGCTCCCGTTCGACAACAAAAACGAATTCCAACTGGTCGTCGATATGCCGGAGGGTTCCACGCTGGAAGCCACCGACGGCGTCGTGCGCAAGCTGGAGGATTATGTGCGAACGATCCCCGAGATGGTTGATTTCACCTCCACGGTCGGCATCGGCTCGCCGATGGATTTCAACGGTTTGGTCCGCCATTACTATCTACGCCAGGGTCCCAACGTAGCGGATATCCGGATCAATCTGCTGCACCGGACAAAACGGGCGATGGACAGCCATGCCATCACCCTCCGAATTCGGAAAGATATCGAAGCCCTCGCGGCGGCCGCCGGCGCGCGCATCAAGATCGTCGAAGCGCCGCCCGGCCCACCCGTGCTCTCGACCGTCGTGGCCGAAATCTATGGGCAACCCTATCACCGCTATGACGAGTTGATCGCCGCCGCGGAAACGGTACAGGCCCAAATGCGACAGGAACAAGGAGTGGTGGACATCGACGACACGGTCGAAGCCAACCAGCAGAAACTCTTCTTCCGCGTCGATCGCGAAAAGGCGGGCTTGAGCGGCATTTCCACGGAGGACATCGTCAATACGCTGCGCCTGTCCCTGGCCGGCATGCCCGCGGGAACCGTCCATGTGCCGACGGAACAAAACGAATTGCCGATTGTGCTGCGGCTTTCAAGAGCCCAGCGCTCGGACCCCGCCCTGCTCCAGACCATCCAGGTCAAAGGACGCATGGGCCAGGCCGTGCAACTGGGCGAACTCGGCCGCTTCGAGGAAAACGTTCAGGACAAAACGATTTTCCACAAGAACCTGCAACGCGTCGTGTTCGTGACCGCCGAAATGGCGGGCCGCGGGCCGGCCTATGCGGTGCTGGAGCTGCAAAAGCATTTCACGAAGAATCCCTTGCCCAACGGCATCCATGCCGACTGGAGCGGCGAAGGCGAATGGAAGATCACGATCGATGTATTCCGCGATCTGGGCATCGCCTTCTCGGTGGCGTTGCTGGCGATCTACATCCTGCTGGTCTACGAAACGGGCTCATACCTGCTGCCGCTGGTGATCATGATGTCGATCCCGCTGACGCTGATCGGCATCATGCCGGGCTTCTGGCTGCTGAACGTGCTGGTCAACCGCCCGATCGGCGGCTTCGAGAACCCGGTGTTCTTCACCGCCACCGCCATGATCGGCATGATCGCCCTCGGCGGCATTGTCCAGCGCAATGCGATCATCCTGATCGATTTTATCCGCACCAACATGGAGCGGGGCGCCACGCTCAGGGACTCCCTGCTGGAATCCGGCGCCGTCCGCTTCCGCCCGATCTTCCTGACGGCGGGCACCACCCTGCTGGGCGCCTGGCCAATCACGTTCGACCCGATTTTCAGCGGCCTGGCCTGGTCGATCATTTTCGGGCTCTTCGTCTCTACGGCCTTCACCCTCGTGGTGATCCCGGTGGTTTATATGCTGGTGTACGGGAGGGAGGGAAGGAAGGAGGGAAGAAGTGATCAGTAATCAGTAATCAGTATTCAGTGATCAGTGATCAGTATTCAGTGATCAGTTCATTGTTCAGTGATTTGTGGAGGAGTTGTGATGTGAATATTATGTTGAAAGTAGCGATTGGAGCGGCGGTGGGCGCGGGGATCGGGTATGCGATGTACCGGTTGGTCGGCTGCCGGACGGGGGCTTGTCCCTTGACGGGCAATCCATATATTGCCATGGCGGTCTGGGGGTTGATGGGCGCTTTCATGGCGGGAGGGAAATAGGATGAAAACAGAACGAGCGGTGCGTTTGATGGCGGGAACGTTGGTGCTGACGGGGCTGGCGCTGGGATTCTGGGTAAGTTCCTGGTGGTTTGCCCTGACGGCCTTTGTCGGAATCAACCTGGTCCAATCGGCCTTCACCGGATTCTGTCCGGCGGAAACGATTCTGCGAAGGCTGGGAACACGAGATGGAGTTTAGGTATGACGCCGAGAAGACCACCGGCTTACGCCGGCGGCTACGTAGCCGCGTCCGTAAGGACGTGGATTCTTATTCGTATGCGCGGGGGCAGTCAAGATGCACCCTCTTCTAAGGCCGCGGGGTTTATGCGTTTGAAACCGTTTTGATTTAATCGTATAGTAACAACCATTTTTAACGCTTGCAGCAGGTACCCATAAACAAAGCATCGGAAACGAAAGGATACGGACATGAGCGCAGGAATATTGGATTTGAACGACAGCAACTTCGCCCAGGAGACTTCTGGAGGCGTGGTCTTGGTCGATTTTTGGGCGCCCTGGTGCGGACCGTGCCGGATGCAGGGGCCGATTTTAGAGCAGATGGCCGGCCAAGTGACCGGCAAGGCCAAGATTGCCAAAGTGAATGTCGACGAAGCTCCGGGCGTCGCCGCCCAATTCGGCATCATGAGCATACCGACCTTGCTGATCCTGAAAGAGGGCAAGCCCGTGAAGCAATTCGTGGGCGTGCAACAAGCCGCCGCCTTGGTCAGCGCTTTGGAAGCGGCGCAATAAGAAGCGAAACGACGAATGACCCGGCGGCGTCCGGGTCATTCGAGAAGCAGGAAAAATTGTATGCCTATTTACGAATACAACTGTAAAAAGTGCCGCAAGGCGTTCGAGAAACTCGTCCCCAACAGCCAGACCAGGCCGGAATGCCCAACCTGCGGTTCCAAGAACGTGGAGAAACTCTTTTCGACCTTCAGCGCATCGGTCGGCGGCCCTTCGTTCGAGCCGCCTTGCGCTTCGCAGGGATGCTCGTCAGGAAGTTGTTCGTCGGGACACTGTCCATATTCTTGAAGAAAAAATGAAAACATCGAACAATCAACATCGAACTTCGAATATCGAAGTGAAGATCGTTTCCTCTATGGCTTTCCGTTCGATGTTCGAAGTTCGATGTTGATTGTTCGATGTTCTCTTCCGCTTAATCCGCGAGGATATCCGGCATCAACTGGCGGGCCTTGGCTTCGAGCGAGTCGTCCAGTTTCACCGCGGTCTCCGCATAGCCTGTGGCCGGCTTGAAGCCGCCATTGGCATAGCAGTACACGGCCAGCGAAAGCCACTGATCGGCGCGTTCCTTTTCCGGCGTGCGCGTGCCGCCCAAATAATGGGAAGCCAACTGGACCATCAGACGCACGCTGATTTGATCCCACGAACGGAGCATAAAGCCGTTCGAGCCCAGCGCTACGCGAATTCCATTCAGATCGGCGTTGACCGCTTCGCCGCCCAAGTCGCCGCCCTTTTGCTTGAAGGGCTCCGCCGAAATGCGGGAAATCAGGAACTTTTTCAGGTTGTCCATCCGGTCATAACTTTCGCGCATGATTTGAAGATATTGGGTCCCCTCCGGGGTCTTCAGTTCGGTCAAAAGCTTGGTCAGGGCGGCAGAGGCCCTGCGAAAATCCTTTGCGGCCACCAGCGGCAAGTTGGCAGTGCGAACTTCGTCAATCCGATCCAAATCCTGCTGAACCAATTCCTCGTGCAGGCGCCGTTCCCGACGTTGCTGCTCGGCTTGTTCGGCTTTTTCGACCAGCAGGGCCTGGTCAAGAACCTTGTCGATCGAGGAAATAAGGAGGGGCAGAGCGGAGGCGCGATTTCTTTCCAGGAGTTCCCGGGCCTTGCTGCCCTGGCCCATGTTCATACATCGCCGGGCTGCCTGCTCCTGTTCCTCCCACAAGCCGATTTGCCGCAGCCAATCGTGCACGATCGGCTTGAAGCTGTAGGGCCACAGGGGAAATACGCCTTGCTTGGTCATATACGTTGCAAAAGCGGTTTTCGCCCGGGCCAACTCCCCTTTGCGGAAATAGTCCAGCCCGACATAGAAATCAATGACGTCGGCATACCAAACAGGCCACTTGCCCGCTTCCAGATACAAGGGGCCTTCGTCAATCTCCCCCATCAAGTAACGGACCAGCGTTTGCGGCATGGCGCCCGGATGAGGCTGGTCGCCGATCGGCTTGAACGCGGCGTCCCGGATCTCCTTCAGATAAAGCGCGGCCTCCGCGTCCTGTCGCGAGACCCAGCAGGGAATCGTCTGCAAAAGACTGATCCAATATCGCGCCATGCCCCGATCCGAAGACTTATTGTAGAGCGCCTGCAACTGGGCTTCCATGTCGGAAGGCTTGCCCTCTCCCAGTTTGTTGACCGCCATGACCAGCAGTTGATCGCCCGCCTTATTGAACGGCTGAATGATGGATCGAAGAGATTCCTTGCGAGCCTCCTCCGCCTCCGCCACTTGCTGGGTCGCCGCCGCCGCCGCCGCTGCCGCTGCCAATTCTTCCGACAGGGCCGTTTCTGTGGCGACATCGCGGGACGGCTCGCTTTTACTGGCCCACCGCAAACTACCCAGCAAGATGGCGATGGAGACCGCAATGACCCCGGCGATCACCAAGCCGGGCGTCGCACTGCTTTTCTTGGAGCGACTCCGAAGAGCCCGATTCTCCTGCTTGGCGATTTTCAACGCCTCGCGAAGATCCGCCAGAAGCGATGGGTAGGTTGGATATCGCATGAACGGATCGGCCTCCAGCATGCGGGCCACCACATCGGCGGTCTCCGGTTGAAGCAGGGGCCGAATGACGCGGATGCCGATGGCCGGATTCTTCAACCGGGCCAATACGACATCGGTCGCCGTCTGACCATCGAACGGGGGCTTGGCGCCCAAGGCGTGATACAATGTGGCCCCGAGACTGTAAATATCCGACCTATGATCGACCTTCTGGCCACGCGCCTTTTCGGGGGCAATGTAGTAAGGAGTGCCCCAAATTTCGCCGGGCGCCTCATCCTTCCACTTTAAAAATCTGGCCAGCCCGAAATCCGCCACCTTGGCCACGCCTTCCTTATCGAACAGAATGTTGGCCGGTTTGATGTCCGAATGAATCAGGCCAATTTCATGGGCGGCCTTGAGACCTTCGGCCACATCGATGGCAATTTCCAGGGAACGGGTTTCCTCGATGGGATTGCCGGAGGCAATCATCTCGTCAAACCGCCCGCCGGAGACCAGTTCCATGACGATATAGGGCTGGCCCTTTTCCTGGCCGCAGGAATAAATTTGCACCACGTTTCGGTGATTGATGGCCGCGGCCGCACGGGCCTCGCGTAGAAAGTTTTCGACAAACTGGACGTCGTCGCCGAGGGAACGTTTCATCACCTTGATGGCCACATAACGGCCCAACGCCTGATCCAGCGCCTGATAAACCGCTCCCATGCCTCCCGTGCCCAGCAGTTCCAACAGCAAGAATTGCCCAAGTTGGGCGGGGACGGTTTGTTTGGCATGACAGTGGGGACATTCGACAACGGAAAAGGACGGCAAGCCAGAGACATCCAAATGGCTTCCGCATTTTCGACATGCGATTTTGTCAACGCGATCCGCTATGACATCTATTGCATTTTTGCCCGCCACAGTTCCTCCCAAGTGATTAAAACTAACAACGAACAAAGGATTCTTCAATGCCGAATCTCAATCTGGGCCGGTTTTTTTCAGGGAAACGAGTCGCGTCCTTACAGACGACACTACGTAGCCGCCGGCGTAAGCCCGTGGTCTTCTCCAGGCGCATGCACCGATCAAGGCTGCAACCTGCTTTCTTTTACAGCGAAATGGCTTGTCTCCTTTCAAATGGTCAGTAATTCTCAACTTATATGAACCCGGTATGCTTTACTTTATTTGGACGTCCGATCTATTGGTACGGAGTGCTGACCGCCCTGGCTTTTATGGCGGCGGTTTTTCATTGGAACCGGCTGGCCAAGCGCGATGGACGCCCGCCGGAATTTGGCTATGATCTCGGCCTGTGGATGATGATTTCGGGCATTTTGGGCGCGCGGGCGGCCTACATCATCGCCAATTTCCAGTTTTTTGCGGCGCAACCCCTGGAGATCCTGCGGATCGACAAAGGCGGATTGATCTATTACGGAGGTTTTCTGGGCGCCAGCCTTTGCCTGTATATCATGGCCCGAATGCGCCATGAAACGCTTTGGTCGCTGGCCGATTTTGCCGTCACGGGCCTGCCGCTGGGCCACGCCGTCGGACGCATCGGCTGCTTTATCAACGGCTGCTGCTTTGGCCATCCGACGAATTCGTTCCTGGGCGTCCAGTATCCCGAAGGCAGCGAGCCGTGGAAGGCTTATCCTCACTGCGATTTGCATCCCACGCAGCTTTACGAAACGGCCTTCAACCTTCTGATTTACGGGCTCTTGCTGTGGTACTACCCTCGCAAACGCAAGGACGGGGGCGTTTTTGCCCTCTATCTATTGACCTATCCCATTGGACGTTTCCTCGTGGAATTCTTCCGGGGCGACGAACGGCTGCACTGGATGGGCCTCAATGCCGCCCAGGAGTTGAGTGTCGTCCTCTTCGGCCTCGGCCTTCTCTTATGGGCGTTTTTGCCCAAGACCAGGAAGCCGGCGCCGTGAATCGAAATGCCGAGGCAGGGGGAAAACTTGTCGTCCTGCAATTTACCGGCCACTCCATGCGCCTCGACGCCTGGCTGGCGACCCAGCTTCCCGACCTCTCGCGCGCCCGGTTGCAGGAACTGATCAAGAGCGGCCAGATTCTTTTAAATGGACGCCCCTGCAAACCCAGCCAGACGCCCAAGGCAGGCGACCGGATCGACGTCGGCATTCCTCCGCCCATTCCCGTGGAGGCGACAGCCGAAGACATTCCCTTGTCGGTGCTTTACGAGGATGCCGACTTGATTGTCGTCAACAAGCCTGCGGGGCTGGTCACTCACCCCGCGCCGGGCCACGATTCCGGCACCCTGGTCAACGCCCTGCTGCATCACTGCAAGGATCTCGGCGGCATCGGCGGCGAGCTTCGCCCGGGCATTGTGCATCGGCTGGACAAAGACACGACCGGCGTGCTCGTGGTCGCCAAGAACGAACCCGCCATGCATTCCATCGTCGAGCAGTTCAAAAACCGCCAGGTGACCAAGGAATACGCCGCCCTGGTCTGGGGCCAGCTCGCGCCGCCCAACGGAACCGTCGAAACCCTGTTGGGGCGCAATCCGCACGACCGAAAGAAGATGAGCGCTCGACCGCAGCAGGGACGCCCCGCCGTCACCCATTACGAAACCGTCGAAACCTGGCCGGATATTTCTTACGTGCGAATCCGCATCGAAACCGGGCGCACGCATCAAATCCGCGTTCACATGGCCCACTTGGGGCACTCGGTGGTCGGCGACCGCCAATACGGGCGCGCTCGCAACGTCGTCCTGCCGGCCCCCGCCGACCGGCAGATGCTCCACGCGCGATGCCTGAGCCTGACGCATCCTCGCACCGGCCAGCGGTTGGAGTTGACCGCCCCCATCCCGGCCGATATGCAGGCGTTGATCGACGGCTTGAAAGGACAAGAACGCAAAGCCGCATCGCCTTTCGTCGTTCCTTCTTAATCCTCCTCTTAATCCTAATCTTAATCGTAATCTTAATGTAAGCGTCCGGTGAACCCATCTAGGCGGGATACATAACACGCGATACTTTTCATGACGACAACAACAAGAGGAGGTCGTCATGGAGGAAAA
>MHBK01000053.1 GCA_001804865.1 Lentisphaerae bacterium GWF2_57_35
TTGCCTCCGTATGTTGTGTATCTCATTTGTGATAAACGAGTTGTACAACAACGCGCAACCCTCGTCAACTATCTTTGTGAGAAATGCGGGTTAACCGGCAAGGGATGGACGGCATGTTGCCGTCCGCGGCGCGCAGCATGCGCGCCCTCCCGGTTCGGACGTTTGTCTCCTATGGTTTTTTTGGAGTTCGCGCTCATCCCTTGTCCTCCTCGTTGTCGAAAAGACTCTGCTGGGCCGGATTTTCACGGGCTTTGGGCATTGCCTTGGGTGGACCAACGGGAACGAAATTGGATTCATCCGGGTCTTGCGGCATGTTGACGATATTCAGGCTGTAATCGTCTTTCCCAAACTCGCAACGTCCCAGCAATATCGCCGGAATCTTCGATATTCGGATAGCGGTCCTTGCAGGCGGTGGAAAACTTCTTATTGTCGCCATACGATTTTCCCGCATCCTCAATCAAAATCCGCGGTTCCAGTTGAGGCTGCTTGTCCTTGCCGATCAAAGTAACTTCCGGCTTGTGCGGTGAACAGACTAAATGAATGTGGTCGGGCATCAAGAGGTAATATCCCACCCACCACGCATCCGCCGCCTTCCACACATCAACCAAAGCCGCCTGTACCGCGGCACAAGCCAGCCAAGAGGTTTTATTTCCGCCTTACACTTCGGACAGACAATCGTCGGTTCACTCATGGCGTTTTCCCTCATGCTTGCGTACGATTTCACGGCCTTTGTCGGTTAACCGATATTTTTGGTTACGGCTCTGTGGCTTGTCGGGTACGGTCATTTCAATACATCTGATCACCCATCTGTTCGGCATGCGGAAACAGGAGGCGGGGCGGATCCAGTTTATTGGGATTGTTGGACATGTTTGCGATTTCGGTCTTGATCCGGTTTTTCATATCAGCAACCATCTTATTCCTTCTTGAATCCCAATGGTCGATTTTGGCGCAGGAATCATCGCACCCTCCAGCGAATAGTGAATAGGTCTTTAAGGCTATTTCAGGAGGGTGCTGATCAAGAGAAAGCAGGAATTATAAAACTTTGGACAACTTGGACTTGGGACCTTGGACTCATTCCGATTTGCTTTGCAAATCGGAATGGCGTACCTGGCAGGAGTTGAACCTGCAACCTTCTGATCCGTAGTCAGATGCTCTGTCCAATTGAGCTACAGGTACGCTAAAAACGGTAGCGGATACTACTGTATGGTTTTTAGAAATGCAATGAATGGATTCGATTTTTTTTCATTCGGGTGAAATGAGCCGGTTGGATAGCGGCCAGATGACAAAGATCAAGGCCAACAAGATAAAGACGCCACCCGTCAGCAGGTCCGGCGTAAGTCTTTCTCCTAGAATAACCCAAGCAAACAGGGAGGCGAGCAGCGGCTTGAGGAAGAAAAAGAGCGATCCACGGGAAGCGCCGACCGTGACGACTCCGAAAAAAAAGGCGAGATAGCCGATGGCGGTGGCGAAAACGGCGAGATAAAGAATGCCGGGCCAGGAGCAATGCAGGAGATACGGCAGCGGATTGCCCTCGAAGAGCAGGGACAGGGGCAGCAATATTGCGCTGCCGATGAGGCCGGCAAAACAGGTGATTACGATGGCGCCGTAGCGGGGCATGAATTTTTTCGAGAGGACCGTATAAAGCGCGAAGGCGATCTCGGCGCCCAGCATCAAAAGAACGCCGGTCGCCGACTGCCGCCCGGCGCCGCTATGTCGAAAGAAAAATGCGATGCCGACCAACCCCAGGGCTACCGCGGCGCCATTCTTCCAGGAAGGACGCTCCTTCAAAAGGAAGGGCGAAAACAGGATAACAAACACCGGATTGGCGCTGAAAAGGATGGCCGCTGCGTTGGCCTGCATGTGGGTGATGGCCAGGTGATACAACCCTATCGAAAGCGCTACGCCAATACTTCCCATCCAAAGCAGGTTCTTGAAATCCGTGAGGGCGAGCGGATCTTTTCGCAGCCGCAGGGTTTTGACGGCGGGCAGCAGCAGGATCAGGCCGGTGATGGAAAACCGCAAGACGGCCATGAGAATGGGAGGCAGGCCTGTGCCGAGTTTTTTCGAGGCCACTTCGATGGTGCTGAACAGGGCAATGGCCGCCAGCAGGGCGCCGTATCCGGCCGCCTGCTCTTTCCATTCCGCTTTGTCAAATCGATGCTGCAACATGGCGCGACATGTTTCACGGTTGGCGGGAGAGATGCAAGCTTGCAATCCGGAGAAAAGAATTGCCGAATGCCGAAGAAGAAGAGTTTTAACGCAAAGGGGGCAGAGAAAGACAAAGATTTTTTGCCCACAGAACACACAGATTGACACGGATGAATAGCAGGATTGCATTTAGACATTCCTTAATCTGTGTCCATCGGTGTGATCTGTGGGTGTATCTTCCTCTTTGAATCTTCGAAGGGTGTTGGAGATTGATCCGAGGTTCACCAGTCTTTATGATTTGTCGGATCAAGGAGGATTTTTACGGATGAAAATCGATTGTGCTCAGTATTTCCTTCAAGCAGCCGTTTCTTTTTTTGTGGCGGTTCCCCTGTTGACGGTCGGCGCGGCCGAGGCGAATCCGTGGCGTCTCGATTTCAAAGTCATGCCCGCGGGGTGGGCGGTGCAAGGGAAACCCTTCACGCAGGCTGCGGTTTTTGCCGTGGGCGAAGATGAGGCGAATCCGTCGCATCGTTGGCTGTCGATGACGGCGGACGATGCCAGCGCGACGCTCAAGTCGTCGGATGCGCTGCCGGTAGATCTGAACAAGACGCCCATCATGCGTTGGCGGTGGCGGGCGACGGTTCTGCCGACCGGTGCGGATGGCCGCGACCCGAAAAAAGACGATCAGGCGATCGGCCTCTATATCAGTACCGGCGGGATGTTCAAACAACAGTCTCTTGCCTATCGTTGGGAAACCGTCACTCCCATGGGGACAGAGGGCTCGGCGCAATACGCGAAAGTGGTTTCAGTGAAATGGCATGCCCTGCGCAACGAGAAGGATGTGGATGGCGCAACCTTCTTTGTCGAAGAACGAAATGTGGCGGAAGATTTTAAAAAGGCGTTTGGGTTTATCCCGGATAAGTTCGGCCTGGGGATTTCCTGCAACAGCCAGTACACGGACTCCAAGGCGGCGGCGCAGTTGGACTGGGTCGAGTTTCGGAAGGGGGAGTGAAAGTCCAAAGGGAGAAAGTCCAAGGTCCAAGGGTCCAAGGTCCAAAGTTAATGGGGCGAGGAGGGGAAATATCGAACATTCGATATTTTTATGACCGTTCAGAAGCGGGGGCTGGGGGTGGTTGAGGGCTGCTTCGGAGGATGGCTTCGTGCAGGACAATCATGAGCAGGGTGGCGGCGATGATGTAATAAGGGATGATTTCCAAGCCGAGACGTTGGGCCAAAACGCCGGCCAGGCCTGGAACCAATGCCAACCCCAGGCTGGCGCCTCCGACTTGAAATCCAACGGCATTCGGCACGTGAGCCGCATCCATGCGCTGGGGCGTTGTAGCGATGAGCGAAGGGAAAATTGCAGCCAGCGAGAAGCCGGTTAGAATTAAACCTGCGAGGCAGAAGGCGGGTTGGTGTTTCAGCGTCATCAAGCCTGCTCCCAGCAGGGCGCCGGCCATGCTGAGACGGACGAGAAGCCGGGGATGCACATGGTTCGCAATGGACCCAATCAGAAACCGTCCGGCCGTCAAGGAGCCCCAGTAAAAGCTGATCCATAGGCCCGCGCTCACGGTGGAGATATGCCTGGATTCCACCAGCAGGCTGTACATCCATTGGCCGGTTGAGACTTCCACGCCGCAGTACATAAAGAAAACGCCGATGCCCAGCCAGACCACTGGGAGTCGGAGCGTGTGATGGCGTCGCGCAAATACAGGATTTTCTGACGTGGGCGCATTCGGTTCTTGGGAGAGCGTCCAAAGGCGGGTGGTGGCGAAGAAGCTGATGGTGAGAATCGCCTGAATCAGCATGATGATCGCATAACCCCAGCGCCAGGCGTTCCCTGATCGAATCACCGCCGTCATGATCGCGGGACCGGTGGCGGCGCCGACGCCCCAACAGGCGTGCAACCAGGTTACATGCCGTTTGGTGAAGAAGGTGGCCACATAGGTGTTCAACGCCGAGTCCACCGCTCCGGCGCCCAATCCTGCGAAGAAGCTGAGCGTGACCATGATCCACCAGGACGGCGAGAGCGCATAGCCCAGGAGCCCCAGCGCCGTAATCAAGCTGCTCAACGCCAGTACCATGCCGACGCCCACCCGAGCCACGGCGCGGCCGCTGTTAAAACTGGAAAACAGGTACCCCGCGGTGGCGACGAGAAAAAAAGAGCCCAGCGCGTCGAGGGGCAATCCAAAACCGCGGCGGATGGACGGCCAGGCCACGCCGAGTACGCCATCGGGCAGCCCCAAGCTGATGAAGCCCACATAGGCAATGAGCAGAACGAGCGTTGGCCGAAATGATTTCATGTGAGGCGTTGAGCATAAAGGGGGACAACGATTCCGCAAGAAGAAAGGGGCTGCCTATCGAAATCGGCTCCAACGAGTCGGGAGGGACGGCGACCCCGCCGTCCGTTGCTAGGCGACCTGCTGTTGCGTGGAAGAGAACCAATTCATGCCGACAAAGCCTTGCATTTCGGCCTTCAGGTGCAGTGAAACTTCACGGACATCTTCCTGGGTTAGGCCCAGAACTTGCCGGCTTTCGGAAAGCAATTCGGCATAGGGGCGCGCAAAATCGCAATAGCCGAGGGAGAGGAAATAACTGATCCATTCCGAGACGCGGTTGATGTGAATGAGGTGGTGGTTTTGGTGACGGTTGGGATCCAGGGAGTGGTGATGGCCAATGACTTCAATTAAGTAATCCGGAAAACTCCAACGTTGGGCCACGGCCACACCGATGTCTTCATGCGTCACGCCCATGATCAATTTTTCTTCCGTGAGCAGTTCCGTCTCGTTTTCGTATCGCTTCTGGACCGCTTCGCTGAAGCCTTTGGAGAAAAGGGCCTGATGCTCGATGGCGATGCCTATGTCGTGCAGGAGCCCGACCAGGTATGGATCGAGACTCATATCCACGCCGAAGGCTCGGGCATATAAAAGCCGGTTGCCGATGCCCACGGCAATACTGTGTTTCCAAAGCGCGGTGGACGAGTAATCCATCACCGAACCTTGGGCCATCATGAGAGGGGATAGGGTGGCCGACAGGACAATTTCCTGGGCGCGCTTGAATCCCAGCCGAACAATGGCTTCTTTCAACGTGTTGACCTTCGGCTGGTCGAGTCGTCGTCCATAATAGATGGAATTTGCGGCTCTCAAAAGCCGGGCGCTGCCGGAGATGTCTTTTTTGCAAACCGTGGCCAAGTCGTTGGCGTCGGCCTTTGGATTTCGGCTCATCAGCAGGATTTCGTAGAGCACGAGAGGGATCGTCGCAATATCCTGATGATTAAGCGCGTCCAAAACCTGATCTACCGTATTCATTGTTGGATTCGACATGTCTTCCCCCTTGCATCCATATTACCTAGCAAAAAATGTACCAGCCCCTGACAGGCATGGGTTGTTTTGACGTGTTATGTGTTTAAGCTGTTAATATATAAATAGTAATAATGATGTACGACTTCCGGCGAAAGGTCCAAACGGTTCAGTGATTATCAATTTAGAGAATCCTGCGCGGGTATGTACCCCGTTGACTTTGACCCGTTGCTCACCTAGTGTAAGCCCCCTATGAGAACAAATACTTTACGCTTGATGGTCCTGGCTTTTTTGTCTGTTTTTCTGTTGGTATCAGGATGTGGATTAGGATGCAAAGAACCTCGCTTAACTTGGAGCGAGCTGCTTTCGGAGCTGATGAACAGCGATCGCGTGGCCCGATTGGATTCGCCCGGCTCCTCGATCATAACCTCCTACGATCCGTCCGGCGGCAACGAAGATTATAATCATTTCCTGCGCAAAGGTCCGGAAGGCTGGGTGGTGTTGGCCGACTTGAAAGGCCCGGGCTACATCTCGCGATTCTGGTTCACCGGCGCCGACGAAGAGGGAACGCATCGCGTGCGGTTTTATTTTGATGGCGAAAGAAAGCCGTCCATCGACATGACCTTGGCCGAATTCTGCGGAGGAACCGCTCCGTTTCTTCCCCCGCTGGCGACTTACGAGAACTACTGCTGGTTTAATCTGTATCCGTTGCCTTATGCCAAGCGACTCGTTGTGATGACCCAGGAGGGGGGATATAAACCGGACGGATGGCCGCGCATTTTTTACCAGATCAATTACACCGCCTTGGAAAAAAGCCAGTGCGTAAAGTCCTATGCCGGCCCGCAGAGTCCGGAGGAGGATGCCCTCCTAAAGACCGTGCGCGCTTACTGGGAGCGGGGGTTGGCGAACGTCGATGCCAGCCGTTGCCGAGCCGTGGCGACGTCGGTGGTGGTCGGCGCCGGAGCCTCGGTGGATTTGGAGAAGATCGTCGGCCCCGCCGTGATCCGCCGGCTTCAGGTGACTCCCGATTTTTCTGCGCTGCCCTCCGCATCGGCTCGCGAGCGGATTCTTCAGGATGTCGTGTTGCGCCTTCAATGGGACGACTCAGGCGCTGACAGCGTGGAGGCGCCGCTGGGCGATTTCTTCGGCAGCGTATGGCGGAGACTGCGCTACGATTCGATGTATTTCGGCATGACCGGGTCGACCTTCGAATCGCGCTTCCCCATGCCGTTTCAGAAATCGGGACGGCTGCGTTTCGATAATCAGGGAACGCAGCCGGTTGCCTTGTCCGTGGCGCTTGAGGTCGAACCGCTGGCCTCTTTCACGAATGCCTGGGGCTACTTTCATGCTGCCTGGTCGCGGACCGGACCCCAGGATCTCGGCCGTCCGCATTCCATCCTGCAAACCCAGGGGGAGGGGAAGTATGTCGGTTGCCTGCTCGCCGAACTGAGCCTCGATCGGAGTTGGTGGATTCTCGAAGGCGACGAAACCATGTACGTCGACGGCGAGACCCGCCCTTCCTGGCACGGCACGGGGTTGGAGGATTACTTCAATGGCGGCTGGTATTATCAGAATGCCTTGGCGAGGCCGCTCAACGGCTTGGCGTTCAAAACTTTTTTCCGTATTCTGCAATACCGCCTGCACATGATGGACCCGGTTCGGTTCGACCGGTCCTTTTCCATGAGTTTCGAGCGCGGTCCGGATAATGCCAGTCACGGCTGGATGCAAAGCATGGCTTATTATTATTTGAGCCGGCCGGCGCCGGCAGCTTTTTCCACGGGCGCGACGGCGCAACGCGAACCGCCAAAAGATCCGCTGGCCGAAGCAACCATCATGACCGACCTGACCAACTACGAGCGGTTCGGCGATTATCGAGGCGCCAGCGATCATATCGATTTCTTTCTGGAACAGCATCCGGCTTTCCCCTTCGCGCCCGTGCTTCGTCTGCGAAAGATGGCCTACATAGAACAACTTGAAGGCTTCGACAAAGCCCGTCCGCTCTATGAACAATTCATCGCATCCGAGACCAATGCCCTGGCGCTGGAACAAGCCCGGTTGTTGCTTTGGTTCCATGAAGATCCCTCTCACGCCATTCTGAGTTTATACAGCACCGCCAAGAGCCGGGCCTTGATCGACGGCCAGGATATTTGCGGCGTGGAAAATCCGGAAAGCGCCAAATTTGTCGGCGTGAAACTGCCCCCAGGGCCGCACAGCCTGGCGTTGTATACGCTGTGGAGCCGCTATCCCAATTGGATACAGGCCTACCTGCGGACGCATTCCACAAACCTGGCCACCGACATGTCGTGGAAAATGCAGTTTAAACCGTCCGGCTCCTGGAGCGCCGTGAGTTATGACGACTCCGCCTGGTCGTCGATTCCGGGCATTGGCGTCAAAGGCCCGCCCGAAGAGCCGTTTATCTGGCTGACGCCCAACGCCTTCGTGGACATGCAGTCCCAGGCCCTGGGCCTGCGGGCCGGCGATTCCTTGTGGCCGGATAAACGCGGGTATTATGTGTTCCGAAAAAATTTCGCATTGCCGTGATTAAGATTCCTTCTGTGTAAAAATATGTTACACTACGCGAAAATTATCCGGGATTGTGTCGGTATGGGGAAAAGGGCTCCATAATTCTATTGAAAAGTTGACGTTTTTGAGCAGCGGTGTTAGGGAAAAAGCATGCGTAACAGATTCCGTATTTTCTTGGTGAGTTTCATGATGGCCCTGGCTGGGGCGATCCTCCTTTCCGGTTGCGGCGGCGCCGGGGCGCAAGACCGGCGCGAGGAACGCGATCCGCTGCTCAAACGAGCCCAAGCGCGCAAGAATACGCAGGATATCGATGGGGCAATCGACCTTTTCCAAAAGGCCTTGGAGCGCAAACCCACCCTGGCCCGGGCTCATTTGGAACTGGCGTTAATCTACGATCAATCCAAGGGCGATTACATTCGGGCGATTTATCATTATCAGCGTTATCTCGAAATGCGGCCCGATGCGGAAAAGAAGGATCTGATTCAGGATCTCATCCGGCATGCCCGCCTGGCGTATGCCGCCTCGCTGCCGGACCAGCCTTCGGGCGCGATCCAGGAAATCACGCTGCTGAAAAAAGAGATCGATTCGTTGAGGGCGCAGTTGGCGCGGCAATCGTCGCCCCCGGTCTCCTCCGGTACGCCCAAGTCGACGGCCCCGTCGGCCTCGGCTTCCTCGACCGCCCCAGCGGCGGCCAAACCACAGCCGGCGCAGCCTCCTGTGCAAACGTACGTCGTCCAGTCGGGCGATACGCTGTCGAGCATTTCAAGCAAGATGTATCGAGATCCTACGAAATGGAAAGTGATTTATGAGGCCAATCGCGGAACGCTCGCCAGCCCGCAAAGCGTACGGGCGGGGCAGACATTGATGATTCCGCGATTGCCCTAAGGGAGTGAGGCCGATGGGCGCGCCGAGAGGGGAATGAATGGGAAACGACTGAATCCGAAGGGTGAACGATCATGGCAAACACAGATTTTTTTGACGACGATCTGATCAAACAGCGCGATGCCACAAAAAAAATAAGACTGGGGTCCTCGGACGAACCGGTCGGCACGCTGAGCGATCCTTCCGCTTCCGATGAAGTGCCCGTGCGTCCGGTATCGGACTTCAATCTCACCCGCATGGCCAAGCATAAGCACGAAGTGAACGAGCAAGTCGCCACGGCCATGCAGGAATTAGAACGCCTTCGTAAGCGGCAGGAAGATTTGGAACGGGAGAAACGCGATCTGGAAGATCTCCGCCGCAAGCAACAGGATTACGATGCCGGCAAAAGGGAAATGATCGAGCGATTGAGCCAGAGCCTTGTTATTCTCGAAAAGGACGAGCTTCAAGCCGAACGGTTGACGGAGTTGCTGGCCAGCACGCGCAAGCGTTTCAAAACCATGCAATCGGATATCGAAAGCCTGCGCGAGGACACTTGGCCCGAAGATCAAATTCGAGACGAATTGAGCAAGGCGCTGGTTATCCTGGACGACGCCCGATTGGAATTCAATAAAGGCATGGCCAAGATCGACGCCGCAACGGGCGAAAACCAGCAAACGACCTCGCAAAGCAAGGCCGTTATTTTCGAAGAACGACACGGACACGATGAGGAAACCCGGGATTTCATGTATTGGATGAAGGTGGGATTAGCCGTCTCCACTCCGCTCATGGCGACCCTGGTGATCCTGTTCCTGTTTTTCGTTTTATTGCATTCATCGGGCATGATTTAAAGGAATGTTATGGCCGGTGGAACGAATAGGAAATCGCCGCTCGATCTCCGTCTGAAGGAACTTCAAAAAGAGGCCGAAGCCGTTCGCGACGACATGAAGGTTCTTTCGCGGGCTTTGAAAAAGCCGGACTCGCTGGAGAATCTGCCTCGTCTGAAATCGAATCGCCGTCCGCCGCCGGTGAGACCAGGCGTTCGACGCGATCCGGTGGAAGCCTCGCGCGAGAAAAACGAGATGCCTCCCCCGGAAATCGAAACGCCGGGCGGCGGAGAGCTTTTTGCCTGGGCGCCCCGGCGCAACATGGTGACGCCGCCGGATACATCCGGACAGCACGCCTATCTGGGCGACAACGGCAGCGCGGTCTCCTCCGATCGCAACCGTCCCAAGGTTATGAACGACGAACGCTTTCGCAACTATTTCGGGAACGGAAGCTTCATCGCTTCGCGACCGCTGAAACAGGAAAAGCAAATCCAGCGCAACAAGGCCATCTTCATGGTTTGCGTTGTTTTATTCTTTGGATTCATTGTATTAAAGCTGTTGCTCCGATGAACGCCGTAACATCAGACGAGTCGGTCCTGCGCATGGAATCCTCCTGGGGCGTGCTGGTCGTTAAATCACGAAACGCGTTGATTACGGCTTGCGAACTGCCTTTCCTTTCCAGCGAGCCTCACGAGAAATTCGAATGGGGCCGATCCGATATCAAAGCCAATAATTCAAGGGACGAAGCCGTCTTGCGGAAAGCGGAGCGGTTTGTTCGCGGGCTCTTTGGAGGCAAGGAAAGCCCTTCGCCGGAGTTGGACTGGCCCAAAGCCTCGGTGTTTACGGTCAGCGTTTGGAAGGGCTTGGCGGCCATTCCCAAAGGCCAGACGGCCGAATACGGGGAATTGGCGCGGACCGTGGGTTGTCCGGGCGGCGCCAGGGCGGTAGGCCGGGCCTGCGGGGCCAATCCTTTGCCCTTGTTTATTCCCTGCCACCGGGCGGTTGCCCGACATGGAACCCTGGGCGGTTTTTCCTGTGGATTGCCTTGGAAACGATTGTTGCTGGAGGTGGAGAAGACGGTTTAGCTTTCAGGGCTCGCCGGATCTCGTCACGCCTCTACGAAAAGACGATGCCCCCGGACAGGCATCGTTTTCTGGAGTAAGCTGGGGCAGACCATAAACACCGTTTATTCACTCGAAAGGAGCAGGCCATGCAATATCGTCATATGGGCAAATGGGGATTGAAACTGAGCGAGCTGTCGTTTGGTTCGTGGATCACGTTCGGGCGGAATCTCGACATTCAGGCGGTCCGGATGTGCATGCGGACGGCCTTTGACCACGGCGTCAATTTTTTCGACAATGCCGAAGCGTACGGACGAGGCGTATCGGAAATGTTGATGGGGGAAGCCTTGCGGGAATTTCCCCGCGACCAGGTGGCGATTTCCACCAAGATTTTCTGGGGCGGCGATGGCGTCAACGACACCGGTTTGAATGCGAAGCATTTGATCGAAGGGACCAAACGGTCGCTTCGCCGATTGGGGTTGGAGTATGTCGATCTGTTGTTCTGCCATCGGCCGGATCCCGAGACGCCCATCGAGGAGACCGTTCGGGCTATGGATGTCCTGCTGCGGCAGGGCCTGGCCATCTATTGGGGCACGTCGGAATGGAGCGCGGAAGAAATCGAAACCGCCCACCGCTGGTGCCGGGAGATGAATGTGGCGCCGCCTTGCGTGGAGCAGCCCGAATACAATCTTTTCGTTCGGGATCGCGTGGAGAAGGAATATGTGCCTTTATACGAGAAATACGGCATGGGCGCCACGATCTGGAGTCCGTTGGCCGGCGGCATCCTGACCGGGAAATATAACAACGGAATACCGCCCGGCAGCCGGCTGGAGCATCAGGAATGGCTGCGGCAAACGTTGACGCCGGAGCGAATTCAGGTCGTCAAAGAGTTGATGCAGACCGCCGGCGAGTTGGGATGCTCGGTCGGTCAATTGGCCTTGGCCTGGTGCCTGAAGAATCCCCGGGTCAGCACGGTGATCATGGGCGCCGCTCAATTGGCGCAGTTGGAAGAAAACCTGCAGGCCGTGGAAGTGAAGAAGCAACTGACCGATGAGGTCATGAAGCGCATCCGGCAAATTCTGGACCGACGGGAGGGATGAGGGATAGGGAGTTGGAGTGTTGAAATTTAAGAGGCTGCAATGAAAAGTTTGGCGATGATTAACCAGGATAGAATGGGGGCTTGGGGTTGGGCGCGCAGGATCGCATGTCTCCATTTCATCACTGCACGACTCCATTACTCCAACACTCCAGAGGTCCCTCGATGAGTTCTCGACGACTCTTGAAGATCGCCCTCGCCTGCGGCGGCACCGGCGGACATATTTTTCCAGGTTTGGCGACGGCCGAGGAATTGCATCGCCGGGGGCATGAAGTCGTTCTCTGGCTGGCCGGACGGAACGTGGAGACGCCCGCGGTGCATGGCTGGACCGGCCCGGTCATTACTGTGCGAGCGGAAGGCTTGCCTTCGGGCTTTTCGATGCGGGGAATCCGGGCCGGATTCAAACTGATTCGCGCCTGCTTGGCCTGTCGGCGGAAGATGCGGCTGAGCAAGCCCGATGTCTTGCTGGCGATGGGCAGTTACGCCTCGGTGGGACCTGTGGCGGCCGCGTTAAGTTTACGGGTTCCGGTTGTACTGCACGAGGCCAATGTCCTGCCCGGCCGCGCGGTTGCTTTGCTTTCGCACTGGGCCACGGCCGTGGCCGGATGCTTCGAGGAGACGAGATTCTACTTAAAGCGAAAAGACCTGCAACTCACCGGCATGCCGATCCGGAAGGAATTGGAGGAGGCCGCGGAATCCAAAGCCGGGAAGGCGCCCTCGGAGGATATCTTCCGCGTGCTGGTGATGGGCGGTAGTCTGGGGGCTCACCGCTTGAACGAGGTGGCCTCGTCGGCCCTTTGCGCTCTCTATCGGGAACATCCCCGTCTGCGCGTGACGCACTTGACGGGCTTTGCGGACGAACAGGCGGTGACCGATGCCTATCGCAAGGCCGGCCTGCCGGCCGATGTACATGCGTTCATGAAGGACATGACGTCCCTGTATGCCTCGTCTCACATGGCGCTTTGCCGCTCGGGCGCGGCGACCTGCGCCGAACTGAGCGCCTTCGGCGTGCCGTCGTTGCTCGTTCCATATCCCTATGCCACGCACGATCACCAGATGGCGAATGCGCGCGCCATGGAAAAATGCGACGCCGCCGACGTCGTGCCCGAAAAAGATTTGAGCGAGACTTGGCTGATGGAGTATTTAACCGGCTGTTTATCCAATTCCGATCGCTTGGCGAAAATGCGCTTGGGCGCTCGGTCGAGATGCGGACGTAGCGGAACGCAGGCTTTGGCCGATCTGGTCGAGCAGGTGGGGAGCGCAGGGGCCGTAAGCAGCAATAAAAAGAAGTGAACGGTAATCAGTGAAGCGTATGGAATCTTTGGCTCAAATTACGGATCGGATTCGGGAGCAATTGCAGCGGAGCAGGGGGGCTGTTCATTTGGCCGGCATCGGCGGGATCGGCATGGCGGGGCTGGCCTATCATTTGTACAAGCGGGGCTTCGAGGTCAGCGGCTGCGATGTGTCGTTCGGGCGTACCACGGAGTGGCTCGCCGCGCGAGGCATTCCGGTGGAGCAGGGGCATCATCCGGCCCATGTGGAGCGCGACATCGATTGGCTGATTCGCAGCGCAGCGGTCCCGGAAAATTCGGCGGAATTGACGGCGGCGCGTGCGCGGGGCCTTCCCATTTTCAATCGGGGCTGGGTCCTTCCCTTATTGCTGGAAGGCGCCTATTCCATTGCCGTCAGCGGAACGCACGGAAAAACCACCACGACGGCCATGATTGCGCAGGTGTTCATGACCGCGGGCCGCGATCCTTCCTACTGCGTCGGCGGCGAATGGAACGAAGGCCGCGACATGGCCGGCGTTGGCGCCGGCAACGTGATGATCGTCGAAGCCGACGAAAGCGATGGGACGGTGGAATTGTACGCGCCGGATGTCGCCGTCATCACCAACATCGAATACGATCACATGGAAAATTTCCGCTCTGAAGAAGCGCTGGTGAAATGCTTTCGGACCTTCGCCGGCAAGGCGCAACGCACCTTGGTCTACGGGGAGGACGATTCACGGGCCCGGCAAGTGTGCGGAACGTTGGAGAAGGGTTTGTCCTTCGGCTTGCTGGCTTCCGCCCGCGTCAGAGGCTTGGAGGTCGTGCCCGGATCGGGCGCCATTTCGTTCGACGTGACGCATGACGGGGTTCGCCTGGGGCGCGTCGCGCTTCAAGTTCCCGGAATTCATAACGTCCAAAATGCCCTGGCGGCCTGCGCCGTGGCGCTCGCGTCAGGAATCTCTTTCGAAGATATCCGCCGCGGATTAAATGCGTTTCAAGCCGTGCGCCGCCGTTTCGAGCGCGTCCTGGACAACGAAGACTGGCTGGTGATTTCCGACTACTCGCACCATCCCACCGAAATTCGCGCGCTTGTGCAAGCAGCCCGAGGGATTGGACGCAAACGCATCGTGGCAGTTTTCCAACCGCATCGGTTCACTCGGACCAAAGCGCTGGGAGCAGATTTTCCTCCATCGTTCGAAGGGATCGACGCGCTGGTGCTTGCGCCCGTCTATGCCGCTTCGGAAGCTTCTCTTCCCGGCGGCGCCTCTTCCGACCTGTTGGCCTTGTTCGATCGGTTCTCGACCATTCCGGTACTACTGGCCGATTCGTTGCCTGATGCCTGGGCCAAACTTCGACCGTTATTGCGCAAGGGCGACTTGCTTCTCGTTATCGGCGCCGGGGATGTGGAGAAGGTTGCCGGTTGGGCCAAAAATGCCTTGGAATAGCAGTCGCTTTTTAACGCCCCCCGCAAGGTCCCGCCATTGTAATCGCCTGATTCATCAACAAATGTACGAATGCTCTTGAGTTCGTTTTTTTAAAAATTGTCTTGTCAGTTGCCCTTTTAACAGCTAAGAAACTTCCGGCAGGCACAAATAAGGAGGCCTGCTTTATGAGGGAAATACTCGGATGGGGATGTTCTTTGTTTACCGATCGGATCTTTCGAAGAGGGGTCATTCCCATCCTGTTGCTGGTCTTATGTTTTTCTTCTCATGCCGCTGATTGCGGTCTCTATCCCATCGCGTTGTCTTCGCAAACCTTGACGGGCGTTCAGCCCGGAACGGTCGTCAACAACATCATGAACGGCAAACAGCCCGG
>MHBK01000054.1 GCA_001804865.1 Lentisphaerae bacterium GWF2_57_35
AAGGCGGCGCAGGCCGGGCAGGACTTTTGTCCGCCCGGCCTGCGCCAACGCAGCCAATGGACCAAGATGGCGCGCCCCCGTTTTGCCCCATGCGCCCGCCTGAGCGGGTCGAAGGGCCAAGCGGGACTTGCCCTCAAGCACAAATCAACCCTGCAGAAATCGGCTCTAAACCAAAACAGCCGCGACCTTGACGAATCCGCTTATCGGGGCCAGTGTTTCTCATGGAAACGCGACGATACATCTTGCTCTACGATGGAAAGTGCCCGCTCTGCCTTCGCATGACGGGATGGCTGAGAAGGCAGGCGTCCCATCCGTGGGTGGATTTAATCGACATCCATTCCCCGCGCTTCGATCCCTCCGTCTACGGGCTAACCTTCGAACAGGTCAGCGGCGTCATCCACGGCATCCAACCCGATGGCAAAATTCTTCGCGGGATGGACGCCATCCGCGAGGCCTATCGCGGCACGCGTTGGGGCTGGGGCTTGGCGATCACCGGTTGGCCGCTGCTCAGGCCCCTGTTCGATGCGCTCTACCGTTGGATCGCCCGTCACCGCATGATGCTAAGCCGGCATCTTCCAACTCAAGGTTGAGGATACTCCACTTCAAGCTTGTAGAACCGTCCGCCCTGAGCGGCATCGACCTGCGTCGTGAAAACGTTCATGGAAGAATGGTCTGCATGATGGGCGCCTATGACCGCGAAGGGCATCAGGATATTGGTGCCTGAGCTGACATAATAAACCCGCCCGCTGGAGGCCGGCCACTGAAGGGCCAGTAAAGAGGCGGACGGCTGCGCCATCGAGCGGACGGCCAGGTACGAAGCCCCATCCGTCGGGTCGGTGCCGCAAATCCATTCCTGCCGGTTCATCATCTCGTCCGCATCGGGATCGAGGGCGCCATCCAATGGATCCAAAGAATTCAGCGCCGGCGAATAGACCTGCTCCCAAACATCCGGCATCACGTCGCCATCCGTGTCCACCCGCTCCGTCGCCGGCAATACCACGGCGCGCAAGACCCATACCAAGTTGGAAGGATTGCGCAGGTATCGGCTGTAGAACAAGACATTCGTTACCAGGGCGCAATCCCCTGGATCAAGAACCTTGTCGACCAAGGCAGCTTCCATTTGCGTCGTAACATCGACATATGGATAACCGCTTACCGGATCGATTCCCTGAGGATGCAACAGGCGGAATTCCCTGTTGGTTTGCACACAATACCAGAACGGCCCCGCCAGCCGGCTTCCATTCGATGCTTGATTGCAAATCAGGGCGCTTCCAACGAGACAGCCTTGTACCCAGTTGATCGTCCAATTCGTAAAAGCAACATCCGATTTGCCCAGGGTGTTTTCCGTAAAGCAAGCCGTCACGATCGAATTGGAAACCAGGGTTGCCGTCGTGGTGCGCGACAAACTATCGGCCAGCCACACGCCGCCGGTTGAGCTCCAATAACTGAAAACATACCCGGCATTCGCCTGCGCTACAATCTGCGTTGGAACAGAAAATGCGACAGGGTACGAACCCGTTTGCGGGACCGTCGAACCGGCTTCGTGCGGCCAGCAAAGCAAGGTCAACAGAGGACAGGTCGTCACTTCGACGACCGCGGAATTGCTGCTGACGCCGCTTTCGTTTTGGGCCTGCACGCGATAACAGTACAACGTCCCCACCGACAAACCGGTTACGCCAAAGGACGCCGCATCCCCCACGGCCAGATGTTCGTATCCCGCCACAAAATTTGTGAAGAGCAAGTTCTCCGACACCTCCAGAAAGTAATGGGTCGCACTCAACGCCGGCTGCCAGTTTGCGGTGAAACGGTTCGGCAGAATATCGGAAGCCGCTTCTGACACAGGCGCCGGGGGAAGCGTCATGCAGCGCACGGTTCCGGAATTCGGGCCTGCGCCCGTCGCGTTTTCTCCGCGCACGCGATAATAATAGGCCACGCCCGCGGTCAGCCCGGTCACGAGGCAGGTCGGCTCGTTTCCCGCGCCCAAATTTTGATAGCCCGACACATATCCGGCAAAGTTGCTGTCGATCCCCACATCGAGGAGATAATTAGTCGCCCCCGCCGTCAGCCCCCAATTCGCGAAGAAAGCCGCGTCGGCGATCCCTGTCGCCGCCAGCGCCGTCGGCGCGGCCGGGCAAGTCAGGAATTGAGACTGCGCGGTGTAATTGGTCCCGGCATCGTTTACGGCAAAGCCGCGGAAGTAGAGGATGGAGTTAGGAGGCAGCCCCGATACCTGCTGCGTATACATTCCGATATCGAACGAACCCGTTTCCGATGCTATATTTCCTGACGCCGCCGTGAAGCCATTGGTCAGGCTCCAATAAACACCCCGCTCGCTCACGAGCGCCCCATGCACATCCACTATTTGCGCCCCCAACGCCGCCGTCGAGGCTCCGATGTTCTGAGCGAACGGCTGCTCCACATCCGGACGAACAGCGCTCACCATAAACGTGTTCGTAACGGACGGCGCGCCTTCATAGTTCGCGTTGCCCGCCTGCGAAGCCGCCACCACCACTTGCCCAGTAGCAGTAAAGGTCAGCCAGCTTGCGTTGGTGCTCGTATGAAGATCCGCCGGGCCAGACCGTACGTTGAACAAAACCGGATTGCCCGAGCCTCCGCCCGTGGCGGCCAGGTTCGGCGCATTGGTAATTAGCTGGGCTCCTGGATTCGAAAAGCCGATCGTTTGGTTTGCCTTTACGATCGTGAGCACATTCGAGCCCGATCCTTGATACATCACATCGCTGACGAGGCCCAGAACGGGATAGCTGCCGGCATTCACCGGGAAGCCGGCGTCCACGCTCGGATAACTGATATCTACCGTCAGCCCCGCAGGAGTCGTGCTCGCCATCGCCTGTTTGGGAGAGCCATCGTACACCTGCAGCAAATTCGTGAAGCTGACGGCCGCGCTCGCCTTCGTAACCGCGAATGTATTCGTAATCGAAGGAGCGGCGTTCCAGTTGGTATTGCCCGCTTGAGACACGAGAAGCGTGACGGAACCGGCGCCGGTGAAAGTCAGATTGGTCCCGTTGACAATAAGCGCAGGGCCTTCATGGGTGGAGAACAGAACCGTTAAACCCGAGGAAGCGGTTGCCCCCAAACCCAGCTTATTTGTAGTTAACTGCCCTGCGAGCGGCGTGAAAGCAATCGCCTGCTCGGCTCTGACGATCGTCAAGGTCCCGGTTTGCACGCCTTGGTAAATAGCGTCGCTTACCGTTCCGGTCACACTGTAGCTGCCGCTGTTAAGCGGCGGCTCCGAATGGCCGTCATACGTAAGATTGACCGTCAAGCCCGCCGGCACGGTCGCCGCCGTAGCACTCTTCGGCGTGCCGTCATAGGTTTGCGCCAAATCGCTCAACACCACCGAGGCCACGGCCTTGACCACCTCGAACGCATTGGTCAGCGTGGGCGCCGCATTCCAGTTGGTATTGCCGGCCTGACTCACCAACAGCGTCACGTTCCCCAACCCGGTGAAGGAAAGATTCGTGCCGTCGGCGATCAACGCCGGCCCCTCCCCGATGGAAAACTCCACGCCCAATCCCGAGGACGAGACAGCCGCCAATCCGATTTGGTTTGTTCGAGACTGCATGCCCAGGGAGGCAAACGCGAGCGTCTGAGTCGCGCGAGCGAGCGTGAGGACGCCCGTGCGGCCTCCGCAATAGATCACGTCGTTCACCATCGCCGTCACGGCGTATGAGCCGGCATTCACGGGCAGCGTCGAGCCACCGTCATAGTCGACGGCCACCGTCAATCCCGTCGGCGTCGTCGTCACGGCAATCGCCTTGGCCGTTCCATCATAAGTCTGGGTGAGATCGCTTAGCTCAACCCCGGCTAAAGTCTTAGACACCCAAAAGCGATTGGTCACATCCGGCGCGGCCAGCCAGTTCGTGTTGCCCAACTGAGCCGCCACAACGCTCACAAAGCCTTCCCCGGTGAAACTCAGGTTGGTGCCCCCCGTCAATAAGGCGGGCCCGGAAGCCGCAAAAGCCACCGGCAAACCCGAACTCGCCGTGGCGGTCAAGCCCACCTTGTTCGTCGTAACCTGACTTCCCGGATCCGGGAAGGTAATAGCTTGCCCGGCTTTGATCACCACCAGCGTTCCGGTCTGGGACCCCTGGTACATCGCCTCATTGATCGTGCCCGTCACACTGTAGCTGCCGCTGTTAAGCGGTGGCTCCGAGCTGCCGTCATACGTAAAGTCCACCGTTAAGCCCGCCGGCACGGTCGTCGCGGTGACGATTCTGGGCGTGCCGTCATACGTCTGCGCCAGATTGTTCAAGCTTACGGGAGCTACCGCCTTGCTCACGGAAAACGTATTGGTCAACGTCGGCGCCGCAGTCCAATTCGTGTCGCCCGACTGTGACACCAGTAAAGTAACCGATCCTGCGCCGATGAACGAAAGATTCGTTCCGCCCGTGATCACCGCCGGACCGTCGTTGGTTGTAAACAAGACGGTCAAGCCAGACGAGGCAGAAGCCGCCAACCCAATAGTATTGGTCGAAACCTGTGCTCCTAACGGAAGGTAGGCGATCGTTTGATCCGCCCTGCCGATAACCAGCGTCCCGGTCTGCGCCCCTTGAAAAACAGCGTCGTTCACCGTTCCGGTCACACTGTAGCTGCCGCTGTTAAGCGGCGGCTCCGAACGGCCATCATACGTAAAGTCGACCGTCAAGCCCACCGGCACGGTCGTCGCGGAAGCGCTCTTCGGCGTGCCGTCATAGGTTTGCGCCAAATCGCTCAACACCACCGAGGCCACGGCCTTGACCACCTCGAACGTATTGGTCAGCGTGGGCGCCGCATTCCAATTGGTATTGCCGGCCTGACTCACCAGCAGCGTCACGTTCCCCAACCCGGTGAAGGAAAGATTCGTGCCGTCGGCGATCAACGCCGGCCCCTCCCCGATGGAGAACTCTACGCCCAATCCCGAGAAGGCGGTGGCCGCCAATCCAATTTGGTTCGTTCGCGGCTGCATGCCCAGGGAGGCAAACGCGAGCGTCTGAGTCGCGCGAGCGAGCGTGAGGACGCCCGTGCGGCCTCCGCAATAAATCACGTCGTTCACGATTGCCGTCACAGCGTATGAGCCGGCATTCACGGGAAGCGTCGAGCTGCCGTCATAGTCGACGGCCACCGTCAATCCCGTCGGCGTCGTCGTCACGGTAATCGCTTTGGCTGTTCCATCATAAGTCTGGGTGAGATTGCTTAGCTCAACACCGGCTAAAGTCTTGGACACCCAAAAGCGATTGGTGACATCCGGAGCAACCAGCCAGTTTGTGTTGCCCGACTGAGCCGCCACAACGCTCACAAAGCCTTCCCCGGTGAAACTCAGGTTCGTGCCGCCCGTCAATAAGGCGGGGCCGGAAGCCGCAAAAGTCACCGGTAAACCCGAACCCGCCGTGGCGCTCAGGCCTAGCTTGTTCGTGGTTAGCTGGCTTCCCGGATCCGGGAAGGTGATAATCTGCCCGGCTTTGATGACCACCAGCGTTCCGGTCTGGGACCCCTGATACATCGCCTCATTGATCGTACCCGTCACACTGTAGCTGCCGCTGTTAAGCGGCGGCTCTTCGTAACCGTCATAGGTAAACTCCACATTCAACCCCGGCGGGACCGTGGTCGCGGTCGCTACGCGCGACGTTCCATTGTAGGGCTGGAGCAGGCTGCCCAACGTCACCGGAGCCACGGCCTTGCTCACGGAAAACGTATTGGTCAACGTCGGCGCCGCAGTCCAGTTCGTATCGCCGGGCTGAGCGATAAACAACGTAACGGACCCGGAGCCGATGAACGACAAGTTCGTCCCACCCGCAATCACTGCCGGTCCGTCGTTGGTTGCGAATACGACCGCTAATCCTGACGAGGCGGAAGCCGCCAATCCAATTGTATTGGTCGAAAGCTGGTCTTCCAGTTGAACGTAGCTAATGGTTTGATCCGCCCTGCCGATAACGAACGTCCCAGTCTGCGCGCCCTGGTAAATAGCGTCGTTCACCGTTCCGGTCACACTGTAGCTGCCGCTGTTAAGCGGCGGCTCCGAATGGCCGTCATACGTAAAGTCGACCGTCAAGCCCACCGGCACAGTCGTCGCGGAAGCGTTCTTTGGAGTTCCGTCGTAGGTATAAGCCAAATCGCTCAAGGTTACCGAGGCCAACGCCTTGACCACCTGGAAAGCATTGGTCAGCGTAGGCGCCGCATTCCAGTTGGTATTGCCGGTTTGATTGACCAACAGCGTCACATTCCCCAGTCCGGTGAAGGAAAGATTCGTGCCGTCAGCGATCAACGCCGGCCCCTCCCCTATGGAAAACGCCGTTCCCAGCCCCGAGGAGGCGGTGGCCGCCAAACCAATTTGGTTCGTCCGATATTGCATGCCCAGGGAGGCGAACGAGAGCGTCTGAGTCGCGCGGGCCAGCGTGAAGACGCCCGTGCGGCCGCCGCAATAGATCACGTCGTTCACCATCGCCGTCACGGCGTATGAGCCGGCATTCACGGGTAGCGTCGAGACGCCGTCATAGTCAACGACCACCGTCAAACCCATCGGCGTCGTGGTCACCGTGATGGCCTTGGCTGTTCCATCATAAGTCTGGGTGAAATTGCTTAGCTCAACGCCGGCTAAAGTCTTGGACACCCAGAAGCGATTGGTCACATCCGGAGCAGCCAGCCAGTTCGTGTTGCCAGACTGAGCCGCCACGACGCTCACAAAGCCTTCCCCGGTAAAGCTCAGGTTCGTGCCGCCCGCCAGCAAGGCCGGGCCGGAAGCCGCAAAAGCCACAGGCAAGCCCGAACTCGCCGTGGCGCTCAGGACCAGCTTATTCGTCGTAACCTGGCTTCCCGGATCTGGGAAGGCAATGGTTTGATCGGCTTTGACCACGACCAGCGTTCCGGTCTGGGAGCCTTGGTACATCGCCTCATTGATCGTGCCCGTCACACTGTAACTGCCCACATTCACGGGCGGCGTATTGGAGCCATCATAGGTAAACTCCACATTCAACCCCGGCGGGACCGTGGTCGCCGTCGCTGCGCGCGACGTTCCATTGTAGGGTTGGAGCAAACTGCCCAACGTCACCGGAGCTACGGCCTTGCTCACGGCCAGGGTATTGGTCAACGACGGCGCCGCGTTCCAGTTGCCATTGCCCGGCTGCGAAACCAGCAGCGTGACGTCGCCGGCGCCCGTAAAGGACAAATTGGTTCCGCCCGTGATGGAGGCCGGACCACTCGCCACGGAAAACCCCACCGTCAGGCCCGAGGCGGCGGTCGCGGTCAAACCTACTCGCGCGGTGGAAACCTGGTTGCCCAACAAAGCATAGCCGATCGCCTGATCGGCCTTGGCGATAATCTGCGTACCGAGCTGCGAGCTTTCATAAAGCGCCGTGCTGACTCGTCCGGAGATGGAATAGGTTCCGGCATTCACCGGAGGCGTGACGCTTCCGTTGTAAGTAATGGTCACCGGCAATCCGGTCGGCGACGTCGAAGCGGTCGCCGGTTTTTGGGCGCCGTCATAAGTGTGCAGCACATTGCTGAAAATGATCGTCGGAATGCCCTTCAATACGGTGATGCTGTTGGTCACCGTCGCAGGCAACCAATAGAAGTCCCCGAACTGCGTTGCCGCCACCTTGACCGTGCCGGTGCTGGTGAACGTCAGGTTGGTCCCCTGCCGGATCTGTCCCGGACCGGAAACCATCCCGAAACTGACCAACATGTCCGAAGAGGCCTCGGCGGACAAGCCCACGCGACTGGTCATGGGTTTGGGCGAGATGGCCGGAAACGAAATGGTTTGCCCCCACCTTCTCACGTTAAGCACGATCGGGAGCTTTATGGGATTGTTGGTCCCTCCCGGCGCGGAAAAGCTGTTCGTGGCATAATACGTGCCGGGATCGAGATCCGCCGCTACTACGGTCGCCGTGATGGCTTGGGCTCCGCCGGCATCCACCCAGCTCGCCTGCGGAGTCATGGAGGAAATCCACCCACTCGCGCCCGACCCATAGGTCACGACATTCGAGTTCAAATTGAAATCCCCTGATCCGGCGTTCACGATGTTGAAAACCTGAGCGGACGGATCCGTTTGATAGTCGCAGGAGAAGACCACCTGCGTGGGACTGAACTTGGGCTCGGGCGGCGGCGTCAGATCGCTGGAAATGACATCCAACTCGATCGCCGCTCCATCCCAGGTATTGTCCCAACACCATTCCTGCACTGCCAGATAGATGGGCGTACCCGCCGGAATGCCCAGCGATCCCACATTCAGAACGACGTTCGACCAGGGCGAGAATTGGGTGGTATGAAAGCCGCGCCGATAGTAATTGGATTGGACCACGTAGGTAAAATCGCCTGGAGCCTTGCCGCTGCTGGACACGCGGAAGATCACGCTGTCGGGATAATTCGTGAAAGACGCCCGAATCCACAAACTGATCGTCGACGTCGCCGTCAAGCCATAGAGCTTGGGCGAAATCAGCCATTGATTATTGTGATAACCTTCAGAAGCTCCTCCGCCCGTGTTCCAGGAGCAATACGCGTTATGGGAGCCGGCGCCGGCCGTAGGAGGCACCGAACTGGTCCCATTGCCCCAACCCGGCAATGGAGCGGTACCCGCCGTCAAACGGTACCAGCCGGAACCGCCCAGCAAGTTCGTCTTCGTCCATCCGGGCGGAGGGAACGAAGCGTTTTCAAACGACTCAAACGTGCGGGCCAGGGAAGAGGCTTCCAAACTTAGCAAAACGGCCATAAAGCCCAAGACGCGTTTTATTTCGATCTTGGAAAGAGGCGAATGTGTTACCATAAAATTCAGGCGAGCTGACCTCCGTACAACAAATGATTGATTCCCCATCGAGAGAACTGCCTATTATGGTAACGACACGGCTTGTAATTGTAAATTTCATTCTCGCAATCGATTGAGCTCTAATTCAGCTATCCAGAAGACGTATAACCGGAGCAACCCGTTTAAAATCCGCCAGGATGGCATCCCGCCGCCGGCGCGCCTCGTTCACAGATTTGGTGCCCAATGAGGCCCGGACCCTCTGCTTGGTCAAGGCGTCCGGGTAAATCGTGTAGTGCATAAACCACGTCCCGTTGTTGTTCCAAAGATGATGATTCGCGTTCCCCGGCAAAGACCTGAGCGACAAGATCGGTTTGTTCATGATGCGCAACCTCCAGCGTTCCGCACCAGGATCTCGGAGCAAAAAAAAACGCCGCCGCATCAGGACGGACGCGACGGCTAGCTCCGCGGAGTTGTTCTTCAAAGCCTTTTCGCTTTGCACATCGACCGAAACAACGGGTTTCGATCAAGCCACCTTGGGGACTCCTCCCCCGGTTGGCATCCCGGCCTTACAGCCGGGAACTCCTGATGCACCGCCATCCAAACACATCGGGCGGCAGGAGGCAATTTCATTTTGTGTCATAAAAATCGAAGAAGTTCTTCGTTTTATAACGGCGCGCGGACATTCTTGTCCGCGTTAGATTATGGCAGGATCAAGAGGTTTTCGAAAGAGGCGCAGAAACCTTTTCCCTCTCTTTCTCCTCGGGAAAGACCCACAAGTCATCGCCGCCAAACTCCAGGCAGCAGGACCCGTACAGGGAAAAACATTCCCCGCACAACCAATGCTCGCCAAAATGAAAGCCGTCTTTCTTCCCACAACGTTCGCACGAACGATCTTTTTGCTTTGTTGACGTCTTCATAAAAGTACCTCGCCGATCATAACGATTCGTCGATTCATGAAGGAATATACCGCACCATCCATCCGATTCCAGAGGCATGGGCCAAGGTTGCGAGGAAGAGGCGTCCTGAAAAAATGTGGATATTAGGCTCGCAAGCCCGTGCTTAAACCTGATATAGCCCAGCTATAATATTAATGAACAGAAGCTATTTGCATATCTTTAGAAAGTGACTCCATGTCGTTTGAATCCTTCGAATTCGATTCCGCCATCGCCTCCAATCTGGCAGCGCTGGGTTTTACTACGCCCACGCCGATCCAACGCAAGACGATGGGCCCCATTCTTCAGCGCCGCGATTTGATGGGCCTGGCCCAGACCGGAACCGGCAAAACCGCCGCCTACGCCCTGCCCGTGCTGCAACTCCTCCTGAAAGGCCCCCGCCATCATGCCCGCGCGCTGGTAGTGGTTCCCACGCGCGAATTGGCCGACCAAGTCTATGACGTGTTCAGCAAGCTGGGAGAGAAAACAGGCCTGTACCATTGCTCGATTTACGGCGGCGTCAACATCAGCCCCCAAATCCAGAAACTCAAGCGCGGCCCCGAGATTATCATTGCCTGCCCCGGACGGCTGCTGGATCACCTCGGACGCCGTTCCGCCAATCTCGCCAAAACGGAAATCCTGGTGCTGGACGAAGCGGACCGCATGTTCGACATGGGATTTTTGCCGGACATCAAAAAGATTTTGAAGTTCCTCCCCAAGGAACGCCAGACGCTGCTCTTCTCCGCCACCATGCCGGACGATATCCGTAAACTGGCCCATGAAATTTTAGTGAATCCCCTGACGGTTCAAATCGAGCACTCCACGCCGCCGGCCACGGTGACGCATGCGCTTTATCCGGTGGCTCATCAGCAACACAAGACCCCGCTGACCCTCGCCTTGCTCAAGCACATCGACCGCGAATCGGTCCTCATTTTCACGCGCACCAAACGTCGCACGGAAAAGCTGGCCAAACAACTGAGCGGAGCCGGCCACAAGGTGACCTCGTTGCAGGGCAATCTCTCCCAAAACAAACGCAAGTCGGCCATGGAAGGATTCCGCGACGGCACCTATCACATCATGGTCGCAACCGACATCGCGTCGCGCGGACTCGATGTCTCCAGCATTTCACACGTGATCAATTACGACATACCGAATCATGAAGACGACTATATCCACCGGATCGGGCGAACCGGTCGGGCCGCAAAAACCGGCGATGCGTTCACCCTGATCGTTCCGGAAGACGAAGTCATGGTGCGCTCCATCGAGCGGCGGCTGCATGCCCGCCTGGAACGGCGGACGCTCGAAGGCTTCGATTACAAGGCCGAAATCCGCCTGCCTCAAGCCCACCACGGCCACCGTCCCCAAGCAACCCCGGCCAATCAAGCGCGGAGAAGCTTTGGCTCTCGACGATCTCGTTCGTCGCGTTAAAAACCGCCCCGCCAGGACCGGTAAGAGCGGCCCCACGGATGGCAAAGCGTCCCACGGATAAGGGATTCGGACTCGTCTGGATGAAGGTTTTATTCAGGTAGGAGCCGACCCCCTGTGCGATCCTTTGGCGTCGAACCCATCGCAGACGGCCGTACAAGAATCTCAGTCATCAAACACGGAAAATGCTCCTGCCGATTTTCCAATGGTTGGAAAAAGCCGCTGAAAATTTTCCAATGATTGGAAAATCCAGCGCCCACCCGCAGGACTTAAACACTCAAAAATTGACCGCAAGTCGAAATGCCCCACAGAAATCCAAGGCCGTCCCTTTAACGTTGCCAGAATCCCACTAACCTCTAAATACAGGGCTGACCCCGCAAAATCCGCGAGACCAACGATGTCCTGTACGTCCGGCCCGGCGATACCTGGCAGATGGCCGGCTACATCACGTCGAACGCGCTGTATTGGAACAACAAGAGCGCGTGGTGCTCCTTCTCGGCCTTGCTGGCCACGATTACCGTCGAGCAAGTACGGGGCGGGGATGAGGTGCAGACGGTGCTCACGCTGGCTTCGAAGGAAGACAATGGGTGGGTGGTGGATGACGCCATGATGCTGCACGGGGCCTACAACACCGCCGGCAATACGCTGATCCTTCAATTCATGACCAAGACCAATCGGCCGAACTCGAACGGAGACGTGCGCTTCCGCGGCGTCCTCGCCAACGTCCAATCCTGGCTGGCAAACGGCGGAATCGATATGGAGATAGGGTTGGGGCGCGGGGAGTATCGACTGAGTTTCCAGGATGCCAATGGGGTTTCGTTGCCGGTGACGGTGACGGAGGGATCGGTCACGGGAAGGCACGAGTGCGGCGATGCGCTGAACAACGGGTACTGGCTGGTAGGCGCTATGAACGTGGATACCGGACGGGCAAGCGTCTGTTGGGACCGAACGGTTGTCGGCGTGGAAATGGGCGTAACGAACCCGGTCATCAGCCGCTGTGCGTGGAACGGACAGCAAATCGAGCTCGAGTGGCCCAGTTTCTTCGGCCGCCGCTACGCCGTCCAAAAGACGACGAACTTCTTGAGCGGTTTCAGCGGATTCGCCAACGACGTGCGCGCCTTTCCGCCGATGAATCGGATCGTTGATCCGCATCCGGAAGGCGACCAGGTCTTTTACCGGCTGCGCACCGAGTAGAGGGCTCATCAACCTCGCTCTGCCGCTGGAGATTCTTCGTCGTCCCCATGAAGCATTGGTACGACTCAGAATGACAACATGTTCTCACGACACGATTAGTCTCCTCCGTCGTTGCTTTGCCTGCGTGCCAAACAACAGCGGTCAGCCTCGGCTGGCCCAAGGAGACAAGCTATGAAGAAGAAACAGAAGCCGCGCCGGGCCAGCCGTAGCGCTGCAACGCGTGGTTCGCCGTTTCCCAATCGTATCGTCCTCGGAGTCGGCTACCCGTGGGCGATGAGGACCGGGCCGTATCACGAGGTTGCCATGCGGGACGATTTCATCGGCGGGCGCAACAAGCAGTTGAAGTGGCCAAAGGCGCTGTGGTCGCCCGACGTGCCGCAACGGGATCAACGTACATGTCCACCGCTTTGTTGAACCATCTGTTTCGCCTTCTTGTTCCTTCATGCTATGGCCAGAGCATGAACCTCATGATCCAAACGGCTTCCAATTCGATCCTCTTCATGCGCAAGATCGAAGTGAGTTTGGAGATTGAGCCAGAACTGGGGGGAGATCCCGAAGAAGCGTCCGAGTCGCAAGGCCGTGTCCGCTGTGATGGCCCGGTCGCCGTGAACAATCTCGTTGATTCGCCGGGGAGGAACGCTGATGTCCTTCGCCAGACGATACTGCGAAATGCGCATTGGTTTGAGGAACTCCTCCATGAGGACTTCACCCGGATGAATGGGGGATATCTTTCTCTTGCTCATGTTTATACTCCTAATGATAGTCGATGATCTCTACATCATAGGCGTTTCCATCATGCCACCGAAAGCAAATGCGCCATTGATCGTTAATTCTGATGCTGTGTTGTCCCAATCTGTTTCCGCTCAACGCTTCCAGCCGATTTCCGGGCGGCACTCGGAGCGAATGGAGGTCTGGCGCCGCATCAATCATCCATAACTTGCGCATAGCCACTCGCTGCATGTCATGCGGCAGCTTTCGCGCGGGCTCTCGCTGGAATATCTTTTCGGTGTCTCTGCACCGGAATGACTTGATCATGTTTATAACATAACGCATGCCGTTAATAACGTCAAGCGTTACTTGCTTTTTTGTGGCGAACGGTAGAGGTCACCGTTTCCGAACCCGCCGCGGGTGAGGAATGCGGTGCACATCCGTGTCGGTTGCAATTTCCCTTCCGAATTTCGGGCGCCACATGGCAACCATCTTGCCGCCGTCAAAGACAATAATGTATGCACCATCGTCTGATCCGAGTCGTTGTGGCTTCCTCATGCTGAGTCTCTTCAGTTCCGTAATCGGGTTTTCAAAATGGTCTCTCTGAGAAAGTCAAAAGGGTCGGTCCTCGTATTTAAGCATTTCATATTTTGCTCAATCAAAAATTGAAATGCGGAGAAAAAAGTTGATTCCGATCTGCCCATGCTCATTCATTTAAGTCCCTATTCTCTCCTAACGAATGGATTCAGAAGAGACTGCCGAATGCCGATTTCCGACCTGTCCGGCGTAGCTCCGTCCTCGGAGCGAAGACGGATGGCCGAATTGGGGAACACAGAATCGCCGCACGGGGTTGCGACTCCTACGGGGACGAGGATCTCTTTCTGGACGGCTTTCGCGATCTTTGCGTTGAACTCTTGGATGTTCTTTTTTCCGTCTAGCCCGCATTTCTCACAAAGATAGTTGACGAGGGTTGCGCGTTGTTGTACAACTCGTTTATCACAAATGAGATACACAACATACGG